>NZ_CP136921.1:1243500-1849000 GCF_033100095.1 Diaphorobacter limosus | reverse complement strand
CGCCCCTGGCGGTGTCGAAGCAGTCAAAGCCGTTCACCTGCCACAGCCCACCCGCAGCCCTGATGCCACAATCGCCTGGCCCGGCATGTCAGGTTCTTGATATGGAATGGGGCAAACCCTTGATTTGAATAATCCACGGTCTTGACGGCGTTGGCGCTGGACTTGCGTCAACCTGCGCGCCTTTGGGGCTTTCCTTCTGTCTGTTTCATGCTCTCTTTTGCTTCCCCAACCCGTCGGCGCCTGTTATTGCAACGCCTGGCCTGGCTGTGCGCGGCCCTGATGCTGGTGGTCGCCAGCCTGAGTGCCTTCATCCGTCAGTCCCGCTCGGAACAGGGCTGTGAACCCTGGCCACAGTGCCAGGGCATCGCCGCCGTGCAGGTCGGCGCGACGCTGCCAGAGGCTGGCGCGGGGGTGGCCATGGCGCGCATGGGTCACAGGGTGGTGGCCTCGGCGACCCTGCTGCTGGTGCTGGCGATGGTGGGGCTGGCCCTGTCTGCGGGCGTGGCAACGCGCGCCGAGGCGCGTCTGGCGCTGGGCTTGCTGGGGCTGGTGCTGTTTCTGGCACTGCTGGGCGTCCTGGCCGGGCCGTCGCGCCTGCCCGCGGTCACGCTGGGCAACCTGCTGGCGGGCTTTGCCATGTGCGCGCTCAGCGTGCGCCTGGCCTTGATGGCGGGGCATGCCGACGCAGCCCGATCAAGGCCCCTGCCATCCGCATGGCTTGCCGTGGCCACGGCCCTGGCCTGGGCGCAGGTGGCGCTTGGCGGCATGGTCAGTGCCGGCGAGGCGGGCCTGAGCTGCCCCGCCCTCGGGGCCTGCGATTGGCGTGCCGGCTCCTGGCAGGCACTCGATCCCTGGGCGCTGCCCGCCGGCGACCTGCTGCCTGGCCATGCCGCAGGCGCACTGGTACACATGCTGCACCGCTGGAGCGGCATGGCCCTGACCCTGGTGCTGCTGGTGCTGGCCTGGCAGGCATGGCGCCTGGGGCGCCGCGCAGTGGCTGCCTGGCTGGTTGCGTTGCCGTTGCTGCTGGTGGTGTTGGGGCTGGTGCAGGTCTGGCTGCGCCTGCCGCTGCCCCTGGTACTGGTGCACAACACGGCGGCCGCGCTGCTGCTGGCGCTGTTGTCTGGCGTGGGGCTGGATGGTCCCCCCGACAGGAATCGAACCTGTATCTAGCGCTTAGGAGGCGCTCGTTCTATCCATTGAACTACGGGGAGGACGGGCCGCATTGTAAGGGCGCGGCGCGGGTGTTCCGGTGGGATGTGACTGCTGCGTTTTTTATAGCTGCTTGCGCTTGTCTGTTGTGCGCTGCGGGCCGATTTCATCAAAATCAGTCATAGCGCACGGTGTAGATCAGATCCACCGCGCTTTGCATGCCCGTCTGCCCGCGCAGCTGCAGGCGCCGGGACAGGTCGTAGAAGATGTACAGCGTGCCCAGAACGCCCGAGAGGCTGCGCTCGTAGGTCACGTACAAGTCCTTGGTGAGGCGCTTGCCCAGGGTCAGGGCGGCTTCGCTGGCGTCGGCGCCGGCGCCGGCCTGCGGGCCTTTCACGCCGATCTCGTCCAGGCCCAGCTGGCGCGCGATGTCGCCGGTCAGGTCGCCGCCGCCGCGGCCCAGCAGGGCCAGGGCGGCCTGCTGCAGCACGGCGGCCTCGGCGCCGCCGGCGCTGGCGCTGCGGCCCAGCACCACCCAGGAGAGCTTTTCGGCGTCGGGCAGCGCGGGGTCGGAGTACAGCCGCACGCGCGGCGCCTGGGCCGTGCCGCTGACCTGCACGCCGGCGCGCACGCTGATGTGGGGGCGCAGCGCCAGCACGTCCAGCGCCGGGTTGTCGTAGGGGCCATTGAAGCGCAGCAGGCCGCTTTCCACGTCCAGCATCTGGCCCCAGGCGCGGTAGCGACCGGCCACGGTGCGCACCTCGCCGGTCACGCGCGGCTGGCCGCCGGTGGCGGCGCTGCTGCGAATGTCCAGCTCGCCCGCCAGGCGCGTGGTGATGCCATGGCCTTGCAGCGCAAAGTCGTCGCCCAGGTTGAGGGTGATGGCGATGTCGGGCGGCCGGGCGGCCTCCACCTTGGTGCCGGCCTGGCCTGCCTGTTTCGCCTGTTCCGCCTGCGCGGCGCGCTGCCTGTCCAGCGCCGCGGAATGCACGACCACGTCGCTGCCCAGCCGGGGCGCGCTGGAATCGGGCAGGAGGATGGTGGCACGGTCGGTCGTCAGCTTGCCGCGCAGCCTGAATTGCCCGCCCTGCAGCGTGGCCTGCACATCGCCCGAGAGGCTGAGCTGCCGGTCGGCGCGCACCAGCAGCTGCAGGGCCTGGGCCTTGGCGCGCAGGTCCATGGCCAGGCCGGCCGCACCCCAGCTGATGCTGCCGCTGGCGCTGAGCTGGCCGCCGTCCTGCGGCGCGGCCGTGCGGTTGCCGCTGTAGCCGGCGATGCGCGCGCGGCTGCCGCGCCCGCCATGCAGCAGCAGTTCAGTGATCGTGAGCCGCTCGCCCTGCAGCGTGGCGCGCAGGCGGCCATCACGCAGATCCACGCCGTCGAGCAGCGAGCGCACGCCAAACTGGTCGGCCGCGAGCTGCCCGCTCCAACGCGGCGCGGCGCGCGTGCCGGACAGGCGCGCGTCGGCGCTCAAGCTGCCGCGCACGCGCCAGCCGGGCGGCGCCAGCGTGGACCACAGGCCCAGGTCGGGCAGCTCGGCGCGCACGCTGGCGGCCAGCGGGGCGTCCTCGGGCCAGGCCCAGCCGCCCGCGCCGTGGCTCAGGCGGGTCTGGCCTTCGGCCTGCACGCGGCCGGCGCGTTCGCTGTCCCAGGCCAGCTGGGCGCGCAGCGCGTCGCCGTCGGCGCTCAGCGTGAGCTCGGCCTGGCGCAGGCCGGCGGGTGTGCCGCCCGGCGCCTGTACCGTGCTGGTTCCCTGGCCGCTGCTGTGCACCAGGGTGGGCGCGTCCAGGTCGCCGGCGAGGATGCTCAGGTCGCCGCTGGCGCGCTGCAGGCGGGCGCTGGCGCGCAGCTGGTCGCCGGCGTCCACGTCCCAGGCGGCGTTCAGCACCAGGTTGCCGGCCAGGCCCAGGCGCGTGAGGGCCGGCTGGCCATCGACGCGCCAGGCATTGACCCAGGCCAGGGGCAGGCCGGTCAGCTCGCCCTGGCTGCGCAGCCGGGACGGGCCCTGGGCGCCCTGTGCGTAGCTCAGCGGTTGCCAGTGCAGCTGTACCGCGCCAGCGGCCGGGCCTTGGATGCTGGCCTGGCCGGCGCTGGCCTGCAGCGCCAGCTGGGGCGACTGGCGCAGCTCCAGGCTCAGGGCGTTGGCCAGGCGCAGCGTCCAGGGCCCGGGCTGGCCGCTGGCGCCCGCCTGCAGCTGCAGGCTGGTGATCTGCGCCTGCCAGCGGCCGGCGCCGCTGCTGCCGGCCTGGGCCTGCAGCTGCAGCTGGGCGCGCAGCTCGGGCTGGGCGGCGTCGCTGCGCTGGCGCAGCTCGCCGTCCCACTGCAGCCGGGCCTGGGCGAGCTGGCCGCCCAGGCTGGCGCTGGTGCGCAGCAGTTCCAGCGTGAGGGGCGCGGCGCCTGCCTGCGCGGCGCGCGTGGCCTGCAGGCGTGGCGCGCTCAAGCGGGCCTGCAGCTCAAAGCCGTCTGCGGTGTTTGCGCCCTTGGCTGGCGCGCCGGCCAGCAGGCCGGCCGCCTGTAGCTGCTGCTGCAGCGTTTGCCAGCCGCCGCGCCAGTCGGCCTGCAGCTCGGCGTTGCCATGAAGGCTCCAGCCCTCGGTCACGGCGCCCAGGCCAGGCAGGGCCTGCAGCCAGCGTTGGGTACGCTGCGCGTCGGCCAGGCGCAGGCTGATCCGGCCCTGGCCGCCGTGCGGCGCAAGCTGGCCGTCGAACTGCGCCGTGGCGCCGGGCAGCTGGGCCTGCAGCCGGCCCTGCAGCGCGGGGGCGGCCGTGTGGATGCGCAGCTGCTGGCCCGTGACCTGGGCCTGCAGGGCGTTCAGCTGCAGGCGCGTCAGCTCGATCTGCTCGCCCTGCCAGCGGCCTTGCAGCGTCAGTTGCTCCAGGCGCAGCGTGGCGGTGCTCTTGGCCTGCGCGCGTTTGGCTGTGGCGCCGCGCAGGTCCGCGGCAAAGCGCACCGCGCCGTCCGGGTTGCCGTCGGCGCTGGCCTGGCCGCTCAACGGGGCGGCGTCCAGCAGGGTGTGCAGGGCGGCTGGGTTCAGCGCGCGCAGCTCGGCGCGGCCCTGCAGGGCGTGCGTGGCCGGTTGGTAGCTGCCTTGCAGGCTGACGCTGCCCTGGCCGATGTGCAGCTGGGCCTCGGGAAGCGTCCATTGTTCGCCGTCATAGCCGGCGCGCGCCTGCAGCCGGTCAAAGGGCAGGCGCTGGCGATCCCAGGGGCCGGGCTCGGCGTTCTGCAGCGCGGCGTGCAGCCGCCAGCCGTTGTCTGCGGGCTCCAGGCCGGCGCTGCCGGTGAGCCGCGTGCGCGGCGCCTGGGGCCACAGCGCGGCCAGGTCCAGCGCCTGCAGTTCGGCGGTGGCCTGCAGCAGCGGCTGGCCGGCCCAGGGCGCCAGGCTGGCCTGCAGGTCGGCGTGCAGTGGCGGGCGGCCTTCGGTGCCTGTGCCGCGCAGCTGCGCCGTGACGTTCAGGCGCCCGGCGGCGCTTGCCAGGCTGCCCTGCAGCTGTGCCCTGGCCTGCGCCTGCAGCTGCGTTGTGCTGCCGGGCAAGGCGGTGTGCACGCTGCCGTCCAGCTGGGCCGTCAGGGCCATGGGGGCGCGTGCCTGCAGCTGGGCCTGCAGCGCATAGCGGCCCTGGGCCAGGTTGAGTTGCTGCACCTCCAGCCGGTGCTGCGTGCCGTCGTAGCGGTAGTTGCCGGCCAGGCCTTCGATGGTGACGGGGCTGGCGCCGGCCCAGGTGATGCGCTCAAAGGCAAAGGGCAGCTCCACCTGCAGCGGCAGCAGCAGTTGCTGCAGCGGCTCGGGCGGTTCGCTGCTGGCCTCGCCCTGGGGTGTGAGGGTGAGCTGTGTGGCCTGAAGCTCTGAAAATTGTAGCTGCCTACGCAGCAACGGAGACAGGCGCCAGGCGATTCGTGCATCCTGCACCTCGACGGTCAGCGTGGGGCTGCTCCAGCGCAGCCAGCCGATGCGCCCGCCCGCGCGCAGTGAGCCCGTCACCTCGCGGGTTTCGAGGCTCTGCCCCTCGGGCAGGTAGTGCGTGGCGCGCGACAGCGTGCTGGCCAGCGAGCCGCTGCTGCCGGCCCACCACCACAGCGCCAGCAGCAAGGCCAGGGCCGTGGCCAGCAGCAGCTCCAGCGCCAGCAGCACCCGGTGGCTGCGGCGCGGCGGTGTGGGCTGCGGGCGTGGCGCAGCAGCTGCGGCGAAGGGGTTGGGGTGGTGGCCGGGGCTCATTGTCAAAAGGTATAGCCCAGGCGCAGGTGCAGGCGCAGCTCGTGCGACTGCAGGCCGTAGCCCAGGTCGGCCTGCAGCGGGCCCACGGGGCTGCGCCAGCGCAGGCCGGCGCCCAGGCCGACGCGGGCGCTCAGCTCTCCGGGCTTGTCGGCCACGGCGCCGGCGTCGATGAACACGGCGCTTTCAAAGTCGGTGCGGTTGCCGCGCAGCACGATGGGGCGCTGCCATTCGGCGCTGGCCACCGTCATGTAGCGGCCGCCATAGGTCTGGCCGTTGTTGATGCCGGCGCCTATGCTGCGGTAGCCATAGCCGCGCACGGTGGTGTCGCCGCCGGTCAGGAACAGCTGGGTCACGGGAATGTCGGCATCGGCGCGCGCCAGCACGGCGCCGCCCTCCACGCGCAGCGACAGGCGGCTGGCGCGGCGCACCTTGTTGCCCAGATCCACGCGCCCCAGGTCAATGAAGGACTGCCAGCGCAGCTGCGTGCGCACAAACGGGTCGCGCGCCGGCCGCAGCGTGCTGCCCAGTCCGATCTCGCCGGCCAGGCCCCAGCCGCGCGTGGGGGCGTTATTGTTGTTGAAGTAGCGCCCCGTCCAGCCGAAGTTGGCGCTGATGGCGCTGCTGGAGGCCGGCGCCCCTATGCCCTGGCTGTCGGCGGTGTCGTGCTGCAGGTAATAGCTGCGGTCGATGTGGTCGGTGTTTTGCGTGCGCCCGGCGCGCAGGCGTGTGCTGTTCACCTCGAAGCTGCCGGTGCTCTCGCGCTGCAGCTGTGCGCCGCTGAACCAGCGCCAGCCGCTGGCCGAGGGCAGGGCCGTCCAGTCGCTGGCGACGAGCCGGCGCTTGTTGTCCAGTGCCAGCTTGCTGACGGCGCGCCAGCTTAAGGCCGGCAACCGGTTGTGGCTATGGTCCATGGACAGGCGCGGGCCGCTGTCGGTGGAGATGCCGACGCCGAACACCAGTTTTTGCAGCGGCGCATCGCGCACCTGGGCGATGACGGGTGCGGCCTGTGGGTCGCCGGCGTCGCTGTCCAGCGTCAGGAACACGGCGTCGTAGTAGCCACTGGCGGCCAGGCGCTGCTGGGCGTCGAGCAGCTGGCTTTCGCGGTAGTCCTGGCCCGTGGGCAGCAGGGCGACGCGGGCCAGGCCCACGCTGTCGTAACGCTCGCCGCCGCGGATCTGCAGCGGCCCGAAGCGGTAGGCGGGGCCGCTGTCGTACTGCACCGACAGGCGCGCCTGGGCGCTGTCGGCGGCTATGTCGGCGCGGCTCTCGGCAAGGCGCGCCTGGGGGTAGCGGCGCGCCTGCAGGCTGCGCAGGCCCTGGGCCTTGGCCTCGTCCCAGGCCTGCTGGGTGAAGGGCTCGCCCTCGGGCAGGCCCCAGTTGCGCTGCAGCTGGGCCTGGCGGCGCTTGAGGTCGGGGGTGTCGGCATGGGCGATGGCGATGTCCACGCTCTCGACTTGCGTGCGTGGGCCGGGTTGTACCGCCAGGCGCACGGTTTGCGCGGGTTCATCTTTGGCCGGCGTGGGCTTGTCCTGCAGCTGCAGCGTGATCTCAGGGCTGAAGTAGCCCAGCGTGGCCAGCAGCTCGCGCGCGTTGGCGTCGGCCACCTGCAGCAGGCGCGCCAGTTCCTGGGCCTGCAGGTCGGGCAGCTGGCGAAAGCGCTGCAGCTCCAGGTGCCGGCCAAGATAGTCGCGGATGGCGTCATCCTCGGCCTGGATGTCGAGCGTGAAGGCGTCGCGCTCGGCCTGGGGTTCGGAGGGGTCGGCGCCAGGCGCGCCCTGCAGCGTGCCGCAGGCCGGCAGTACGGCCAGGGCCAGGGTCAGAAAAAGCAACGCCGGCCACCGGGCCGGCGTTGTGCGCATGTGGAACATGGGGCTATTTTGACAAAAGCCGCATGGTGTCTTCCAGGCCCTTGAGCGACAGCGGATACATCCTGCTCCCCATCAGCTGCTGGATGATGGAAATGCTTTGCCGGTACTGCCATACGCCCTGGGGCTCGGGGTTGATCCAGGCGAACTTGGGGAAGGCATGCGTCAGGCGCTGCAGCCATTCGGCGCCCGGCTCCTCGTTGTTGTATTCCACGCTGCCGCCGGGCTGCAGGATCTCGTAGGGGCTCATGGTGGCATCCCCCACGAAGATCAGTTTGTAGTCCTTGTTGTACTTGCGGATGATGTCCCAGGTCGGAAACTTCTCGGCAAAGCGGCGGCGGTTGTTCTTCCACATGAAGTCGTAGACGCAGTTGTGGAAGTAATAGAACTCCAGGTGCTTGAACTCGCTTTTCACCGCTGAAAAGAGCTCTTCCACGCGCTGGATATGCTCGTCCATGGTGCCGCCCACGTCCATCAAGAGCAGCACCTTCACGTTGTTGTGGCGCTCGGGCACCATCTTGATGTCCAGGTAGCCGGCGTTGGCGGCCGTGGCGCGAATGGTGTCGGGCAGGTCGAGCTCCAGCTCATGGCCCTCGCGCGCGAACTTGCGCAGGCGGCGCAGCGCCACCTTGATGTTGCGCGTGCCCAGCTCCTGCTGGTCGTCGTAGTCGCGGTAGGCGCGCTGCTCCCAGACCTTGACGGCGCTCTTGTTCTTGCCGGCGCCGCCTATGCGTATGCCCTGCGGGTTGTAGCCGCCATGGCCGAAGGGGCTGGTGCCGCCCGTTCCTATCCACTTGTTGCCGCCCTCGTGCCGGCCCTTTTGTTCCTCCAGGCGTTTCTTCAGCGTCTCCATCAGCTCGTCCCAGCCCATCTTCTCGATGGCGGCCTTTTGCTCGGGCGTCAGCTCGCGCTCGAGCATTTTGCGCAGCCAGTCGGCGGGGATTTCCTTGGTGAAATCGGCCAGCATCTCCACGCCCTTGAAGTAGGCCGCAAAGGCGCGGTCGAACTTGTCGAAATGCTTCTCGTCCTTGACCAGCGCGGTGCGCGCCAGGTAGTAGAAGTCGTCCAGGCTCCAGGCATCGTCGGAGTGGGGGCCGACCACGCCGGCCTGAAGCGCCTCGAGCAGGCCCATGAACTCCTTGACGGACACGGGCAGCTTGGCCGCGCGCAGGGTGTAGAAGAAGTCGATCAGCATTAAATTGGCCTCTATCGCTTACGTGGTGCGCGCATGCTGCTTCAAAAAATAGAGCAACTGCGCGCGTGCCTCGGGCCATTCACCCGCACGCATGCTGTACATCACCGTGTCGCGAATGGTGCCGTCGCGGCGCAGCGCATGGCCGCGGATCACGCCGTCTTTCCTGGCGCCCAGGCGTTCTATGGCGCGTTGCGAGGCGAAGTTGAAATTGTCCGTGCGCCACCCCACGACATGGCATTGCAGCTGCTCGAAGGCATGGCCCATCATCAAGAGCTTGGCCGTGGTGTTGACATGGCTGCGCTGCACGCTCTTGGCGTACCAGGTGTAGCCAATCTCCACGCGGCGCACGGCGGGCAATATGTCGTGGTAGCTGGTGCTGCCCAGCACGCGGCCGCTGGCCTCGTCGATCACGGCGAAGGCGAAGCGCTGGCCCTCGGCGCGGCCCTGCAGCGCGGCCTCGATATAGGTGCGCGTGTCCTGCGGCTCGGGCACGCTGGTCACGCGTATGCGCCACAGCTCGCCGTCGGCAGCGGCCTGGCGCAGACCTTCCTCGTGCGACAGCGCCAGCGGCTCCAGCAACAGGCCGCCCCGGCGCAGGGTGACGGGCTCGACAAAGCTCATGGCTGCGCCCCCTGCCTTGCCGTCATGCGCGCCGCGCGCCAGCGCCGCGCCAGGCGCAGGCCCAGCCCGCCGCCCAGACCCACCAGGGCAATGCCCAGGATGCTGGCCGAGCCATAGCCCTGGTCAAAGATGTCCATGCCCAGCAGCAGGCCCAGGCCATAGCCGGCGAGCGCGCCGCCGACGAAGCCCACGGCGTCGGACAGACCTTCCAGCAGCAAGCGTTGTGTGGCACTCATGTCGCGGCCCCGGTCAGCGGTTGCGCTGGTTCATGAAGACCAGCTTTTCGAACAGGCTCACGTCCTGTTCGTTCTTCAGCAGCGCGCCCACCAGCGGCGGCACGCTGACCTTGTTGTCCGCGCTTTGCAGGGCTTCGAGCGGGATCTCCTCGGCCACCAGCAGTTTGAGCCAGTCGATGAGCTCGCTGGTCGAGGGCTTTTTCTTCAGCCCCGGCAGGCCGCGCACGTCGTAGAAGGTCTTCATGGCCGCCGTGAGCAGCTCGCTCTTGAGCGTGGGAAAGTGCACATCGACGATCTTCTTCATCGTCTCGGCCTCGGGGAACTTGATGTAGTGGAAGAAGCAGCGGCGCAAGAAGGCGTCGGGCAGCTCTTTTTCGTTGTTCGAGGTGATGAACACCAGCGGCCGGTGCTTGGCACGCACCATCTCGCGCGTCTCGTAGCAGTAGAACTCCATGCGGTCGAGCTCGCGCAGCAGGTCGTTGGGAAACTCGATGTCGGCCTTGTCGATCTCGTCGATGAGCAGCGCCACCGGCTGCTCGGCCGTGAAGGCCTGCCACAGCACGCCCTTGACGATGTAGTTGTGGATGTCCTTGACGCGCTCGTCGCCCAGCTGCGAATCGCGCAGGCGGCTCACCGCGTCATACTCGTACAGGCCCTGTTGCGCCTTGGTGGTGCTCTTGATGTGCCACTGCAGCAGGGGCATGTTCAGCGCCTGCGCCACCTCCTCGGCCAGCATGGTCTTGCCCGTGCCGGGCTCGCCCTTGACGAGCAGCGGGCGCTGCAGTTTGATGGCGGCGTTGACGGCCAGCATCAGGTCTTGCGTGGCGACGTAGTTTTCAGAGCCTTGGAATTTCATGGGCCGGTAATAGGGAAATCGTTGATGAAAAGGCTTGACAGCCGCTGCCTATAATCGTTTGCGATAGAGATCGCGGAGACAACCAATCGTTTGATTGTGCGCGCAAAATGAAAAAACTACTGACCACCGTATTCGGCCTGTCCGTCGCTTGTGCGACCGGTTTGCTCCATGCCGAGGAGCCCAAGGGTGACGCCAAGGCCGGTGCCGGCAAGGTGGCCATGTGCATAGGCTGCCATGGCATATCGGGCTACCAGGCGAATTTTCCAGAGGTCTACAAGGTGCCCAAGATCGGCGGGCAGGACGCGAAGTACATCACCGCGGCGCTGGAGGCCTATAAAAAGGGCGAGCGCAAGTTCCCCTCCATGCGCGCCATCGCCGACAGCCTGACCGAGCAGGACATGGCAGATGTTGCCGCCTACTATTCCGGCCATGGCAGGGCGACAGAGCTGCAAGCCCAGCCCGCGCGTGAGCCCAATGCCCAGGTGGCGCAGCTGCTGCAAAAGGGCGCCTGCGTGTCCTGCCATGGCGAGAACTTCGCCAAGCCCATCGACCCCTCCTACCCCCAAATAGCCGGGCAGTACGCCGACTATCTGTACGTGGCCCTCAGGCAGTACAAGGACGGTTCGGGTGCCTACTTTGGTCGTTCCAACGCCATCATGGCGGGCATTGCCAAGCAATTCACGAATGCCGAGTTGAAGGCGCTGGCGGGCTATGTTGGCTCGCTCGACACCAACTTGCAATTCGTCCCGGAGGCGCGTTTTCGTTGACGCCGGCCGGCGCCGCAAACCAGCCCGCCACTGGCGGGCTTTTTTGTATCTGCAAGCCAGCGATGGCGACATTTACGGGTTTGTCAAATGCCGGCTTTAATCTGGCAGGGATAGTAGTGAAATCCTTGTCGATAAAGTGGTTATTTTCTATAATGACGCCCATGCGTTTTCTGGTTTCCTCTTCCTGTGTGCGAATCGCGCGGCATGCCTCGGCAGTCGCCGCGATGGCGCGCGCCATGCACAGGCAAGTCATGTTGAAACCCGCCGCGCCGGCCCCGCATCTGCAGGCCCGGCGGCTCCCCTCCTGATCAGCGTCTCGCAGACCGCCGGGCTCACCACATGGGTGTGCCGTGCAGCCTTGTGCTGGCGCCACATCCCTATCAGTCGATGACGCCCCGCCGGCGGCCCTGGCTTGGCCGCTGCCCTCCATGACCAGACAGGAGACATGCACCATGCGCCTTCAGACCCTTGTAGCCCTCACCGATTTTTCCCCCAGCGCCGAGCAGGCCGTCGCGCGCGCGGCCCTGCTGGCTGCCGAGCACAAGGCCGAGCTGCACCTGCTGCATGGCAGCGCCGGGCCTGATGTGAAGCATGTGGATCCGCAGGCGCGGCTGGAGCAGTTGGCACGCCAGCTGGCGCGCCGCCATGGCATCGTGGTCAAGGCCCTGGCCCATGGCGGTGCTGGCCTGGTGCAGCGCATCCTGCACGCGGCAGCTGGTGCCGACCTGCTGGTGCTTGGCCACTCCTTGGCGGCGGGCGTGGCGGCCATGTGGCGCGGCGACATGCTGTCGCAGGTGCTGCGCGCCAGCCCTTGTCCGGTGCTGGTGGTGCAACGGGCCACGCGCGGTGCCTATCGCCATGTGCTGGTGAAGATGGATGCCTGGCCTCAGTCCCAGGCCCTGGTGCACTTTGCGGGCGCGCTGGACGAGGCCGCAGCCGTGGAGCTGTTTCACCGCGCCCGCCTGGGCGATCGAAGCGGGCCCTGCGTGGCCGAGCTGGCGCATGGCCTGCGCGACGAGCTGCGCCGGCGCATGCACGGGCGACGCGTGCGCCTGTCCGATGTGTTCGATGCGCGGCGCAACCGCGTCGGACTGAAGCTGGGCCAGGGTGTGGACGACAAGGCGCGGCAACTGGCGGTGCAGCAGCACCGCTCGGGGGCGGATCTGGTGGCGCTGACGCAGCAGCGCCGCCGCTGGCTGGGCGACTGGCTGCAGGGCGGCATGCTGCGGCATTTGCTCGGTCACGCGGACTGCGACCTGCTGGTCTACCCGCATGACCGGCCCCAGGCCACGCCGGGCGGGCGGGCGCTTCAGTCGCGCGTGGCTCGGCGCTGGACGCAGGCGATATAGGCCTGGCCATCAGGTGAGCGGCCGGCGCGCTGGGCATCCGACAGCATTTGTCCCAGGCATTCCATGGCCGCATGGTGGGCGTCGTGCAGCGAACCCAGGCGGCGGCTGAGCAACTCAACGGCCTGGCGTATGCCGCGCGGCTGGTCGATGCTGCATTGCTCGCTGATCGACAGGTGCATGGACAGGTGCAAAAACGGATTCGTGCGCGTGGGCGTCTCGTCGTAGTTGCGCGCCACGGCGGCGTCGGCATCGGCCAGATCGGCGTGGTACTCGGGGTGCTCGGCGATCCACAGGCCGGCCAGGGTCTCTATGGCCTCCATGGGCCCGCCGGCCTGCTGCTTGGCGTGGGCGGCGCAGAAAAAGCGCCGCACATCGGCTTGGGTGGGGTTGAACATGGGCGTCAGCCTAGCACGCTGGCCCGCTATGCGCGGCGCAGGCCCACGGTGCGCGAGATGGCCTGCGCCGTGGCCAGCAGCTCGGGCAGCAGCTGCTCGCGCAGCATCTCGGTGCTGGTGCGGTTTGCCTGGCCGCTGATGTTGAGGGCCGCCACCACCTGGCCGGCGCGGTTCTTGAGCGGCGCGGCGACGGAGATCAGGCCTTCCTCCAGCTCCTGGTCGACCAGGCACCAGCCCTGCTGGCGCGCCTGGGTGATGCGCGCCAGCAGCACCTGGTCGTCCAGCGCCGTGTGGCGCGTGAAGGCCTGGCGCGGCAGGGCGGCCAGGCGTGCGTGCAGGTCTTCCTCGGGCAGGGCCGCCAGCAGCACCCGGCCCATCGACGTCCAGAAGGCCGGCAGGCGCGAGCCCACGGCCAGGTTGGTGCTCATGATCTTGTGCGTGTGTATGCGCAGCACATAGACGATGTCCAGCCCGTCGAGCACGGCGGCCGAGCAGGACTCGTGCACGCGCTCGGTCAGCGCTTCCATCATGGGTTCGGCCAGATCCCAGATGGGGGTGGAGCTGAGGTAGGCAAACCCGAGATCCAGGATGCGCGGCGTGAGGCGGAACAGGCGCCCGTCGCTCTCCAGATAGCCCAGGGTTTGCAGAGTCAGCAGGATGCGCCGGGCGCCGGCGCGTGTCAGGCCGGTGCGCGCCGCCACCTCGCTGAGCGTCTGCTGCGGCGCGCTGGCGTTGAAGGAGCGGATCACCTCCAGGCCGCGCGCAAACGACTGCACATAGCTGTCGCCAGGTTTGTGGGTAGTACTTACGGAAAGGGGGGTGTCAAGCATGGCCATTTGTCCTAGAATTCATTATACGAACAAAAGTTCGATATTCGAACATATTGTGTCGGACTCGGGCCGGCCTTTCTTTTTTCTTCACCACGGCAAGACATGATCAACAAGATTGCGGACTCGGTTGCCCAGGCGCTCTCTGGCGTCAAGGACGGCGCTACGGTACTCATAGGCGGCTTTGGCACCTCGGGCAACCCGATCGAGCTGATAGACGGCCTGATCGCCCACGGCGCGCGCGAGCTCACGGTGGTCAACAACAACGCCGGCAATGGCGATGCGGGACTGGCGGCGCTTTTGAAGAGTGGCCAGGTGCGCAAGATCATCTGCAGCTTTCCGCGCCAGGCCGACAGCTGGGTGTTTGACGAGCTCTACCGCGCCGGCAAGATCGAGCTGGAACTCGTGCCCCAGGGCAACCTGGCCGAGCGCATGCGCGCCGCTGGCGCCGGCATAGGCGCCTTCTTCTGCCCCACGGCCTATGGCACCGAGCTGGCCAAGGGCAAGGAGACGCGCGAGATCAACGGCAAGCACTATGTGCTGGAGTACCCGATCTACGGCGACGTGGCCCTGGTCAAGGCGGAGAAGGGCGACCGCTGGGGCAACCTGACCTACCGCATGTCGGCGCGCAACTTCGGCCCGGTGTGCGCCATGGCCGCCCAATTCACCGTGGCCACGGTGCATGAGATCGTGGAGCTGGGTGAGCTGGACCCCGAGGCCGTGGTCACGCCCGGCATCTTCGTCAGCCAGGTGGTCAAGGTGCCTCGCGTCGCCACCAAGGCCGGTGGTATCAAGGAATAAGACCAGTAGAGCGCAGGAGATACAAGCGTGAGCAACTATCAAAAACGAAGCAAAACCGAGCTGGCCCAGCGCGTGGCCCAGGACATTTTCGACGGCGCCTATGTGAACCTGGGCATAGGCCAGCCCACCCTGGTGGCCAACCACCTGCCGGCCGGGCGCGAGGTGGTGCTGCATTCCGAGAACGGCATCCTGGGCATGGGCCCGGCCCCGGCAGCGGGCCAGGAGGACTACGACCTGACCAACGCCGGCAAGCAGCCCGTCACGCTGCTGCCCGGTGGCAGCTTTTTTCACCATGCCGACAGCTTCGCCATGATGCGCGGCGGCCATCTGGACATCTGCGTGCTCGGCGCGTTTCAGGTGAGCAGCACGGGCGACCTGGCCAACTGGAGCACGGGCGAGCCGGGCGCCATCCCCGCCGTAGGCGGCGCCATGGACCTGGCCGTGGGCGCCAAGGCTACCTGGGTGATGATGGATTTGCTCACCAAGACCGGCGAGTGCAAGGTGGTTGAGGAGTGCAGCTACCCCCTCACCGGCCTGGCCTGCGTGAAGCGCATCTACACCGATTTATGCACGCTGGAATGCACACCCGATGGTCTGCGGCTGATCGACACCGTGCCGGGCCTGACGCATGCCGAGCTGGAAAGCATCGTCGGCCTGCCGATACGGCAATAAGCATTAAATATGGCTGTAACGCTTGCTGGATAAGCGCAAGCAGCTCTCTTTTTTAAATCACCTCACAGGAGACAACATGACCCAAGCCTTTATCTGCGACGCCATCCGCACCCCCTTCGGCCGCTACGGCGGCGCCCTTGCCGGCGTGCGCACCGACGACCTGGGGGCCATACCCATCAAGGCGCTGATGGAGCGCAACCCCGGCGTGGACTGGAAGGCGGTGAACGACGTGCTCTACGGCTGCGCCAACCAGGCCGGCGAGGACAACCGCAACGTGGCGCGCATGGCGGCCCTGCTGGCGGGCCTGCCGATCGCGGTGCCTGGCGGCACCATCAACCGCCTGTGCGGCTCGGGCCTGGACGCCGTGGGCACGGCGGCGCGCGCCATCAAGGCGGGCGAGGCACGGCTGATGATCGCCGGCGGCGTGGAGAGCATGAGCCGCGCGCCCTTCGTCATGCCCAAGGCCGAGAGCGCCTTCAGCCGCAGCAACGCCGTGTACGACACGACGATTGGCTGGCGCTTCATCAACAAGCTGATGAAGCAGCACTACGGCGTCGATTCCATGCCCGAGACGGCCGAGAACGTGGCCGACGACTTCCAGATTGAGCGCGAGGCCCAGGACCGCATGGCCCTGGCCAGCCAGCAAAAGGCCGCCGCGGCGATTGCTGCCGGCCACCTGGCGCAGGAGATCGTGCCCGTGCATATCCCGCAGAAAAAGGGCGACCCCATCATCGTCAGCCAGGACGAGCACCCGCGTGCCACCACCATGGAGGCGCTGGCCAAGCTCAAGGGCGTGGTGCGGCCTGACGGCACGGTGACGGCCGGCAACGCATCTGGCGTGAACGACGGCGCCTGCGCCCTGCTGCTGGCCAACGAAGAGGCCGCCAAGGCCTACGGCCTGACGCCGCGCGCCCGCGTGGTCGGCATGGCCGTGGCCGGCGTGGCGCCACGCATCATGGGCTTTGGCCCGGCGCCGGCCGTGCGCAAGGTGCTCGAGCTCACCGGATTGAGCCTGGCGCAGATGGACGTGATCGAGCTCAACGAGGCTTTTGCAGCCCAGGGCCTGGCCGTGCTGCGCGACCTGGATCTTGCCGACGACGACCGGCGCGTCAACCAGTGGGGCGGCGCCATCGCCCTGGGCCACCCGCTGGGTGCATCGGGCGCGCGCCTGGCGACCACCGCCGTGAGCCAGCTGCACACGCTGGGCGGCAAATACGCGCTGTGCACCATGTGCATAGGCGTGGGCCAGGGCATCGCCGTGATCCTTGAACGCGTTTGACGCCCGACCATTGCCGACAGAAAAAGGACACAGGATGACCCCGATACGCATCACCCGCCGCAGCCTGCTGGCCGGCCTGGCCGCCGCCGCCTTGCCCCTGGGCGCGCTGGCGCAGAACTACCCGGCCAAGCCGGTGACCATCGTCGTGCCGTTCGCCCCCGGCGGCACCACCGACATCCTGGCGCGGATCGTCGGCCAGGGCCTTGGCACCGAGCTGGGCCAGCCCTTCGTGGTGGACAACCGCGCCGGCGCCGGTGGCAACATCGGCGCCTCGCTGGCGGCCAAGGCGCCGGCGGACGGCTACACGCTGTTCATGGGCACGGTGGGCACGCACGCCATCAACCAGGCGCTGTACAAGAAGATGCCCTTTGACCCGGTGAAGGACTTCGCGCCCATCTCGCGCGTGGCCACGGTGCCGAATCTGCTGGTGGCCCACCCCAGCCAGCCCTACAAGACCGTCAAGGAGCTGATCGCCTACGCCAAGGCCAACCCGGGCAAGGTGACCTACGGCTCGCCGGGCAGCGGAGCCTCGCCCCATGTGTCGGGCGAGCTGTTCAAGAGCATGACCGGCACCGACCTGCTGCATGTGCCCTACAAGGGCAGCGCCCCGGCCATGACCGACCTGCTGGGTGGGCAGATCGCCATCATGTTCGACAACATGCCGTCAGCCATCCAGCATGTGCGCTCGGGCAAGCTGCGCCCCATCGCCGTGACCACGGCCAAGCGCTCGCCCGAGCTGCCTGACATACCCACCATCGCCGAGGCCGGCGTGCCCGGCTACGAGGCCATGTCCTGGTTCGGCCTGTTCGCCCCCGCGGCAACTCCGAAGCCCGTGCTGGACAGGCTCAATGCCGCCCTGGTCAAGGTGCTGAACCAGCCCGACGTGAAGAAGAAGATCGCCGAGCAGGGCGGCGACGTGGTGGCCGAGACGCCCGAGCAGTTTGCCGCCTTCATCAAGGCCGAGACGGCCAAATGGGGCAAGGTGGTGAAGGATTCGGGTGCCACGGTCGATTGATCATGTCACTATAAATATAAGAGCTTATAGCGCACGTTTAATGGGCGCTACAGCCGTTTTTCTTATGAAGATTTGCCGGGCTGCGGCTTGTCCGGCGTCAGCCCGCTGCCGGCCTCGGCCGCGGCCATGCGCTCCTGGCGCTCCTTGGCCAGCTGCTCCACCAGCTGCTGGCGCCCCTGCCTGGCGACGGCGATCATGGCCTCGCGGTCGTTGTGGTGCTCGTACATGCGCTCGGACAGGGCGATGTTGTGGGCGCGAAAGCGCTCGGCCAGGGCGTCGGCGTCGGCCTGCGACAGGCCGGTGAGCTCCAGCACCGTGCGCGCCGTGCGCAGGCTGGACTCGAACAGCTCGCGCTCCACATGCTGCACGCCCAGGTCGCGCAGCGCGTGCCAATGCGTCACGTCGCGCGCGCGGGCCACGATGTGCAGGTGCGGGAAATGCTTTTTCGCCAGCTGCACGATCTTGAGGGACTGCTCCGGCGCATCCACCGCCACCACCAGGATGCGGGCCTGCTGCGCACCCGCCATGCGCAGCAGGTTCACGCGCGTCGCGTCGCCGTAGAACACGCGGTAGCCAAAGGTGTGGGCCACCTCCAGCATCTCCACGCTGTGGTCCAGCACCGTGGCCGGCACGCCCTGGGCCAGCATCATGCGCGCCACGATCTGGCCGTAGCGCCCGAAGCCCGCAATGATCACCGGCGCGCTCTGCGGCTCGGAAATCTCCTGGGCCTGCGGCGCGCTTTGGAGCGTGGCGTGGCGCTGCAGCAGCACGCGGTCAAGCCACACCAGCAGCAACGGGCCCATCAGCATGGACAGCGCCACCGCGCCTATCAGCAGCGAGGCGTGGTCCGGCGCAATGGCGCCGAACGTGGCGCCGGACTGGAACACCACGAAGGCGAACTCGCCGCCCTGGGCCAGCAGCAGCGTGAACAGCGGGCGCTCCTGGTAGGCCATGGCGGTCACGCGTGCCAGCAGCCAGATCACCGCCGCCTTGATGGCCAGAAAGCCCAGCAGCAGGCCCAGCATGGCGAAGGGGTGGTGCGCGATCACGCCAAAGTCGATGCTCATGCCCACGGCAATGAAGAACAGGCCCAGCAGCAGGCCCTTGAAGGGCTCGATGTCGGTCTCCAGCTCGCGCCGGTACTCGCTGTCGGCCAGCAGCACGCCGGCCAGAAAGGCGCCCAGCGCCATCGACAGGCCCACGGTCAGCATCAGCATGGCAATGCCCACCACCAGGAACAGCGAGGCGGCGGTGAAGATCTCGGGCGTCTTGCTTTTTGCAATCCAGCGCAAGAGCGGCCGCAGCACCCAGCGCCCGCCAAACACGATGGCGGCCACCACGGCGATGATCTTCAGCGCCTCGGGCAGCAGGTCCAGCGGCGCATGCGGCTGCAGCGCCTCGGCCCGCGCCGCCACGCCCAATAGCGGCAGCAGGGCCAGGATGGGGATCGCCGCCACGTCCTGGAACAGCAGGATGGAGAACGCCTTCTGCCCGCTGTCGGTGCGCAGCAGGTTGCGCTCGTTCAGCACCTGCAGCGCGATCGCCGTAGATGACAGCGCCAGCCCCAGCGCCCCCACCAGTGCCACGCGCCAGGGCAGGCCCAGGGCCCAGGCGCAGCCCCACAGCAGTAGCGCGCAGCCGGCCATCTGCGCCATGCCCAGGCCGAGGATGGGCCGGCGCAGGCTCCACAGCCGGCTGGGCTGCAGCTCCAGGCCGACCAGAAACAACATCAGCACCACACCAAACTCGGCAAAGTGCAGTATGTCCTGCACATTGCTCACCAGGGCCAGGCCCCAGGGCCCTATGGCAATGCCCGCCGCCAGGTAGCCGATGATGGCGCCCAGGCCGAGCGCGCGGGCGATGGGCACGGCAATCACGGCCGCGGCCAGGTAGGTGAATCCGTAGGTGAGCCAGACGGGGGCTTGGGCCATGGTGGGGGAAGCGAAAACTGAAAGCCAAGGGCGGAATTCTGACAGTCCGGGGTGCCCTTGATTGCGCAGGCTGGCGCTCGGCCAGAGTGGCAAGTGGCGGCTGTTGGCCTCTATGCTTCAGATGTGGTTTGGCAGGGGCCGAGGGGGCTCGGTTGCGGAAGGTTGGAAATCATAGCGGGGGATGCCACGCGTTTGTGCCGTGTGGGTGAGGCTCATACGGTCGATGTCGTCGATGGACATGATCGGTGAGTACATGAGGTCGGCGGGATCCGTCGTCCGCTGCCAGCCAAACTTCATTTCGCCAACGATGCGCATCAGCATTTTCTGTATGCGCAGCCTGATGACATCCCCCGAGGCCGGATTGCCGTCCCTGGTGAAGAGCAGCCTGGCGACGGACAGCACCGAGGTGCGCGCCATGGGACTGTGCATCGAGTACTGGAACCGGAAGTTGCGGGAGCGTGAGTTGATGTCCTTGTCCGTGAGCACGATGAAATACGTTCTTGGCCCCGCGTCTGGCAGCCGCTTCGCGAAGGTGGCGCCAAGTGGCAGGTAGTCTTCGGCGGGGTACTGGTTCGTGCCAGCGAATGGCTCGGTCACACCCGAAGGCACCTGGAGCGCGGACTTGACCCACATGCCGGTGTCCTCCGTCAATGCCCGGGCGACGGTGGCCGCAACCTGCTCCGGAATTCCATCGGTGGGAATGACGTACAGCACTACGCTATCCACCGGGCTTGAGGGAACCAGGCGTTCCGGCTGGGCATGAGCCAGGGGTGACAGCAGCAGCGAGAGCACAATGATTCGGCGGTTCATGGGATACCTCGCGAATGAGAGGGGGGCAACGGCGTCTCGGGCGCGCCGCGTATCGGTGGTCAACGGCGACCGGGCACCATCATGCAGCATCAAGGCCAAGCCCGCGGCCAGCAGCTGCGCGGCCGATAAAATGCGTTCTCCCTTGCAACACTTTTCCCAGCACGACGTGATATGGACTGGCACACCTGGATGGCTTTTTTTGCGGCGTCGTGGGTGATCGCCATTTCGCCGGGCTCGGGTGCCGTGCTGTCCATGAGCCATGGTCTGTCTTACGGCGTGCGCAAGACGGGCGCCACCATCCTGGGGCTGGAGCTGGGCCTGCTGTTCATCCTCATCGTCGCGGGCGCCGGGGTGGGTTCGCTGTTGATTGCCTCCGAGCTGGCCTTCACCGTGGTCAAGGTGCTGGGCGCCTGCTACCTCATCTACCTGGGTTTCAGCCAGTGGCGCGCGGGCTCGGCCGGTACGCTGGGCGGCGACCTGCTGGCCGCGCCGGCCAGCTGGCGCCGGCGTGTGCTGACCGGTGCGCTGACCAATGCCACCAACCCCAAGGGCATTTTGTTCATGGTGGCGGTGCTGCCGCAGTTCATGAGTGAAGCGCGCCCGCTCTGGAGCCAGCTGCTAGTGATGGCCCTGACCCTGGTGTCGGTGGATCTGATCGTGATGAACGGCTATGCCGCCAGCGCCAGCGTGCTGCGCCGCTGGATGCAGAACGCCAGCGCCATGCGTGCGCAAAACCGCGTGTTTGGCGGCCTGTTGATGCTGGTGGGCGCCGGGCTGTTCTTCGTCAAGCGTGGTACGCAGCACCAGTAATGCTTCTAAATTAATAGCTATATGCGTTTTATGGATGGGCGCTAGAGGCTTGTTTTATTCAAACCAGAGAGGGATTTCAGATGCCAGTCATTGCTGTAGCCAGTCCCAAGGGAGGCGTGGGCAAGTCCACGCTGTCCACCAACATCGCGGGTTACTTTGCCAGCCGCGGCCATACGGTGGTGCTGGGCGATGCCGATCGCCAGCAGTCCGCGCGCCTGTGGCTGCAGCAGCGCCCGGCCACGGCTCGGCCCATTGGGGCCTGGGAGGTGGATGCCGACTGGATCAGCGCTCCGCCGAAGCAGGCCACCCATGCCGTGTTGGACACGCCGGCCGGCCTGGGCGGCTGGCGCCTGAAGGACGCGCTGAAGCTGGCCGACCGCATTATCGTGCCGCTGCAGCCCAGCCTGTTCGACATCTACGCCACCGGCCAGTACCTGGACGAGCTGGCGGCCCAGCGCCCCGGCGGGCTGGAGCGCGTGGCCATCGTCGGCATGCGCGTCGATCCGCGCACCATCGTCGCCGAAAAGCTGCGCAACTTTGTGGACAGCCTGGGCCTGCCGGTGCTGGGCTATCTGCGTAACACGCAAAACTATGTGCAGCTGGCGGCCCAGGGGCAGTCGGTGTTCGACGTGGCCGGCACGCGCGTGGCGCGCGATGTCGAGCAGTGGCAGGGCATTTGCGACTGGCTGGACGCTGTTTGATTTCTTAAGCCTGCGGCGCTAGAAAGCTGTTCTGCCGCCAGGCCTCGAACACCGTCACCGCCACTGCGTTGGACAGATTCAGGCTGCGCTGCCCGGCCAGCATGGGCAGGCGCAGGCGTTGCGCGGGCGCAAAGCTCTCGCGCAACTCGGGCGGCAGGCCGCGCGATTCGGCGCCAAACAAGAACCAGTCGCCGGGCAGAAAGCCCGTGTCGTGCACCAGGCGCGTGCCATGGGTGGTCAGGGCGAACATGCGCGCCGGGTCGGGCTGCATCTCGCGCAGCAGCGCCGTCCAGCCCTTGTGCAGGCGCAGCTTGGCGTATTCGTGATAGTCCAGGCCGGCGCGGCGCATGAGCCGATCTTCCATCGAAAACCCCAGCGGCTCCACCAGGTGCAGCGTGCAGCCGGTATTGGCCGCCAGGCGGATCACGTTGCCCGTGTTGGGCGGGATTTCGGGCTCGACGAGGACGATGTGAAACATGGCGCTATTGTCACCGCCAGCCGCTGTCGCGCGGGCGCTGCGGTGGTCACGGCGTGCGCGCCAGCACCAGGGCGCCGACATGCGCCACGCCAGCCTCGCGCAGGGGCGCGGCGGCGGCGTGCAGCGTGGCTCCGGTGGTCATCACGTCGTCCACCAGCAGCACGCGGCGACCGGCCAGCTGCTGCGCGCGCAGCGGCTCGAGCACAAAGGCACCGCGCAGGTTGCGCAGGCGCTGCGCGCGCGTGAGCTGCGCTTGTGCCTCGGCCTCGCGCGTGCGCAGCAGCAGGTCGGGCCGCACATGCGCGCCGGCCAGCCGGCGTGCCAGCAGCAGCGCCTGGTTGTAGCCGCGATGACGCAGCCGCCCGGGCGCCAGCGGCACGGGCAGCACCCAATCGGCCTGCTCCAGCAGCTCTTGCGCACCCGGCGTCTGGCGAATCAGCGCGGCGAGTGCCGTGGCCCAGCCCGGATCGTCCTGGAATTTGAATTGCGCCAGCAACTGTGACCACGGGTAGCCGTAGTCCACGGCGGCCAGGCAGGCGTCCAGCGGCGGCGGGTGCAGCAGGCACTGCCCGCATTGCGCCACGCCGCCATGCACCACGCAGGCGCAGGTGGCGCAGCGCGCCAGCCGCGGCGCAAAGCGCGCGCAGCAGGCCGCGCACAGGCGTTGCGCCGGCCAGGCATGGCAGACGGCGCATTGGCTGGGCAGCCGGGCGCCGAGGGCCGCCAGGGTCGCCAGGCCCCGGCGCCATATCCCTGCGGGGCGCGTGTCAAGCATAGGCTCAATATACTCGCCGCCATTTGCGTCCCGCCATGTCAGAACAACGTCCGCCCACCATAGACCCGGTTGCCGCCGCGCGCTGGCATGCCATGGTCTCTGACGAATCGCCATGGCTGCACGAGGAGGTGGCGCGGCGCATGCAGGACAGGCTGCAGTGGATGGTGAATGCGCCCACCGCCTGGTGCGACTGGGATCCGTTGCGCGGTGGCATGCAGGGCCATGCGCTGGTGAGCGAGCGCTTTGCACAGGCCGCGTGCCAGATCCACGAAACCTCTTCGCCCCAGGGTGAGGCGCTGGCGCGCGAACGCCTTGCCAGGCGCTGGTGGAGCCCGGCGCGCTGGATCGCCAACGCGCCGCGCTTTGGCCAGCCCGAAGCCGCCAGCGTGCAGATGTTGTGGTCCAACATGGCGCTGCACATGACCGCGGATCCGCAGGCCCTGGTGACGCAATGGCACCGGGCGCTGGCGGTGGACGGCTACCTGATGTTCTCCTGCCTGGGGCCGGACACGCTGCGCGAGCTGCGCGCCCTGTATGCCGAGCTGGACTGGCCCGCGCCCGGCCATGCGCTGACCGACATGCACGACTGGGGCGACATGCTGGTGCATGCCGGCTTTGCCGAGCCCATCATGGACATGGAGCGCATCACCTTGACCTTTGCCACGCCCCAGCGCCTGCTGCAGGAGCTGCGCGGCCTGGGGCGCAACCTGCACCCGCAGCGCTTTGCGGCGTTGCGTGGGCGCAACTGGCGTGCGCGGCTGGAGCAGGCCCTGGCGCAGCGCCTGGCCGACGCAGGCGCGGACGGGCAGCTGGCCCTGACCTTTGAGATCATCTACGGCCACGCCTTCAAACCCGCGCCCCGTGTGCGCTTGGAGGGCAGCAGCGCCGTGTCGTTGCAGGACATGCGCGCCATGCTGCACGCGGGCCGTTCAGCCACGCGCTGAGTGCTCTGCGGCGCTGTTTGCGCCGTCAATGACCTCCATCAATGCGCGCTAGAATGAATTGTGATTGCAGAGTCGGAACTCTCCTGACGTGGTGAAGCCTGGGTGTTGCCAGGCGCATCTTGTCGCATCTTTTGAAGTTCTGAGGGCGCCATGCGTTGTCAGAACCTTTCTTGTGCGTCACTTCTTCACGCTGCTTCCCTGGGGCTAACGCGTATTGCGGGTGCTTTGCTGGCTGGGCATGCTGAAAGCGAACGAGAGAGTCCGTGCACTGGATCGTGGAGACAACAGGCTGCCTGGAAAGTGGTCTGGACTGATTGAAAAAATGCGGCAGTCGTGCACTGCCCCGTCGCTGGCGAATGCAGGTTCCATGCGGCAGGGGTGGCAGGTGGTCGCAAGGCTTTGCGCAGCGTCTGGCAACAGTGCACGCCGCAGGGGATTGGTCAACCGGAGCTAGAAAGACAAGAGAGAACCATGACAAGCATTTCCAACAAGCTGGCCTCCCCGTTGCTGGTAGCGCTCGCCTCCTGGGGCACGCTGGCCCATGCCGTGCAAGACCTGCCCGGCGGCCCGGCGGTAAACCAGCTGAACCTGCACCCACCCGTGACAAAGATCGCCGAGGCGCAGCATGAGCTGCACTGGATGCTGATGATCATCTGCACGGTCATCTTCATCGGCGTCTTCGGCGTCATGTTCTATTCGATCTGGCACCACCGCAAATCACGTGGTGCCAAGGCGGCGAATTTCCATGAATCCACCGCTGTCGAAATCACCTGGACGGTGATTCCCTTCCTGATCGTGATCGCCATGGCCGCGCCCGCCACCAAGGTCATCGTGGCGCAGAAGGACACGACCAACGCCGAGCTGACGATCAAGGTCACCGGCTACCAATGGAAATGGGGTTACGACTACCTGACTGGCGAGGGCGAGGGCATAGGCTTTCTCTCCACCCTGGATTCATCGCAGCGCGCCCTGTCCAGCGCCGGCACACCCCAGGGCGACAACTATCTGCTCAAGGTGGACAACCCGCTGGTGGTCCCGGTGAACAAGAAGGTGCGCATCATCACCACCGCCAACGACGTGATCCATTCGTGGATGGTGCCCTCCTTTGGGGTCAAGCAGGATGCCATCCCCGGTTTTGTGCGCGACACCTGGTTTCGCGCCGAGCAGGTGGGCGACTATTACGGCCAGTGCGTGGAGCTGTGCGGCAAGGAGCACGCCTACATGCCGATCCACGTGAAGGTGCTGCCGCAGGTGGAGTACACGGCCTGGGTGGCGGATCAGCAAAACAAGGCCGCCGCCAGGCGCGATGATCCGAACAAGGTCTGGGCGCTGGCAGATCTGCAGGCGCGGGGCGCCAAGGTCTATGCCGCCAACTGCGCGGCCTGCCACCAGGCCAACGGCAAGGGGGCCGGGCCCATCAAGGCGCTCGATGGCTCGGCCATCGTCAAGAACGCCAACCATGCGCCGCAGATTCAGGTTGTGCTCAAGGGCGCCGGCAATGGTGCCATGCCCTCCTGGGCCGCCTTGAGCGATACCGACCTGGCGGCCGTGGTCACCTATACCAAGAACGCCTGGTCGAACAAGACCGGCCAGCTGGTGCAGCCCGCCGAGATCGTGGCCCTGCGCGCCAAGTGAAACCCAAGGCCCAACGCAACGTATTGAGGATTCGACCATGAGCGCAGTTTTGGACAACCATGGGCATGCCGCCGGCCATGACGACCACCATCACCACCAGCCCACGGGCTGGCGGCGCTGGGTGTACGCCACCAACCACAAGGACATAGGCACGCTGTATCTGCTGTTCTCGTTCACCATGCTGATGATCGGCGGCGTGCTGGCGATGCTGATCCGCGCCGAGCTGTTCCAGCCCGGCCTGCAGATCGTGAACCCGGAGATGTTCAACCAGTTCACCACCATGCACGGTCTGATCATGGTGTTCGGCGCCATCATGCCGGCCTTCGTGGGCTTTGCGAACTGGATGATCCCGCTGCAGATCGGCGCCTCGGACATGGCGTTTGCGCGCATGAACAACCTCAGCTTCTGGCTGCTGGTACCAGCGGGCATCATGCTGGCGGCATCGTTCTTCATGGCCGGTGGCGCACCCGCCGGCGGCTGGACGCTGTATGCGCCACTGTCGGCGCAAATGCCCATGTCGCTGGACGCGGCCATTTTTGCGCTGCACATCATGGGCGCCTCGTCCATCATGGGTGCCATCAACATCATCGTCACCATCCTGAACATGCGCGCGCCGGGCATGACGCTGATGAAGATGCCCATCTTCTGCTGGGCCTGGCTGATCACCGCCTACCTGCTGATCGCCGTGATGCCGGTGTTTGCCGGCGCCATCACCATGACGCTAACCGACCGCCACTTCGGCACCAGTTTCTTCAACCCGGCCGGCGGCGGCGACCCGGTGATGTACCAGCATATCTTCTGGTTCTTTGGCCACCCCGAGGTCTACATCATGATCCTGCCGGCCTTCGGCATGATCAGCCAGATCGTGCCCACCTTCGCGCGCAAGAAGTTGTTTGGCTACACCTCCATGGTGTACGCCATTGCCGCCATCGCCACGCTGTCGATGATCGTCTGGGCGCACCACATGTTCACCACCGGCATGCCGGTCACCGGACAGCTGTTTTTCATGTACGGCACCATGCTGATCGCCATCCCCACGGGCGTGAAGGTGTTCAACTGGACGGCGACCATGTGGCGTGGCTCGATGACGTTTGAAACGCCCATGCTGTGGGCCGTGGGCTTCATCTTCGTGTTCACCATCGGGGGCTTCACCGGCGTGATTCCGGCCGTGGTGCCGGTGGACACGCAGATCCAGGACACCTACTACATCATTGCCCATTTCCACTATGTGCTGGTGGCCGGTTCGCTGTTCGCCATCTATGGCGCGTACTACTACTGGTCGCCCAAATGGTGCGGCGTGATGTACAACGAGACGCGCGGCAAGATCCATTTCTGGTGGTCGATGATCTCTTTCAACGTCACCTTCTTTCCCATGCACTTTCTGGGGCTGGCAGGCATGCCGCGACGCTATGCCGACTACCCGATGCAGTTTGCCGACTTCAACATGATTGCCTCCATCGGCGGCTTCTTCTTCGGTGCCGCACAGGTGTATTTTTTCTTCGCCGTGGTGCTGCCCATGCTGCGCGGCAAGGGCGACAAGGCGCCGCAGCGGCCCTGGGAGGGCGCCGAGGGCCTGGAGTGGGAAGTGCCTTCGCCGGCGCCGTTCCATACCTTTGAGGAGCCGCCCAAGCTGGACGCCACGGCGACCCGGGTGATTGGCTGAGCGCGGGCCGACAGGAGCAGTAGCGAGATGACGTCACAAGAGCAACGCAAGCGCAATGCCCGGCTCGGGCTGATGCTGGCTGCGGTGGCGCTGGCATTGTTTGTCGGCTTCATTGTCCAGCGGTATTTCGTGCTGGGCCATTGACGGCGGAGGCAGGCATGGCACGGCGCAGCGACAACCTCAGGATGCTCGGCAAGCTGCTGGTCGTGACCCTGGGCATGTTCGCCTTTGGCTATCTGCTGATTCCCGCCTACAAGGCGATCTGCGAGGCCACGGGCGTGAACATCCTCTCGCTCACCGAGCGCCAGGTCCCCGGCAATGGTGTCGCCGCGGACGAGGCACGTGCGCTGGTGAAGAACACTCAGGTGGACACCACCCGCACCATCACCGTCGAGTTCGATGCCAATGCCCGCGGCCCCTGGCAGTTCAAGCCGGCCAAGCGCAGCATGCAGGTGCACCCCGGCGAGATGGCGACCGTGCTCTACGAGTTCGAGAACGTGCAGGACAGGCGCATGTCGGCTCAGGCCATTCCCAGCTACGCGCCACGCCAGGCCGCGCCGCATTTCAATAAGCTCGAATGCTTTTGCTTCAGCCAGTACACGCTCGACCCCGGCGAGAAGAAGGAATGGCCGGTGGTGTTTGTGATCGACCCGCGCCTGCCCAAGGATGTGACGACGATCACGCTGTCCTACACCTTCTTTGAAGTGGGCGGCAAGATTCCGTCGGCGCCGCAATCGACGGCCGGGGCAGTGCAGACACCAGGGGCTGGGGCGTCATGACGGAAGCAGGAGATCGTCCGCCGGCGCGCCCCAGCGCATCTCTGTGGCGCACCATGCGCACCATTGCCTGGGCCTTGTTCGGGGTGCGCAATGCCGATCGGCATCGCCAGGATCAGGAATCGCTGCGGCCACTGCAGGTATTGGGCATGGGGCTGCTGGCCCTGGTTCTGCTGGTGCTGCTGCTCATGGCATTGGTCAATTGGCTGGTTTGACCGCGCCATCCGCAACGACAGAAGTTGGATAAACCGGAGACAGAGGAGCTGACATGAGTGCATCGATCCAGGGCGCCAAGCCGCCGTACTATTTTGTTCCCGCGCAGTCCAGCCATCCGGTGCTGGTCGCGGTGGGGCTGTTCTTCGTCATCCTGGGCGCCGCCATGTGGATCAACGGCCACGACTGGGGCAAGTATTCGTTCGCGGCGGGGCTGCTCTGGTGGCTGGTCGTGTTGTTCCGGTGGTTTCGCGAGGCGGCGCACGAAAGCGAGTCCGGCCTGTACGGGCGCAAGGTCGATGTGTCCTTTCGCTGGAGCATGAGCTGGTTCATCTTCTCCGAGGTGATGTTCTTCGGCGCCTTCTTCACGGCGCTTTGGTGGGCGCGTGCGCACTCGGTCCCGGCACTGGGCAGCCTGGAGAATGCCCTGCTGTGGCCGGACTTCAAGGCCGCCTGGCCCAGCGTGGTGGCCGGCGCCACGGCCTCGCCGGCCAACGTGGTGGATCCTTTCCAGACCGTGGGGCCGTTCTGGCTGCCGACCATCAATACGGCCCTGCTGCTGAGCTCTGGCGTGACACTGACCATCGCCCACCACGCCTTGCGCGAGGATCAGCGCAGCAAGGCCATAGGCTTCATGTGGATCACCGTGCTGCTGGGATTTACCTTCCTGTGTGTGCAGGCGTATGAGTACTTCCACCTCTATACCGACCTCAACCTCAAGCTCAGCTCGGGCATTTACGGCTCCACCTTTTTCATGCTCACCGGCTTTCATGGCTTTCACGTGTTCGTGGGCATGTTGATGCTGTTCTTCATCACGCTGCGCCTGCAAAACGGACATTTCACGGCCGAGCGGCATTTCGGTTTCGAGGGTGCCGCCTGGTACTGGCATTTCGTGGACGTGGTCTGGCTCGGGCTGTACATATTGGTGTACTGGATGTGAGCCATGCAAGCGCCGCAAAAAAAGCGCCTCAGGGCGCTTTTTTGCTTCAACGCATGACCGCTGGCAAACCCGTGGGCTGGATGTAGCCCAGCTTCCACGCCAGCAGCAGGCATAAAAACAGCACAATCGACAGGCCCACGCGCAGCGCCAGCGCGCGCGCCATGTGTTTGCTGCGCTGGCGGTCGTTGCCATCTCCGCGCATCATGAAAAACAGCGCCGATCCCAGGCTTGCGATGATGGCGAGAAACGCCAAGGCCACCAAAATTTTCATGGATCCCATTATCAGTCCCGCACAGGCTCGTTTCGGTTGGCGCTTCTGGCTGCTCACGCTGGCTGCGCTGGTGGCGATGGCGGTGACGGCCACGCTCGGGGCCTGGCAGTTATCGCGTGCCGCGCAGAAGCAGGCCTTGCAGGCCATGCTGGTCGCGCGCGAGCAAATGCCGGTATTGGTGGGCCGCGACCTGGAGCGGGCCCGGGTCGGTGGCGTGGCTGCCTTGCTGCAGCGCAACGTGCAACTGCAAGGGCAGTGGGTGCCTCAGGCCACGGTGTTTCTGGACAACCGCCAGATGCAGGGGCGGCCGGGTTTCTGGGTGCTGACGCCGCTGCGCCTGCCGGGCGAACAAGGCGTGGTACTGGTGCAGCGCGGCTGGGCGCCGCGCGATTTTCAGGAGCGTACCCGTCTGCCCGACGTTGTCACACCTGCCGGCAATGTGCAGATTCATGGTCATGTGGCCGCCGCAGTTGCGCGGCTGTATGAGTTTGCTCCGGCCGGCGAGGGCGAGGGGGCTTCGCGCATCCGGCAAAATCTGACCTTGGCTGCCTATGGCGCGGAGACCGGCCTGCCGCTGCTGCCCCTGGTGGTGGTGCAGACTGGCGGCGCCAGTGATGGGCTGCAGCGCGACTGGGCGCCTGCCGACAGCGGTGTCGACAAGCATTACGGCTACGCGTTTCAATGGTTCGGGCTTTCCGGCCTGGTGTTCATTCTTTATGTCTGGTTCCAATTTGTCCGACGTTTACCCTCCCTTGGCGGCAAGTCAGACGCCTGAGCCCACGGGGCAGCGGCCGCAGCGCGCGCGCCGCATAGGGCGCTGGCAGTTGCTGGGTGTGTTGCTGGTGTGCGCCGCGCCGGTGATTGCCTCGTATTTCACCTACTACGTGATCCGCCCGGAAGGACGGCGCAACTTTGGCGAGCTGGTCGAACCCCAGCGCCCCATGCCGGCCGAGGCCCTGGTGGTGGCGCTCGATGGCCAGCCGCGCAAACTGGGCGAACTGCGCGACCAGTGGTTGCTGGTCAGCGTGGGCGCTGCCGCTTGCGACGCAGACTGCCGCAACAACCTGTACCTGCAGCGTCAGATGCGCGAGGCCATGGGCCGCGAGAAGGAGCGCCTGGACTGGGTCTGGCTGGTCAGCGACGATGCCGCGCTGCCCGCGGACATCGCCCCGGCGCTGGAGCAGGCGACGGTACTGCGCGCCGATGACGCCATGCTGGCGCAGTGGCTGGCGCCGCAGGCGGGCCATGGGCTGTCCGAGCACCTGTATGTGGTCGATCCGCAGGGTCAGTGGATGATGCGCTTTCCGGCGCGCATGGACGGCGCCGGCGCGACCCAGGCCAGGCGTGACCTGGAGCGCCTGCTGCGCGCCTCCGCGTCGTGGGATCAGCCGGGCCGTGCCAAGGAGCAACCATGAACGACACACAAGCGCTCTACGATCTGGCGCCCATGCTTGAGGTCATGGCCCTGGGCCTGGTGATCGCCCTCGGCCCCCTGGCCTGGGTGTGGTGGAGGAGCCGCGGCAGCACGCCGGTGCGGCGCCTGCAGGCGCTCACGGTTCTCACTCTGTTCCTGACCTTTGACCTGGTCATGTTCGGCGCCTTCACGCGCCTGACGGACTCGGGCCTGGGCTGCCCCGACTGGCCGGGCTGCTACGGCAGCGCCAGCCCGGTGGGTGCGCATACCGAGATCTCCGCCGCACAGCAGGCCATGCCCACCGGCCCGGTCACGCATGGCAAGGCCTGGGTGGAGATGATCCACCGCTACCTGGCCACCGGCGTGGGCGTGCTCATTATTGCGCTCACCGTGGGCGCCTGGCGCCAGCGCGGCGCCAACCGCGTGCTCAGTCCCTGGTGGCCCACGGCGACGCTGGTCTGGGTCTGTCTGCAGGGGGCGTTTGGCGCGCTCACCGTGACCATGAAGCTGTTTCCGGCCATCGTCACGCTGCACCTGATTGGCGGCCTGGTGCTGCTGGCCCTGCTGTGCCTGCAGGCCGTGCGCCAGACGCAGCACACCAAGGGCGTGGCCCCCGTGGCGCTGCCAGGCGGCCTGCGCTGGTTGCTGGCTGGCGCGATGGCGCTGGTGGCGCTGCAAAGCGTGCTTGGCGGCTGGGTCAGTACCAACTATGCGGTGCTGGCCTGCACCACCTTTCCGCAGTGCCAGGGCAGCTGGTGGCCCGAGATGGCCTTCAGCGAGGGCTTCCAGATCTGGCGCGAACTGGGCCATCTGCAGGACGGCAGCCTGATCGGCTTTGCCGCCCTGACCGCCATCCACTACGTGCACCGCCTGGCGGCCTATGGCGTGCTGCTGGTGCTGGCGCTCCTGGTGTGGCGTCTGCTGCGCGCGCAATTGCTGCGCGACCAGGCGCGCTGGCTGGCGGGCCTGGGAGCGCTGCAGTTGCTCACCGGCCTGTCCAACGTGATCCTGGACTGGCCGCTGGTGGCGGCGGTGCTGCATACGGGCGGGGCGGCGGCGCTGGTGGTGGTGCTGACCTGGGCGCTGGTTGCCAGCCGCAGCGCCACGGCCGAGGCCAGGGCAGCCCATGTGCAGGCAAGGCAGCCGGCCGCAAAGAGGGTTTCTGCATGAGCCTGGCGCCCACCCCATCCCCCGCGCCGGCGCCCGCCGGCCCATTCGGCATGGCCGGTGCCGGGGCGCTGCCGTCGCGCCTGGCGCAGTTCTATGCGCTGACCAAGCCGCGCGTGGTGCAGCTCATCGTGTTCTGCGCCTTCATCGGCATGGTGCTGGCCGTGCCCGGCCTGCCCAGCCGCGCGCAGTGGGGGCTGATGGCCATCGCCAGTGCGGGCATCTGGCTCGTGGCCGGCGCGGCCGCGGCCTTCAACTGCCTGGTGGAGCGGCATATCGACGCCCGGATGAAACGCACCGCCTGGCGCCCCACGGCCAGGGGCGAGCTGTCCAACCGGCAGGCGCTGGCGTTCTCGGCCCTGTTGTGCACGGCCGGCTCGGCGCTGCTGTACTGGTGGGTGAATGCGCTGACCATGTGGCTCACCTTTGCCACCTTTGTCGGCTACGCGGTGGTCTACACCGTGATCCTGAAGCCGCGCACGCCGCAGAACATCGTCATCGGCGGCGCCTCGGGCGCCATGCCGCCGGTGCTGGGCTGGGCCGCCATGACGGGGGATGTGGGCGCCGAGGCGCTGATCCTGTTCCTGATCATCTTTCTATGGACGCCGCCGCATTTCTGGGCCCTGGCCCTGTACCGCGTGGAGGACTACCGCAAGTCCGGCCTGCCCATGCTGCCGGTCACGCATGGCAGCGAATACACGCGGCTGCAGGTGTTCTTGTACACGCTGATCCTGTTTGCCGGCTGCCTCATGCCCTTTGTCTATGGCATGAGCTCCTGGATCTACCTGGCCGCCGCCGTGCTGCTGGGCACGGGCTTTTGCCTGTACGGCTACTGGCTGTGGCGCGACTATTCGGATGCGCTGGCGCGCAAGACCTTCCGCTTCTCCCTGGTCCACCTGAGCCTGCTGTTTGCAGCGCTGCTGGTGGATCACTATGTGTTTTGATTTCCAACCATGTTGAAACGTAATACTCTTAAAAAGATAGCTATCGGCGCTTTATGGGTGGGCGCCGCAGGCATTTTTTCTGCTTGTTCTCCAAAGGGCCCCAAGTTCCAGGGCGTGGATCTGACGGGCGCCGAGTACGGGCGCGACCTGCCGCTGACCGATCAGTTCGGCAAGGAGCGCAGCATCAAGGACTTTGCCGGCAAGGTGGTGGTGGTGTTCTTTGGCTACACCCAATGTCCGGATGTGTGCCCGACCTCGATGTCGGAGCTCGCCGAGGTCAAGCGCTCGCTGGGCGCCGACGGCGACAAGCTGCAGGGCATCTTCGTCACCGTCGATCCCGAGCGCGACACGCCCGAGATGCTCAAGGGTTACATGGCCAGTTTCGACCCCAGCTTCATCGCCCTGCGTGGCACGCCCGAGCAGCTGGTGGCCGTGGCCAAGGACTTCAAGATCTACTTCAAGCGCGTGGATGGCCAGACACCGACGAGCTACACCATGGACCATTCGGCTGGCAGCTATGTCTACGACACCAAGGGCCGCTTGCGTGTCTACCACCGCTACGGCGCAGGTGCGCAAAGCCTGGCCGCGGACGTGCGCGCGCTGCTCGATGAAGGGCGCTGACCCGCGCCTATTCCGCCCGGATGGCCTGCTCGCGGATCACGCGGCCCATGGCGGCCGTGTCGGCACGCATGCGGTTGGCCAGCCCTTCGCTGGATGAACCCACGGCCTGCCAGCCCTGCTGGAACAGCTTGGCCCGCACCTCGGGGCTGCGCGCGATCTCGCTGATCAAGGCGGACAGCCGTGCGCGCACCGGCGCCGGCATGGCGGCCGGAGCGGCAAAGGCGTTCCAGATTTCCAGCTGAAAGTCGCGCACCCCGGCCTCGGCCAGGCTGGGCACATGGGGCACCAGCGCGCTGCGCCCGGCCGAGGTCACGCCCAGCAGGCGCAGCTTGCCGGCGCGCTCCTGGGCCTGCGCCAGGGCCGGTGGCAGCAGTGCCATCTGCAACTGACCGCCCAGCATGGCGGTCGCCACCTGCGGGTAGCCGGGGTAGGGGATATGCACCGGCGCCATGCCGGTGCGCGCCTTGAGCAGCTCGGTGCCCAGATGGCCCACCGTGCCCACGCCCGGCGTGCCATAGCTCCAGCGGTTGCCGGCCTGGCGCGCGGCCTGCAGGAACGCGCGCGCGTCGCTGGTCGCATCCCCCAGGCCCACGGGCGCCGCCAGCACCAGCGGCGACACGCCAACCAGCGACAGCGGCGCCAGATCCTTGTCGGGGTCGTAGGGCAGGCGCGGGTTGAGCAGCCTGGCAATCGTTAGGTTGCCGTTGATGAACAGGCCTATGGTGTGGCCATCGCGCGCCCTGGCCACGGCGTCTGCCCCAATGTTGCCGCCCGCGCCCACCTTGTTCTCCACGATCACCGGCTGGCCCAGGGCCTGGGCCAGCGGCTCGGCGAAGGTGCGCGCCGTCAGGTCGGGCGAGGAGCCCGGCGGAAAGCCCACGACGATGCGCAGGGGCTTGGTAGGCCAGGAGGGCATTTCCGGCGCAGCGCCCTTGTCGGCGGCCCCGGCGGAGCCGCAGACCGTCGCCAGAGCCAGTGCCAGCAGGTTGCGGCGGGTGGAGTAGTAGCGAAACATGGGAATACTCCTGGAACAACAAAAGCGCGCGGCCCGTGTGGGCCGCGCGCCTGGATTATCTGCCGTGGCGGCAAGTTGCTCAGGCGTATTCGACCAGCGCCTGCTTCATCTTCTTCATCGCCGCCACCTCGATCTGGCGGATGCGCTCGGCGCTCACGCCGTATTCGGCGGCCAGTTCGTGCAGCGTCATGCCGCCAGAGCCATCGTCGTTCACCTGCAGCCAGCGCTGCTCGACGATGCGGCGGCTGCGCGCGTCCAGGCTTGCAAGCGCAGTGGCAATGCCGTCGGTGGCCAGCTGGTCGCGCTGGCGCGACTCGATCATGGCCGTGGGTTCATGGGCCGCGTCGGCCAGGTAGGCAATGGGGCCAAAGGCCTGCTCGCCGTCGTCACTGGGTGCGGGATCGAGCAGCACATCGCCGCCGGCCATGCGCGTTTCCATCTCGATCACCTCTTCGCGCTTGACGTTGAGCTGCTCGGCCACCAGATCAATCTCGTGCTCGGACAGGGTCTCGCGGTGCGTGTCGGCGTCAATGGCGTCGGCCTTGAAGCCATGCTTCATGGAGCGCAGGTTGAAGAACAGCTTGCGCTGGGCCTTGGTGGTCGCCACCTTGACCATGCGCCAGTTCTTCAGGATGTACTCGTGGATCTCGGCCTTGATCCAGTGCATGGCGTAGCTCACCAGGCGCACGCCCTGGTCGGGGTCGAAGCGCTTGACGGCCTTCATCAGGCCCACGTTGCCCTCCTGGATCAGGTCGCCATGCGGCAGGCCATAGCCCAGGTACTGGCGCGAGATAGATACCACCAGCCGCAGGTGCGACATCACCAGGCGCCCGGCAGCCTCGACATCGTTGTCGTCCTTGAGCTGGCGTGTAAAGCGCTGCTCTTCTTCGAGCGTCAACAGCGGCAGGCGGTTGACGGCGGAGATATACGCATCCAGATTGCCCAGCGGTGGCACCAGCGCCCACGGGTTCGCGGGTGCCAGGGTCGTCACGGCGGATGCAGACTGGAGAGCCATATCAGAAGTCCTTTCTTGCATGGGGTTCATGTTAGCACTCTCTGTGATCGAGTGCTAAAGCCAAAGTTCCACGGCCTGTATGGGAAAGATCTCGCGTCGCTTGTCATGGGGGAATGTCCCGTGTCGCGGACGTGACTGGTGGCGGTGCAACCTGCTTTCACGGCCATAAACTGTGCCGTTAGCCCCTTATGACAACCAAAGGAGACAAGATGATCAGCTATGACGTGATCGAGTGCGGCCAGCCCCTGGTCAAGAGCGAGCGTGCCACGCCCCGGCCGGTGGGCGACCAGGTGCTGGTGCGCATCGAGGCCGCGGGTGTGTGCCATTCCGACCTGCACATCTGGCATGGCTCCTACGACCTGGGCCATGGCAAGAAGCTGTCCATGGCCGACCGTGGCCTGAAGCTGCCGCTGACCATGGGCCACGAGATCGCTGGCGAGGTCATCGCCGTGGGCGACGCCGTGCAGGGGGTCACCGTCGGCAAGCGCTACGTGGTCTTCCCCTGGCATGGCTGCGGCGAGTGCAGCGTATGCAAGCGTGGCGACGAAAACCTGTGCCTGGCCGGCAAGTCCATGGGAGTGTTCCAGCCCGGCGGCTATGCCGACCATGTGCTGGTGTCGCACGCGCGCTACCTGGTGGACATTGGCGACATGCCGCCGGTGCAGGCCGCGCCCTATGCGTGCTCGGGCCTGACCACCTACAGCGCGTTGAAGAAAATCCCGCCCCAGGTGCTGCGCGATGAAAAGCTCGTCCTCATTGGCGCTGGCGGCCTGGGCTTGATGGCCATCGGCCTTGCCAAGGCCATGGGCAGTACCGGCGTGATCGTTATCGAGCCCGACGAGACCAAGCATGCCGCAGCCATGCAGGCCGGCGCCCTGGCCGTGTTCAACCCCCGGCAGGACGGCTATCTGGCCCAGGTGCGCCAGGCCGCCGGTGGCGCCGTCTGGGCCGTCATCGACTGTGTGGGCTCCAGCCAGACGGTGCAGGCCGGCATCGACATGCTGACCAAGGGGGGGCAGCTGGTACAGATCGGCCTGTTTGGCGGTCATATCGACCTGCCCACGCCGTCGATGGCCCTGCGCGCCATCACCTACCAGGGCACCTACGTGGGCAACCTGCGCGAGCTGCAGGAGCTGATGCAGCTGGTCAAGGACAAGCAATTGCAGAGCGTGCCCACCACCTGCATGCACTTCAGCAAGGCCTTCACGGCCCTGGTGGCGCTGGAAGAGGGCAAGGCCGTGGGGCGGCAGATTCTGACGCCAGAGGGCGCCTGAAACCTTGCCTGGCCATTGCAAACGACAACAAAGGAGACCTGGATGATTTCAAAAAATATAGCTGTAGCCGCAACAACTACCTGGATTTTGATGGTATTTGGCGCAAATGCCGCTGGTATTTCCGACGACAGGGTCAGGATTGGCGTGCTGAGCGACATGTCGGGCCAGTACTCCGACTCGGGCGGCCGCGGTTCGGTGGAGGCCGCGCGGATGGCCGTGGAGGACTTTGGCGCCAAGGTGCTCGGCAAGCCGGTGGAGGTGGTGTTTGCCGACCACCAGAACAAGGCCGACATCGGCGGCGCCAAGGCGCGCCAATGGTGGGACGCCGAGGGCGTGGACATGATCATCGACCTGAACAACTCGGCCATCGCCTCGGCCGTGAACGTTCTGGCCAAGGAGCGCAACAAGATCGCCATTGCCACGGGAGCCCTGTCGAACGCGCTGACGAACGAGTTTTGCGCCCCCACGGCGATCCACTACACGGTGGATTCGTACTCGATTGCCAGCGCCGCCGTGGACGCGGTGCTCAAGCAGGGCAAGAAGGACTGGTTCATCATCGCGGTGGACTACTCCTACGGCAAGGTGACCTCGGAGATCATCACCAACTTCGTCAAGGAGGGCGGGGGCCGTGTGCTGGGCACGGTCTACCACCCGTTCAACGCCGGTGATTTCTCGTCCTTTCTGATGCAGGCCCAGGCATCGAAGGCCCAGGTGGTGGCCCTGGCCAATGCCACGAACGATTCCATCAACACCATCAAGGGCGCGCGCGAGTTCGGCATGAACAAGACGACCACCATCGTGCCGCAACTGATGTACATCAACGACGTCCATGGCCTGGGGCTGGAGCAGGGCCAGGGCCTGGTGTTTGCCACGGCGTATTACTGGGATCGCAATGATGAGTCACGCGCCTGGGCGCAAAAATACCAGGCGCGCATGAAGAAAATGCCCTCCATGAACCAGGCCAGCATCTACTCGGCCGTGACCACCTACCTGAAGGCCGTGGAGCAGGCCCAGACCGACGACGGCCTGGCGGTGGCCGGCCAGATGAAGAAGATGAAGATCAACGACGTCTTCTCGCAAAACGGCTATGTGCGCGAAGACGGCCGCATGGTGCACGACATGTTCCTGGTGCAGGTCAAGTCGCCCAAGGAGTCCAAGGGCCCATGGGACTACTACAAGGTGCTGGACACCATTGCCGGCGAAAAGGCCTTCCAGCCGCTGGCCAAGAGCAGCTGCTACCTGGTCAAGAAATAAGCCGGTGAACCCATGCCAGGCGCCGCACACCCGCTTGCCGTCGTGACCACCACCGTGGCCAGCGCGGCCGACGCGCAGCGCCTGGCGGCCGGCGCGGTGCGCTCGCGCCTGGCGGCCTGCGTGCAGGTCGAGGCCATCGCCTCGCACTATGTCTGGCAGGGCGCCCAGCAGGAGGACGCCGAATGGCGCCTGGTGTGCAAGACCCTGCCCGCCGCGGCAGGCGCGCTGTGCGACTGGCTGCGCGCGCAGCACCCGTATCAGGTGCCGCAGCTGCTGACCCACACCGTAGAGGCCGAGGCCGACTACGCAGGCTGGGTGGCGCAGCAGGTGGACGGGTGAGTCAGGCCAGCAGCGCCTGCGCAAACTCGCGTGCGTTGAAGGTTTCCAGGTCTTCCACCTTCTCGCCCACGCCGATGAAATAGACCGGCACCGGCCGCTCCTGGGCGATGGCCGCGAGCACGCCGCCCTTGGCCGTGCCATCCAGTTTGGTGACGATCAGGCCGGTGAGTTGCAGTGCGTCGTCAAAGGTGCGCACCTGGGTCAGGGCGTTCTGGCCGGTGTTCCCGTCGATTACCAACAGCACCTCGTGCGGGGCGCTGGCCTCGGCCTTGGTGACCACGCGGCGGATTTTTTTAAGCTCCTCCATCAGGTGCAGCTGTGTGGGCAGGCGCCCGGCGGTGTCCACCAGCACCACGTCCTTGCCGCGTGCGCGGCCGGCTGTGACGGCGTCAAAACTCACGGCGGCGGGGTCGCCGCCCTCCTGGCTGATGATTTCCACGGTGTTGCGCGTGGCCCATACGCCCAGCTGCTCGCGCGCTGCCGCGCGGAAGGTGTCGGCCGCGGCCAGCAGCACCGTCTCGCCATGGTCGGCCAGATGCTTGGTGAGCTTGCCTATCGACGTAGTCTTGCCCGCGCCGTTCACGCCCGCCACCATGATCACCGTGGGCTGGTGTTCGCCTATGACCAGCGGCTTTTCCAGCGGCTTGAGCAGGTCTGCCAGGGCATCGGCCAGCAGCGCCTTGACGGCGGCGGGCTCTGTCGTCTTGCTGTCCTTCACGCGGCGCTTCAGGTCATCGAGCAGGTGCTGCGTGGCCTTGACGCCGGTGTCGGCCATCAGCAGCGCATCCTCCAGCTCCTCGTACAGCGCGTCGTTGATCTGCGTGCCGGTGAAGACCGTGGCAATCGAGCTGCCGGTCTTGCGCAGGCCGGATTTGAGGCGCTCCATCCAGCCCTGGCGCTCGCCCTCGGGCTTGGGGGTGGGCAGGGCGACGGTGGGCGGCGTGCTGTCGGTGGTGGCCGGCAGGGCCGGTGCTTCCTGGTCGGCGGGCGCCTCACGGTCAGCGGGCGCTGCGCCAAAGGACTTGCGCAGCCAGCCCATGGCGCCGCCGCTGGCGCTGGTCTCGGTGTCTGGCGGCGGCGCGGCGGGCGTCTCGATGGGCGCCTCGGCGGGCGCAGTGGATTTTTTCTTGAAAAAACTGAACATTGGCTGGGTTCTTAGAATCGCAGCCATTCTATGAAACGCGCTATCCCCCTTTTGGGCCTGCTGGCCTGCCTGTATGCCGGGGCGCAAAGCCCCGCGCAAGATGTTCCATCCGCGGCCGTCGCAGCGGCCGCGCGCGCCCAGGCCGCCACGGCCAGCGGCGCGCAGCTGTTCACGCTGAAAAACGGCATGCAGCTCATCGTGCAGCCGGACCGGCGCGCGCCCACGGCGATGCACATGGTGTGGCTGCGCGTGGGCTCCATGGACGAGGTCGATGGCCGCTCGGGCGTGGCCCATGTGCTCGAGCACATGATGTTCAAGGGCACGAAGAAGCTGGCGCCCGGCGAGTTCTCGCGCCGTGTCGCGGCTCTGGGCGGCCAGGAGAACGCCTTCACCAGCCGCGACTACACCGGCTACTACCAGCAGATTCCGGCCAATCGGCTGGCCGACGTGATGCGGCTGGAGTCCGACCGCTTTGCCCACAACCAGTGGCCGGACGCCGAGTTCACCAAGGAGCTGGCGGTGGTCAAGGAGGAGCGCCGCATGCGCACCGAGGATCAGCCGCGCGCCGCGCTGATCGAGCAGCTGTACGCCGCCACCTTCATCGCTTCGCCCTACCGCCGCCCGGTGGTGGGCTGGATGAGCGACCTGGACTCTCTGACCGCCAACGACGCGCGCCAGTTCTACCGCCAGTGGTACGCGCCGGGCAATGCCGCCGTGGTGGTCGCGGGCGACGTGGACCCGCAGCAGGTGCTGGCGCTGGCGCAAAAGACCTATGGCGCCATTCCCGCGCGCGCGCTGCCGGCGCGCAAGCCCCGCACCGAGCCCGAGCAAAAGGGCCTGCGCCGCATCGACTTCAAGGCGCCGGCCGAGCAGGCCTATGTGGCCCTGGCCTTCCATGTGCCGGGCGTGGAGCGCATCGAGGACATGCAGGACGGCGACCGCGACGGCCTGGCCCTGATGGTGCTGTCGGCCGTGCTCAGCGGCTACGACGGCGCGCGCCTGGAGCGGGCGCTGACGCAAGGCGCCGAGCGCGTGGCCGACAGCGCTGACAGCCATGCCTCGGTGTTCGGCCGCGGGCCGGCGCTGTTCATGCTGACCGGCGTGCCGGCAGCCGGCAAGACGGCAGCCCAAGTCGAGGCCGCGCTGCGTGCGCAGCTCGAGCGCGTGGCACGCGAAGGCGTGAGCGAGGCCGAACTCTCGCGCGTGAAGACGCAGTGGGCGGCCTCCACCATCTACGCGCGCGACTCGCTCTACAGCCAGGCCAGCGATCTGGGCAGCAACTGGGTGCAGGGCCTGCCGCTGGACGCCGACGAACGCCTTTTGAGGCTGCTGCGTGCCGTCACGCCCGAGCAGGTGCAGGCCGTCGCCGCGCGCTACTTTGGCGACGACCAGCTCACCGTGGCCACGCTCTTGCCCCAGCCGCTGGCGGCAGGCGCCAAGCGCGCCGCACCCAAGCCCGCCGATGGCACACGCATGCACTGACCGGGGCGGCGAATCATGAATATTTCTATGAAAAAGATAGCTGCTCGCGCTTTACTGGTAAGCGCTGGAGCCTTGTTTGGCTTGCAAAACGCCTGGGCGCTGCTGCCGATACAGCACTGGACGGACGCCAGCGGCGCGCGCGTCTGGCTGGTGCACAGCCCGGCCATTCCCATGGTCGATGTGCAGATCGACTTTGATGCCGGCTCGCGCCGCGACCCCGCGCCCCAGGCCGGCCTGGCCGCCGCCGCCGCGCTGATGAGCGCCAAGGGCGTGGCGGCCGGCGCGGCCAACGAGGCCGCCATGGACGAAAACGACCTGGGCGAGGCCTGGGCCGATCTGGGCGCGAGCTTTGGCGCCCAGGCCGGGCGCGACAGCTTCCAGTACGCGCTGCGCTCGCTCACCGAGCCCGACCTGCTGGAGCGCGCCGCCCAGCTGGCCGCGCGCCAGATCGCCCAGCCCAGCTTTCCGCCCGCCGTGTGGGCCAGCGAGCGCGCGCGCTGGAGCGCGGCCATCAAGGAGTCCTACACCCGCCCCGGCCCGGTGGCGGCCAAGGCCTTTGGCAGCGCCATTTATGGCGACCACCCCTATGGCCAGAAGCCCAGCGAAGAGACATTGGCGCGCATTGAAGTGCCAGACCTGCAGGCCTTCCATGAGCGCAACGTGGCCGCCTGCCGCGCGCGCGTGAGCATCGTCGGCGCGCTCGACCGCGTCCAGGCCCAGGCCCTGGTGCAGCGGCTGCTGGCGCGCCTACCCGCGCGCGGCGCTGCCGACTGCGCGCCGCTGCCCGCCGTGCCCGATGCCCAGCCGCTGCAAAAGGCCGTGCGCGAGGACATCCCCTTCGCCGCCGCCCAGGCCCAGGTGCTGATCGGCCAGCTGGGCATTGCGCGGCGCGACCCGGACTTTCTGGCCCTGCTGGTGGGCAACCATATCCTGGGCGGCGGGGGTTTTACCTCGCGCCTGACGCAGGAGGTGCGCGAAAAGCGCGGCCTGTCCTACAGCGTATACAGCGACTTCTCGCCGGGGCTGAACCGGGGCGGCTTCGTCATCGGCCTGCAGACGCGCCCGGACCAGGCGGCCGAAGCCGTGCAGGTGGCGCATGACACGCTGGCGCGCTACGTGGCCGACGGCCCCACCGAGGCCGAGCTGCGCGCCGCCAAGGACAACCTGATAGGCGGCTTTGCGCTGCGCATAGACAGCAACCGCAAGCTGCTGGCCAACGTGGCCAATATCGCCTGGAACGACCTGCCGCTGGACTATCTGGAGCATTGGACGGCGCGCGTCAACGCCCTCAGCCTGGCCGAGGTGCGCGCCGCCATGCAGCGCCACCTGCAGCCCGCGCGCATGGCCACGGTGATCGTCGGGGGCCAGCCTTGAGCGGCCCGGCCAGGCGCGCCAAGCCCGCCCCCAAGGCCGCCGCCAAGCCCGGGGCCGCGCGCGGCGCGGGCGAGGTGCGCATCATCGGCGGCCAATGGAAGCGCACGCGCCTGCCCGTGGCCGAGCGCCCCGGCCTGCGTCCCACGCCGGACCGCGTGCGCGAGACCCTGTTCAACTGGCTGGGCCAGGACCTGACCGGCTGGCGCTGCCTGGACGCCTTTGCCGGCACCGGCGCGCTGGGCTTTGAATGCGCCTCGCGCGGCGCGGCCAGTGTGTTGCTGGTGGAGGGTGACGCGGGACTTGTTCGGCAACTGGAGCTGCTGCGCCAACGCCTGCAGGCCACGGCCGTGCGCGTGCAGCGCGACGACGGCGTGGCCGCGCTGCGCCAGTGCGCGCCGGCCAGCATGCAGCTGCTGCTGATCGACCCGCCGTTCGACGGCGCGCTGTTTGCCCCGGCGCTGCAGGCCGCAGCCCAGGCCGTGGCGCCCGACGGCTTCATTTACCTGGAGGCGCCCAGCGCCTGGACGGATGCCGAGCTGAACCCCCTGGGCCTGGTGCTGCACCGCCACCTGAAGGCCGGCGCCGTGCATGCGCACCTGCTGCGGCGGCAGTGAATGCTATTAATAAATGAGCTGTTGGCGCTTGCGTATAAAGCGCCAGAGACCGATTTGGCTTGTTAATTCTGCCCGCCTCGCGGCGCTGCATAATCCGCCCCATCGGGGCCCGCACCGGGCGCCAGTCACTGCAAGGAAGCCCACGCCATGGCGCAGATCACCGCCGTCTATCCCGGAACCTTCGACCCCATCACCCTGGGCCATGAAGACCTGCTGCGGCGCGCGGCGCGGATGTTCGACCGCGTCATCGTGGCCGTGGCCATTGCCCACCATAAAAAAACCATGTTCAGCCTGGACGAGCGCATGGACATGGCGCGCGAGGCGCTGGCCGACTGCCCGCAGGTGCAGGTCGAGCCCTTCGAGGGCCTGGTGACCGAATTCACCGCCGCGCGCGGCGGCACGGCCATGGTGCGCGGCCTGCGCTCGGGCACCGACTTCGACTACGAGTTCCAGCTCGCCGGCATGAACCGCGCCCTGGTGCCGCAGATCGAGACGGTGTTCCTCAGCCCCGCCAGCCAGTACCAGTTCATCAGCAGCACCCTGGTGCGCGAGATCGCCCAGCTGGGCGGCGACGTGGCGCAGTTTGTCTCGCCCGCCGTGCTGCGGCGCCTGCAGGCCCGGGTGGCCAAGGCATAAAAAAGCGCCACCTGTAATCGGTGTATAGGGTTCTCACCGCGTGTCGTGTGATACGCACCCTATGAAACCGGCGCAACCCAAGCCAGAGCCACCGCGCAAGGGCCGCCCCGCCGCGCTGGTGGCGTCCCCCTTCCCGCAGCGCGCAGCGATGCGAGAGAAGGGGGAAGCGGCGCAGCCGCTCAGGGGGTTGTTTACATCAAGGCCGCACGACGATGCTGTTGCGCACGTCGCGCACATGCTTGGTGTTGCGCGCGATGGACTCGGCGCGGTCCTTCTCGGCTTGCGACTTGGCGAAGCCCGACAGCTGGACGGTGCCGTTGAGCGTCTCGACGCTGATGGCGGCGGCTGAAACGCCCTTGTCCTCGGCCATCTTGGCCTTCACGGCCGTGGTGATGGCGGCGTCGTCCACATAGGAGCCCACCGTCTGCTGGTCCCGGGCCACTGAGCAGCCGGTGGAGACGATGGTGGCACCCGTCAGCAGGGCGAAGGCGATGGCGCTGGCGTATTTCATGTTGTGTCCTTTCGGGTTATGGAGTGATGACTCGGGTGCTTGGAGGAATCCCTCGCGGCCTGTTGCACCCTCCTGGCCGCGTGGGGTTGTGATCTGCCCGATCGGCTGGCGCCTGTTGCGCCGTGATGGCGGGCCCGTTCAGTGCCGCTCGCCGCTGCGGCGCGCCAGCATGACGGCGGTGGCGAAGGCTGCGCCAGCGGCAGCGGCGATCAGCAGCGAGGTGCCGGGCTTCTCGGACACGTAGCGGGTGGTGGTGTCGGCCGCCTGCCGGAGCTGGCGGCGGGCCCGGTCGCTCGTGTTGGCGCAGTAGGCGATGCCGCGGCTGGCGAGGTCCTGGGCCTTGGCCGCGATGTCGTCTATCCGCGGGTCCATGTCCTGGCGCAGGTGGTGTATGCGGCTGTCGGCCTTGTCCAGCGAGTGGTTGGCCATGTCGCGTGCGGACTGCACGGTATCGCTGGCGCCGTCGAGGATGTCGTCTGCGGCCTGGTGCGCCGTCTCCAATGCTTTCTTGGTCGTGGTCTGAACTGTCACGAATGCGTCCTTTCAGGGAAGATGCGAGGCACAGGCGTCTGCCTGCGAGTGATGCGGGTTCGGTCCTAGTTCTTCTTCAGCAGGCCGATGATGAAGCTCACCACGGCCATGATCACGAAGACGAAGAACAGGACCTTGGCGATGCCCACGGCGCCTGCGGCGATGCCGCCGAAGCCGAAGACTGCGGCCACCAGGGCGATGACCAGGAATACCACTGCGTAGTGCAACATGAGCAACTCCTTTTGTGCACGGGCGCATGGCGCCCCGCGGTTTGTGCATGCGCCGGAGCGCATACCTGAACTCTAAGTGTGGGAGTCGCCGCGCGGGGGCAGGTGGCGGGCGTGCACTGGTGTAGGACGCCGCCGAACCGGCTCAGGCGATCCGGTGGGGCAGCACGGCGCTGACCAGGGTGCCCTCGCCGGGGGTGGAGCTCACGGTGAGACTCCCGCCCGCGGCCTCGACCCGGTGGCGCATGCCCAGCAGGCCATGGGCGTCGGCGCGGATGCGCGTGGTGTCGAAGCCCGCGCCGTCGTCGCGTACCTGCACCGAGACGTGGTTGGTGTGGTTGTGCACGCACACCAGCACCTTGCGGGCGTTGGCGTACTTGCCGATGTTGGTGAGCGACTCCTGCACCAGGCGGTAGACGGTGAGCTGCGCCGTGTCGGACAGGTGAGCCTCCTCCAGGCTGATCTCCACCTGCACGTTGCTGCTCTGGGCGAAGTCGCGCGTCAGGATTTCCAGCGAGGCCGTCAGGCCCAGGTTGGACAGCGAGGACGGGCGCAGGTTCTCGATGATGCGGCGCTTGAGGGCGATGCCGTTGTTGAGCGTTTCCGTGAGGTGCTGGATGCGCTCGGCATGCTCGGGCACCTGCATGTCGATCCTGGACTTGAGCCGGGCCACGTCCAGCTTGGCGGCCGTGAGCAGCGCGCCGAGCTCGTCGTGCAGTTCGCGCGCGAGGTGCGCGCGTTCGTCCTCGCGCACCTGCTGCAGGTGGTTGGCCAGTGCCGACAGCGAGGCCGTGCGCTCGCGCACCAGCTGCTCCAGGCGGTCGCGCTCGTGCGCCAGCACCTCTTGTTCGCGCTCGTTGGCCTCCTGCAGCGCATTGGTCTGGCGCAGGTACATGTAGAAGGCCAGCAGGCCAATCACGGCCACGGTGGCGATGCCGATGCGCGAGAGCATCAGGGAGTGCAGGATTTCCTGCGTGCTGCCCTGCGCCTGTTGCGCGCTGCGCTCGACCAGGCGGGCGGCAATGGCGCGTATGGCGTCCATGTTGTCCTTGCCCACGTCGGTGGACAGAACGAACTTCCAGGCGTCGTCGTTGTTCTGGCGCCGCAGGTTCAGGGTCAGGTCCAGCTCGGACAGCTTGCGCGCGATCTGCTGCGACAGCTGCGCGAAGTCGGCCTGGTCCTGCGGCAGCCGCTGGTAGGTCTGGCGCAGCTCGTCGAGGTTGGAGTTGATCGTGGCCACGGCCTCGTTGTAGGGCTGCAGGTAGCGGTCGTCTCCGGTCAGGAGGTAGCCGCGCAGGCCGGTCTCGGCGTTCAGCATGTTCTGCAGCAGCCGGTCCAGCGCGGTGCGTGTGGCGTGCGAGCGGGCCAAGTCCCCGACGGCATCGTGCGAGCGCATGTACCCGGTCTCGTTGATGCCGACCAGCAGGACCACCGCCAGCAGGGCTGCCGGCAGGCTGATGGCCATCTTGCGCAAGCGGGACCAGATCATGTTCGAGCTTCTCCAGGGTGGTGGTGGGCCGAATTGCATATCATCACCCTGTAACGTTACTGAGGTGTCATGGTTGGCACCGCGTCCGGCAATCCTGAAAGAGGGTTAGATGATCAAGATCGGCATTGTGGATGACCACGCGATAGTGCGTTCCGGTCTGCGGCAGTTTTTCTCCGAGCACGTGGACCTGCGCGTGGTGGGCGAGGCCGCGAATGGCCGCGAGGCCATCGACCTGGTGCGCGCGCAGGAGATCGACGTGCTGGTGATGGACCTGTCCATGCCCGGGCAAAGCGGCCTGGATGCGCTGGCCATGCTGCGCGCCAAGGCGCCGGACATGGGCATCCTGATCCTGAGCGGCTACCCGGAGGAGCATTACGCCATCAACTTGATCCGCCAGGGCGCGAGCGGCTACCTCAACAAGGAATGCGACCCCAAGGAGATCGTCGAGGCCATCCGTGCCATTGCCCTGGGGCGCCGTTATTTGACGCCGGCCGTGGCCGAGCTGCTGGCGCAGCAGCTCAACCGCAAGGGCGACGCGCCGCCGCACGAGCAGCTGTCAGAGCGCGAGTTCCAGGTGTTCCTCAAGCTCGCCCGGGGCGAGACGGCCGGGGACATCGCCAAGTCCCTGTCGCTCAGCGTCAAGACCGTGAGCACCTACCGCACGCGGCTCATGGAGAAGATGGGGCTGTCGTCCAACAGCGACCTCACCTATTACGCGCTCAAGAACAGGCTGATCGATTGACCGGCGCCCCGGCGGCGGCCGCGCGCTGCGTGCCATGCACGATGCAGTAGTCCACCAGCGCATCGATCTCGTTGGACTTGTCGAACACCGCGTCCACGCCGAGCTGCGCGCAGCGCATGCGCACGTCGGGCGTGGCGTAGTTGCTGAGCACCACCATCTTCTGCTCGCTTGCGCGGTCGCGGCATGCGGCCAGCACGCCCAGGCCGCTGCCCTGGCGCAGAAACAGGTCGACGATGGCCAGGTCCCACTGCGCGGCGTGCGCGGTGAGCCACGCCTTGCCCTCATCCTCGGTCTCGGCGCAGCCTATGGCCTGCACCTCGGCCAGCTCCTCCAGCGTGCCAATCAGGTTCTCGCGGATGGTGGCGTTGTCTTCGACGATGTAGGTGCGCAGTTTCACGGGGTTTTCCTGCCTGGCGCAGGAGCGAATAGGCCAGGGCGCTACTGTAGAAGCACTCGGGCTGCGTGCTTGCCGGCAGTTGCGGGCGGTGGCCGTAGGTGCGTTCCTACCTGTGCGCTGGTGTCGCGCAGACGGGGCAATCCGGGTCGCGCTGGGTGCGCATCTCGGTCCATTGCATGTCGCGCCCGTCCAGCATCAGCAGACGCCCGGCCAGCGAGCGGCCGACGCCAGTGATGAGTTTCAGGGCCTCGGCCGCCTGCATGCTGCCAATGATGCCGACCATGGGGGCGAACACGCCCATGGTGGAGCAGGCCACCTCTTCGAATTGGGCGTCGGGCGGGAACAGGCAGGCGTAGCAGGGCTGGTCCGCGCCGCGCGGATCGTAGACCGAGATCTGGCCGTCAAAGCGGATGGCAGCGCCCGCCACCAGCGGCCGGCGCTGGCGCACGCAGGCCGCATTGATGGCCTGGCGCGTGCGGTAGTTGTCGCTGCAATCGAGCACCACGTCGGCATGCGCCACCAGCGCATCCAGCGCTGCGGCGTCCACGCGCTGGCATACCGTGTCTATCGCCACCAGCGGGTTGATGGCGTGCACCGCCTGGGCGATGGAGTCCACCTTGGGGCTGCCCACGCGTTCCGTGGTGTGGGCGATCTGGCGCTGCAGGTTGGTCAGATCGACCACGTCGTCGTCGACCAGCGTGAGGCGCCCCACGCCGGCCGAGCCCAGGAACAGCGCCGCCGGTGAGCCCAGACCGCCGGCGCCCACGATCAGCACATGCGCGGCCAGGATGCGTTCCTGCCCCTCGATGCCGATCTCGTCGAGCAGTATGTGGCGCGAGTAGCGCAGGAGTTGGTCGTCGTTCATGGCGTGGCGGGCGTGAAAAAGGCCGGGCTGGCCCGGCCTTTGGGGTAGGGCAGAGGGCCCTTATTCGTCCTTCTTTTCTTCCTTGCGCTCGGTCAGCGTCTTGCTGGCCACCACGGTGTGGCCCTTCAGGCGGTTCAGCGCCTGGGTGAGCTGGAAGTCCTTGTCTGAGCCGAACTCGGGCAGTCGGCGCTCGGCGACCGGCTTCTTGGCCTCTTCCTCCAGGCGCTTGCGGGCCTCCTCGCGGGCCTTTTCGCGTGCGGCGTCCTTGACCTCCTCGCCCTGGCCGCTGGTCAGGTGCTTTTCCAGGTCAGACTCGCGCATGCGCAGCGATGCGTAGATATCACCCTCGGCCGTCTCGTCCAACATCACGTCGGGCACGATGCCCTTGGCCTGGATGGACTTGCCGCTGGGCGTGTAGTAGCGCGCCGTGGTCAGCTTGATGCCGGTGTCCGGGCCCAGTGGGCGCACGGTCTGCACCGAGCCCTTGCCAAAGGTCTGGCTGCCCATGATGGTGGCGCGCTTGTGGTCCTGCAGCGCGCCGGCGACGATCTCGCTGGCCGAGGCCGAGCCCTCGTTGACCAGCACCACCAGGGGCACGTTTTTGAGGGCCGCGGGCAGGCGCTTGAGCGGGTCGCCGCTGCCGCGGCGCTGGTAGAACTCGGGCGAGGCCTTGAAGGTGGCCTTGCTCTCGGCCAGCTGGCCGTTGGTGGAGACCACGGTGACGTTCTCGGGCAGGAAGGCGGCGGATACGGCCACGGCGGCGTCCAGCAGGCCGCCCGGGTCGTTGCGCAGATCCAGCACCAGGCCCTTCAGGCGCGGCTCCTGCTTGTAGATCTCTTCGAGCTTGCGCACAAAGTCGTCCACCGTGCGCTCCTGGAACTGCGACAGGCGGATCCACGCATAGCCGGGCTCTATCACCTTGGCCTTGACCGACTGGGTCTTGATCTCCTCGCGCGTGATGGTCACGGGGAAGCTGCGGCTTTCGTCCTTGCGCAGAATGGTCAGCGTGACCTTGGTGTTGGGCTCGCCGCGCATGCGCTTGACGGCCTCGTTGAGGGTCAGGCCCTTGACGGCCGTGTCGTCAATCTTCGTGATCAGGTCGTTGGTCTTGAGCCCGGCGCGGTCGGCGGGCGAACCCTCGATGGGTGAGACGATCTTGATCAGCCCGTCTTCCTGTGTGATTTCTATGCCCACGCCGACGAAGCGGCCGGTCGTGCCCTCGCGAAATTCCTTGAAGGACTTCTTGTCAAAGTATTGCGAGTGCGGATCCAGGCTGGAGACCATGCCGCCAATGGCGTCGGTGATGAGCTTTTTGTCATCGACCGGCTCCACATAGTCGGTCTTGATCAGGCCGAACACCGCCGACAGCTGCTGTATCTCTTCCAGTGGCAGCGGCGTCATGGCGCCGCGCGCCACGGTCTGCAGCGACACCGTGGTCAGTGCGCCAGCCACGATGCCGACCGATACCCATCCCGCAATTTTCAGTTTGTGGCCCATATGCACCTCTACCGCGTCTTTAGCGATTCAATATACACCTTGGAAGGGTGCAAGCCCGGGCAGTTCCCTGGCCAGGCATGTTTTTTGCCCTGTCGGATTCAGGCCTTGCCTTGCGCGGCCACCGCGGCTGCGGCCTTGGCCGCGGCCTCGGCGTCGCCCAGGTAGTAATGGCGCAGGGGCTTCAGGTCGGCGTCCAGCTCATACACCAGAGGGATGCCGTTGGGGATGTTCAGGCCGACGATGTCCGCGTCGGAGATGTTGTCCAGGTACTTCACCAGCGCGCGTATCGAGTTGCCATGGGCGGCGATCACCACGCGCTTGCCCGAGCGGATGGTCGGGGCGACGGTGTCGTTCCAGAATGGCAGCACGCGTTCCACCGTGTCCTTCAGGCATTCGGTCAGCGGCACCTGCTCGGGGGCCAGGCCGGCGTAGCGCAGGTCGCCGCGCTCGCAGCGCGGGTCGCTGGCTTCCAGGGCCGGCGGCGGGGTGTCGTAGCTGCGGCGCCAGACCAGCACCTGCTCGTCGCCGTACTGTTTGGCCGTCTCCGCCTTGTTCAGGCCCTGCAGCGCGCCATAGTGGCGCTCGTTCAGGCGCCAGCTGTGCTGCACCGGCAGCCAGGTGCGGTCCATCTCGTCCAGGCAATGCCACAGCGTGCGCGTGGCGCGTTTCAGGACGCTGGTGTAGGCCAGGTCAAACTCGTAGCCCTCGGCCTTGAGCAGGCGGCCGGAGTTCTTGGCCTGCTCGATGCCGGTGGTGGTCAGATCCACGTCGGTCCAGCCGGTGAAGCGGTTTTCGAGATTCCACGTGGATTCGCCGTGGCGAATCAGAACGAGTTTGTGCATGGTGTCCCTGGGTCGTGCAAGTCAAAACCCGGTATTTTAGAATGAGCGGTTTTTTCGCCCTAAGGACCCTCGTGAACTTCATCCTCGACAACTGGTATTTGATCGTCCTCGCGCTGGCTTCGGGCGCCATGCTGCTGCTGCCTGCTGTCAAGGGCGCGGCCGGGGGCCTGAGCGCGGCGCAGGCCGTGCAGCTCATCAACCGCGAGAAGGCGGTGGTCATCGACGTGTGCGAACCCGCCGAGTTCGCCGCCGGCCATGTGGGCGGCGCCAAGAACATTCCGTTGGCGCAACTGCAGGAGCGTCTGCCGCAGGTGGCCAAGAACAAGGCCGTGCCGGTGATCATGGTCTGCGCCAAGGGCGGCCGGGCGGCGCGCGCCGTGGGCATTGCCAAGGGTCTGGGCTACGACAAGGCGCAGACCCTGGCCGGTGGCCTGGCCGCCTGGCGCGAAGCCAGCATGCCGGTCGAGAAGGCCTGATCTGGTCTTATCTGCATTCATATTTCTGCATTTTTCTGAAAGATTGCCCTGTCATGCAAGCCGTGAAGATGTACACCACCGCCGTCTGCCCCTACTGCACCCGTGCCAAGCAGCTGCTCAAGGCGCGCGGCGTGGAGCAGATCGAGGAGGTGCGCATAGACACCGACCCGGCGGCGCGCCAGCAGATGATGGACATCACCGGCCGGCGCACCGTGCCGCAGATCTTCATTGGTGACACCCATGTGGGCGGCTTTGACGACCTGGCCGCGCTCGACCAGCGCGGCGGCCTGATGCCCCTGCTGGGCGCATGACCCCCTGATCGAGGTTGCATAATGCGGCCCCAAGTGCCCGCTGCGGGAGCGTCTCCCGGGCGGGCTTTGTTTTGACCAACGGAACCCAAAACCATGTCCACCGAAGAAGCCACCCCCGTATTCCAGATCCAGCGCGTCTACCTGAAGGATTTGTCGCTGGAGCAGCCCAATTCCCCCGCCATCCTGCTGGAGCAGGCGCAGCCCAGCGTCGATATCCAGCTGGGCGTGCAGGCCACGCCCGTGGCCGAAGGCATTTTTGAGGTTGCCGTGACGGCCACCGTGCAGACCAAGATCGAGGACAAGACCGTGTTCCTGGTCGAGGCCAAGCAGGCCGGCATCTTCGAGATCCGCAACGTGCCCGAGGAGCAAATGGGCGCCATCGTCGGCATCGCCTGCCCGCAGATCATCTACCCCTACCTGCGCGGCAATGTGGCCGACACCATTACGCGCGCCGGCTTCCCGCCCGTGCACCTGGCCGAGATCAACTTCCAGGCCATGTACGAGCAGCAGCAGGCCGCCGCCGCCGAGGCCGGCAACGGCACGGTTCAGTAATTTTTCATCTTTTAGGGTTGTAACGTCCGTCCAGTAAGCGCTGCAAGCTATGAAAATAGTAGTACTTGGGGCGGGCGCCTGGGGCACGGCCCTGGCTGTGAGCGCGGCCGCCCATGCCGGCGGCAACGCGGTCACGCTGTGGGCGCGCGACGAGCAACAGGCGGCTGCCATGCAGGCCGCGCGCTGCAATCAGCGCTACCTGCCCGGCCTGGCATTTGCGCCGGCGCTGCAGGTGGTGGCCGGCGATGCCCGCGCGCTGGCGGCCAGCGCCGAGCTGATCGTCATCGGCACGCCGATGGCGGCCTTGCGCGGCATGCTGCAACTGCTCAAGGACAGCCAGGCCCCCATCGCCTGGCTGTGCAAGGGTTTTGAGGCCGGCACCGGCCTGATGGCCCATGAGGTCTGCGCCGAGGTGGCGCCGCAACTGGCCAGCGGTGTGCTCAGTGGCCCCAGCTTTGCCCAGGAGGTGGCGCGCGCCCAGCCCACGGCCCTGGTGGCGGCCAGCCGCCATGCCCCCGTGCGCGAAGCGCTGGTGCAGGCGTTCCATGGCCCGTCGCTGCGCGTCTATGCCAGCGAGGACATCGTCGGCGTGGAGGTGGGCGGCGCGGTGAAAAACGTGCTGGCCATCGCCACCGGCCTGTGCGACGGTCTGCAGCTGGGCCTGAACGCGCGCGCCGCGCTGATCACGCGCGGCCTGGCCGAGATGACGCGCCTGGGCCTGGCCCTGGGCGCGCGCACCGACACCTTCATGGGCCTGTCCGGCCTGGGCGACCTGGTCCTCACCGCCACCGGTGACCTGTCGCGCAACCGCCGCGTGGGCCTGCTGCTGGCGGATGGCAAGAGCCTGCAACAGGCGGTGGACTCGCTGGGCCATGTGGCCGAGGGCGTGTACAGCGCACGCACGGTGGTGCAGCGCGCGCGCGCTGCCGGCGTGGAGATGCCGATCGCCGAATGCGTGGTGGCGCTGCTCGACGGCCGGCTGCACGCTGCCGACGCCGTGGCGCGCCTGATGGAGCGCGAGCCGACGGTGGAGCGGCGCTGAAGCTGCCCCTGTGCATCGGGCATTTGTCGCTATGTAGCCGACATCTGCGCTCAAACGTGGTTATTGCGTCGCGCGATAGCCCGATTTTTCGACGATCGGGCGCGATGCCTCGCGCTGTGACTTGATCAGGCTGGTGACCTCCGCGCCCGGCCGGCCCGTGGTCACCATGCCGCCCTGGGCCATCTTGGCGGCAAAGGCCGATTCTTGCACGATGTGGATCATGGCCTTTTCAAGCTGGCTCACGACCGCCGCGGGCGTGCCCGTGGGCACATAGGCGGCGTACCAGCTCGATGCCTGTTCAAACCCCGGCACGCCCTGCTCCTTGAAGGTGGGCACGTTGGGCAGCAGCTTGGTGCGCTCCATGCCCGGAACGCCCAGGTACTTGATCTTTCCGGCCTTCTCCAGTTCGCTGGCCGAGGCCACCGTGTCCATGCCCACGGGCAGCACGCCGCCGATCTCATCGGTCAGCATGGGCGGGGCGCCCTTGTAGGCCACGGGCATCAGGCTCAGGCCGCGCTCCTGGTTCAGCTGCAGCACGCCGAAATGCAGCACACCGCCCATGGACACCATGCCGATGCCGGTGTCCTTGGGGTTTTTCTTCACCCACTCCAGGTATTCGCGCATCGACGAATACGGGCTGGCGGCCGAGGTGGTGGCCACCAGCGGCGTATCCGCCAGATGCGCCACCGGGATCAGATCCTTGTCCGGGTCGAACTGCAGCTTGTCGTAGGTCAGCGGGTGGGTGACGAAGGGCGGCGCCGGGCTGATGAGAATGGTGGCGCCGTCGGCCGGCGCGCGCTTGACGGTCATCAGCGCGATATGGGTGCTGGCGCCGGGCTTGTTGTCCACGATGACGGTGCGGCCCAGTTCGGTACGCAGCTTCTCGGCCATGGCGCGTGCCAGGTTGTCCAGGGCGCCGCCGGCAGGAAAGCCGATGATGATCTTGACGGGTGTATGGGCCTGGTTCTGTGCGCTGGCGCCCTGGGCGAGCAGCGCGGCACCGAAGGCGACGGCGGCAAACTTGGTGATGGATGAATGGAACATGTCTCCTGACTCCTTCGGGAACGGGTTTTTACGTGATTTTGTTGAAGGTTATGGGGTGAAACGCGGGTATTGGGGTGGCAAAGGCATCTCCTTCGAAATAACAGGTTCAGCGCAGCTGCACGGCGTGCGCCACCAGGCTCAGCCCGCTGATGACCAAGAGGCCGCAGATCAGCTTGCGCAGGCTGGCCGCGGACACGCGGCGCGCCCAGTGGTGGCCCAGCAGCACACCCAGGGCGGCCAGCACGATCAGCATCAGCCAGCGCCACCACAGCTCGGCGTGCGACAGCCGCCCGGCCGCGCCCATGGTCAGCAGCACGGCGCAGGCGCTCATGGTGATGACGATGGGCGTGTTGGCCCGCAGCGCCAGCACGTCGGGCAGGCGCCGACTCAGCCAGGCCACCACCAGCGGGCCGGCGGTGCCGAACAGCATTTCCACCAGGCCAATCGCGCCACCGGCCGCATGGCCCCAGGGCGCCGCCAGCGGCCGCGGTTGCGGCGGCGCGCTGCGCAGCGCGCGCGCCCCCACGGCCGCCACATACAGGCCCAGGGCCAGCAGTGGCCAGCGGCTGGGCAGCTGGCCCGACAGCCACAAGCCCGCCAGTGCGCCGGCCACCATGCCCGGCAGCAGGCGGCGCAGCTCGGCCAGGTTCACATGGCGCAGGTTCAGCCCACCCAGCAGCAGCGATGCCGGCACATCCAGCAGCAGCACCAGGGGCACGACCTCGGTCAGGGGCCAGCGCCAGGCCAGCAGCGGCACGATGACCAGGGCCGAGCCAAAGCCCGTGATGCCGAGCACCACATAGCCCAGCAGTACCACGGCGGCGGGGTAGAGCATTTCCTGCATGGTGGCGCACGCGGCGTGGGTCAGGCAGCGGCGGGTATCCAGCTCTCGCCATCCGCCATGGTGGCGTCGGCATCCAGCGGGTACATGGGGCGGTTCAGCTGCTTGAACGGGAACAGGCCGTAGTCCGAGCTGCATACGCCCGGCCCGCTGACCAGCACCACATGCCTGGCAAAAGGCCCGAAGCCGGCGCGGAAATGCTGGCGCGACTTGAGCAGCACATAGTGGGCCTTGGCCGGATCGACACCCGCATGGGTGAACACGCCCACGTCATACGGCTCCTGCGGGCGCTCGCAGATGAAGATGCGCACGCTGCCGACGCGCAGCACGGCGGTGCGGCCCAGGCTCTGGCGCACGCCCGTGAACATGGGGCCGGTGACGGTGTATTCGCCGTCCGTCAGGCGCTCCACCACGCCCGACAGGCGCAGCGGCCGGCCCTTCAGTTCCAGCGCCGGCATGTCGGTCTTGCCGCCCACGTCCACGGTCACCTCGGCGCCCACGCCGCGCTCGAACAGCGTGGCCACCGTGGCCGGATCCCAGAACGGGCCGGCGACCACGTCCTGCAGGCCCTGCTTCAAGACCTCTTCGAGCACGTCCATGACGTCGGTCACGCCGCCCGCGCCGCAGTTGTCGCCATGGTCGATGAGCAGCACCGGGCCGTCCTTGAGGGTCTTGGCATGGGCAATGGACTCCGGCACCGAGCCCGACTCGAAGACGAAGTCGGCGCGGCGCGACCAGGCCAGGTCGCACAGGTCGCCCAGCAGCTTCTGGCCCTGCTGCAGTCGATCACGTTCGGCGACGATGACGACAGAAAGACCAGCGCAGGGGATGTCCGACAGCGGAAAACCGCCGAAGATGGAGGCGTTGCATACCTCATCACTCTGCTCGGCCTGCATGGCGCGGTCCATGATGTCCTTCATGGGCTGGCTGGCGGGCGTCTGGCGCAGCATGTGCGTCAGCATGGGCAGGCGGCGCCACAGCAGCACCGGGTCGCTGCGGCCCTCCAGCTTGGCGCGGATGCTGCGCGCCACGCGCTCGCCGGTTTCGTAGATATCCACATGCGGATAGGTGCAGTAGCCGGCAATTACCGTCGCGTTGCGTATCAATTCGCTGCTGAAGTTGGCATGAAAGTCCAGCGACACACCTATTGGCAGGCCGGCCGGGGTGCACTCGCGCAGGCGGCGCAGCAGCTCGCCCTCGGCGTCCGGGTAGCCATCGACCACCATGGCGCCATGCAGATCCAGCAGCACCGCATCACAGCCCTGCGAGGCGCTGCGCACCACCGCGTCGCACAGGTGCTCGAAGGCCTCGCGCGTGACCACGCCGCTGGGCACGGCGCTGGCGTAGACGGCAAAGTCGACCTCGGCGCCCATCTCGCGCGCCATGTCCAGGTAGGCCGTGGCTGCGTTCTTTGTGCCCTCGCAGGCCAGGCGCGCGGCCTCGCCATAGGCCGGCCCCTCGCCCGTGCCACGGCGAAAGTCGCTGAGCACGGTGGGGATGGGCGAGAAGGTATTGGTCTCGTGGCGGATCAGGGCGATGACGAATTTCATGGCAATGCCTTTTTTACTGTTTTTCCAGGCCGGACTTCTCGACCAAGGCCCCGTAGCGCTGGGTCTCCTGCTGCAAAAAGGTCTTGGCCTGGGCGGGTTCCAGCAGCACCGGGTCGAGGTTCAGCGTGTCCAGGGTCTTGGCGAAATCGCTGTCCTTCACACCCGCCTGCAAGATGGCGTAGATCCGGCTCACCACGTCCTGCGGCGTGCCGCTGCGCATGACCACCGAGAGGTTGGACTGCACGACCAGGGTCTTTGGATCCTTTGGATCCTGCGTCGGCACCTTGGGGAATTCGTGAATGGGCGTGCCCTGCAGCACGGCCACCGGCAGCACTCGCGCACTGCGGGCGAAGGCTGCCGAGGATCCCACCACGTCCATATGCGCGTCGGTGTGGCCGCCGATCAAGTCGGTAACGGCCGGTGGCGAGCCGCGGTAGGGCACGATCGCGAAATCCAGGCCGTTTTCGCGGCGCCAGTTGTCCAGTGCCAGATGGGCGCTGCCGCCTATGGTGTTGATGCTGATGGAGACCTTGCCGGGCTTGGCGCGTATGGCCTTGACCAGGTCGTCCAGGCTCTTGTAGGGCCCCTGGGGATTGACGATCAGCCAGTGCGGGTAGCTGTTGAGCACGGTCACGGGCGTGAAGTCGCGGTCGGCGTCGTAGCGCACATCCTTGAGCAGCCAGCGGTTGATGTTCAGCGTGCCATCGCTGGCCATGAACAGCGTGTGGCCGTCCGCCGCGTCGCGCAGCACGGCCAGCGCACCGGGCACGGTGGCGCCGCCGGGAATGTTCTCCACCACCACGCTGACCTTGGGGAAGGCCTTGGCCAGCTTGTTGGCCACCATGCGCCCCATCGCATCGGCGGAGCCGCCGGCCGGGTAGGGCACGACGACCTTCATGTTGCGCTTGGGCCAGTCGGTCTGCGCCTGGGCGGCTGTCATGCCCAGCATGGGTGCGATGCAGGTCAGCAGGGCCAGGGCGGCGATGTGGCGGCGAATGCGTTGCATATTCATGTCTCCTATCGGTCTGTGGTTCGCGGTTCATTACCGTGATGCAAGCCAGTGTAGGAAGACAAGAAGCCACTGTCTAATATATATAACGTCTGTTTTTATTCGATAAGTATATGGATGAGCACCGCCTGAAATGCTTTGTCGCCGTCTACGAGCAGGGCAGCGTGTCTGCTGCCGCGACGCGATTGCACATGACCCAGCCGCCGCTGAGCATGCTGCTGCGCAAGCTGGAGGACGAACTGGGCGTGGGCCTGTTCGACCGCAGCGGGCACCGCCTGGCTCCCACGGCCACCGGCGAGCTGTTCTACCTGCGCGCCAAGGCGCTGCTGGCGCAGCTGCAGACCATGCGCCGCGAACTGCGCGAGGCCGAGCAGGGTGCGCGCGGCACGGTGCACATCGGCTGTGCCACGGCGGCCAGCCTGTTCGTCATGCCGGCGGTGATGGAGGACCTGGCTGCCTGTGGGCTGGACATCACGGTGGACGTGCAGGAGGGCGAGGCCGGCCACATGCTGCAGCGCCTGCGCGAGCGCGGCCTGGATCTGATCATCTCGCGCAGCGAGTACCGGGCGCCCGAGCTGGAGACGCACGCCATCATGGACGAGCCCCTGCATGTGGCCCTGCCCCCTGCCCACCCCCTGGCGGGCGGCGCGCGGGTGCGCCTGGCCGACCTGCGCCACGAGCGCTTTCTGCTGCACCGCTCGCCCCTGGGCACGGGCATTTCCGACATGGTGCTGCGTGCCTGCCAGCAGGCGGGCTTTGTGCCCAACGTGGTGTATTGGGGCGGCGAGACCCTGCCCATGCTCTTGATGGCGCAACGCGGCCTGGGCGTGGCGTTTGCGCCGCAGAGCTTCGGGCAACTGGCGGGCCAGGGGCTGCCGCGCCTGCTGCCGCTCGATGGCACCGAGCTGCGCACCCACTTGAACGTCGCCTGGCCACGCCAGCTTGGGCTGACGCCGGTGGCGGGCCGGGTGCGGGATCTGATCCTGGCGCGCTTTGCTGCCCGAGATCCCGATCCTGGAGCGGATTGACGCCGCAACAACCGGATCGGCCAAGGCCAAAAAAAAGCCCGCAGGCAAAACCTGCGGGCCTTGGTCGTGGTGCATGGCACCCCGCCGGTGAAGGGGGGCGCCAGCGGCCGGGGCTGCTTACATGCCCATGCCGCCCATGCCACCCATGCCGCCCATGTCGGGCATGCCGGCGGGGGCATCGTCCTTCGGAGCCTCGGCCACCATGGCCTCGGTCGTCAGCAGCAGCGAGGCCACGGAGGCGGCGTTCTGCAGCGCCGTGCGCGTCACCTTGGTGGGGTCCAGAATGCCCATCTCCAGCATGTCGCCGTAGCTGTCGTTGGCGGCGTTGAAGCCGTAGTTGCCCTTGCCGGCCAGCACGGCGTTGACCACCACCGAGGCTTCGCCGCCGGCGTTGTTGACGATCTCGCGCAGGGGGGCCTCGATGGCCTTCATGATCAGCTTCACGCCGGCGTCCTGGTCGGCGTTCTCACCCTTGACCTCGCCCACCGCTTGGCGGGCGCGCAGCAGGGCCACGCCGCCACCGGCCACGATGCCTTCTTCCACCGCAGCGCGCGTGGCGTGCAGGGCGTCTTCGACGCGGGCCTTCTTTTCCTTCATCTCGACCTCGGTGGCAGCGCCAACCTTGATCACGGCCACGCCGCCGGCCAGCTTGGCCACGCGCTCTTGCAGCTTCTCGCGGTCGTAGTCGCTGGTGGCTTCTTCGATCTGGATGCGGATCTGCTTGACGCGGGCCTGGATGTCGTCGGCATTGCCGGCGCCGTCGATGATGGTGGTGTTTTCCTTGCCCACTTCGATGGTCTTGGCCTGGCCCAGGTCGGCCAGCGTCACCTTCTCCAGGCTCAGGCCCACTTCTTCAGCGATGACCTTGCCGCCCGTCAGGATGGCGATGTCTTCGAGCATGGCCTTGCGGCGGTCGCCAAAGCCAGGCGCCTTGACGGCCACAACCTTCAGAATGCCGCGGATGGTGTTCACCACCAGCGTTGCCAGGGCTTCGCCCTCGACTTCTTCGGCAATGATGAGCAGCGGACGGCCGGCCTTGGCCACCGCTTCCAGCGTGGGCAGCAGGTCGCGGATGTTGCTGATCTTCTTGTCGAACAGCAGCACGAAGGGGTTGTCCAGCAGGGCAACTTGCTTCTCGGGGTTGTTGATGAAGTAGGGCGACAGGTAGCCGCGGTCAAACTGCATACCTTCAACCACGTCCAGCTCGTTGTTCAGGCTCTTGCCGTCTTCGACGGTGATCACGCCTTCCTTGCCGACCTTGTCCATGGCGTTGGCGATGATTTCACCGATGCTGGAGTCAGAGTTGGCCGAGATGGAGCCGACCTGGGCGATTTCCTTGCTGGTCGTGGTGGCCTTGGAGGCCTTCTTCAGCTCTTCCACCAGGGCGGCCACGGCCTTGTCGATGCCGCGCTTCAGATCCATGGGGTTCAGGCCGGCGGCCACGTACTTGCTGCCTTCGCGCACGATGGCCTGGGCCAGCACGGTGGCGGTGGTGGTGCCGTCACCGGCGTTGTCGCTGGTCTTGGAAGCCACTTCCTTGACGAGCTGGGCGCCCATGTTCTGGATCTTGTCCTTGAGCTCGATCTCCTTGGCCACGGACACGCCGTCCTTGGTCACGGTGGGGGCGCCGAAGGAGCGCTCCAGCACCACGTTGCGGCCCTTGGGGCCCAGGGTGACCTTGACCGCGTTGGCCAGGATGTTCACGCCTTCAACCATGCGGGCGCGGGCTTCGCCGCCGAAAACTACGTCTTTTGCTGCCATGTTTGGCTCCTACAAATATGAGTGAAAAATGCTGCTAGCGCTTACCCATCAAGCGCTGACAGCTATCAAAAGTAATCCAACTGTTTCTGTCTACGGCCGGGCCTTTGGCCCTTGACTTGGCTGCGCCAAGTCAGCCTGCGACGAAAGTGCTTGCCCGTTGGGCAATCACTTTTCGATGACCGCAAACAGGTCGTCTTCCTTCATGACCAGCAGCTCGTCGCCATCGACCTTCACGGTCTGGCCGCTGTACTTGCCGAACAGCACGCGGTCGCCCACCTTCACGCTCATGGCAATGCGGTCGCCGTCCTCGTCATGCTTGCCCGGGCCCACGGCTAGCACCTCGCCCTGGTCGGGCTTCTCGGCGGCGTTGTCGGGAATGACGATGCCCGAGGCAGTCTTGGTTTCGTTTTCAAGGCGCTTGACGATCACGCGATCGTTCAGAGGACGAAGGTTCATAGCATCTCCTGGAGATTCACAGACAGGTTGAAAGGCAAAGGCAGCCTGAAACCGGCTGCCCTGGGGAACAGGTGGGGTGTTGTTAGCACTCAACCCCAACGAGTGCTAATAATAAGGGCGATTGGCCCGGTTTCAAGAGGCCGGGCCCAGAAAGTGCAGGGGTTTTTGCTGCTGTGGCGCCAGGTACTTGGTTCGATGGGTTACATCGGCATGCCGATGTCAGGCTGGCGCGCCAAACAAACTCTTCAGGGCTGCACCAAGGCAGGAAATTATCGTAATTTATCCAAAATTAGATAAACTATCTTTTGAAAGATAATTTTGGATAGTCCCCATGATCGCCTTCAAACGCACCGCCCTGGCGCAAGAACTGGTGGCCGCTCTTCAAGGCAAGGCCTTGCTGGGCGATGCCCACAACGGGCTGTTTCTGGCCGCGCCGCGTCGCACCGGCAAATCCACCTTCCTTCAAGGAGACCTGAGCCCGGCTTTGCAGGCCGCTGGCGTGGTGGTGGTCTATGTGGATCTTTGGGCCGATGTGCGGCGCGACCCGGGCGGTCTGATAGCCGGTGCCATTGCCCGCGCGCTGGAACCTCACTTGGGCCTTGTGGCCCGCGCCGCAAAAAATGCAGGGCTGGACAAGGTGAAGTTGGGCGGACTGGAGGTGGACGCCAGCAAAATCGGCAAGGTGGACGGCCTGACCCTGAACGAAGCGCTGCGCCTGCTGCACGAAAGTGCCGGAAAACCCGTGGCGCTGATCATCGACGAAGCACAGCATGCGCTGATCAGCGAAGCCGGTGAGACCGCCATGACGGCGCTGAAATCGGCGCGCGACCAACTCAATCGGCCGGGGGAGGTGAACCTCATGCTCGTCATGTCGGGCTCTGACCGCGACAAGTTGCTGCGCCTGGTCAACACGGCGGCGGCGCCGTTTTATGGTTCCCAAATCCAGCGCATGCCGCCGCTAGGCCCTGACTTCATCGGCCATGTCGCCGGCTTGATCGAAGCGCAGCGCCCGTCATTGCAGCCAGTCGATCTAGCCCTGCTGCTGCAGGCCTTTGAAATCTTTGGCTACCGCCCGCAGTTTTTCATGGCAGCGCTGGGGCAGGTGCTGAGCCCCTTGGCCGACGTGGCCGGACGCTTTGAACCCGCCCTTCTGGAAGCAGCATGGCGGCAACAAGCGCAAGACGAGGCGCAGATGGCATCTGACTACCTGGGTCTTAAGCCCACCGAACAGGCGGTTCTGTGGCGCATGCTGGAACAGGGCCCGCGCTACCGCCCCTACGACGCCGAGGCACTGCACTTCTACCGAGACAAAACCGGTCGCCCGGTGAGCGTGACGCAGGCGCAAAAGGCGCTGGAGGCACTTCGCCAGCGCATGCCAGCCCTGGTGTGGAAGTCGGCGCGTGGTGAGTACGCGTTGGAAGATGCAGCCATGCATCGCTGGTTCGATCACCTGGCAGCCGCCGGCAAATGGCCTCCAAGTGCGCCACAGGGGCAACTTCCATTTGATGACGATTGAGCCAGAGGCTGAAGTGAAACTGTCTTTCGTCACCCCCACCTTTGCATCGTGATCCCGCGCAGGCGGGAATCCAGTGCTCCTCGCTGCCATTCTGGATTTCGGCCTGCGCGGGAATGACAGCGGTCGTGCAGTCGTAGCGCCCAGGTTTCGTGCGATGCAGGTAGTGCACAGCGCTATGGAAAATTGAGAGGGACGGGTCGTGCTCCAAAGCCCCACCAAACCGCCACCCATCGCAACGCAACCTGCGCAATAGCCCCACCCTAGGGCATTCCCTTACAATCCCCGCACCATGCGCGACCGCCCCAGGCGCCAGCGCAAGGCAATGACCACAGGCCAGGCACGCGCCCGTCTTCCATTGCCCCTCACCCTCCAAACCCCAAAGGAACCACCTCCATGGCTCCCATGCAGGTCACAACTGCATTCATGGGGATCAGCCTGGCAGTGCTGATCCTGTACCTGATACGCCGCGATCACCTGTACCTGATGCACGGCCTGTTCTGGGTGCTGGTAGCCGCCGCCGCCGCCGCGCTGGGCGCCTGGCCCGGCCTGATTGACCGGCTGGCACGTTGGGCAGGCATCAGTTATCCGCCAGCACTTCTGTTGTTGCTGGCCTGCATGGTGCTGCTGATCAAGGCGCTGCATGCAGACATGGTCAACACCCGTATAGAGCGAGACGTGCGCCGTCTGAACCAGCGGCTGGCCTTGTTTGAAGCTGATCTGGAGACTCTGCGCCAGACCAGCGAAACGGACTCTGCGACGTCGTGACTGCCCCCCTGGCTCCCCATCATGCTACTCCCCTGCATGGGTGCGTGGTCACAGTCGAGATACTGCGTCAATGCAATGCAGCTTCCTTTTTCACCTCCATCTCGCGCTGCAGCTTGAAAATGAGGTGTTTCACACGAAACGACGAAGAGCCGGTTGTTTGATGCACATATTTTCAATTTCACCACGTGAGGTGATGGTCAGTCTTTGGCGTAATCGAAATCTTATTGCAGTATCAGTAAGACGCGAAGTACTGGGGCGTTATCGTGGTTCAGTTTTTGGTATTTTTTGGTCATTCTTCAATCCGTTGTTGATGCTTGCGATTTATACCGTTGTTTTTAGCGTGGTGTTCCAGGCTCGGTGGGGTGCTGGGAGTAGTTCGAAAACCGAGTTTGCGATGGTGCTCTTTGCCGGATTGATAATTTTTAATCTGTTCACAGAATGCATCAATCGATCTCCAGGATTGATTATTTCAAACGTCAATCTTGTTAAAAAAGTAGTATTTCCGTTGGAGATATTACCGGCTGTAGGTGTGCTGACGGCCATGTTTCATGCTTTGATTAGTTTTGGTGTATGGTTTTTGGCTTACGGGCTGTTTTTTGGTATTCCGCATGTGACAGTATTGCTTCTGCCAATTGTTGTTTGGCCATTATTGATGTTTATCATGGGGTTGAGTTGGTGTCTGGCCTCGTTGGGTGTGTATCTTCGTGATGTGTCGCAGATCATTAGTGTGGTGACTTCGGTATTGATGTTTATGAGTCCCATTTTTTATCCGGTCAGCGCATTGCCAGAAAGTTATCGTCAATTCCTCTATCTAAATCCACTGACTCCAGTAATTGAGATGACACGTGATGTCCTCTACTGGGGAAGGGTGCCAAGTTTTGAGTTGCTGGTAATTTACTGGGTTGCAACTGCTTTTGTCGCATGGGTTGGATTTGTTTGGTTTCAGAAGACAAGGAAGGGTTTTGCCGATGTCCTCTGATGTGGCGATTTCCATTGCAAGTATTTCGAAACGCTATGAGATGTATGCGCAGCCCAAGGATCGACTGCTGCAGTTCTTTTCATTCGGTCGGCGTCAGTTTTTTCAGGAGTTCTGGGCATTGCGGGACGTGTCGTTTTCGGTAGGCAAGGGCGAAACTATCGGCATTCTGGGGCGCAATGGTAGCGGCAAGAGTACTTTGCTGCAGATCATTGCCGGCACACTGACGCCGACGGTAGGAGAGGTGCGCACGACGGGCGTGCTGGCGGCTTTGCTCGAGTTGGGATCTGGCTTTAATCCGGAATTCACCGGGCGTGAGAATGTCTACCTGAATGGCTCCATCCTGGGCTTGTCGAAAGAGGCGATGGATCGCAGTTTCGACGACATTGCTGCCTTTGCTGACATCGGGCAGCACCTGGATCAGCCGGTGAGAACATATTCGAGTGGGATGGCAGTGCGGCTCGCGTTTGCGGTGCAGGCCTGTGTTAAACCCGATATTTTGATCGTGGATGAGGCGCTGTCGGTGGGCGACGAAAAGTTCCAACGCAAATGTTTCGACTACATCGAGGGGTTGCGGGAAAACGGCTGTTCCGTCTTGCTGGTGACCCATTCAACGGCCACGGTGGAGAAGTTCTGCCAACGCGGCGTGCTGCTGCACCAGGGGCGGATGCATGGTGTAGGGCCGGCCAAGGAGATCGTCGACCAGTACCATGCGCTCCTGTACTCGGACGAGCGTTCCTATCTGCGCTATCTTAACCAGACGGCTCGCCAGAGCGGGGAAACCACGGTGCCCGTGCCCGGTGTGGCGGATGCTGGCCAAGCCGGTGGGCATGACGAGCCGTCGGGGCAGGGACAGCTTCGTGCTGTCATCAAGGGATGGGAAGTCTGCAATGCAGACGGTGAAACGAGCGAGGTCTTCCACAGCGGTGGCAAGGCCACGATCCGGTTCGATGTAGATGTTCTGCAGCCGGTTAAGGAGATGCAGGCCGGCATCCTGATCCGCACGATTGAAGGCGTGAGCGTCTTCGGCACCAGCACGCTCTACCATGGTTTGAACCACCAGGATGCGCAGCCGCGCACCACAGTGCGTTTCGAGTTCGCGCTGGAATTGCGTCTGTGCCAGGGAGCGTATTTCGTGACGCTGTCCATCGCAGAGGCGATCTCACATGGAGACATGAGCTATCTGGATCGCAAGACCGATGTCATCCTCTTGAAGATCAACCAGATGCGCCTGACCGGCAGCGGGATTGCAATGCTGGATGTCTGCGTCTCGGCGCAACTGGTGGAGCAGGCGCAATGAAGCGTGTGCTGGTGGTGGTGGAGCAGTTCACGGTGGGTGGTCTGGAGACGCATATTCGCGGCGAGTTGGTGCAGTTGCACGGCCACGGCTGCGAAGTGCACTTACTGGCGGGCACTCCATTCCAGCGCACGCTGCTCCCGGATTGCGTGTCGTCGGTGACGGGCGGGGTTGCCATGGGTGTGGACTGCTCTGCCGCAGCGATGGTTGAGATGGTCGACCGCATACGTGAGGTTATCCGGTCGCGGCGGATCGATTTGATCCATGCTCACCCCTTTGTGTCTCTGGTGCCTGCCATGGTGGCGGCGCAGGCTGAAAGGATTTCATTGGTGGTCTCGCTGCACGGTCCGGCTTCGCTGGGTGGATATGCGGGGCCAGTTTATGACTTCATGATCAAGGCTATCGTGCTGCCCCAGGCCTCGCTGGTCGCCGCGGTATCCGGCGAGGTGGCTGAAATAGCGCGACCCTATGTGGCCGATGCGTCGCTGATAGTCGTTCCCAATGGCGTCGAGTTTCCAACGCAGGTATCGGGTTCAGTAGAGGATGAGGCGCGCGAGCCGCGCTGGCTGGTGGTGGGGCGCCTTGATGCGGCCAAGATCGGTGGAATGCTGGATTTTGTGAGAAAGGCTCGGAGTGCCGGGATGGCCGGGGTGCGGATCGCGGGCGATGGCGATGCCAGAGCGGCCCTGCAGCAGATGCTCTCCGACGAGGGGTTGATTAATGGTGTCGAGTTTCTCGGCGCACGTTCCGACATCCCGCAGCTGATGCGTGGCAGCGCTGGCGTAGCGGGCATGGGGCGGGTGGTGCTGGAGGGGCTAGCCGCACAAAGGCCGGTGGTACTGGTGGGCTACGATGGCGTCAAGGGTGTCATGGACGCCGGGCTGCTGCAGTTGGCACGGCATACCAATTTTTCCGGCAGGAACCTGGACACTGTAGATGCGGATCGCCTAGGCGCTCAACTCGCTGCATTGGGCGAAATGGGTCTGGCTGCTGTGGTTGAAGCTGCGGCTGAGGGTTTCGGTGAGGCAAGTATCTGGGGGCAATTTCTCGACCAGACCGGGGTGCTGCAGCCGCCGCAGCCAGGGATCTTGCTGGAGCTCTACCAATCTTTGCAGCGGGATCCGCTGCCGGAAAGCTCCTTATTTTTCCATTCCGAGGCCATCGTGACCCGGATGGAGGCGTTGGCATGCAGCAGCCGGTATTTTTCGGCCAGGATGCATGCGGCTCTGCAGGTTTGCCGCCAGACGCTGGCGGCCCAGGGCGAGATTACGATGTTGCGCCGAAGCCTAGACGCAGCTCATCAAACCATTGATGCGCGTGATGTGATGATTGCGGAGTTCCTTAAGTCCGCCTCGTGGCGGGTAACCCACCCGCTGCGGGCTGCGGCGCGAGCATTGCGAGCGCTTGCAGATCCTGCGGCGCGCTATGGCTACGCGCTGCTGAGGTCTGTGTACTGGCGTCTACCAGAGTCCTGGCGGTATTGGTTGCATGTACAGCGCACACGATATGTGGCTCTCCATTGGGGTGTAGGCAGGGAGGTTGTGGAGCCGCTGGCCTTGCCCGCGTGGGTGGCAAAGGTTCGATCCGTCGACAAGGTGGTTGTGATCACCTGCGGCTTCGAATTCGACGAACTGGTCAACCAGCGGCCTATCAATGCAGCAAAGTATTTTGCAAACCAGGGGTATTTTGTCCTGTTCGTCGCCTGGCAGTGGGGGCGCAAGGACGAACTAAACAAAGGTTGCAGCCCTGTGTGGCCCGGGGTGCACCAAGTGCCTTTGTTCGAGTTTGTTGACATGCATGGCCTGCTGCCGCCGAAGCAGGCGAATGCTCTGTATCTACTGACTATGCCTGCCAGGGTGCTGGTGGATTGCGTTTCCGGCCTACGCGGCAAGGGCTATACGATCACATATGACGTGATGGATGAGTGGCAGGAGTTCTTCAAGTCCGGCCAAGCACCCTGGTACGACCGGCAGGTGGAGGAGCAGTTAGTTTTGCAAAGCGATGTGGTGTGTTGTGTGGCGCCAGCATTGATCGAGAAGTTTTCCGGTATTCGCAATGACATCCTGCTGATCGGCAATGGCTATTCGGAGGACGTGATTGGGCGAAACCATCGTGGAATTGTCCAGACCTCTGGGACGGCGCAGTCTGTGGTGGGTTATTTCGGGCACCTGACCGATGCGTGGTTCGACTGGAAACTGGTTTTCGACCTCGCGGTGCGGCATGGCGACGTGCGGTTCGAGATCATTGGCTACGGTGAGCCACAGTGGGTGCGGGATAGGGCTCGCAGTTTGGATAATCTGGTGCTCGTCGGGAAAGTGCATCCGTCCGAGTTGAATACGTATGTTCGACATTGGAGCGCGAGCATCATCCCCTTTGTAGAGGGGCAACTGTCGCGGGCGGTGGATCCGATCAAGATCTACGAGTACATATATTTTGGATTGCCTGTGTTCGTGACGGGTATCCAGCACCTGCAGTCCTATCCAGGCGTCGTGTGGGCTGCACGGGCGAATGCACAAACCTTGTTTGCATCTTTCCTCGCCCAGAAGCCGGTTGATCCCGGGAAGGTCGAGTCATTTCTGGCTGCGACCACGTGGGACGCGCGCTTTAATGGTTTGGTGCACCATCTACGACAGCACAAGAATATAGGTGATCTGTATGGTCTCTAGAGTGTGCTTCGTCTATCCGTGGGCGACACTTGGCGGTGTGGAGCGCGTGTTTTTAAATCGTCTGCTTGCATTCCACCAAGCTGCGCCGCACTTGCACGCGGATCTACTGTTTTTGCGCGACTCCGGCGGAGCCGAACCTCTGCGCTCAGCACTAATGCGTCAGGGCATTGACGCGCGGGTGTTAGTGTCGCCGGATTTCTCCGAGGATGCAGTATACGACTTAGTGTTCTGCGTAGATTGCCCGCAGGTGTTTGCCATGTGCGAGCTGCGTGGGTTCCGGTATGTGGCGGAATGCCATACATCGTATCTAGAAAATCGAAAATACTTGCGCCAGTTGCCTGCTGCTTGCGAGCGGATCGTCGTTCCCTCGACGCTGTTTGGAGAGCGTTTGCGTGCGGAACTGTCAGAACGTGCTGCGCGAAACATTGTGACGCTTCGGAATTTCATCCCCTGGGATATGGAGCGGGTGCGCGAGGATTTCCGGAGGCCGGGATGGGTGCGCACGCCTCTGCTCTTTTTTGGACGTATGGACAGGCACAAAAATCCATTGATGTTGCTTGATGCGCTGGCGTTGCTGGAGCGGCGAGGTGATCACCGATTCTTTGCACTTCTATGTGGTCCGCAGTCGCCAGAAATCGATATGCAAAAGGCCATAGACAGGCGGGATCTGCAGGCGCAGGTAATAGTGGTGCCGCCGGTGCCATTTTCTGCTACGGACGAGTGGTTGAGGCTGGTGCGGGACAGCGGTGGTATCTATGTTTCCCCGTCCCGGGGGGAGTCGTTCGGGTTGGCCGCTGCAGAAGCGATCTGTGTGGGAATGCCAGTGCTCTTGTCGGATATCGCGGAGCATCGCTTTCTTGTGGATGGTTTTGGTGACGACTTTGTGTTCACGCTTGATAGTGTCTCTGCGCTGGCGGAAAAAATTGTGCGAATCAAGGACGGTTACCAAGAATTTTCTGCGCATATGGAGCGAGCACGTGATCGTTTTTCGTCCAGCGCGTTTATGGAAGATTGGCGAACTATGTTGGATGGCTTGAAAAAATGAGCGATCGAAGGTTTCTTGTATTCATTTTTCGGGATAAAGGCAGTAGCTAGTGCGTGTTTTGTTGTTGGCCTACGAGTGGCCTCCTCTAACCGCCGCACAGGCATTACGTTGGTATTACCTAGCCAACGGCTTGGCTCAGCGTGGGATGTCAGTGCATGTGCTGTGCCTTGATATCACCTCGTTGCCACCATATGCTGCCCCTAGCCATCCTGGCATCACTGAGCATAGAGTATGGCCGGGGCCTTTTATTGGGCTGGCGCAAAAGCTGGCAGGGGCGCCGCGTCCGGCCGACAGCGCTGCGCAGATGATTACCCCGAGGGTGTCGCCATCGTGGTTGACGCGTGCGTATAAAGGAGCTCGACATTTTTTGGATCGAATGCTTTACCCTGATGTGCGCACCGAGTGGTATCCGTTTGCCCGGCGCAGGCTTGCACAGTTGCTGCGCCAGCATTCCTTTGATGTGGTGATTAGTTCCCACGAGCCTGGGGTAGATTTGTTGCTGGGTTTGTGGGTGCAAAAACATACGAATTTACCCTGGGTGGTGGATTTGGCTGACCCGCTGTGCGCGCCTTATGCACCACGCTGGCGGCGGTGGCTGGATGCGTGGTTTGAGGGGCTGATACTGCGTCGCGCCGATAAGGTGATTTTGACTACGGGTGTGCTGCGTGATGTTTTGATGCAGCGGCATGCGAGGTTATCGGTTGAAAAATTTGCCACTATTGCGCAGGGCGCGCCTGATGAAGTTGCTACGGTGACTGGGCAGAATTGGGCGTGGCCTGGAAAGCTGCATATTGTTTTTACTGGTAATTTTTACGAGGCATTCCGTAATCCGGCAGAATTTGCGAAGGCGCTTCTATTGTTGGATAGTCAATATATTGTATTGACAATTGCAGGGGATAATCTACGATTCGCTGGTTTGTTTGAAGGTATCAAGAATGTTAGATTCCTTGGGCGTGTTGATCATTTTGAATGTTTGGCGCTGCAAGGAATGGCGGATGTGTTGCTGAATATTGGCAACAGCCAGAGTTATCAATTGCCGGGTAAGATTTATGAATATTTGGTAACGGGTAAAGCTATTTTACACTTGCGTGGCTCAGCACTAGATCCTACCGAGGATATTTTGAAAGATGTAGAGTCATCATATGTCGTGGACAATGAGCGTAAACCAATTTCTGCAGCTTTGAGAAATATCATTGAATGCTGGCAGCAGGGGCGGTTGGGCATGAGTGATGGCAGTATTGAAGATTTGAAGGCTTTGCATGGCTGGTCTGCCCGTGCAGAGGCGTTGCAGCGTCTGTTAGCAGGCCTGGTAAAGCATTGATAAGTCTGATCGCAGTTGGCGATATGCTGAAGGTACCAACGCATGGGTAATTCGCCATCAGAGCAATATGGCAGCGACAAAGCAGAAGCCAAACATTTTTTGTTGTATGACTTCATGCAGGTCGCGGGCGGGGCGGAGCGTGTCACGCTGACTCTGGCTCAAGCACTGCCTAACTTTCAGACCGTGGTAAGCCGCTGCTATGCGCAGGCCCAGCCTCTTCTTGATGGTTCGCCGGTCAGCGTGCGTGAGTTGCGCGGCGGCTGGTCTACGTACCTGCCGCGCATTCTTGAGAGCATGTGGTGCTTTCGATTCCGGTCGCAGTGCCTGCATGATGCACAGCAGGTGGTGTACAGCGGTTTCTATGCACCTTTGGCCGTTTACCAGCAGCGTGGAGGGCAGCGGATTTACTACTGCCACACCATTCCCCGCTATGCCTACGATCTTTACGAGAGCACGCTGGCCCAGTTTCCGCTGCCGCTGCGGCCGCTGTATGCGTTGTTTGTGCATTGGTTTCGCAAGCGTTACGAGTCGGCTATCGGGCGGATGGATCGCATCTTGGTGAACTCGGAAAATGTGCGCCAGCGCCTTAAGCGCTACACCGGGCTGGATGCTGAAGTGGTGTATCCGCCTGTGGCAACGCAGCATTTTGAACAACTGGGCGATGGCGGCTACTACCTGTCAACAGCCCGCCTGGTTGCCAACAAACGGGTCGATGTGATTATTCAAGCCTTTGCGCACATGCCTCGGCACAGGTTGGTGGTGTTGTCTGGTGGCCCTGAATTGGAGCGACTGCAGGCATTGGCTGCAGGGGCGAGCCATATTGAATTCACCGGATGGCAAACAGATGAGCAATTACGGCGCTGGGTTGGCCGCGCGCGTGCTGTGATTTATGTGCCGGTGGATGAGGATTTCGGCATGTCCCCGGTGGAGGCCATGGCGGCTGGCAAGCCGGTGATTGGTGTGGCGCAGGGTGGGTTGCTGGAAACCGTTGTCGATGGGGTGACTGGCTTTCTGGTGCAGGATCCGCCCACTGCTGAGGCTGTAATGAATGCAGTCGCGAAAACAGAGGCGACAAGGGGCGATGCGATGTCTGCCGCCTGCATAGCCCAAGCCTTGCAGTTCACACAGGAGCGGTTTGTGGAGCGCATGCGCTCAATCCTGTTCGAGGCCGGAGAGTGATGTGTTTTCCTCCTGTTTTGATAGCTAATGATGCCTTCTAGTTATGAGGTTTAGCCATTTTTTGCTGATTATTTTGGGGCGAGAAAACCCCGGTGACTGGCTTTGAGGTTGCACTGCTGCAACCCGGCCCTACACAACGGCAAGCGTTTGCGTTTCAAACCCCACGATATTCCGCGTGTCTTTGCTGAACTCCACGCCGATCAGGTGTACCGGCCCGCTGGTGCGGTATTTGTCGGCGTAGCCTTTGTCCAGTAGCTGCTGCAGTGCGCGGCCCTCTGGGGTCAGTTCGACCACCTTGAACTCGAACAGCCAGGTCTGCCCCAGCCAGCGCACGGCCATGTCGATGCGGCCGTGGTTGGTGGCGTCTTCCAGCATGGTGTCCAGCCCCAAGGCGGCAAAGTGGCTGTAGAAGACGCTGGCCCAGTAGCCTTCGTATTGGGCGATGGGGTTATTTCTGTACCAGTCGTGCGGAATGCTGGCAAAGAAGGCGTGCATGACGTCTTTCAGGCCTGCCAGGTCGTTGGCCTGAAGCAGGTCATACAGCCGGCTGATATTGCGCGCGGGCACCATGGGGTCGCCGCCGCACAGCGCGCCCAGCAGGCTGTTGTTCAGGCTGGCCTTGACTTCCTGGTTGGGGTAGCGCAGGCGCAATTCCAGGTGCCCGGGAAAGTAGCGCGTGTCGGCAATGGTGAGGTAGCCGGCCTGGAACATCAGCGCTTCGGTGGGGATGGTGTCCACGTCGAAGGTGGACAGCAGCGTCTCGGGCGCGATGATGGTTTCCAGCGCGGGCGTGAACTGGCGGCGCTCGGTCAGCAGCTTGACGAGGAAGGTGGGGGTGCCGGTCTCGAACCACCAGGGGCGGAACATGCGGTTGCGAAACAGCAGCAGCAGGTCAAACGGGTTGTAGACGGAGGTGCCCAGCCAGTTGTAGCCGTTGTACCAGCGGCGGATTTCTTCCCGGTCCAGTCCGGGCAGCTCGGGGGCGAAGACGGTATCGACGTCCGCATCGGTGTAGCCGCAGATGCTGCTGTAGGCGGGCACGAGGGTGATGTCTTCGAGGTTGTTCAGGCCCGAGAACAGGCTGACCTTGCTGAACTTGGACACCCCGGTCAAGAAGGCAAAGCGCACATGGGCGTCGCTGTCCTTGATGATGGAATAGAAGTCCTTCAGCACCTCGCGGATTTGCAGCGCCGTGTCGCGCTCTTCGATGCGGTCGAGGATGGGTTTGTCGTATTCGTCGATGAGCACGACCACGCGCTGGCCGGTGGCTTCGGCCAGGCGCAGGATCAGGCGCTTGAAGCGGCTGCGCGCATCGGGGTATTCGGCGGGTAGTTGGTGGCGCGCCTCCAGCGTGCCCAGCTGCTCGTCCAGGCTGGCGCGCAGGTCTTGTACGTTGCCCAGCACGCCACCGCCAAAGCTGAAGCGCAGCACGGGGTATTGCACGGACCAGTCCCAGTGCTGCTCGGCGTGCAAGCCTTTGAACAGGGCGGCGTTGCCCTCGAACAGCTCTTTGAGGGTGTCGAGGAACAGGCTTTTGCCGAAGCGGCGCGGGCGTGACAGGAAGAAGTATTTGCCCTGGTCGATGAGTTGCAGCGCCAGCGGGGTCTTGTCCACGTAGTAGTGGCCTTCTTCGCGGATCTCGCGCAAGGTCTGGATGCCGATGGGGAGCTTCTTGCGGGTCATGGCGGGCATTGTAGGAGCGGGGTATTGGCCGATGCAGTGGCGCGCATTTCGGGCTCCCACCCCTTTCGGGCTTGTGTAATGACACACGGTCCAAGGCTGGGTGCGGTTTTGCTCCCTCCCCCAATGGGGCTACCGTATGCACAGATCTTTTGAGAGCGGGATACGCAGTATGGGCAGGGCTTGGGGCTGTTTTTCCCTCCCCTCCCGGGGGAGGGCTGGGGTGGGGGCCAGCGACGCTCGCGCCCCGGTGCTGGCGAGATGCCGACGCTGCTGGCCCCCATTCCCACCTTCCCCCGGTGGGGGAAGGAGTAACCGCCACGCCTACTCTGATCGCATGGCTGCCGAAAAAGATACTCGCGTGGGCCAGCCAGAAGGTGCGCTGCGGCTACTGCTGTCGCCCCAGCTTGCGGGCCTGCCGCCCGTGCGCAATGCTAAGCAACGAGGACACGACGACGTACCGTGCTGCATTGGCCCACGACCGGAAGATCCTGGATCTGTCCACCTTCGGGGTGTGCATCGCCAATGCCACTTCGGTAATGCGCAGGCCCTGGCGGCGCATCAGCAGCAGGGTGCCAATGTCCTGGTAGTCCAGCAGTGTGGCCTCGGCCGATGTGGCGACCGCCATGGCGGCCCGGCTGTACAGGCGAAAGCCCGAGACAAAGTCGCGCAGACCCAGTCCGGTCACCCAGCGGAACCACTGCCATGCAGCGCGCCGCGGCAGGCTGTTGCGGGCGGCGAAGTAGGCCACCGTCATGTCGGCCTGGCCGTGCGTGGCCAGCAGCGCGGGCAGTTCTTCCACTTCGTAGCGGCCTTCGGCGTCGATGGTGATGGCGGATTCGTAGCCTTGGGCCAGGGCGTAGCGCAGGCCGGTTTGCAGGCTGCCCCAGGTGGTCATGGCCAGCAGGGGGCGCAGTACGCGGGCGCCCTGCTGTTCGGCCAGGTGGCAGGTGGCGTCGGTGCTGCGGTTGTCCACCACCAGCACCGGGGCGTTGACCAGGGCGCGCACGCGTTGCAGCAACGTGGCAATGTCGGCGGCGTTGTTGTGGGTGCAGACGATCACCATCAGGCCCCGCGTGGGCGCTGCGGGCTGCATGCCGGGGGCCAGGCCGCGGTAATGGCGGGCGGTGGCGCGTTCACAGGGGCCGATGCTGAAGTGCTGGTGCAAGGCCTTGTGCCCGGCCTGGCCCAGGCGGGCGCGCAGGGCCGGGTCGTGTTGCAGCCGGGCGATGGTGCTGCGCCAGGCGTCCACGTCTTCAAACGGCACATGCAGGCCGCAGTGTGCGTGCGACACCACCCAGGGCATGCCGGAGCCGGGCAGGTCGGTCACCAGGCAGGGGCGGGCGTGCTGCATGGCCTCCAGCAGCACGATGCCGAAGGCCTCGGTGCGCTCGCGCGATGCCAGGCAGAACAGGTCGCACTGTGTCAGCAGGGCATGCTTTTGGGCGTCGTCCACGGCACCCAGCAGGCGCGTCGCGGGCGGCATGCCTGCCGGGGTGGTACTGGCTATCAAGGCCTGCAGCGTGTCGCGCAGCTCGCCGTCGCCGGCGATCAGCAATTCCACTCCGGGCAAGGTGGATACGGCGCGGATCAGTGTCTCAAAGCCCTTGTAGTAGGTCAGCCGCCCGATGGACAGCAGCCGCAACCGCGTGCCGGGGCGCCATTGCAGGGGTGCCGCCAGGGCTGCGGCTGGGGGTGCGCTGCGTAGGTCCAGGCCCAGCGGGACTACCTCGCATTTGCCGCGCCAGCGGCGCAGTGCGGTGCTGGCCTGCAGGTAGGGAGGCGATGTGGCAAACACTTGCTGCGCGCGCTCCAGCAATGCTTGCTCGAATGGGCGGTACACCATGTATGCCAGCGCCACGGACCATTTGATGTTGGAGACCACCACGTCCGAATGCCAGTGCACCACCCATGGCACCTTGCGCGCGCCGGGCAGCGTCAACGCCCACAGTGCGGAGTTGTTGGGCATGTGCAGGTGCAGCACGTCGGGCTGGATGCGGTCGATAGCGTTGCGCAAGGCGCGCCTGAAGCTCAGCGCAATGGGGGCATAGACCAGGTTGAACTGCACGGGCACGCGCTGCACCCACGGTGGGTCGTCAGGCAGTGGCTCGCCATGCACCAGCGCGTGGGCGTCCATGCCCTGGCGGCGCTGTTCGTTGATCAGGTCGGCCAGAAAGACTTCCATGCCCCCACGGTAGGGGGGGTAGAACTTGCCGACGTGCAGGATGCGCAATGCCACGGCGGGGCTACTTGCTGGATCCAGCGATGCTCGCGCGCATGCTTGCGTAGAGCGGGTTCCTGGGTTCGAGCCGGATGGCCTGGTCTATGTCGCGCAGGCTGGCGTCGCGCTGTCCCAGCAGTTGATAAGCCATGGCTCGACCATAGAAGGCGGGGCCGTTGGGGTTGCGGGCAACCAGCGGATTGAAGAGCTCCAGGGCGGTCTGTGCCTGGCCTTTGCCGATATAAGCCATGCCCAGACCAGACAAGAAGCGCGGGTCGTTGGGCCGGTCTTGCAACAGCGTTTGGAGATCATTGATGGCAAGGTCGAATTGCTGGGCGGCAATGGCCACTTCGACGCGGCGCACGCGCATCAATGTCAGCGTGTCTTTGTTCTGCAGCGGGTCGTTGGCGGCTTTTTCCAGTGCGATGCCGAAGCTTTCCAGTGCGGGCCCCATCTGGCCCAACGCCGACTGGGATTCCCCGCGGTGGTAATACAGGGCAAAGCTGCTGAAACCCATGGTTTGGGCGGTCGCAAATGCGTCAAGTGCTTGTGAATCCTTGCCGGTGCGTTGCAGCACCACGCCCGTGTTGAACACGGCGCTGCCGCCTAGTTCACCCTTGTCTCCCAGCGATCGGGCTGTGACCAAGTAACGTGCGGCCAGATCCCAGTTGCGTTGGCGTACGTAGTAGGCGCCCAGGTTCAGGAATGGGCGGCTACGCCCCACGGCGTTGGCTGGGGCCTTGAGGTCGATTTTTTCGGCCGCGTCTGTCCAGACCGTCAATTCGTCACGCAGGCTCACCTGGCGCTCGAATGCCAGCGCGCCCAATAACAGGCCTGCTACCACCCCGAGGGCGTAAATGGTGCGCGGCTGAAAGCCCGTCAGCACAATGGCCATCAGGCCGGGCAGGGCAGCAGCCCAGAGATAGCTGCGGTAGAGAACGAAAGGGTCTTGTATCCACACGGTGGCAAATTCCGTGGTGAACCACAGCAGCGGAAATAGCAGCAGCAGGCCCGCCAGGCTGAGTACGCCGCGGCGCCGTAGCAACAGCCACGCGGCCGATGCGAACAACGCGATGTAAGCGATGGTGCCCGCGATATGCCACGAACTGGCAAAGCCGAGGGGGAAGGCAGGACGCAGGTCGATCGACATCCAGCCCATGTAGGGCAGCACCCACAGCAGGCCGTAGGCAAAAAACAATGCCGCCTGGTTAAGAATGCTCAAGGGGAAAACGTGCTGCGTAACGCCGGGGCGCAGGGTTTCCAACTGTTGGGCAAAGGCGATGGACTGGGGGTCGAAGAGTTTGCCAAGCAAGCCGCCATAGAAATGCAGCAGTGCGGCAACGGCCAGGGCCAGCACCAACGCCATGGCGCCCACCACCGGTGCCGCGGCCTTCCAGCTGGGGCGCCGCACGTACACGTAAAGGGGCACGGCAATGGCAGCGGTCATGATGGCGTGCTCTTTGGACAGCACCGCCAGCACGTAGCACAGCAGCGCGCATCCAGACCATGCCGGGCGCCGGGTTTGCAAGGCGCGCACCCAGGCCCAGCATGCCAGCAAGGCAAAAAGCGTGGCCATGAGAATTGAGCGCTGTATGAGGTAGCCCACGGCATATACGGCCACCGGATTGAGGGCGAACAACCCCACAGCTACGCGCAGCGCTGCGAGGCGCGAGGCGGCGAAGTGCGCTTGGTCTTCGATGTCTTCTGGGAAACGTGTCGGTACAAAAAGTGCTTTAAGCAACGCGTACAGCGCCGCAACGACGCCCAAATGCACGGTGACGTTGACCAGGCGCTGCTTCCACCACCCGTCACCCAGCAGATCGTGCACCCAAACGAAGCTGCCGTACGACAGCATGCGTTGTTTGAAGCGCAGCAGGCTACCGTACTCGCCAAAGATGGTGCCGTCGCCCAGGCGCAGGTCGTCAAAAACCAATCCGTTGTTCAAGCCGGGGAGGTAAACGCCCAGTACTGCCAGGGCGAGTACGGCGGCAAACACATAGGGGGTTTTGGGTGATTCGGTCATTGAACGATGGCTGTCTGGCCTGCGTTGCACAGGCGCTTCGCGGCGCGCTAGAAATGTGGCCGGGCAAGTCTAAGCGATAACCCTTGGACGGCCCTGCATTCAGGCGCAGCGCAGTGGGGTTTACGGGGGGAGGGGCCGTGCGAGCAGCCCCAGAAACTGATCCAGGATATGCCAGTGGTCGTCATGGAACTGGTCTTCCATGCCCGTCAGCCGGTCCTGCGGCACCCATTCGGCATGGGCCGCGTCGTCGCCGCCGCGCACCGGCGGCAGGGTGTCGTCGCTCAGGTCGATGAAATACGCCTGGGTGATGACGCGCCCGCGCTGGCTGCGCTGGGGGTGGTCGAAGACCTGCTGGCCGCGCAGCGCGGCGCGCAGGCGTGCCTCGGGCAGGGGGCAGTGGGTTTCCTCGGCCAATTCACGCAGGCAGGATTGCCACAGCGTGTCGTTGGGCTCGACGAAGCCGCCGGGCAGGGCCCACAGGCCCTTGCCGGGGGCGTGGCCGCGGCGGATCAGCAGTACCTGGCCCTGGCAGCGCAGCAGTGCGTCCACCGTGACGAACACGGGGGGATACGGCGCGCCGGCCCAGCTGGCGCGGTATTGGCGCAGTACGCGCCATTCTTCCTGCAGGGCCGGGTAGTGCGCTGTGTGCGCAAATTGCTGCAGCCAGCTGCGTGTGGCGGCGGGCAGGTATTGGGCCAGGGGGGCGAGCGCGGTGTCCAGCGTGGTGGGCGTGGCGCCAAAGTAGGCGTCGCGTATCGGGGTGGCGTCGATGGCGCCCTGGCGTGGCATGCGGATCAAGTCCCAGCCGGGAAAGGCGCGCAGGTAGCCGCTGGTGTCGTCCTTGAAATGGCCGACCAGGGCGATGTGTGCCTGTGCTGGTGTGTTTTGTGCAACGGCCTGGCGTATTGCCTGCGCCCAGCGCGGCTCGTCGTAAAAGTCGCGCATGGGCAGCACGATGAGGCGCGCGCGCTCTGCTTGTGGCAGCGCATCACGCAGCATTTGTGCGCGCTCTTGCCAGGTGAAGGGGTTCTTGGGTGTGCGTGCCTGGTGCGCCGAGCCCAGCACGACGATGGCCCGATCGGCGCGTGCCAGTGCCTCGTGCAGCAGGGCCAGGTGGCCCTGGTGTAGCGGCTGGAGGCGGCCTATGAGAACGGCGGCGTCGTACATGGCTTTGATCGCTCCTGAAATAATAGCTTTTAGCGCTTATCTATCGGGCGATAGAGCCGAATTTCTTCAAAAACCGTCAGCGGCCTGCATGGGCTTGCAGACCCGCTGCAGCACGCAATGCGGCAGCCTTGTCGGTACGTTGGCTTCGGCCGGGCCTGCGGCCCTTCACATCGCTGACGCGATGCGAGCCTGCGCCGAAGATCCGCCAAGTTCGCTGTGCTCAAGGTCTTACAGGCCTGCCGCCGCACGCAATGCGGCAGCCTTGTCGGTTCTTTCCCAGGTGAACTCGGGCTCCTCGCGGCCGAAGTGGCCGTAGGCGGCGGTCTTGGCGTAGATGGGGCGCAGCAGGTCCAGCATCTGGATGATGCCTTTGGGGCGCAGGTCGAATTCCCGGGCGACGATGGCGGCGATCTTCTCGTCGGGGATCACGCCCGTGCCCTCGGTATAGACGGTGATGTTCATCGGCTGGGCCACGCCGATGGCGTAGGCCACCTGCACCTGGCACTGGCGCGCCAGGCCGGCGGCGACGATGTTCTTGGCCACGTATCGCGCGGCGTAGGCGGCGCTGCGGTCCACCTTGGTGGGGTCCTTGCCGCTGAAGGCTCCGCCGCCATGCGGGCAGGCGCCGCCGTAGGTGTCCACGATGATCTTGCGCCCGGTCAGGCCGCAGTCGCCCTGCGGCCCGCCGACGACGAAGCGGCCGGTGGGGTTGATCAAATACTTGGTGTCCTTGAGCCACTCGGCCGGCAGCACGGGCTTGATGATCTCTTCGATGATGGCCTCGATGAAGCTGCCCTTCATCTTGTGCGCGTTCTCGCTCTGGTCTGGACTGTGCTGGGTGGACAGCACCACGGTGTCGATGCTGTGCGGCTTGCCGTCCACATAGCGCATGGTCACCTGGCTCTTGGCGTCGGGGCGCAGGAAGGGCAGGCGGCCGTCCTTGCGCAGCTGCGCCTGGCGCTCGACCAGGCGGTGCGCGTAGTGGATGGGCGCGGGCATCAGCTCGGGCGTCTCGTCGCAGGCGTAGCCAAACATCAGGCCCTGGTCACCGGCGCCGGTGTTCAGGTGGTCGTCCGACGCGTGATCCACGCCCTGGGCGATGTCGTTGCTCTGCTTGTCGTAGGCCACCAGCACGGCGCAGCCCTTGTAGTCGATGCCGTACTCGGTGTTGTCGTAGCCGATGCGCTGGATGGTGTCGCGCGCCACCTGGATGTAGTCCACATGGGCGTTGGTGGTGATCTCGCCGGCCAGCACGACCAGGCCGGTGTTGGTCAGCGTCTCGGCGGCCACGCGCGAGAGCGGGTCTTGCGCCAGGGCGGCGTCGAGGATGGCATCCGAGATCTGATCCGCCACCTTGTCGGGGTGGCCTTCAGAGACCGATTCGGACGTGAAGAGGAAATCGTTCGCCATTTGAATAAACTCCAGTATTTGCAGCATTTGGGCGTTGCCCACAGCTTTCAGGAGCCTTGTGGCGAACGCTTTAGCAGTTGTGTTTAACGTCGCCCTGCAAGTTGCTCATTTAACTCGGCGACACCCGCCATTCTAATGCCTAGCGTTTTTCGCCTTTTTTCTGTGTTGCCGTTGTGGTTGCTCCACGCCATTGGCGCGGCCCTGGGTTGGCTGGCGTTTCTGGCATCGCCCACCTATCGGCGCCGTTTTCTGGACAACGCCGCGTGCGCCGGCTACGCGCTGGCCGATGTGCGCGCCGCCGTGGCCCATGCCGGGCGCATGGTGGCCGAGGCGCCGCGCCTGTGGCTGGCGCCCGAGTCTCCCGCCTGCGAGATCCGCAACCCCGAATGCGTCGAACGCGCCTGGAGCCGGGGCCGCGGCATCGTGTTCCTGACGCCGCATATTGGCTGCTTCGAGTTGTCGGTGCAGGCCGTCTCGCAGCGCTGGTCGCCGGTGCATGGGCCGATCACCATCCTGTACCGCCCGGCGCGCCAGCGCTGGCTGGCCGAGGTGATGCAAACCGCGCGCAACCGCCCAGGCATAGCGGCGGTGCCGACCACGCTGCAGGGCGTGCGCCAGATGCTCAAGGCGCTGCGCCGCGGCGAGGCCGTGGGCCTGCTGCCCGACCAGGTGCCGCCCCAGGGCCTGGGCCTGTGGTCGCCGTTCTTTGGCCGCGAGGCCTACACCATGACCCTGGCCGCGCGCCTGGTGCAGCAGACCGGCGCCAGCGTGATCCTGGCGCGCTGCGAGCGTCTGACGTTCGGGCGTGGCTATGTGCTGCACCTGCAGGATCTGGCCGCGCCGCTGGCGCCAGAGCTCGAAGCGGCCGTGCTGCAGATCAACCAGGCCATGGAACAGCTCATTCGCCAGAGCCCCGAGCAATACCTGTGGGGCTATGCGCGCTACAAGCAGCCGCGTGCAGAGATGCATGGCAGCCGTGACGCTGCCGAGGGCGGCGCATGAAGACGCGCCTGGCCGTGGCCCTGATGGGCCTGCTGGCGCACCTGCCCCTGCCGCTGCTGCGCGGCCTGGGCTGGCTGCTGGGCCGGCTGCTGTTCGTGCTGGCCGCGCCACGGCGCAAGGTGGCGCTGCGCAATCTTGCGCTGTGCTTTCCCGAGGTGCCCGAGGCCCAGCGCCGCGCCTGGGCGCGCGCGACCTTCGTGGTGTTCTGCCAGACCTTTCTGGATCGCAGCTGGCTCTGGGCCGGCTCCGAGGCCCTGGTGCGCCGCCGTGTGAAGCTGGTGGGCGCCGTGCATGAGCTCGATGGCGACACGCCCACCATCGTTTTCGCCCCGCATTTCTACAGCATGGACGCGGGTGGCCTGGCGCTGCCGCTGAACACGGCGCGCGAGTTCACCTCCATCTTTGCCACCAACCCCGACCCGGCGCTGGACGCCTGGTTCATGGGTGGACGCCAGCGCTTTGGCAATGTGCGCATGCTCAACCGCGCGGACGGCGTCAAGCCCATCATCTCCTGCCTGCGCAAGGGCGGGCTTTTGTACCTGCTGCCGGACATGGACTATGGGCCGGGCGACTCGGTCTTCGTGCCCTTCTTCGCCATGCCGGACGCGGCCACCATTCCCTCGCTGTCACGCTTTGCGCGCCTGGGCCGGGCCAAGGTGGTGGCCTTGTACAGCCGCATGACGCCCGATGGCTACGTGGCCGAGCTGACGCCCGCCTGGGAGAACTTCCCCACCGAGGACCATGTGCAGGACACCGCGCGCATGAACCGCGAGCTGGAGGCGGCCATCCGCACCATGCCCGCGCAGTACTACTGGGTGCACAAGCGGTTCAAGACCAGGCCCGAGGGCCAGGCTTCGGTCTATGGGTGAATGGTTCTGTGGTGAGTAGTAAACGGTAAATGGTGAGTGGTGAATGGTTACGACTTTCCATTCACCACTTACCACTTACGACTCACCATCAACCGCCGGATGCGCCCACTGCCACAGCAGCTGCGCCACCTCGTCCACGCCCTGTTTTTTCAGCGCCGAGAACATGCGCACCTCGCCGCCGCCGGCGTTCAGGCGGGTGATGGACAGGGCCTTGGCCTGCTCCGAGCGTGTGAGCTTGTCGGCCTTGGTCAGCAGCACCAGGAACTTGAGCCCCTGCTCGACACGCGGGCGCACCACCTCCAGCAGCGCCTCGTCGAGTTCGGTCAACCCCAGGCGCGGGTCGCACAGCAGGACGATGCCCGACAGGCTCTTGCGGCTGACCAGGTAGTTGGCCATCACCTGTTGCCAGCGCTGCTTGTCGCTGCGCGAGACGGCGGCGTAGCCGTAGCCGGGCAGGTCGGCCAGCACCGCGTCCATCACGCCCTGCTTGCCCAGCGCGAACAGGTTGATGTGCTGCGTGCGCCCCGGCTTCTTCGAGGCAAAGGCCAGCTGGCGCTGCTGCGCCAGGGTGTTGATGCAGGTGGACTTGCCGGCGTTGGAGCGGCCGACAAAGGCGATCTCGGGTACCTCGATGGCGGGCAGCTGGTGCAGCTGCGCGGCGGTGGTCAGAAAGCGTGCGGTGTGCATCCATCCCATGGCCACCTTGGCGTCGGGCAGGGCGCCGGGCGCGGGTGCTTGTGGCGTGGTTGACATAGATTGGCCTCAAGGGCTGGAACAAATCAGGGTGCATTGTAGAATCGCCGGGTTTTGCGCTCATAAGACAAGAACCCTCGATATGAAGTTGCTCGCCTCTTTGCTCATGGCCGCCGCCCTGGCTGCCCCCGCCATTCCAGCTTTTGCGCAGGGCTCAGCCCCGGCGCAGCCCGCCAAGCCTGACCTGGCCAAGGGCGAGGCCAGCTACGCCGCGGTGTGCGCCGCCTGCCACGCGGCCGATGGCAACTCCACCATCGCCGTCAACCCCATGCTGGCGCAGCAGCACCCCGAATACCTGGTCAAGCAGCTCAAGGAATTCAAGTCCGGCAAGCGCGCCGACCCGGTGATGCAGGGCATGGCCGCCATGCTGAGCGACGACGACATGCGCAACGTGGCCGCCTGGCTGGCCTCGCAAAAGGCCAAGGAAGGCTTTGCCAAGGACAAGGATCTGGTCTCCCTGGGCGAGCGCATCTACCGCGGCGGTATCCAGGATCGCCACATCGCCGCCTGCGCCGGCTGCCACAGCCCCAACGGCGCCGGCATTCCGGCCCAGTACCCGCGCCTGTCGGGCCAGCATGGCGACTACACCGTCAAGCAGCTGACCGACTTCCGCGACGGCAAGCGCGGCAACAACAACCAGATGCGCGACGTGGCCGCCAAGCTCAACGACCGCGAGATCAAGGCCGTGGCCGACTACATCGCCGGTCTGCGTTGATTCACATCAATTCTCTGGGGGTGATTCGCGGCATTCAGGGAACCTTGCGCCGATAATCGCACCCAAGGGCGGGCGGGCACATCTGAACGGATGGCCCGCCTTTTTCACATTCGGGCTCCCGCGTTTCTCATGTCTGACCACTCTTTGGGCCACGGCCGCGCGCCGCGCTCACCGGCCACGCGCTCCATCACCGAGCTGCTGTCGTCGATGCGCTTTGCGATTGCGCTGCTGACGGTGATCTGCATCGCCTCGGTGATCGGCACCGTGATGAAGCAGCATGAGCCGGTGAATAACTACGTGAACCAGTTCGGGCCGTTCTGGGCCGACCTGTTTCTGGCGCTCAAGCTCAATGCCGTCTACAGCGCCTGGTGGTTTTTGCTGATCCTGGCCTTTCTGGTGATCAGTACCTCGCTGTGCATTGCGCGCCACACACCCAAGTACCTGGCCGACCTGCGCAACTACAAGGAAAACATCCGCGCGCAAAGCCTGCAGGCCTTTCACCACAAGGCCGGCGCCACGCTGGCGGGCGAGGACACCGGGGCCGCCGCCCAGCGCATCGGCAAGCTGCTGGTCAGCGGCGGCTGGAAGGTGCGCCTGCAGCAGCGCCAGACGCCCGAGGGCGATGGCTGGATGGTCGCCGCCAAGGCCGGCGCGGCGAACAAGCTGGGCTATATCGCGGCGCACAGCGCCATCGTGCTGGTGTGCCTGGGTGGGCTGCTGGATGGCGACCTGATCGTGCGCGCGCAGATGTGGTTTGGTGGCAAGACGCCTTACCCGGGCGGCGGCTTTATCGCCGACGTGAAGCCCGAGCACCGCCTGCCCGCCACCAACCCGACCTTTCGCGGCAACCTGCTGGTCACCGAGGGCCGGCATTCCAGCACCGCCATCCTGAGCCAGTCCGACGGCATGCTGCTGCAGGAGCTGCCGTTTTCCATCGAGCTGAAGAAGTTCGTCGTCGAGCATTACTCCACCGGCATGCCCAAGCTGTTCGCCAGCGACATCGTGATCCACGACCTGGCGACGGGCGAGGCCAAGGCGGCGCGCGTGGAGGTGAACCACCCGGTGCGCCATCGCGGCGTGGAGATCTACCAGTCGAGCTTTGACGATGGCGGCTCCGAGCTCAAGCTGCGCGCCCGTCCGCTGGTGCCGGGGGCCGAGCCGTTTGACGTGGCGGGCGTGGTCGGCGGCTCCACCCAGCTCATCAACACCGGCACGGGCGAGGCGCTGACGCTGGAGTTCACCGGCCTGCGCGTGCTCAACGTAGAAAACTTTGGCGACAACGGCGCCAGCGCCTCGGGGGCCGATGTGCGCAAGGTGGACTTGCGCGAGTCCATAGAGTCGCGCCTGGGCGCGGGCAACAAGACGGTAGCCAAGCGCGAGTTGCGCAACGTGGGCCCGAGCGTGAGCTACAAGCTGCGCGACGCCGCCGGCCAGGCGCGCGAGTTCAACAATTTCATGCTGCCCGTGGACACCGGCGACGGCCAGGCCGTGTTTCTGCTGGGCGTGCGCGAAACCCAGGCCGACCCCATGCGCTATTTGCGCGTGCCGGTGGACGCCGAGGGCCGCATGGATGGCTTTGTGCGCCTGCGCCTGGCGCTGGCCGACCCGGCGCTGCGCGAGAAGGCGGTGCGCCGCTACGCGGCCGCGGCCGTGGATGCCAAGCGCCCCGAGCTGGCCGAGCAGCTGGCACAGTCCGCCGCCCGTGCGCTGGCGCTGTTTGCCGGCGACACCCTGGGCGACGGAACCATGGAGAAGTTGGCCGCAGTCAACGGCAGGCCGCTTGCCGGCCTGCCGGCGATCTCGGAATTCATGGAGGCCAACGTGCCCGAGGGCGAGCGCGAGCGCGCCGCCGAGGTGCTGATGCGCATCATGAACGGCGCGCTGTTCGAGCTGGCGCAGATCACGCGCGAGCAGGCCGGGCTGGGGCCGCTGGAGCCGGGTGAGAAGACCCAGTCCTTCATGACCCAGGCGGTGCTTAGCTTGAGCGACTCCCAGGCCTACCCGGCGCCGCTGGTGTTCGAGCTCACCGATTTCAAGCAGATCCAGGCCAGCGTCTTCGAGGTGGCCCGAGCCCCTGGCAAGAACGTGGTGTATCTGGGCTGCGCACTGCTGATCATCGGCATCTTTGCCATGCTCTATGTGCGCGACCGCCGCCTGTGGGTCTGGCTGGCGCCGGGCAGCGGCGGCGCGCAGGCGACGATGGCGCTGTCGGCCAACCGCAAGACGCTGGACACGGATCGCGAATTCGCGCAGTTGCGCACCCAGTTGCTGGGCACCGACGAAACCCTTCCCCACGGAGGCAAGACATGAACACCGCCACGACGACGCTGACCCTGAACGAAGGCTACTTCGCGCGCCGCAACTGGCTGGACTGGCTGTTTGCCGCGTTGGTGCTGGCAGGCGGCCTGTTTGCGCTGCAGCGCTACGGCGCCCACATGGATGTGTATGAAAAGGGCATCCTGCTCGGCTCCATCCCCGGCGCCATCTGGCTGGGCTGGTTCTGGCGCCCGTTGCGCCTGCTGATGCTGGCCGTGGCCGGCTGCTCGCTGCTGGCCATAGGGCTGTACCAGAACAATGGCGCGGGCGACCTGGCGCGCGCCGAGACGGTGTTCGGCCTCAAATATTTCCTCTCCAGCCAGTCCGCCATCCTGTGGATGAGCATGCTGTTCTTCATGAGCACGGCCTTCTACTGGATAGGCATGTTCTCGCGCGGCCAGGGCCCGGCCATGATGCGCATAGGCTCGCGCATCGCCTGGGTGGCGGTGGCGCTGGCGCTGATAGGCACCATGGTGCGCTGGTACGAGAGCTACCAGATCGGCCCCGACATCGGCCATATCCCGGTGAGCAACCTCTACGAGGTGTTCGTCATGTTCTGTTGGATGACGGCCGTGTTCTACCTGTACTACGAGGAGCAGTACGCCACGCGTGCGCTCGGCGGCTTCGTGATGCTGGTGGTCAGCGCCGCCGTGGGCTTTCTGCTCTGGTACACGGTGGTGCGCGAGGCGCACGAGATCCAGCCCCTGGTGCCGGCGCTCAACAGCTGGTGGATGAAGCTGCATGTGCCGGCCAACTTCATCGGCTATGGCACCTTCGCGCTGTCGGCCATGGTGGCCTTTGCCTACCTGATCAAGCAGCAGGCGCAGGAGACGCGCTGGTACAAGCTGGCGCCGCTGTGGCTGCTGGGCGTGGTGCTGTGCTTCGAGCCCATCGTCTTCCGCCAGGGCGCGACGGCCGAGGCCGGCAGCAGCTACTGGATGGTGTACTTTGGCGTCTCGGCGCTGATCGTCGCCGGCATATTGCTGGGCCGCCGGCGTATCGCCGAGGGGCTGCCGGCGCTGCAGGTGCTGGACGACGTGATGTACAAGTCCATCGCCGTGGGCTTTGCCTTCTTCACCATCGCCACCGTGCTCGGCGCGCTGTGGGCGGCCGAGGCCTGGGGCGGCTACTGGAGCTGGGACCCCAAGGAGACCTGGGCGCTGATCGTCTGGCTCAACTACGCCGCTTGGCTGCACATGCGCCTGATGAAGGGCCTGCGCGGCACCATGTCCGCCTGGTGGGCCCTGGTGGGCCTGGCGGTCACCACCTTCGCCTTCCTGGGCGTGAACATGTTCCTGAGCGGACTGCACAGCTACGGGACGCTGTAAAAACAGGAGCTCTCAGCGCTTATTGGTGAAGGTTTTAAGTGAATTTATTGACTGAAAACCATGAATAGAGTGCGCCACCAGCTATTCTTTTGATGACAGCCGATGGAGGACACACCATGCGCATCCATAGCAAGCATAGTGGTTTCGACCACCCGCGCGCCAGCGAGATCACGCCGCGCGCCAAATACGAACAGCGCCGCGCCCTGTTGCGCCTGCTGGCGGCGGGCGCCGGCGGGGCGGCGCTGGCCTCATGGGCTGGGCGCGAGGCGCTGGCCGCCACGCGGCCGGGCAAGCTGGCGGCCCTGGAGGGCCAGCGCTCGGCGGTGGCCGGCGCGGTGACCATGGAGAAACCCACCGAGTACCAGGACGCCACGGGCTACAACAACTTCTACGAGTTCGGCACCGACAAGGCCGACCCCGCGCGCCACGCCCACACCCTGAAGACCCGGCCCTGGACGGTGGAGGTGGAGGGTCTGGTGGCCAGGCCAAGGCGTTTTGACATCGACGAGCTGCTGAAACTCAGCCCGCAGGAGGAGCGCATCTACCGCCTGCGCTGCGTGGAGGGATGGTCCATGGTCATTCCCTGGGTGGGCTATTCGCTGGCCGAACTCATCAAGCGGGTGCAGCCGCTGGGCAGCGCCAAATACGTGGAGTTCGTCACCCTGGCCGACAAGGCCGTCATGCCCGGGGTGAACGGCCGCATCCTCGACTGGCCCTACACCGAGGGCCTGCGCCTGGATGAGGCCATGCACCCGCTCACCCTTCTGGCCTTCGGCATGTATGGCGAGCTGCTGCCCAACCAGAATGGCGCGCCGGTGCGCATCGTCGTGCCCTGGAAGTACGGCTTCAAGAGCGCCAAGAGCATCGTCAAAATCCGCTTCACCGAGAAAGAACCCGCCACTGCCTGGAACAAGGCCGCGCGCAACGAGTACGGCTTTTATTCCAACGTCAATCCCGACGTGGACCACCCGCGCTGGAGCCAGGCGACCGAGCGGCGCATCGGCGAGGGCGGCCTGTTCGCCAAGAAGCGCAAGACGGAGCTGTTCAACGGCTACGCGGCCCAGGTGGGCCAGCTCTACGCGGGAATGGATTTGCGCAAGAACTATTGATGGCGCGCGTCCTGCTGCACCCGGCGGCCAAGCCGCTGCTGCATGGGCTGTGCCTGCTGCCGCTGGCCTGGCTGGTGTATGCGGCGGCTTTCGACCACCTGGGCGCCAACCCGGCCGAGGCGCTGATCCGCTCCCTGGGCGGCTGGACGCTGCGCCTGCTGTGCCTGACCCTGGCCGTGACCCCCCTGCGCCAGATGCTGGGGCTGCCCGCGCTGGCGCGCTTTCGGCGCATGCTGGGCGTCTACACCTTCTGCTATGCCCTGCTGCACCTGCTGTGCTACAGCGTATTCGACATGGGGCTGGACTGGGGCGAAATAGCGCGCGACGTGGCCAAGCGGCCCTTCATCCTGGTGGGCATGTGCGCGTTTGCCCTGCTGCTGCTGCTGGCCGCCACCTCGTTCAACCGCGCCATACGCTGGCTGGGCGCGCGCCGCTGGCAGCAGCTGCACCGCAGCGTGTATCTGATTGCGCTGCTGGCGCTGCTGCATTTCTTCTGGATGCGCGCCGGCAAGAACGACTTTGCCGAGGTGGCTGTGTATGCAGCCATCGTCGCCGTGCTGCTGCTGGCGCGGATAGGGCGTAAACTACTATTAAAAAAATAGCTGTCAGCGCTTATTGTATAAGCGCTGACAGCCGTTTTGTGTCAATGTCGTTCAGGCCTTGGTGGGCACCAGCCTCTCGCTGCGGTAGATGTCGCTGACACTCTCGCGCGCGCGGATCAGGTGCGCCGCCGCGCCATCGACCAGCAGCTCGGCCGGGCGCGGCCGGGTGTTGTAGGTGCTGCCCATGGAGCTGCAATAGGCCCCGGTGGAGAGCACGGCCAGCAGGTCGCCTGCGGCCACGGCCAGGCTGCGCTCGCGCCCAAGCCAGTCGCCGCTCTCGCAGATCGGTCCGACCACGTCGTAGACCTGCGGCTCTTGCTGGGCGCCGGCGGCCTCCAGCGGCACGATGGCGTGGTAGGCCTGGTACATCGCCGGGCGCGGCAGGTCGTTCATGGCGGCGTCGACGATGCAGAAATTCTTCTGCTCGCCGGGCTTGAGGTACAGCACCTCGGTCAGGCACACGCCGGCATTGCCCACCAGGGAACGGCCCGGCTCGATCATCAGCTGGCGCTGGCCATAGCCGCGCGCATCCAGCTTGGCCAGCAGCTTGGCCCACAGGACATCGGCCGCGGGCGGCTGGTCGCCGTTGTAGTTGATGCCCAGGCCGCCGCCGAAGTCGATGTGCTGGATGGCGATGCCCGCCGCCTCCACCGCCTGCACCAGGTCCAGCATGCGATCCATGGCGTCCAGGTAGGGCGTCTCTTCGGTGATCTGCGAGCCGATGTGGCAGTCGATGCCGACCACGCGCAGGCCGGGCAACTGCGCGGCGCGCTGGTAGGTGGCCACGGTGCGCTCGTGGGCGATGCCGAACTTGTTGCCCTTCAGGCCCGTGGAGATGTAGGGGTGGGTCTTGGCGTCCACGTTCGGGTTGACGCGGATGCTGACCGGTGCGCGCAGGCCCATGGCCTGGGCCACTTCGCTCAGCACCCCCAGCTCGGCCTCGCTCTCCACGTTGAAGCAGCCAATGCCGGCCTCAAGCGCCTGGCGCATCTCGGCGCGGGTCTTGCCCACGCCCGAGAAGATGACCTTGGCCGGGTCGCCGCCGGCGGCCATCACGCGTTCAAGCTCGCCACCCGAGACGATGTCGAAGCCGCAGCCATGGCGCGCAAACAGCTGCAGCACGGCCAGTGATGAATTGGCCTTCATGGCGTAGCAGATCTGCACCTTGCGCCCGGCAAAGCCGCGCTGGTAGGCGGCCAGGGCCTGCAGCATGGCGGCCTGCGAATAGACGTACAGCGGCGTGCCATGCTCGCGCGCCAGATCCGACAGGCGCCGGTCTTCGAGGTACAGGGATGCGTCGCGGTAATGCAGCTGGGGCTGGCCGGGCAGGGGGCTGGGGATCATGGTTTGGAGGTTGGTGCGGGTGCGGACGATGGCGTGGCCGGCGTGGCCGCCGGGTTGAGTGTCTGTGGCAGGGTGGCACGCTCGGCTGCCGCCGGTTCGGTCGGCAGGTACAGCGGGCCGCGCTGGCCGCAGCCCAGGGCCGCCGCGCCAAGCGCAAGGGCAATCGTCCTGACTAGAATTTGGCGAGCTCTCAACATTCGCAAATTGTAATGACCGACCTTGAATTCCTGGATCGTGCCGAACAACTTCTGTTGGCGGTCGAGCAGGGCTGCGACCGCATCAACGACGCCACCGATGCCGACCTGGACAGCCAGCGCTCGGGCGGCATGGTCAGCATCAGCTTTGCCAACGGCAGCCAGATCATCATCAACCTGCAAAAACCGTTGCACGAGGTCTGGCTGGCCGCGCAGTCGGGCGGCTACCACTACCGCTTCGATGGCCAGCATTGGATGGACACCAAGGGCGATGGCGAGTTCTTTGCGGCCTTGAGCCGCGATGCCAGCGCCCAGTCGGGCCAGGCGCTGCGCTTCACGGCCTGATGGCCGGGCCGCAGCATCAATTGCGGAACAGATCCAGGATGCGGTTGCGCTCCTCGGGCGCGGGGCTGGGGCCGGGGGCGGTGGCGCCCGGGGCCTGGCCATCCAGGCCCAGGTTGGCAACGCCGCTGTTGTGGGCATATTCCTCGTAGAGCCATTCGCCACTGACGTTGACCACGCCCGGGGGTACGGTGGGCTCGGCTACCGGCACGCCCTTGAGCGCCTTGTCCATGAAGGCTATCCAAATCGGCAGCGCCAGGCCGCCGCCCGTCTCGCGGCTGCCCAGGTTGCGTGGCTGGTCATAGCCAATCCAGGTGACGGCGGTCATCGTGGGCTGGAAGCCCGCGAACCAGGCGTCCACCGAATCGTTGGTGGTGCCGGTCTTGCCGTACAGGTCAGGGCGCTTGAGCGTGGCCTGCGCGCGTGCCGCCGTGCCGCTGCGTGTCACCGTTTGCAGCAGGCTGTCCATGACGAAGGCGTTGCGTGCGTCGATGGCACGCGGATTGTTGCTGGTGGCGGGCGGCTCGAACTGCGACAGGATGCGCCCCTTCTGATCGACCACGCGCGTGATCAGATACGGGTTGACGCGATAGCCGCCGTTGGCAAACACCGCATAGGCCGTGGCCATCTGCATTGGTGTAACCGAGCCCGCGCCCAGGGCCATGGTCAGGTAGGCGGGGTGCTTGTCGGCCTCAAAGCCAAACCGGCTGACCCATTCCTGCGCCGTCTTCGGGCCCACGGCCTGCAGCACGCGGATCGAGATCATGTTCTTCGAGCGCGCCAGGCCGGTGCGCATGGTCATCGGGCCGTCGTACTTGCCGTCGTAGTTCTTGGGCTCCCAGGGCTGGGCGCCGGTGGCGCCGGCGCTGAAGAACAGCGGCGCGTCGTTGATCACCGTGGCCGGCGTGAAGCCCTTTTCGAGGGCGGCGGAATAGATGAAGGGCTTGAAGGCCGAGCCCGGCTGGCGCCAGGCCTGGGTGACATGGTTGAACTTGTTCTTGTCGAAGTCGAAGCCGCCGACCAGCGCGCGGATCGCGCCGGTTCGCGGGTCAATGGCCACGAAGGCGCCTTCGACCTCGGGCAGCTGGGTGATCTCCCAGGTTTTCTTCGGCGTCTGCACCACGCGGATGATGGCGCCGCGGCGCAGCTTGATGTTGGGCGGCGCCTTGTCCGAGAGGCCGGACTGCGCGGGCTTCAGACCCTCGCCGGTGATCTCGATGGGCTCGCCGTCGGCACGAGCCGCCAGAATCCGCTTCGGGATGGCCTCCAGCACCACGGCCGCCAGCACATCGCCGTTGTCGGGGTGGTTGGCCAGGGCGTCGTCGATGGCGTCCTCGACCTCGGCGGCCGAAGTCGGCAGGGTCACGAAGCGCTCCGGGCCGCGGTAATGCTGGCGCCGCTCGTAGTCCATGATGCCCTTGCGCAGGGCGGAGTAGGCCGCATCCTGCTCACCCGCATTCAGCGTGGTGTAGACGTTCAGGCCGCGTGTATAGGCCTCGGCGCCGTACTGGGCAAAGATCAGCTGACGCGCCATCTCGGCCACATATTCGGCATGTACGCGCGTGTTGTTGGTGGACGAGCGCAGTTTCAGGTCTTCCTGCTTGGCCGCGGCGGCCTGCTCGGCGGTGATGAAACCGTTGTCCTGCATGCGCTCGATGATGTAGAGCTGGCGTATGCGCGCGCGCTTGGGGTTGCTGATCGGGTTGTAGGCCGACGGCGCCTTGGGCAGGCCGGCCAGCATGGCCGCCTCGGCAATGGAGATGGATTTCAGCGGCTTGCCAAAATAGGCCTCGGAGGCGGCGGCGAAGCCGTAGGCGCGATTACCCAGATAAATCTGGTTCATGTAGATCTCGAGAATCTGGTTTTTGCTCAGCAGATGCTCGAGTTTGAACGTTAACAATATTTCATAGATTTTTCGGGTCAACGTCTTTTCCGACGACAGATAGACGTTGCGCGCCACCTGCATGGTGATAGTGGACGCGCCCTGGCTCTTGGCGCGCCCCAGGTTGGCCAGGGCGGCGCGCAGCACGCCCTTGTAGTCCACGCCGCCATGCTCGAAGAAGCGCGCGTCCTCGATGGCCAGCACGGCATTGGTCATCACCGGCGGAATGTCTTCTATCGGCGTGAGGTTGCGCCGCTCCTCGCCAAACTCGCCCAGCAGCGCGCCCTCGGTGGAATACACGCGTAGCGGCAGCTTGGGGCGGTAGTCCGCCAGATCGGATACGTCGGGCAGGTTGGGGTAGGCCATGGCCAGCCCGACCCCAACCACCAGCACGGCGGCCAGGGCCGCAGCTGCCCCCAGGCCTATGAGCCAGGCCAGCACGCGCAGCGGCCAGCGCAGCCAACCCGGTGAATGGGTGGCGGGCTTGGGGGCGGGGGACTTGTCTCGTGAAGGCGGCATAGGGCTCAATCGGCAGGTAACCCGCCATTATAAAAATTCAGCAACCGCTCCCTGTTACGGAACAGTGTTGGCTGGCACTCACTTGAGCAGACTGGCAAGCCGTCAGGAAATTCCCTCTGTTGCTAGAGGCATCGTCGGCTTTTGACAACGGGTCAGATGTATCAATCGGGTGAAACTCTTTCCTGGTGTAGGAACATGCTGATAGGATTCATGTGAAGTGTTAAGTTTTGTTGCGTCATAACGGTCAGTTTCGGGGGGAGCCGTGGTCTCAATGGGGTCGTTGTTCAGTCGCCAGCAGGCCCCATTGCTTGGGGTCGACATCAGCTCATCCAGCGTCAAGCTGGTGGAGTTGGGGCGTGATAAGAGTGGTGCTCTGGTGCTTGAATGCTGCGCCATCGAGCAACTGGAGCGTGGCTGGATCACCGACGGCAACATCGAAAAATTCGATGAAGTCGCCGAGGCCTTGCGTCGTGTGGTGAAAAAAAGCGGTACCCGCACGCGCAACGTGGCGCTGGCGCTGCCGCCGTCCGCGGTGATCACCAAGCGCATCAGCCTGCCCGGCGGTATGACCGAGCAGGAGCTGGAGGTGCAGGTCGAGTCCGAGGCCAACCAGTACATCCCGTTCTCGCTCGATGAAGTGAGCCTGGACTTCTGCGTCGTCGGCCCGAGCAAGAACGCCTCCGGCGACGTGGATGTGCTGATCGCCGCTTCGCGCAAGGAAAAGGTGCAGGATCGCCAGGGCCTGGCCGAGGCTGCCGGCCTCAAGCCCGTCATCGTGGACATCGAATCCCATGCCGCCCGCCTGGCCGCCGGCCGCCTGATTGAGGCCTTGCCCAACCGCGGCGTGGATTCTGTGGTGGCCTTGTTCGAGGTCGGGGCGCTGACCACCAGTATGCAGGTCATTCGCAACGACGATGTGCTCTACGAGCGCGACCAGGCCTTCGGCGGCGCGCAGCTGACGCAGCTGATCGTGCGCCAGTACGGCTTTTCGCAGGAAGAGGCCGAGGGCAAAAAGCGCAACGGCGATCTGCCCGAGGACTATGAATCGGCCGTGCTGCGCCCCTTCGTGGACAGCCTGGCGCAGGAAATCGGCCGCGCCCTGCAGTTCTTCTTCACCAGCACGCCCTACCACCGTGTCGATCACATCATGCTGGCGGGTGGCTCGGCACCGCTGCACGGGCTGACCCAGGCCGTGACCGAGAACACCGGCTTTGCCTGCAGCATCATCAATCCGTTTGAGGGCATGGACGTGGGCGGCGCGGTGCGCCTGAGAAAAATGGCGCGCGAGGCGCCGTCGTATCTGACGTCCTGCGGCCTGGCGATGCGGAGGTTCCTGCAGTGATTTTGATCAACCTGCTCCCGCACCGGGAGGCTGCGCGCAAACGCCGGCGCGAGACGTTCCAGGCCATCATGGTGGCCTCTGCCCTGGCGGGCCTGGCCATTGCCGGGCTGATCTACTGGTGGTTCCAGATGCAGATCACCGATCAGCAGGACAAGAACAACTTCCTGCGCGGTGAGATCCAGGTTCTGGAGAAGCAGATCAAGGAAATCGCCACCATTGAAGAGGAGATCGCGGCCCTGCAGGCGCGCCAGAAGGCCGTGGAAGACCTGCAGTCCGACCGCAACCTGCCGGTTCACCTGCTCAACGAGCTGGTCAAGCAGCTGCCCGATGGCGTCTATGTGACCAGCCTCAAGCAGGCCGATCAGGTGGTCACCATGCAGGGCATGGCGCAGTCCAACGAGCGGGTCGGGAGTGTCAGGATTTCTGTGTGTGAGGCTGTTGAATCCGTCACTCAATCGTGAGGCGGTTTGGTGATCTTACTGGCCCGATCTGGTAAATCGGTCCTCGTAGAGGATCGCAAATTGGTTCATCGCTGATTTCCAGTGGTTGGCCGCCCGCCCCCAGTCCGCGGTGATGTTGCGCAGCGCCAGCCAGATCAGCTTGGTGGCCGCCTCGTCGCTGGGGAAGTGGCCGCGCGTTTTGATGATCTTGCGCAGCCGTGCGTTCACGCTCTCGATGGCGTTGGTGGTGTAGATCACGCGCCGCACCTCGGGCGGGAAGGCGAAGAACGGGATGACCTTGTCCCAGGCCCGGCGCCAGGCGCTGACCACGGTCGGGAACCGCTGCCCCCAGGGGCCGGCCGCAAACGCATCCAACTCGGCCTCGGCCGCCTCGGCGCTCACCGCGGTGTAGATGGGTTTGATGGCTGCGGCCAGCGCCTTGCGGTCTTTCCATGACGCAAAGTCCAGGCCACCCCGGATCAGGTGCACGATGCAGGTCTGCAGCGTCGTCGCCGGGAACACTGCGCCCAGCGCCTCTGGCATGCCCTTGAGGCCGTCGGTGACGGCAATCAGGATGTCCTGCACCCCGCGCGTCTTCAGATCGTTGAAGACCTTCATCCAGAACTTCGCCCCCTCGGTGTTCTCGATCCAGATTCCCAGGATGTCGCGCGAGCCGTCAGGCAGTACGCCCAGCGCCAGGTAGACGGCCTTGGAGCGCACCACCGCATCCTCGCGAATCTTGACCCGCAGCGCATCGAAGAACACCACCGGGTACATCGCCTCCAGCGGCCGTGTCTGCCAGGCCGTGACCTCGCCCATCACCTCATCGGTGACACGGCTGATGAGCTCGGGCGAGACGTCCACCGAGTACATCTCAGCCAGGAAACCCTGGATCGCGCACCGTCATGCCGCGTGCGTACATGGCGATGATCTTGTCGTCGAAACCCGTAAAGCGCCGCTCGTGCTTGCCAATGAGCTGCGGCTCGAAGCTGCCTTCGCGATCGCGTGGGACATCGATGCGCAGCGCCCCCACATCGGTCAGTACGGTCTTGGTGCTCTTGCCGTTGCGGTGGTTGGCTGATCCGCCTGTGGGCTTGGCTTGGCCGGGCGCATAGCCTAGGTGATGACTCATCTCGGCGCCCAGCGCCCGCTCAAGAATTGACTTCTTGAACTGATCGAACAGCCCTTGGACTTGGCCCGGCGTCATGGGCCCGGTCACCAGCTGGTCAAGCAGCTCGGCCGGGATGTGAAATTGCGGCTGTGCCGCCTGGTCCGCCAAAGCGGTGGGTTTGGTCTTGCGTGGCATTCATGCTCCTTGTCGACATGCTATGCCTCACACACAAAATTTCTGACAAGCTCAGCGGGTCTCGGAGATGCTGCGCAACCTGACCAACAACACCCCCTGGTTCTCCAAGCCCGAGCTGGTGGAAATCATTGCCGCCAATGTGTCCTTGTCGCCCAAGGATCAGCGTCGCGTCGCGTCCTTCAATCTGCGCTTCCGCCTGGTGCGCAGTTCCGAGGCGCAAAAGGCGGACGCTGCGAATGAAGTCGTCGCAGGGAAATAGCCATGGCCAAGAAAAAAGCGCCGAAGTACGACTTCGCCAAGCTGCAAGGCGACTTGCAGCGCCAGTTCCAGAACCTCGATCCCAAAGATCCATCGCTGTGGCCAGCCTTGCCGCGCACGCTGCTGTGCCTGCTGATCGCCGGGGGTGTGGCAACGTTTCTGTGGTTCTTCAAGCTCTCTGAATATGAGGCCGAGCTGACCACCGAGCGCGGCACCGAGCAAACCTTGCGTGCCGACTATCAAAAGAAGCTCATCAAGGCCGTGAGCCTGGATGCCCTGAAGAAGCAGCGCGAACAGGTTCAGCAATACGTCATCCAGCTCGAGAAGCAGCTGCCCAGCAAGGCCGAGATGTCGGCGCTGCTGTCCGACATCAACCAGGCCGGCCTGGGCCGCAGCCTGCAGTTCGAGCTGTTCCGCCCGGGGCAGGTGGTGGTCAAGGATTACTACGCCGAGCTTCCCATCGCCATCCGCGTGGTCGGCAAGTACCACGACGTGGGCGCATTCGCGTCTGACGTGGCCAACCTCTCGCGCATCGTCACCTTGAACAATGTCTCGCTGGCACCGGCCAGCAAGGACGCGCAGGGCACCCTGACCATGGAGGCCACGGCCAGAACCTTCCGCTATCTCGACCCCGAAGAGATCCAGGCCCAGAAGGCCGCGGCCAAAGGAGCGAAGAAATGAAGCGCCTTGGCTGCAAACCCCTGATCGCGCTGCTGGGCGCCTTGCTGCTGGCGGGCTGTGGCGGCAATGACGAGGACGAGCTGCGCCAGTGGATGAGCGACCTGCGCGCGACGACCAAGCCGCGCGTCACGCCGCTCACCGAGCCCAAGCAGTTCCATCCGCAGGACTACACCGGCGACGGCAACATGGAGCCGTTCAACCCGCAGAAACTGACGCAGGCCCTGCGCCGCGAGTCGTCCGAGACCGTCGCCAACGCGTCGCTGATCGCCCCCGAGATGGCCAGACGCAAGGAGCCGCTGGAGGCCCACCCGCTCGATACCGTGAAGATGGTCGGCAGCCTGAACAAGACTGGCGTTCCGACCGCGCTGGTGAGCGTGGACAAGCTGTTGTACCAGGTGCGCATGGGCAATTACCTGGGCCAGAACTACGGAAAAATCATCGGCATTTCGGAAACGAATATCCGTTTACGCGAAATAGTCCAGGACTCCACGGGCGATTGGGTGGAGCGCATGACAACACTGGACCTGCAAGAGGGAAATGAGGTGAGGAAATGATTCAACAGCAATCGCGCTTGCGCCGCCATCTGTGGCTGGCCGGCATCGCCATAGCGGCGGCCCTGAGCGCCACGGTATCGCATGCCCGGGGCTCCATCGAGTCGGTAACCGGCTTCCTGCAGGGCGGCGCCGAGGTGCTGCGCATCGAGTTTTCCGAGCCCCAGACCGAGCTGCCCACCGGCTTTGCCGTCCAGACCCCCGCGCGCATCGCCCTGGACTTCCCCGGCGTCACCAATGCATCGGGCCGTTCGCTGGTGGAGATCAACCAGGGCAATGTCAAGTCGGCCCATATCGTCGAGGCCGGCGAGCGCTCGCGCATCGTCCTGAACCTGAAGCAGGCCACGACCTACCGCGCAGAACTGCACGGCAAGGCGGTGCTGGTGCTGCTCGACAGCGTCACCAGTGCCGCCCGCGTCCCCGCCGGGCCGTCGGCCGTGTTTGCCGAAGGCCACAACGCCGACGTGCTGCCGCTGAAGGATCTGGACTTCCGCCGCGGCTCGGATGGCGCCGGCCGCATCGTGGTCGGCCTGGCGAACAACCAGGTGGGCGTCGATTTGAAGACCCAGGGCAAGGGCCTGGTGGTTGAATTCCAGCGCTCATCCCTGCCCGAAGGGCTGCGCAGGCGCCTGGACGTGTCGGACTTTGGCACGCCCGTGCAGACCATCACCGCCTCCCAGCAGGGCGAGCGCGTGCGCCTGAGCATTGACCCTGTGGGTGACTGGGAGCACAGCGCCTACCAGAGCGACAACCAGTTCGTCGTCGAAGTGCGCCCGAAGAAGGTGGACCTGTCCAAGCTGACCCAGGGCCCCAACTACAGCGGCGAAAAGCTGTCGCTGAACTTCCAGAACATCGAGGTGCGCTCGCTGCTGCAGGTGATCGCCGACTTCACCAACTTCAACATCGTCACCTCCGACACCGTCACCGGCGCGCTGACCCTGCGCCTGAAGGACGTGCCGTGGGATCAAGCCTTGCAGATCATCATGGACGCCAAGGGCCTGGGCATGCGCAAATCCGGCACCGTGCTGTGGATCGCCCCCAAGGACGAAATCGATGAACGCACGCGCAAGGATTTCGAGGCCGCCCAGGCCATCGCCAAGCTCGAACCCCTGCGCACCCAGGCCTACCAGCTGAACTACGCCAAGGCCGCCGACATGGTGGTGCAGCTGACCACCAACAGCTCCTCGGGTGGCGGCAGCGGCAGCGGCAGCAGTCAGAACACGCGATTCCTGTCCGAACGCGGCAGCGCCATTGCCGAGCCGCGTACCAACCAGCTGTTCGTTACCGACACCCCCGCCAAGCTGGAGGACGTGCGCCAGCTGCTGCTGACGCTGGATGTGCCGGTCCGCCAGGTGATGATAGAGGCGCGCATCGTCGAGGCACGCGACACCTTTGGCCGATCGCTGGGCGTGCGCCTGGGCGGTGGCGACCTGCGCGCCAACCGCGGGGGCGATGGCGGCTTCAACATCGGTGGCGGCAACCGCGCCACCTGGGGTACCAACTATTCCAACGCCACCAACTCCAGCGGCTTTGGCGGCCCGGTGAATGTCGGCGGCAATTTCGTGAACCTGCCGGCATCGCTGTCCAGCGGCCAGGCCGTGGGCTCGTTCGCGTTGTCCATCTTCAACTCCGCCGCCAACCGCTTCCTGACGCTGGAGCTGTCGGCCATGGAGGCGGATGGCCAGGGCAAGGTGGTCTCCAGCCCGCGCCTGATCACGGCCGACCAGACCAAGGCGCTGATCGAGCAGGGTACCGAGTACCCCTACACCGTCACCGCCCCCAACGGCGCCACCACCATCGCCTTCAAGAAGGCCGTGCTGAAGCTGGAAGTGGTGCCGCAGATCACGCCCGAGGGCAACATCATCCTGGACCTGGACGTCAACAAGGACAGCCGCGGCGAGAGCACCACCCAGGGCGTGGCCATAGACACCAAGCACATCAAGACCCAGGTGCTGGTGGAAAACGGCGGCACCGTGGTGATCGGCGGCATCTTCGAGATGGAAGAAACCAATCAGGAAAACAAGATCCCCGTGCTGGGTGACGTGCCCGTGGTGGGCAATCTGTTCAAAAACCGCACCAAGGAGTCCATGAAGCGGGAAATGCTGGTGTTTATTACGCCCAAGGTCATTACGGATCGTGGGCCTGTACGTTGACTTGAATATTTCCAAGAGAATTGAACATGAGAAATTTGAATGCGAGTGTCCTGACAGTAGTTTGTGCCGCGGCCTTGAGTGCCTGCGGTGGCGGTGGTGGCAGCGGTGGTGAATCTCACGCACCCTATCAAATCAGCCTGCGTGCCGATAAAACCTTGCTGCCTTTGAATGTGTCTGGTCAGCTCCCAGGGATAGGCGCCTATGCGCCATTCACCACCACCTTGTACGTGAATGCTTTAGAAGCCGGACGCCCAATACCGGGCGCTGAAAAAGATGTCTTCTCTTGCAACGTCAATGGTGGGTTGGACTCTGGTTCTTTGTATTACCTTGACGGTGACGATGAGCACGAAGACGATGACGGCAGGCCCAATTCGTACCGCAGTATTACCCTGGGCTCCAACTCTGGCGGAAATTCCTTCCATTTCCATGCTGGCACGAAGGCTGGAACTTCCACAATTACCTGCTCAGTGCAGGATCCGCGCGACAAAAAAATCCATACTGCCTCTGTTAACATCACCGTGGGTCAGGCCACGGCCAACCCGGCGCGGGTGGATGCGTTTGCACAGGCCTTGGGTTATCTGGGGACACGTAATAATTTGGAGCGCCTGCCGACCAGTGTTGCCATCCAAACCCGCATTTGGGACGACGCCAATCAACCCGTGCCCAACCCCGGCGCTGCCAACCTGCAAGTGCGTATTCGTCCCATGGGCGACGCGGCACAAGGCGCGCTCTTGCAAGAAGGCGGCCGTCCTGGCAATGGTGTGCTGCAAATGCGTACTGTTGGCGGTGTAGGCCAGTTCTCGTTGGCCAGCGGTGCTGCCAGTGGCCCAATTGTTTTGGAGTTCACCACCGATCGCGCTGACAACAATGTCAGCAACGGTATTCAGGATCCGGTCAGCTCGCTGATGCAAGTGTATGCAGTTGACGAGGTGGCTAGCGTACCCCTGTCGCTGTCTGCCGCAGCTTTTGGAACGGTGACCAACGGAGTGGAGTTCACCTATGCCCTGGAGGCGATGGGTGGCGTGCCGCCATACAAATGGCAGGTTTCCGGCCTGCCTGCAGGGTTGACGGCTGACGGTTCGGGCATCATCAGTGGAACACCCAAGGCGCCGGCGGGTACCTACCGCATCAAGGTAAAGGTGACGGATAAAAACGGATCCCCTGCCGATGCGGACATGACGCTGACATTGGTGGGTGACCATCGCGAGGTCAAGCCGGAGGACTTCGTCATCAACGGCTGCCCCGCAAACCAAAATATCAATACGCCCTGCGCAATCTCCCCGGCTACCTCCGGCGTGCAGTACGCGTACGCCTTTACGGCCTCGGTTCCCGGCGTAACCTGGGAGTTCTCGGGCCTGCCAGGATGGTTGAAGGCGGGTTCGACCGGTGCCAGTGGCTTCGTGAGCGGGACGCCGGCACTTGCGACTCCGCCCGATCCCAGCCCGGATGCGGGTACGCATCAGTTCTTGGTGACTGCCAAGCGCGGCGTGACTTCTGTAACGCGGAAGGTTTCGGTGACTGTTAATTGATCGCGTCACGACGCATGGCGCATTGAAGCCTTGCGCCTTGCCCCAGTTTTTGCAAATCATGGCTCTCCCCGGCTTGTCTGGGGAGAGCATATGTGCCTCAGGTGGTTAACCTCAGACCACTCGGGTTCGATACTTGCCGCGCTAAGTCATTGAGTTCTCTAAGACCGGCTTCCAAATTTCCGCTGTGACCTGATACATGAAACCCACTGCCCTCCTTGCTGCAGTAGTTTCTTGGTTTCAGCGCTGCAATGATGGTGCGTCGCTCGTCATTGATGCTCGAAACGCCCTGACGACGTACCCGTTCTTCAGCGGGCCAGCCCACTAAAACTCCAGGTTGTCAATCAGCCGCGTGCCCCCCAGCCGCGCCGCGCCCAGGGTCACCAGGGTGCCGGTTGCGGTGCCGGACTGCGGCGGCTGCAGGTCGTGCCGCTGGCGCACGGTCAGGTAGTCGGGGGCCCAGCCCTGGGCCTGCAGGGCCTGCATGGCCCGCTCTTCCAACTGGGGCAGCGGTGCGCTGCCCGCCAGCGCGGCCTGGGCCAGAGCCTGCAGGGCTTGGGACAGCTGCACGGCCTGGGTGCGCTGCCCGGCGTCCAGGTAGCCGTTGCGCGAGCTCAGCGCCAGGCCGTCGCTGGCGCGGCTGGTGTCGCCGGCGACTATGTCGACCGGCAGCGCAAACTGCTCCACCATGCGGCGTATCACCATCAGTTGCTGGTAGTCCTTCTTGCCGAACACGGCCGTGCCGCCGCCGCAGGGCAGCAGCACGGCGGCAAACAGCTTCATGACCACGGTGCAGACGCCGGTGAAGAAGCCGGGGCGGAACTGGCCTTCCAGGATGTCCGCCAGGGCTGGGTCGGGCTGGATCTTGAAGGTCTGTGGCTCGGGGTACAGGTCGCGTTCGCGCGGTGCAAAGACGATGTCGCAGTCGGCGGCCTCCAGCCGGGCGCAATCGGCGTCCCATGTGCGCGGGTAGCTATCAAAATCTTCGTGTGGCAGGAACTGCAGGCGGTTCACGAAGATGCTGGCAACGAGCGTGTCGGCCAGTGGCCTGGCCTGGCGCACCAGGGCAATGTGGCCGTCGTGCAGGTTGCCCATGGTGGGGACGAAGGCGGGGCGCTCGCGCCCGGCGAGGGCGGCGCGCAGTTCGGGGAGGGTGCGGGCGATTTGCATGGGGGAGTGGTGATGTTTACCAGGCGTGCAGGCTGTCGTCCGGGAAGCTGCCGTTCTTGACGGCCTGCACATAGGCCTCGATGGCGCCGCGCACGCTGGCGGCGCCCTGCATGAAGTCGCGCACGAATTTCGGGTTCTTGCCCAGGTTCACGCCCAGCATGTCGTGCATTACCAGCACCTGGCCGGCCGTGCCCTTGCCCGCGCCTATGCCTATGGTGTGGCAGTGCGGCAGCTCGGCCGTCAGGCTGGTCGATAGCTGCGCGGGCACCATTTCCAGCACCAGCATGGCGGCGCCGGCGTCCTGCAGCTCCAGTGCGTGGCGGCGCAGCTCGGCGGCGGCCGCGTCGCCCTTGCCCTGCACGCGGTAGCCGCCCAGGGCGTGCACGGTCTGCGGTGTCAGGCCCAGGTGAGCGCAGACGGGGATGCCGCGCTCGACCAGAAACCGTACCGTGGGCGCGGTCCAGCCGCCGCCCTCCAGCTTGACCATGTGCGCGCCGGCCTGCATCAGGCGGCTGGCGCTGCGCAAGGCCTGCTCGCGGCTTTCGTGGTAGCTGCCAAAGGGCAGGTCGGCCACCACCCAGGCCGTGCCCTGCACGCGGTGCAGGCCGCGCGTCACGCTCTCGGTGTGGTAGGCCATGGTGTCGAGCTGCACGCCCACGGTGCTGGGCAGGCCCTGGCAGACCATGCCCAGCGAGTCGCCGACCAGGATGCATTCCACACCCGCGGCGTCGGCCACGGCGGCAAAGGTGGCGTCATAGGCCGTCAGCATGGCGATCTTCTCGCCGGCCTCGCGCATCTGCGCCAGGCGGGGCAGGCTGATGGGGCGGCGCTGGGGCAGGGGCGAGGCCGGGGGCAGGGTGCCGTAGGGCGTGCCGGTGGCGGTGGTGGTCTGGCTCATGGTGCGGTGGCGGATGGGCTGAGAATCCGGCGAGTCTAGGCGCATTGGCGGGGGTGGGTGGTGCGATGTGGATTCCGGCAGGTCGGGATTGGGTCTTGCTTGCTTCTATATTAATAGCTTTATGCGCATTGTGGATGGGCGTTATACCCAATTTTCATTCAATGATTGTCACCATTCCAGGGCTGTTGCATCAACCCCGGCCGCCCTGGCCCGCGCCAGGCGACAGCCTCCTTGGCCTTGCCAGCTTTGCGCTGCGGCTATCCTTATGCCCCCCATGACCCTAGCCCTGTGATTTTGTGATGACTCCTGAATCTATTGCCGCCCTCGCCCGCGCCGATGTGGCCCGCGCCCTGCAGGAAGACCTGGGCAGTGGCGACCTGACCGCTGCCCTGGTGCCCGAGGGCCGGCGCTGCCGGGCGCGCATCCTGGCGCGCGAGGCCGCCGTGATCTGCGGTGCCCCTTGGGCCGAGGCCGCGCTGCGTGCGCTCGACCCCACCGTCAGCCTGACCTGGCTGGTGGCCGAGGGTCAGCGCTGCGCCACCGACCAGGTGGTGCTGGAGATAGCGGGCGATGCGCGCGCGCTGCTCTCGGCCGAGCGCACGGCGCTCAACTTTCTGCAGCTGCTGTCCGCCGTGGCGACCAAGACCGCCATCTATGTCGAGGCCGTCAAGGGCACGCGCGCGGCCATCGTGGACACGCGCAAGACCATTCCCGGCCTGCGCCTGGCGCAAAAGTACGCCGTGCGCGTGGGCGGTGGGGTGAACCACCGCATCGGCCTGCACGACGCGGTGCTGATCAAGGAAAACCACATTGCCGCCGCCGGTGGCGTGACGGCGGTACTGCGCGCGGCCGAGGCCGTGGCGGCGCGCGCCGCCTTCATCGAGATCGAGGTGGAGACCCTGGCGCAGCTGGCCGAGGCGCTGGACGCCGGCGCGAAGATGGTGCTGCTGGACAACATGGATCTGCCCACGCTGCGCCAGGCGGTTGAAATCAACGCCGGGCGCGCCATCTTGGAGATATCCGGCGGCGTCACGCAAGATGGCCTGCGCGCGCTGGCGGAGACCGGCGTGGATCGCATCTCCATAGGCGCGCTGACCAAGGATGTGAAGGCCACGGATTTCTCGATGCGCCTGCAGGAGCTGGCATGAACACCACGACCTTGAAAGAAGTCGAGTACGAGCAGCCCGAGGGCGGCGCAGTCTGTTCCACCAAGTACGCCTGGGCGCGCGTGCCGCCCGAGCCCGCGCCCGATGAGCGTGAGCGGCTCAAGGCCAGGATCCGCCGCCTGCTGAAGGAGAAGAACGCCGTCATGGTGTCGCACTACTACGTGCACCCAGACCTGCAGGATCTGGCCGAGGAGACCGGCGGCATCGTCAGCGACTCGCTGGAGATGGCGCGCTTCGGCCGCGACCATGCGGCGCAGACCCTGGTGGTCAGCGGTGTGCGCTTCATGGGCGAGACGGCGAAGATCCTGAGCCCCGAGAAGACCGTGCTCATGCCCGACCTGGACGCCACCTGCTCGCTGGATCTGGGCTGCCCCATCGACGAATTCAGCGCCTTTTGCGACCAGCACCCGGATCGCACGGTGGTGGTCTACGCCAACACCAGCGCGGCGGTGAAGGCGCGCTCGGACTGGCTGGTCACGTCCAGCTGCGCGCTGGACATCGTGCGCGCGCTGAAGGACAAGGGCCACAAGATCCTGTGGGCGCCGGATCGGCACCTGGGCGACTACATCCGCCGCGAGACGGGCGCCGACATGCTGTTCTGGAACGGCGCCTGCATCGTGCATGACGAGTTCAAGGCGCTGGAGCTGGAGCTTTTGATCAAGGAGCACCCGCAAGCCAAGGTGCTGGTGCACCCCGAGAGCCCGGCCGAGGTCATCGCCCTGGCCGACGCCGTGGGCTCGACCAGCGCCATCCTGAAGGCCGCCAGCGAGATGGATGCGACCGAGTTCATCGTCGCCACCGATAAGGGCATGATGCACAAGCTGCGCCAGCTCAACCCGGGCAAGCAGTTTTATGAGGCACCGACGGCCGGCAACAGCGCCACCTGCAAGAGCTGCGCCCATTGCCCCTGGATGGCGATGAATGGCCTGGCCGACGTGGCCCGGGTGCTGGAGACCGGCGCCAACGCCGTGCATGTGGATCCGGCCATCATCCCGCGTGCGCGCATGCCTATCGACCGCATGCTGGCCTTTACCGCCGCCCTCAAGAACGGCCAGCCCGCTGGCGCGCTGGTGCCGCACTTTGGTGCTGCATGATGCTATTGATAGTATAGCTGTTGGCGCTTGATGGATATGTGCTAGCAGGCATTTCCCCTGTATTTTTCACGGACTCAGTCTTGACTTGAGTCATGATTGCTTACGTCCGTTGCAGTGGTGTGCGCATTCCGCACGACGACGCCCGGCAGCCAGGCGCATAGTCGCCTGTTGAAATGCTGGGGCAGAAATGTCAATCGGCATTTCCTGTGTCGTGTGAAAAGAAAGGATGTGATATGCGCAATCGATCTGCACTTTTGACGGCTGCGCTGCTTGGACTGGCTGGCTCCGCGTTGGCCCAGAGTGGCGACTCCACGGTAAACCGCTCGGCGCAGGTCGCCAGCCCTGGCCTGAGCCGTGCCGAGGTGCTGGCCGACCTCGAACTCTGGCAACGCGCCGGCATGACCTATTGGCCGCACCCGCCGGCCGAGATGGACATGCAGTTCACGGCCGAATACCAGGCCGGCCTGGCGCGCTACCGGCAACTGCGCGGCGGCCAGGCCATGCAGCAGACCGCGGCCAGGTACCCGGACATGCCCGGCAAGTGATCGGGCAACAGCTTGGCTTCAACCATAGGCGCCCGCGGTTGCGGGCGCTTTTTTGACGGTGATGCCCGCCGTTGATTTACTATTGAATTAGAAGCGTCTTGCGCAATACCGGTAAGCGATCAACGCTATTTTCAATTGAACTCCATCATCGACTTCCCCGACCCACACGACACGGCAGCCGCGCGGCTGTGCCATGCGTTCGGCCAGCCGCTGCGCACGCTGGCGGCCTGGGGTCCCGGCGAGGTGCGCGGCCTGCTGGACGCGGTGCAGCAGGCGGCCCAGGCAGGGCTGTGGTGCCTGGGCTGGCTGCGCTACGAGGCCGCTGCGGCCTTTGACACGGCCTATGCCGATGCGCTGCATGCCACGCCCGAGGGGCGGCCGCTGGCCTGGTTTGCCGTACATGAGCCACCCGCAGGCGCCGCGCAGAGCAGCTTCGCCGCACAGGCCGGGGAGGCGCCGCGGGTGTTCTGGCAGCCGGGCCTGGAGCGCGCGGCCTTCGATGCCGCCATCGCGCGCATCCATGCGGCGATCGCGGCCGGCGACTGTTACCAGATCAACTACACGGCGCAGCTTGCCGGGCGGCTGCTGGGGGACGCCCAGGCGCTGTTTGCCGCGCTGCGGCGCGCCCAGCCCGGCGGCTATGTGGCCTGCCTGGACGATGGCGTGGAGCAGGTGCTGTCGGTCTCGCCCGAGCTGTTCTTCGACTGGGACGGCGAGCGCATCCTGACGCGCCCGATGAAGGGCACGGCCGCGCGCGGCGCCACGCCGGCGCAGGACGCGGCGCTGGCACAGGCCATGCGTGCCTCGCCCAAGGAGCGGGCCGAGAACGTGATGATCGTGGATCTGCTGCGCAACGACCTGTCGCGCATCGCCGTGGCGCACAGCGTGCGCGTGCCGCGGCTGTTCCATGCCGAGCAGCTTCCCACGGTGTGGCAGATGACCTCGGACGTTGAGGCCCGCACCAGGCCGGGCATAGGCCTGGCGGATGTGTTCGCGGCGCTGTTTCCCTGCGGCTCCATCACCGGCGCGCCCAAGCGCCAGGCCATGCGGCTGATCCGCGAACTGGAGCCCGGGCCGCGCGGCATCTACTGCGGCGCCGTCGGCGTGGTGCGCCCGGGCAGCGCGCCGGGGCGGGTGCACGCCACCTTCAACGTGCCGATACGCACCGTGGTCGTGCGCGGTGACGAACTGCGCTGCGGCATAGGCAGCGGCATTACGGCGGATGCCCGGGCCGAGCCCGAGTGGCAGGAATGGGCCGCGAAACGCGCTTTTTTGCGGGGGCTTGGATGACGGACTTTCAGATCCTGGAAACCCTGGCGCTGGAGCAGGGCGTGGCGCGCCACCTTGATCGGCACCTGGCGCGCATGGCGGCGAGCAGCGCGCATTTCGGCTACCCCTGGGACGAGGCGCGCGTGCGTGCCTGCCTGGCTGATCTGGCCGCGGGCCACGCCAGCGGCCTGTGGCGCGTGCGCTTGCTGCTGGATGGCGCCGGCAACCCGCAGGCCCAGGCCTTCGCCCTGCAGCCCACGGCCCAGCCGGTGCGGCTGCAGCTGGCAGACCGGCCGCTGCAAGAGGCGCATGACGAGTGGGTGCGCCACAAGACGACGCGGCGCGCTCACTATGCGGCGTTTGCGCCGGCGCCGGGCCTGTTCGACACCGTGCTCTACAACGCGGCCGGCGAGGTCACCGAATCCACCTTTGGCAACATCGCCGTGCTGCTGGACGGCCGCTGGCTCACGCCGGCGCTCTCCTGCGGCCTGCTGCCCGGCGTGGGCCGGGCGGTGGCGCTGGAGCAGGGCCGCGTCGAGGAGGCGGTGCTGCGCCTGGCCGATCTGCCGCGCGTGCAGGCCTGGGCCTTCATCAACAGCCTGCGCGGCTGGCTGGAAGCGCGTTTGGTGGCGCCTGGGTAACTATGCTATTTATAGCTGTTGACGCTTTGTGGACGGGCGCCGGGGCCTGATCTGGCTTGAAATCAAAGCCGCTCTTTCACATAGGACGGCCTGTCCATGTCCACGATCTCCACCGACAGCTGCACCATCACCCCCGCCGGGCGTGGCGTGAGGCGGCGCAGCACCTCGGCCACGCGGGCGGCCAGGTCCTGCTTGGCCTCGGGGCTGCGGCCCGACAGCAGGCGCAGTTGGGCATGCACGAAGCCGCGGCCCGAGGCCGCGGTGCCGACATGGAAGCTGGCGTTGCGCACGAAGCGGCTCTTCAGGTCGGCCTCGTCCAGCACCTCGGGGCTGGCGCAGACGGCGGCGTTGAGCTCGGCCAGCGCCTGGGCCTCGGGGTAGGCGCTCAGGTTGCTGGAATATTCGACGATCAGGTGGGGCATGGGTTTTCTCGGTTGGGGGGACTCATTCCATTTCCAAATCATTCGTGTCTAGGCGCGAAGCCGCAGGCAGTGCTGTAGCACGACAAGGCGAAGCAACAACGACACGGGTGATTTAGAAATGGAATCAGCGCAGCGGCGGCACCAGGATGGTGGGCGCCGCGGGCGCGGCCATGTCGGGCCAGTCGCGACTGTAGTGCAGGCCGCGGCTCTCATGGCGCATTTGGGCGCTTTGCACGATCAGGTCGGCCACCTGCACCAGGTTGCGCAGCTCCAGCAGGTCACGCGTGACATGGAAATGGGCGTAGAACTCATGGATCTCGCCCTTGAGCAGCGCGATGCGGTGCGCCGCGCGCTCCAGCCGCTTGTTGGTGCGCACTATGCCCACGTAGTCCCACATGAAGCGGCGCAGCTCGTCCCAGTTGTGCGAGATGACGACCGATTCGTCGGCGTCGCCCACGCGGCTGTCGTCCCAGGGGGGCAGGGCGGGCGACTTGGCGGGCTGCGCCTGGGTGATGTAGCTGCACGCGGCGCGCGCGAACACCAGGCATTCCAGCAGCGAGTTGCTGGCCAGGCGGTTGGCGCCGTGCAGGCCGGTGTAGGCCACCTCGCCCACGGCCAGCAGGCCCGCCAGGTCGGTGCGGCCCGATAGGTCGGTGAGCACGCCGCCGCAGGTGAAATGCGCAGTGGGCACGACGGGGATCGGCTCCCGGGTGATGTCTATGCCGAGGGCTGCGCAATGGGCCAGGATGTTGGGGAAATGCTCGCGCAGAAACTCCGGGCTCTGGTGCGAGATGTCCAGGTGCACGCAATCGAGGCCGTGCTTCTTCATCTCGAAGTCGATGGCGCGCGCCACCACGTCGCGCGGGGCCAGCTCGGCGCGCGCGTCGTGCGCGGGCATGAAGCGCGTGCCGTCGGGCAGCTTGAGTTGCCCGCCCTCGCCGCGCACGGCCTCACTGATCAAAAAGGACTTTTCATGCGGGTGGTACAGGCCCGTGGGGTGGAACTGCACGAACTCCATGTTGCCCACGCGGCAGCCCGCGCGCCAGGCCGCGGCAATGCCATCGCCCGTGGCGGTGTCGGGGTTGGTGGTGTAGAGGTAGACCTTGCCCGCGCCGCCGGTGGCCAGGATGGTGTGCGGCGCGCGGAAGGTGACCACGCTGTCGCTGGCCTGGTCCAGCGCATACAGGCCCACGCAGCGCGGCTGGCCGGCCAGCCCCAGCTTGGCGGTGGTGATCAGGTCCACCAGCGTGTGGTGCTCGAACACGGTGATGCCGGGCGTGGCGCGCACCACCTCGGTAAGCGTCTTTTGCACGGCGGCGCCGGTGGCGTCGGTGGCGTGCACGATGCGGCGGGCGCTGTGACCACCCTCGCGCGTCAGGTGCAGGCCGCTGCCCTCCAGCGTGAAGGGCACGCCCAGGGCGCGCAGCCAGCCTATGGCGGCGGGTGCGTTCTCGACCACGAAGCGGGTGGTGGCCATGTCGCACAGGCCGGCGCCGGCCACCAGCGTGTCCTGGATATGCGCGGCAAAACTATCGTCGTCGGCCAGCACGGCGGCAATGCCGCCCTGGGCCCAGTTGCTGGCGCCGTCCTTCAACTCGCGCTTGGTGATCACGGCCACGCGGTGCGTGGGCGCCAGTTGCAGGGCCGCAGACAGGCCGGCCAGGCCGCTGCCTACGATGAGTACGTCGAAATCATGCGATGCCATGGTGGTCTGCCGCAAGCGGGCGCGCGAAGGGAGGCTGCATTGTAGGGAGCCGCCGGCCCGCTCCGGTCACAAGCCCTTGAGCCACTCGCGCGGCGCCGTCCCTACCGCCTGAGCAAACGCCCGGGTGAATGCCGCCGGGCTGGCGTAGCCCAGCTGGTCGCTGATCTGCCGCACCTGCAGCCCGCGCCGCAGCAGGCCCTGGGCCAGCGACACGCGCCAGGCCAGCAGGTAGGCGCCGGGCGTGGTGCCCAGCGCGGCGCGGAACTTGGCGGCAAAGGCGCTGCGCGACATGCCGGCGGCCTGCGCCATGGTGGCCAGGCTCCAGTTGGCGCCGGGCTGCTCGTGCAGCCGGGTGAGGGCGCGCGCTAATTTTGGGTGGGCCAGGCCCGCCAGCAGGCCGGGCTGCATGCCGCCATCGGCGGGATGGTCGAGCAGCCAGCGCAGCAGCTGCAGCAGCAACACCTCGAACAGGCGATCGGCCAACAGGCGCTGGCCGCAGCGCACGCGCTCGGTCTCGGCAAACAGCAGGGTCAGGGTCTGCTCTATGCCGTCGACCTCGGCAATCGGCAGGGCCAGAAAGGCGGGCAGGGCCTGCACCAGCGGGTGGTGTGGCCCGCCGTCAAAGTCCAGCGTGGCGCAGACGAAGTCGCTGCCCTCTTGCGGCGCGTTGTAAAAGTCGTGCTCCAGCGGGCGCGGGTACAGCAGCAGCGTGGGCTGGCTCAGGCGCAGCCGGCGCGGCGCGCCGCTGCGCGGGCGGTGGGTGACCTCCAGCTCGCCGCGGCGCAGCACATGCAGAAAAGCGCGCCCGGGCTCGGCCGCGAACGGCGTCACGCCGCACAGCGGCCCGGCGTGGAAGAGGTGGGCGCGCACGCGAAAACGCTCCAGCAGGGCGGAGAGGCGATCCACGCCGGCGGCGGCCGTATCGGTCTGAATCATGGACGATTGGCAAAGTATCGCGGACTGAATGCGTCCAATCATATGAATTGCCGGCGCAAACTGCCAGCATGTTTCACTGCCCAGCCGCAAGGAGGTTTGCCATGAACCGCGTTCCCCTCATAGACCGTGCCGACACCAGCGCCGAGCGCAAGGCCCTGCTCGACGCCATCCACGGCGCCTTTGGCGCCACGCCCAACATGTTCCGCGCCGTGGCCAATTCGCCAGCCGCGCTCAAGAGCATGTGGGGCTCGTTCGGCGCCCTGGGCGGCGGCACGCTGGGCGCCAGGCTGGGCGAGCAGATCGCCGTGGCCGTGGCCGACCGCAATGCCTGCTCTTACTGCCTGGCGGCGCATACCGTGCTGGGCCAGAAGGCCGGCGCCAGCGCCGAGGAAATGGCCGCCGCCCAGCTGGGCGAGTCCAGCGACCCCAAGACCCGGGCCGCGCTGCTTTTTGCCCTCAAGGTGGTGGGCCAGCGCGGCCAGGTGAGCGGCGCCGACGTGCAGGCCCTGCGTGATGCCGGTTTCAGCGACGAGCAGGTGGTCGAGATCCTGGCCCATGTGGCGCTGAACCTGTTCACCAACTACGTGAACCTGGCCTTTGCCGTGCCGGTGGACTTTCCAGCGGTCAAGCTGAGCAGCGGCTGATGGGCTTCAGACGGGTGTATAGGCCAGGCGCACGTAGATCGGGGCAAAGGCCTCGGCCTGGGTGATCTCGATCAGGGTCTCCTTGGCCAGCTCCAGCAGGGCGATGAAGGTGACCACCAGCACGGTGCCGCCCTTCTCGGGCTGGAACAGGTCTTCAAACGGCACGAAGCGCCGGCCCTGCAGGGTCTTGAGCACCTGGCTCATGTACTCGCGCACCGATAGCTCCTCGCGCGTGATGCGGTGGTGCTGCACCAGTTTGGCGCGGCGCATGATGTCGCGCCAGGCCTGCTGCAGCTCGGCCAAGTCCACGTCGGGAAAGCGCGGCTGCAGGCTTTGCTCTATGTAGACCTGGGCGCGGATGAAATCACGCCCGTACTGCGGCACCTGGTTCAGGCGCATGGCGGCCTGCTTCATCTGCTCGTATTCCAGCAGGCGGCGTACCAGCTCGGCGCGCGGGTCCTCGGGCTCGGCCGCGCCCTCCTGCCGCTTCGGGGGCAGCAGCATGCGCGACTTGATCTCTATGAGCATGGCCGCCATGAGCAGGTATTCGGCCGCCAGCTCCAGGTTGCGGCTGCGCACCTCGTCCACATAGCCCAGGTACTGGCGCGTGACATCCACCATGGGGATGTCCAGGATGTTGAAGTTCTGCTTGCGTATCAGGTACAGCAGCAGATCCAGCGGCCCCTCGAAGGCCTCCAGGAACACCTCCAGCGCGTCGGGCGGGATGTACAAGTCCTGGGGCAGGGCGAACAGCGGCTCGCCATACAGGCGCGCCAGGGCCACCTGATCGACCACCTCGGGCATGGAGGGGTCGGGCGCCGGCATGGCCGCTTGCCCGGAGGCGGTAGAGCGCATTACGCTATTTAATTAATAGCTATTGACGCATGCTGTGCAAGCGGTATGGCCGGTTTTGCCTGATGCTGGTTAAAAGGAACCCGGTTTGCGGAAGTTCTCGAAATACACGTAGGGCTTTTGCGCCACGCGCCCGGCCCGGTACTCGGCCCAAACCTCGCGATCGACCTCCTTGTCCCACAGCAGGGCGCGGCCGGCCTGTTGCTGCGCGTCCAGCGCGGGCTTTTGATCCTTGAGCTGGCCGATGAACTGGGTGACTTCGGACTGGTAGTCGGGGCGGCGGAATATATTCATGGATGGTTTACCTCTCAGAACCCGCGATTTTAACGATACCCACCCCATGAACCCTTTGACCCGCATCACCGGCGCGCTGGCCGCTGGCGCCCTGGCCCTCATGTCGCTGGCAGGCTGCGACGACCAGCGCATCCGCGAGCTGGAAGAAGACGTCTCCACCGAGCAGGACGTGCGCGCCCGTTTTGGCGAGCCTGAACGCATCTGGCCCGAGCCGGACGGCAGCCAGACGCTGGAGTACAACCGCCAGCCCGCCGGCCACCGCAACTACATGATCACCATAGGCCCGGGCGGCAAGATGACGGCGCTGCGCCAGGTGCTGGCGCCGCACAACTTCGAGAAAGTGCAGCCGGGCATGGACGAGCTGGCCGTGCGCCGCCTGCTGGGCAAGCCGGCCAAGCGCATGACCTTCGATCTGAAGCAGGAGACGGACTGGGACTGGAACTGGATCGACCCGCCCAACCGCGAAATGATCTTCACCGCGACCTTTGGCCCCGATGGGCGCGTCAAGCGCTCGGGCAGCGTGGAGAAGCTGCCCGAAGGGCGTTGAAGGTCAGCGTATCTCCACGCCGCTGGCGTCGTCCCGTGGCGCCTCGTCCCGGAGTGCGTCCACGGTCATGCCAACACCCTTGCCGGCGAGTTTTGCCGTACCTACGGCGGCATCGGCCGCCAGGCCCACCGCCGAGGCTGTGATGCTGACGGCCGTTGCCGTCACGGCCACCACCGCGCAGCCCGGCAGCAGGGCAGCCAGGCACAAAAAAGCCCCCAGGGCCCGGGGGCGTGAGAGGCAAGGCTTGGTCATTCAGCGGATGCGCATGCCCGGTTGGGCGCCGGGGAAGGGCTCCAGCACGTAGATGCCGGGATGCTGCTTTTCATCCGCGTGGCTGGCGGCCAGCACCATGCCCTCAGAGACGCCGAACTTCATCTTGCGCGGCGCCAGGTTGGCCACCAGCACCGTCAGCTTGCCCTGCAAGTCTTCCGGTTGGTACATGCTGGCGATGCCGCTGAACACATTGCGTGTCTTGCCTTCACCGGCGTCCAGCGTCAGCTGCAGCAGCTTGGTCGAGCCCTCCACCGCCTTGCATTCGACGATTTTCGCGATGCGTAAGTCCACCTTGGCGAAGTCGTCGATGCCGATGGTGGGCGCAATCTCCTCCCCGCCGGGTGTGACTTTTTCGACCACCGGCTCGGGCATTTCAAACAGCGCTTCCAGCTGCTTTTCGTCCACGCGCTGCATCAGGTGCTGGTAGGCACCGATCTGGTGGCCGGCGCCCAGCGGCTTGTTGACATCGGCAAACTGCTCGGGCGGCACGATCAGGAAGCTGGCCACGTCGGCGGCCAGCCGGGGCAGCATGGGTTTCAAGTAAATCGTCAGGATGCGGAAGGCCTCGATGCAGGTGCTGCACACGTCGTGCAGGCGCTCGCCCATGCCGTCCTTTTTGGCCAGCTCCCAGGGCTTGTTGGCATCGACATATTCGTTCACGCGGTCGCACAGCTGCATGGCCTCGCGCGCGGCGCGTGCCGTGTCGCGCGCCTCGTAGGCGGCGATGATGGTGTCTTTCTGCGCGCGCAAGGTGGCCAGCAGCGCCTGGCCGTCCTCGCTCACCTGGCCCAGGCGGCCGTCAAAGCGCTTGGCGATGAAGCCGGCGGCGCGTGACGCAATGTTGACGTACTTGCCGATCAGGTCGGAGTTCACGCGCAGCATGAAGTCACTGGCGTTGAAGTCGATGTCTTCATTGCGGCCATTGAGCTTGGCGCCCAGGTAGTAGCGCAGCCATTCGGGGTTCATGCCCAGCGCCAGGTATTTGAGCGGGTCCAGGCCCGTGCCGCGGCTCTTGCTCATCTTCTCGCCGTTGTTCACGGTCATGAAGCCGTGCACGCAGATCTTGGTGGGCGTCTTGCGGCCGCTGAACTTCAGCATGGCGGGCCAGAACAGCGTGTGGAAGGTGATGATGTCCTTGCCGATGAAGTGGACCTGCTCCAGGTCGGGGTCGGCCATGTAGGCGTCGTAGCTCTCTCCTCGCTTTTCCAGCAGGTTTTTCAGCGACGCCAGATAGCCCACCGGTGCGTCCAGCCACACATAGAAATACTTGCCCGGCGCGTCCGGTATCTCTATGCCGAAGTAGGGCGCGTCGCGCGAGATGTCCCAGTCGTCCAGGCCGCTGCTGGTTGAGCCGTCGGGGTTGGTGCGGGTGCCGAACCACTCCTTGATCTTGGCCGCGACCTCGGCTTGCACATGGACGCCGTTTTGCGTCCATTCCTGCAAGAACGCCACGCAGCGCGGGTCGGACAGCTTGAAGAAGAAATGCTCCGAGGTTTTCAACTCGGGCTGGGCGCCGGACAGCGCGGAATACGGCTTGATCAGTTCGGTGGGCGCATACACGGCGCCGCAGCTCTCGCAGTTGTCGCCGTACTGATCCTTGGCGTGGCAGCGCGGGCATTCGCCCTTGATGAAGCGGTCCGGCAGGAACATGTTCTTCTCGGGGTCGAAGAACTGCTCAATGGTGCGCGTTTCGATCAGGCCAGCGGCCTTCAGGTCCAGATAGATTTGCTGCGCCAGCTGGTGGTTCTCGGGCGCGTCGGTGCTGTGCCAGTTGTCAAAGGCGATGTGAAAGCCGTCCAGGTACTGCTTGCGGCCGGCGGCGATGTCGGCCACGAACTGCTGCGGCGTTTTGCCGGCCTTTTCGGCGGCGATCATGATGGGCGCGCCATGAGCGTCGTCGGCGCCCACGAAGTTCACCTCGGCGCCCTGCATGCGCTGCGCCCGCACCCAGGTGTCGGCCTGTATGTATTCCATGATGTGGCCGATGTGGAAGTTGCCGTTGGCATACGGCAGGGCGGTGGTGACGAAGAGCTTGCGTGGGGACATGGACTGAAACTCGGGCTGGCTGAAGCATGGGGCGTGCGTCGGCACGGACGGAACCCGCGATTTTAGGTCGCCGGTGCCCAGCACCAGCGGTTGCGGCCCTGCGCCTTGGCCTGGTAGAGCGCCGCATCGGCACGTTCAAAGAAATCGGGGGCTACCTCGTTGCTGGCCGGAATGGTGGTGATGCCGCCCAGGCTCAGGGTCACGCAGGGTGCGCCGCTGGCTGCCGGGTGCGGCAGCTTGCGCGTCGCCATGCGTTGCAGCAGCTCATCGGCCAGCAGCTGGGCCTGCGGGGCATCGGTTTCGGGCAGCAGCAGCACGAACTCCTCGCCGCCATAGCGCGCCGCCAGGTCGCCGGGGCGGCGCGCGGCCTGGCGCAGCGCGGCGGCCACGTCCTGCAGCACGCGGTCGCCCGCGGCGTGGCCCAGGGTGTCGTTGTACTGCTTGAACTGATCGACGTCGGCAACGATCAGCGACAGCGGCAGGCCCGAGCGCTGGCAGCGGCTCCACTCCTGCGCCAGGGCTTCGTCGAAGCGGCGCCGGTTGGGGATGCCGGTCAGGCCGTCGAGCGCGGCGATCTGCTCCAGCAGGCGCCGCTGGTGCACGATCTGCAGGTGGTTGCGCACGCGCACGCGGGCGATCGGTGGGTGAAACGGCTTGGCGATGTAGTCCACCGCGCCCAGATCCAGGCCCAGTTCCTCGTCGGCCGCGGAGTCGAGCGCGGTGATGAAGATCACCGGGATATGGCGCGTGGCGTCGTCGCGCTTGAGCGCGCGGATCACGGCCATGCCGTCCATCTCGGGCATGAGCACGTCCAGCAGGATCAGGTCCGGGGCGTGGGCGCGGGCGCGCTCCAGCGCCTGCAGGCCGTTCTTGGCCTGGATGATCTTGTACTCGCCCTCGAACAGCTCGGTCAGCAGCAGGCGGTTGTGCTTGTCGTCATCGACGATGAGCAGGGTGAAATGGCCGTTCTGCGGGTTCATGCGGGGTTTTGCTCCAGCTCGGCGCACAGCGAGCGCAGCTGCGCCAGTGCGTCTTGGTATTCGATGTCCTCCACCAGCGCGCGCAGCGCCGGCAGAGTCCGGGCCAGCGGGGGGTGGGCGGCGGCCTGGCTCTGCAGTTGCTGCAGCAGGCGCAGCGCGGCGGCGTCGTCGTTTTCCAGCAGGTTGCGCAGCTCGGCCAACAGCGGCTGCAGCGGCGTTGTGGGCGCTTGCGCAATGGGTTGGCCCGTTGGCTGCGCCTGGGCGACAAGCGGTGCCAGCAGGCTGCAGATGCGCGCCAGCTCCGTGCCCACGCCGGCCAGCAGCATCGCTTCGGCCGGGCGCTCCTGGGCAAAGCCGTCTTCCAGCTGCCTGGCCTGTTGTGCCAAGGCTGTGGCGCCTATGGTGGCGCTGCCCGATTTGAGCGAATGCGCCAGGCGCCGCGCCAGGGGCCAGTCATGCGCGGCCTGCGCGTCCTGCATGGCCTGGGCGCTGGCGCCGAAGTCCTGCACGAACTGCGCCAGCACGCGCAGGTACAGCCCGGGCCGCCCCAGGGCCTGGGCCAGGCCGCGCGCTGTGTCCACGCCCTCCAGGGCGGGGATTTGCGCGGCGGATTCGGCGGCCGGTGCCGGCTCGGCCCCGGTGTGGCCCGCGCCCTGGCTACTGCGGGGCGCCATCCAGCGCCGCAGCGCCGCGTACAGCGCATCGGGGTGGATGGGCTTGGTCAGGTGATCCTGCATGCCGGCCTGCAGGCTGCGCTCGCGGTCGCCCGCCATGGCGTGGGCGGTCATGGCGATGATGGGCAGGCCCTGCAGGTGCGCCTGCTGGCGGATCGCGCGCGTGGCAGTGAGGCCGTCCATCTCCGGCATCTGGATATCCATCAGCACCAGGTCGTAGGGCTGGGCCAGCACCTTGTCCACGGCCTCGCGGCCATGAACGGCCACATCCACCAGCACGCCGGCCTCGGCCAGGAAGGCCAGGGCCACGGTGCGGTTGAGCTCCACGTCGTCCACCAGCAGCACGCGACGGCCGCGCAGCAGGCTGTGGTCGCCCTGTGCCACGGCGTCGCCATGGCTGGCAGAGCGCGCGGGCTCTGGCGCCGCCGGTGCCAGGGGCAGGGTGAAGGAGAACTGGCTGCCGGCGCCCTCCTGGCTCTGCACGGCAATCGTGCCGCCCATCAGCTCCACCAGCTGGTGGCAAATGGCCAGGCCCAGGCCGCTGCCGCCAAAGCGGCGGGTGATGGAGCCGTCCACCTGGGTGAAGGGCGTGAACAGCTGCGCCAGGCGATCCGCGGGGATGCCCATGCCGGTGTCGCGCACGCAGAACTCCAGCACCGCCCGGTCGCCCTGCTGCTCGCGCAGTTCGGTCTGCACCACGACCTCGCCAGATTCGGTGAACTTCACGGCGTTGTTGCACAGGTTGACCAGCACCTGGGACAGGCGCAGCGGGTCGCCGCGCAGCCGCCGTGGTACGCCGGCGCCGGTGACAAACCGCAGCGCCAGCCCCTTTTGCTGGGCGCGCAGCGCCAGCTGGTCAGAGACGCCTTGCAGCACCTGCTCCAGGTCGAAGTCAATGGCCTCGATCTGCAGCCGGCCGGCCTCGATGCGCGAGTAGTCCAGGATGTCGTTGATCAGGGCCAGCAGCATGTCGGAGGCGGCCAGCACTTTCTGCTGGTAGTCGCGCTGGTGCGCGTTCAGGCCGGTCTTCAGCAGCAGCTGGCCCAGGCCGACGATGGCGTTCATCGGGGTGCGGATCTCGTGGCTCATGCGCGCCAGGAAGTCCGACTTGGCGCGGCTGGCCTGCTGGGCCTGTTCGGTGGCGGCGATCAGGGCGTGGGTGCGCTGATCCACCAGCTGCTCCAGGTTCTGGCGGTAGCGCGCCAGCTCCTGGTCGCGTGCCTGCAGCTTGTCGATCATCTGGTTCAGGCTGCGGCCCAGCTGCGCCAACTCGTCCTCGCCATGGCTGGCCACGCGCTCACCCAGGCCGGGGTTGTCGGCCGCACGCGCCATGAGCTGGTTCAGGTTCTGCAGCGGCACCGCCAGGCGCCTGGCGGCGCGGCCCGAGAGCCACAGCAGGAGCAGCAGCAGGGCCAGCAGCGCGCCGCCGGTCTCCAGTGCCGTGCGCCACAGCACCTGCTGCATGTCCTGCGTGCTGGCCACCAGTTCGACATGCGCCTTGCCGGCGCTGCCCGGGACGGCCGCCCAGGCAACGACCTGGTTGTTGCCGAAATGCATGTCCTGGCCGTCCTGCGTGTCCAGCGGCGGGCTGGGCGTGGCGGCCACGGCGCTGCCCTGGCGCGCAAACTCGGCAAAGGGCTCCCTGCGGCCGGCCAGCAGCAGGCGCGCGCGCAGCACCGAGGGGCTGGACTGCACGGCCTGCAGCAGGCGCGCGGCCTCCTGGCGGTCCTGGAAATCCACCGCCGCCTGGCTGTTGGTGGCAATCAAGAGCGCCTGGGCGCGCAGGCCGGCGCTCCATTCGCTGCGGATCAGGCGCTGCTGCTGCAGCAGCGCCAGCAGGTAGACCAGGCACAGGGCCAGCACGATGGCGCCGGTGAACCACCACAGCAGCCGGCTTCTGATGCTGCGCGGGCGCAGGCGTTGCAGCAGGGCGTTCATGGTTCGACGACCCGGGCCAGGCGCAGCAGCTGCGCATTGAACTGGATGTTCTGCGCCTGCGCCGCCTTGCGGTTGATGAGGATGTTCAACAGGTTGCCGCCCTCGGGGTTCACGGCCAGCTCCACCATGCCGCCGGCGCGTGCAAAGCCGTCGATGTCCGACACCGTCACCACCTGGGCCCGGCCGAGCTGCCGCAAGGTGCTGCGCAGGTGATCGGCCTCGCTGCGCGCCACGAAGACGAAGTCGCAGTCCAGCACCTGGCTGGCGTCGTCGGCCTGGCTGACCTGCACGCTGCGCCCGTCCATGGGCGTTTGCGCCAGCCTGGTCAGTGCCCCGCCAAAGGGGTCGCGCCCCAGCACGCACAGGCTGATGCGGGTGCCGCCCTCCAGGCGTGGCAGGTAGACGAAGCGCGGCAGTTTGACCAGCAGCGCCGCCTTGACCGCGTATTCCGAGATCGGCTCCTGCTGCGCCCGCGCGCCACCGGCGAGCAAGGCCAGCGGCATCAGCGCCACCAGCAGCTGGACAATCACTTTTTGATAGCTGCTAACGCTTGATGTATAAGCGCTGGAGGCCATTTTTACCTGACTATGTACATGCCGCTGATGCCCCTCACCCCTCCCTCTCCCCAAAGGGGCGAGGGCGACCGGTTGCGCCGGCTTTACTCCCTCTCCCTCTGGGAGAGGGTGGGGGTGAGGGCTCGCGGCCCAGTCTGAGACATGCGCCTTGTCAGGCCCTTTTAACCAAAAACCGATCTTGCGCGCCGTGGCTGCCATGGCCGGCGCTTGCGGCCGAAAACGGTATGTAGGCACGCTCAGTACCGCCAGTCCAGCGTCAGCATCCAGGTGCGCGGCTGCTGCGGCATGTCCCAGAAGGTGCGCGAGCCCGAGCCCGCCGCGGCGTAGTGGCGCCTGTCCAGCAGGTTGTACACATCCAGCCACAGCGTGGCGCGGCCGTCCAGCAGCTGGTGCCAGCCCAGGTGCAGATCCACCAGCGCATAGCCAGGCGTGCTGCAGCGGCTGGGGGCGGTCATGGCCCCCTGGCAGGCGCCCTGGGGCAGCAGCGGGTCGGTCGGGCCCTGCTTGCGGCCATTGGTCACGTTGCCCGTCCAGTAGAGCTGGGGCGTGATGCTGACCTGGTTGCGCCAGCGCAGCGTGGTGCCCAGCTTGAGCTTGTGGCTGGCCACATAGGGGATGGCCCAGTCCACGCCATTGCCCTCATCGATGCGGCCATGGATCCAGCTGGCGCTGCCCCACAGGTCGCCGGTCCAGTCGCCACCCAGGCGAAAGCGCCACTGCGCCGACAGGTCCAGTCCCGACTGCTGCTGGCGCCCGGCATTGCCCTTGGTCTCGGGATTGATCAGCACCGCGCCCGGGATGGCCCCCACGTTGCCCGAGGGCTGCGTGACCACCAGGCGGCTGATGCGGCTGTGGTAGAGGTGCGTGACCAGGTTCAGGCTGGGCGTGGGGCGCCAGTCCCAGGCGGCGCTCAGCGTGCGCGCTTTCTCCGGCTGCAGGTTGAAGTTGGGAATGCGGAAGTTGCTGCCGATGTAGTTGCCCTGCGCGTCCTGTGCGCCGCTGAAGGTGCCGTAGGCGCTCAGCGTTTCCTCGGGCGACGGGGCGCGGAATGCCTCGCCGTACTGGAGCTTGAAGACATGCTGCTCGCGCGGCTTGTAGACGGCGCCCAGGCGCGGGTTGAGGCTGCTGCCGTAATGGCTGTGGCGATCCAGGCGCAGGCCGGCGCTGGTGCTGAAGGCCCCGCTCCACTGCGACTGCAGCTGCGCATAGGCCGAGAGGTTGCGGAAGTTGTCGTCGTGTATCTGCCTGGGCAGTGGGGTGTTGGGGTAGAGCTGGCCCTGGCCTTGGGCGGCCAGGCCGGGCCTGTAGGGCGCGGCCAGGGACGAGGCCGCCTCTGCATGGTATTGGTGCCAGCCCAGGCCGGCCTGCAGCTGCTGGCGCTCGCTGATGCGCCAGTTCAGGCTTTGCTCCAGGCCCGTGCGTTTGCCCAGCTCGTAGGAAAAGCTATCCTGGTAATTGCTGAAGGTGTTGTTGTAGCGCGCCTTGGGGTCGAGCTCCATGCGCGAATGCTCCACCAGCAGCTGCGCCTGCACATCGGGCGCCGGCTGAAAGCGCCAGCGGCCATGGAAGGTGTCCGAGGTGGGCTGCCACTCGGAGCTTTGCTGGTAGCGCGCCATCGCCGGCGGGTCGCCGGTGCTGGTCAGGTGGGTGAAGCTGTGGCGAAAGAAGCCCACGGTGAAGCGCTCGTCCCAGTCGGCGCGCACATACAGGCTGTGGCTGGCGGTTGGGCCCACATAGGGCTCGCGCTGGTCGACGGGGATGATGGTCTGGCCGTTGCCAACGGCCGGCACCTTGGCAAACTCGCGCGGGTAGTAGCGTGCCAGGGGCGCGCGCTCGGCACGCTGCCAGTGCCCGCCCAGTGACAGCTGCAGGCCCTGCGCGGTATCCAGGCCGGTCATGAAGGCGCCCTCCTCGCCGCCGAAACGCCCCGCCCCCACCGATGCCCAGGAGCCCCTGGGGCCCTGGCCGGCCTCGGTGATGATGTTGATCACCCCGGCCACGGCGTCGGCGCCATACAGCGCGGCGGCGGGGCCGTAGAGCACCTCGACCTGCCTGGCCATGTACAGCGCCAGGTTGTCCGCCACGGGAAAATTGCCGCCCGCGGGCGCGCCTATGCGCACCCCGTCCATCAGGATCAGGAGCTTGTTCGGCCCCACATAGCCCTGCACGGCAAACTGGTTGAACTGCGAGGACTTGGTGCCGCCTTGCCAGTCCACGCCGGGCAGATCGCGCATCAGGTCGGCCAGGCTGCGGTAGCGCCGCTCGCGGATCTGCTCGCGCGTGATGACCAGGATCTGCGCCGGCGTCTGATCGCGCGTCTCGATCTGGCGCGAGGCCGTGACGACCGGGGTTGCTATCAAATCCTGTAGCGACAGGCCCATCAGGCGCTGGGCGTCCGATTCCAGCTGGCCCTGCGCCCACAGCGGCGGGCAGGCCAGGCCGCAGAGCGCCAGCGCGGCCGCGAGACAGTGCTTCTTATCCGTGTCCATCGAAGAGGTTGGCTACATTTTTGACAACTTGTCATGCTATCAGCCGGGTCACTCCAGCCCTGTCGCGCGCGGCCAACAGGGCGCCGGGCGGCTTCAGGCGAAGCAGGCGAGTGCAGTGTTGGACGCTTGATGGAACAAATAAAACCGATGGATTTTTGGTCTGGGCTAGGCGCAAACCGGAGCGATAGCCGTAGCTATCGCGAGGATTTGCAACGCCGCCCGGGCCGAAAAGGCGCGGTTTTATGTTCCAGATAGCGTCGAATACTGCACTAGACGCAGCGGGTCGCCGCGGTCATGCCAGCCGAAGAAGGCGCAGATCTCATCGCGCCGGGCCAGCGCGTCGCTGCGCCCCAGGGCCATCAGCCGGCGCGTGTAGGCGCGCTCGAACAGCAGGTAGCTGGCCAGCGCGCCATCGCTGTCGCCCGGCCGGTTCACCGGCACGCCCAGCGCCGACAGCAGCACGCGCATGCTGCGCGGCAGGTCGCAGACATGGCGCGCGGCCTCCTCGTCCAGGCTCCGTGAGGGCACGAACACCAGCAGCTCCAGCGGGTGCATGGGGCTGCGGCTGCGCTGCTCGGGCGTCAGCAGCGCCAGTGCCTGGTTGATGTGCTGCACCTGGTTGACGTCCACCGCCAGCGCGTCCAGAAAGATGTTGGACAGCGCATGGCCGGCCACCTTCGCCAGCGAGGGGTAGGGCTGCTGCGTGCCGACGGGCACCGCCGGTGGCGGCTCATAGGCCCGGCTGGTGCCCACTACCAGCAGGCGGCGCGCGCCCAGGTGGATGGCGGGCGCCAGTGGCGAGGTCTCGCGCATGGAGCCGTCGCCAAAATACTCGGTATGGCCGTCGATCGGCAGCGCCGTCGCCGGAAACACCAGCGGGATGGCCGACGAGGCCAGCAGATGCGCATGCGTGATGGGCCCGCGCGCCGACTTGCGCAGCGAATGCACCCAGGGCTCCTGCGCATCGCCGGCGTCGAAGAAGGCCACATGCAGGCCCGAGTTGTAGCTGGACGCCGTCACGGCCAGCGCGCGCAGGTGGCCGGCGCGTATCAGGTGCGGCACCCGCTGCAATGGCACCAGCTTTTCAAGCAGTTGCGCCAGCGGCGCGTTGTTCAGCAGCGAATGCGGGTGCACGCGGCGCCAGCGCGCCAGCGCCCAGCCCAGCGACAGCAAGGTGAGCCAATGCGCGCCGCGCTGTATGACATGCAGCGAGTCGGCGTGATAGACCTGCTGGGCATGGACATGGGCCCAGGCGCGCGCAATGCGGCGCACGGCATGGTCGAAATGGTCGGCCCCGCTGGCCAGGGCCGCGGCGTTGATGGCGCCGGCCGAGGTGCCGCTGAAGATGTCGAACGGCGCCCCGCCATGCCCATGGCCACAGGCCGCGCGCAGGCCCGCAATGGCCTGCAGCACCCCCACCTGGTAGGCCGCGCGTGCGCCGCCGCCGGAGAGCACCAGGGCGGTGCTGCCATCGGGCGGGCTGGCGTGGGGCATGGCGGCGCCTGCTATGTCTTGGGCGGCGTGGCCTTGAGCAGCAGCGTGGCGAGCGCGTCGCCCTCCAGCAGCGCCAGGGCGTTGTCACGCGCGAAGCCGCGCGCCTGCTCGCTCACCGCGCCCTGCAGCGCCACATACACGCCGGCACGCGCGCCTTGGCGCTGCACCTCGGCCTGCAGCTCGCGCAGCGGCTCCACGCCATGCGTGGCGGCCTTGTAGCGGCGCGCGGCCACCAGCAGGGTCTGCTCGCCCCGGGTGATGCGCAGGTCGCAGTGCGGGCCATTCATGCGCTGCACCTCATGGCCCTCGGCGCGCCAGGCATCCTCCAGCCGCTGGGCAAACTGGCGCCAGGGCATGGCGGCGGCCTGCTGCAAAACCGCCTGCACGCGCGCGGCGCTGGGCGCGCGCCACTGGCGCCAGCCGGCAATGCAGCCAATCACGGCCACCGGCAGTGCGCCCACCGCGGCAAACGGCGCCAGATGCGCCGGCAGCAGCGCACCGCACAGCAGCACGATGACGGCGGCAATGGCAAAGCTGACCCACCAGGGCGAGCGCAGCAGGATCGCAAAGCCCGAGTTCGGGGCCATCTTGAATTTCACGGGTTATTCCTTGGGTGTCTTGTGCACACCCACATTTTCCTGGTGGCGTGTACCGCGTGTGGGGTGTTGCGTTTTACTCCCTCGCCTCCTTGGGGGAGAGGGTAGGGGTGAGGGGGTGACTGGCTGCGGCGCTTGCCTTCGCCACCCTCACCCCCACTCTCTCCCGCCAGCAGGAGAGGGGGAAATGGCCGTAAGGCCGCGCGGAAACTGCGCAGCATGCTATAGAAAAATGAACAAACCTTGGGGCTGGCGTCCGGCCGGTCGCCCGGCCCTACCGGCACCCCGCGCGCAGCTGCTCCAGCTGATAGGCCGCAATGCGGTGCCCCAGCGCAGCCGCCCTGGCCAGCCACATGATGGCCAGGTTGTCATCCTGGGGTATCACGCCCCCCCCCCCCGAACCTGCGGCGTAGGCCGTCCCCAGCCACTGCATGGCATCGGCGTTGTCCTGCGCGGCGGCCTCCTGCAGCCAGTACAGCGCCGCCTTGTGCGCGCCTGCCACATAGAACAGCGCGCCCATGTCGGCCTGCGCCTCGGCGTCGCCCGCGTCGGCGCGCAGCAGCATGGCCCTGTCCTCGGCGCTCAATTTCACCTCCACCAGCGGCAGCACATCGCCCAGCGCCAGCATGGCGCGGCTGCGCCCGTCCTTATCGCCCCGGCCAATCGAGCCGTCGGTCACGCGCCGCCACAGCGTGCTGCGGCTGATGCCGGTGATGGCGATCGATGCGTCCAGGCTCAGGGTGTCCATGTCTTTGCGCTCCTTGTGGCCGGCGATTCTATTGCGCGGCCGCCAGGCCGGCCCTGGCACGCGCGGCGGCATGCCGTGGCACGGCAAACGCTGTGTCAAGCGATGGCTGGGATGGGGTGTGACGTTTCAAAACTGTAAGAAACACGATGAAACCAATGGAAACGGCTTGGCATGGTCGTTGCTGAATGTAAGGCAACCGGTAACCGCCGGCCCATTGTTCAACTGGAGGAATCTTATGAAATCCAACATGATGCGCCGCGCCCAGGCCGGTTTTACCTTGATCGAACTGATGATCGTTGTGGCGATTATTGGTATTTTGGCTGCGGTGGCGTTGCCGGCTTATCAGGACTACACGAAGAAAGCCAAGATGTCGGAAGTCGTGCTCGCTGCATCGCAATGCCGCACGACCATTACTGAGCAGGTGCAAAGCATGTCGAGCACGCAAACTGCCGCTGCAAATGGTTGGGGCTGCGAATCTGCCACTGCAACCTCCAAGTACGTGAAGTCGATCGCTACGACCGCCGAAGGGGTTGTTTCCGTTGAAGCCCAGGGGTTCAATGACACCGCAATTGATGGCAAGTTTGTGATTCTTTCGCCTTTTGTTGGCCAAGGTGCTGCAGCTGCGGCATTGGTGGTTGGCACGGCCAGCAACGATCAAGGCAAGCAAATCAGCGAATGGCGTTGCGGTGGTGGTGATGCCGCTGGAACGCGCCTGGCCACTTCCACCATCAATAAGTTCCTGCCAGGATCTTGCAAGCAGTTCTAATCGTTGCTTTGCGTGTAGTTGGGGTCAGACACCCATTACTCTGTAAATAAACGGGGCGCCAATGGCGCCCCGTTTATTTTTTGTAGTAATTAGTAATTGGGGTCAGACTCCAATTAATTCTGGAATCTGGCCTTGGCACTTTCTGGTATTGCGTGAGTAGCTCCTCTTTTTGATGTCACTGGCCGGGACTCGCCCCGGCGGGCGACCTCCTTTCTTGCTCGTGCAAGAAAGGAGGCAAAGAACACGCCCCCAAGTCTGCGACCCCTTCGCTTGCGCTACGGGGCAAACCTGTGGCGGGGCGCTTGCGGGGTGTGCCGCAGAACTCACTGCGCGCTGGCGCGCTCCGTTCAAACAACTGCGGCAAGTCAGACAACGATGCATGCGCGCTGCGACGCGCATGCTCACCCCGCAAGCGCCCCGCCCCAGGCGCAGCCACAGGGGGTGAACAGCCTGGCACGGGCCATCGCTGCGCTCGGCTTCGTGCGGGCGCCGCACCGGATCGGGGCGAGCGCAGCGAGGTAATTGGGGTCGGATTCCAATTAAATCCCATTGATACATGCGCCGCGCCTTCTCGATCAGGGCGCCATGCCGCCGCGCCAGCCCCGCAGAAACTCCGAAGGCTCCCAGACCACCAGCCGTGCCGCGGCAAAGTCCTGCACGTTGCGCGTGACGATGCAGTGCAGGCCCGCGTGCCGGGCGGCTTCGTGCAGCACGGCGTCTTCGTAGTCGGCAAAGCCGGCGTCCAGCGCGTCGGCCAGCGTTAAGTGGGTGACTGGCGCCACGCCGAACAGGCGCAGCAGCACCGCGATCTGCTCGCGTGCACGCTGTGTGCCCAGGGTGCGCCTGGCCAGATAGAACAGCGTGGTGACGGTGGTCGCGCACAAGAAGCCCTGCACTTCTCCGCGCTCCACCAGTGCAAGAGCCTGGGCGGATGCCTGTGCATGCGGTTCGCGGTTCAGCAGTACGTCCAGCACCACATTGGTGTCAAACAGCGCCCGCGTCATTGGTGTTTGACATCCAGGTGGTCGTAATAGGCTTGCCGCCCGTCGTCCGTCAACGGCCCGGCCGCATCCTTGAGCACGCCTTGCAGCGATGTCACGAGAGGAGGCAGTGGCCGCTCGTACTGTGTGGCGTTGGGGGTGGTGGTGGAAGTGAACTGCGCAAAATAGTCGGCTACTACTTGAGAAAGCGATTTGCCCTGTCGCTGCGCCCGCGCCTTGGCCTGTGCGATCAGGTGTGCGTCCAGCCGCAGGGTCAGCTTGGTCTGCATGGGGTGACCTCCGTGTGACGTATACAAGTCATAGTATTGTACGTCGCTGTGGTTTGTCGGTGATGTAATTGGGGTCAGATTCCAATGTAATTGGTGTAATTGGGGTCAGATTCCAATTAAATCTCGGTGTAATTGGGGTCAGATTCGAATTAAATTTTGACTCCAGCGCTTGCTGGTATTGCGTGAGCAGCTCTTTTTTTGATGTCACTGGCCGGGATGGGTGCCCGGCGGCACACTCACTTCCTTTTGCTTCGAAGCAAAGAACAGTGCCTCGTCTGCCGGGGCGAAACCCGGCCAGCCACATCAAAAAGAGGAGCTGCTCGCGCGCCACCAACAAGCGTAAAGGCCCAATTTGCCTATGCATGAGTAACCGAAGCCAGACACCTATTTCATGATTGCAGAGTCACCAGATGCTCCGGCCTGGCGCCGGGGACGACGTTGAGGCTCAGTCGCGCGTCAAAGCTGACAAAGCGGCATTGGTGGCGCACGGCCAGGCCGAGCAGGTAGCTGTCGGTAATTTGCCGGTGACCCAGCAGGTGCTGCCAGTGCAGCTGGCCCGCGTCCAGCAGGCTGTAGTCGTCGGCCAGAAAGGCGTGCGCGGGGTGTGCGGCGGCCTGTGCCAGGCGGCTGGCGACGGCGGCCAGCGGCAGGGCCTGGGGGTAGGCGGGCTGGGCCATGATGCGCAGGCAACCGTTTTGCGTGAGCGGGCAGGAGGCCCAGCCATGGGCAATTTCCTGTTGCAGCCATTGCGTGGCGCGGGCGTGGTGCATGTGCGCCGCGTCCAGCAAGGCGATCAGGACGTTGATGTCCAGCAGGGCGCGCATGGCCTACACCCCGTCGTTGTCGCGCAGGCGATCGATCAACTCGTTGCTGACCACGACGCCGCGGGCCTCAAAGGGAACAAAGCCCGTGGCCGAGGTGGCCGGGCTGCTGGCGGCTTGCGCTGTCGCGTTGCCCGTCAGTGCCTGGCGCACCAGGCGTGAGATGACCTTGCCCAGGCTGGTGTTTTCCATGCGGGCAATTTCCTTGGCGGCTATCAAGGTGTCGTAGTCCAGATCAACCGTGGTGCGCATGGCGTGCCTCCTTCTTCCACAATCGCATTGTCTTTTGATTCTAGTGCATCATGATGCGACCGCATCAATGATGATTAATTGGAATCTGACCCCAATTAGGCGGAGGCCGAGACCGTCTGTGCCAGGCGCTCTATCCCGGCGTCCGAAAGATCAGTTGCCGCCACGACGCGGCGGGCCTGCCACTGCGCAAAGTTGTGCGCCTGCGAGCGGCCGTAGTGCGGGTCATAGTGCAGCCGCATCAGTTCGTCGAACAGCGGCGCCAGTTGTCGCGCGCGGGCCCAGGTCTGCCAGCGCTGAACCACCTCCTTGCCGTGCAGCTCGGTCAGCGCCTCCAGGCGCTGGGCCAGGGCCTCGGGGTCGTCGCCCAGGTAGGCGTAGTCGCGCAGCAGGTAGGCCAGGCGCTCCTCGGGCGTGGCCTGGATTTCCAGGCAGGCGCCGGCGCGCAGGCGTTGCACCAGGGGCACGGGCAGGGACAGGCGGCCGATGCGCGCGCTCTCGCCCTCCACATAGACCGGGCGCGACAGGTCAAAGCCTTCCAGCGCCGTGGCGATCTGCGTTTCGAAGTTTTTTTGCGAGGGTTGCTCAACGCCGGGCATTGCGCCCAGCAGCGAGCCCTTGTGGCGCGCGCAGTGCTCCAGGTCCAGCACCTGTGCGCCCTGGCTGGCCAGGGCCTGCAGCACGCGTGTCTTGGCGCTGCCGGTGGCGCCGACCAGCACGCGCAGATCCAGCCGTGGCACCAGGGCGGCGATCTGCTCGATCACATGGCGGCGGAAGGCCTTGTAGCCGCCGGCGAGTTGCTGTGCGTCCCAGCCCACCAGGCGCAACCATTGCACCATGGAGCCGCTCCTCATGCCGCCGCGCCAGCAGTAGATCAGCGGGCGCCAGCCCTGGGGCTTGTCGGCAAACTGTTGGCGCAGGTGGCGCGCCAGGTTGGCGGCAACCATGGCACCGCCCACGCGCCGGGCCTCGAAGGCGCCCTGCTGCGCGTAGAGGGTGCCGACGGTGGCGCGCTCGGCGTCGTCGAGCACCGGGCAGTTGATGGCGCCGGGGATATGGTCTTCGGCAAACTCGGCGGGCGAGCGCGCGTCGATGATGGCGTCGAAGCCGTGGCGGTCGGCGGGGCGGGTGGGGCGGTGGTGGGACACGGGCTGGGCTGCGATGGGCAGGGGGCGCCCACTATAGACCAGCCAGGATCAGCCCAGCGTGATGGTCTTTTGCGCGCTCAGCGTCTGGCCGGCATCGTCCTTCCAGAGCAGGTGCAGCTCGCCGCTTTCGCGCGCCAGAAAGGTGAACTCGATGTACGGGTTGGGCGCGACCGAGATGCCCGGCTCCCAGGCCAGCAGCAGGGTTGGCCCCAGGCGCGCCTCGAAGCGTGTGACGATGTTGCGCGGCCGGATCTGGCCTGCGGCGTCGGTGCGCAGGCCGCTTTCCATGGTGTGTTCGATCTGCGCACGCACGCGCACAAGCTCGCCTTGCTTGGGCGTGGCGTTGCTGATCCAGGTGCGGGGTGGTTTCTGCATTGCGTCGTCCTTGGTGCGTCTTTACATACCGCAGCCGCTGGCGGCCACGGTGACGGCCTGTTTGGTGGCCAGCACCTTGCCGCTTTTCATGCGCGCCAGAGCGTGGACGGTTTGCGACTGCGCCAGGCGCAGCCGCACCGATGCCTCGGCCGTGCCTGCCGCAGCCGTGAACTGCAGGCGGCAGGCCAGGGGCGAGGGGTTGAGCTCGGCCAGCACGATGATCTCTTCGCACCAGTCCTGCTCGGTGATGGGCAGGGTGATCTTGACCTTGACCGGCACGCCGCTGGGGTTGTCGGCCAGTACCGGCACGTCCAGCAGCAGCCCATCGGCCTGGGGCCGGGCCTTGCCGATGAACTGCTCCATGGCCTGCCTGAACGCCTGCGGGTTGGGCGCCAGCGGCCCGACCAGCGGCGCCTTGGCCTGCGCCAGCACGGTGCCGGGCAGGGCCAGGGCGGCGCCGGCGGCGACCAGGCTTCTTCGGGTGGGGTGGGGCTGGCGCATGTCAGATGGCCAGGAAGTCGCTGAACATGCCGCGCGCCCAGGCGAAGTCTTCCTTCACCAGGTCGGGGCTGCGCACGTCCATGTCGATCTGGGTCTGCAGCACCTTGCCGCTGGGATCGACCTCGTACTCGAACTTGACCGAGATTTCTTCCTGCGGCTCGGTGTTGACCATCATGTAGCACAGGTTGTCGGGCAGCAGCGGCTTGACCTCCTGGCCTGCCACGCGCTGGGCAATGTATTTGGCGACGATGCGGCCGATGTAGTTGGCCACATGGCCGCTCTTGGGGTAGTGGCCGAACTGTGGCGAGATGGCACCCATGAGGTCGCCGACAAAGTAGACGCTGTCGTCGCCGTGCGCGTGGAACAGGCGCGGGTGCATGTCGGCCCAGCCGGTGGGTTTGCCGGTCGCCGCGTCCTTGCCGATCAGGCCGGCGTGCCAGACCATGTCGGCCGCCTGGTGCGGTGGCATGAAGATGGCTTCGTCGAACTTCAGCTCGCCGGCGGTGGTCTTGATCTTCTTGTTGAACGGGTCCACCTCTTGCACGCGGGCGTTGGGCACATGGGTGATGACGTCGGCGTACAGCTCCTCGAAGGCCTGCTTGTAGCCCATGCCGATGGGGGCGATCTTGGGCTTGGGATCGAGGATCACGATCTTGCCGGGGATCTTGTTCTTCTTGATGTGCGAGGCGATCAGGCAGGCGCGCTCGTAGGGCGAGGGTGGGCAGCGGTGCGGCGGTGGCGGCAGCGTCATGACCAGCGTGCCGCCCTTGAAGTCCTTCACGCGCTGCTTGAGGCCAAACATCTGCTGATTCGGGATATAGGCGCTGGCGTAATGCCGGCGCGTGTGCTCGATGGCGCGTTGGTCGTCGCCAAACCAGGCGTCCCAGGCGTCGCGGATGCCGCCCGAGAGGATCAGATAGTCGTATTCCACCAGGCCGTGCGTGGTGCGCACCAGCTTCTGGGCGCGCTCAAAGCCGGTCACCTCGGTTTGCAGCAGCTGGTAGCCGTAGCGGTTGGCCGGGCGCAGCATGTCGTGCTGCACGAAGTCGGTGCCCACGATGTCCACCAGCCACTTGTTGCTCATCGGGCCGGACCAGAAGCTGGGGTTGCGCTCCAGCACCACCACGTCGGCATTCGGAATCAGCTCGCGCAGGTAGCGCGCCGCCGTCAGGCCACCCCAGCCACCGCCGCAGATGACGATGCGCGGGCCCTTGCCCTGGCGCGGCAGGATGCGCGCCTGCGGGCTGATGATGGCCGGCGCCGCCAGCGCCAGCGCGGGCACGGCGGCCGCGCCCAGGGCCAGGGCGGGGGGGCTGATGAGAAAGTTGCGGCGTTTCATGGCGGTTCTCCTTGGGGGTCAACGGGTATGGGCGGCTTGCAGCCGCAGGGTGATGGATGCGCCGCCCGCGATGCCGATGGCGGCGGGCAGGCTGGCAAAGGCCAGGGTGGACAGCCCGGACAGCCCCTGGCCGATGGAGCAGCCCACGGCCAGCACGCCGCCCAGGCCCATCAGCAGGCCGCCCAGGGCCGATGCGGCCAGGCGCGCGGGCTGCTCGAAGCCCTCCCAGCGCAGGCTGCGCGTGAGCAGCGCGGCGGCAAAGGCGCCCGCCAGCGTGCCGGCGACGATGGCCGGGCCTACGCTGGCGCCCCGACCCACGGCTAGTTGCAGGTACAGCAGGCCTTCGGCGACGGGGCCGATGAAGCTCAGTGATGTGAGTGGTGCCGGCTCGAACGGATCCACGCCCACCTGGGCCGTGATCCACCATCCGGCGGCCACCAGGGCGCCAATGGCCATGGCGGCCCACAGTTGCACCGCGCTCTGGCGCAGCGCCGGTTGCCACAGGGCGTAGGCCAGCAGCGCCAGCGCTGGCAGGCCGGTGGCCAGGGCCAGCGTGGCCGTGGGCGGCAGGCCGCCGGCCTGCAGCTGCTGCGCCAGCGTGGCATGCGCCAGCGTGATCTGGCCCCAGCCCTGCAGCCATTGGCGCAGCGGCGCCAGCACCCCGGTCAGCGTGGCCTGCGCCGCCAGGCCCAGACACAGCAGCGTCACCAGGGCGCGCAGGTTGCCGCCGGCCAGCAGCACCAGCGCACGCGCGCCGCACGCGCGCGCCAACGCCATGCCGCAGCCAAACAGCAGCCCGCCCAGCAGCACGCCGGGCACGGAAAAACGGGCGCGCACCACCTGGGCCTGCGCCAGATCGGCCAGGCCCGCCCATGCCAGCGCCTGCGAGGCCAGCAGCGCCACGGCCAGCGCCAGCGCGAAGGCCTGCAGCGCCGGCGCGCCGCCGTTTTCGCGGGCGGCCGCAAGGCCATGCTGGCGCAGCCCGCGCAGCAGGCAAAAACGCCCCAGGCGCGCGGCAATGCCAAAGGCGCAGCCCAGCAGGAATCCGGCCCACAGCAGCGTCATGGGCGCCCCCGGATGCCGGCCAGACCGGGAGCCGCCAGCAGCGCGGCCAGCCAGGCGCGGGGGCGCTGGCGCTGGTGGTGCATGGCGGACGAGGGCGGTGGCATGCGGGTTCCTGTTCTGGGGCACGCGCACGCGCGCCATCCGGCGGGATGAATATGGGGGAGCTGGCTGGGGCGGTGATGGCGCGGGTCATTGCCTGGGCAGACCCGCGGGGTGGCGCATGGGACGGCCGTCACGCGGCACAGCGCTGAAGCCGTCGATCATACCGAACGCCCCCTCCCGCGGCCGCATGAATCTGGGATGATCCAGACCCTTGCCCACTCCCAGCTCCGCATCGCCATGACCGCTGCCCCCACTGCCTCCACCCTCACGCCGCGCCTGACCTCGCTATCGCATGGCGGCGGCTGCGGCTGCAAGATCGCGCCGGGGGTGCTGGCGCAGATCCTGCAGTCCAGCGGCGCGGCCGGCGTCATGCCGCCGGAGCTGCTGGTGGGCATAGAGACGGCGGACGATGCGGCGGTCTACCAGCTCAATGACAGCCAGGCGCTGGTGGCCACCACCGACTTTTTCATGCCCATCGTGGACGACCCGTATGAGTTTGGCCGCATCGCCGCCACCAACGCCCTGAGCGATGTGTACGCCATGGGTGGCCGGCCCATCATGGCGCTGGCGCTGGTGGCCATGCCGGTGAACCAGCTGCCCGTCGATGTCATCGCCGCCATCATTCGCGGCGGGCAGGATGTATGCCGCGCCGCCGGCATTCCCATCGCGGGCGGGCACACCATCGACTCGGTCGAGCCCATCTACGGCCTGGTCGCCATGGGCCTGGTGCACCCGGATCGCGTGCGCCGCAACGCCGGCGCGCGGGCGGGCGACCTGCTGGTTTTGGCGAAGCCGTTGGGCGTGGGGGTGTATTCGGCGGCCTTGAAGAAGGAGCAGCTGGCCGACGCGCATTACCGCGAGATGATCGCCAGCACCACGCAGCTCAACACCCCCGGCCCGCTGCTGGCGGATCTGCCCGGCGTGCATGCCATCACCGACGTGACCGGCTTCGGCCTGGCCGGCCATGGCCTGGAGATGGCGCGCGGCGCCGGCCTCTCGGTGCGCATTGACTGGGCGCGCGTGCCGCTGCTGCCCGGCGTGGCGGAGCTGGCGGCGCAGGGCTTTGTGACCGGCGCCAGCGGCCGCAACTGGGCCGGCTATGGCGCCGATGTGGCGCTGGGCGCGGGCCTGCCGGCCACGGCCCAGGCCCTGGCGAGCGACCCACAGACATCGGGCGGCCTGCTGGTGGCCTGCGCGCCGGACAGCGTGGACGAGGTGCTGGCGCTGTTTGCGCGCGAGGGCTTTGCGCGCGCCGCGGTGATAGGCGGCGTAGAGGCCGGGCCGGCGCGGCTGGAGCTGCGTTGAGCGACCTGCCCGCGCCCGCGCCGCAGCCCGGCATGACGGCCGGGCAGGGCCGGCTGCGGGAGCTGTCGCCGGCCTATTTCGGCCTGGTCATGGCCACGGGCATCGTGTCGCTGACGGCCGACATGCTGGGTTGGCCGCTGCTGGCGCATGCGCTGCTGGCGTTGAACGCCGTGCAGTATCTGGTGCTGTGGGGGCTGTACCTGCTGCGCGCCTGGCGCTACCCGCGGCGCTTCTTTGGCGAGATGGTGGAGCATGCGCGCGGCGCCGGCTACTTCACCATGGTGGCAGCCACGGGCATCATGGCCAGCCAGTGCATCGTGATGCTGGACAACCTGGGCCTGGGCTTTGCGCTGTGGGCATTGGCGGCGCTGTTGTGGCTGCTGCTGACCTACACCATCTTCACCGCCTTCACCATCCGCCGCGACAAGCCCACGCTGGACAAGGGCATCAGCGGCGCCTGGCTGCTGGCCGTGGTGTCCACGCAGGCGCTGGCCGTGTGCAGCGCGCTGCTGGCCGCGCGCATAGGCCAGCCGCTGCGGCTGGAGCTGAACCTGCTGGCGTTGTCGATGTGGCTGTGGGGCGGCATGCTCTACATCTGGATGATGGCGCTGATCTTCTACCGCTACCTGTTCTTTCCGTTCTCGCCCGGCGACCTGTCGCCGCCGTACTGGATCAACATGGGGGCGATGGCCATTTCCACGCTGGCCGGCTCGCTGTTGATGCTGAACGCGCCGCAGGCGCCGTTCCTGGTGTCGCTGCTGCCCTTCCTCAAGGGCTTCACGGTGTTCTACTGGGCCGCCGGCACCTGGTGGATTCCCATGCTGCTGTTGCTGGGCATCTGGCGCCATGGCGTGCGCCGCTTTCCGCTGCGCTACGACCCTCTGTACTGGGGCGCGGTGTTTCCGCTGGGCATGTATGCGGCCTGCACCTGGCAGATGGACAAGGCCATGCAGTTCGGCTTTCTGAACCTGCTGCCCCGGCTGTTCTTTGCCGTGGCGCTGCTGGCCTGGCTGCTGGCCTTCGTCGGCATGCTGCGCAGCGTGGCGCGCCAGCTGCGCGCCCCATAGCTGCTGGCGATAGGCACAGGCGGGGAGGTGCCAAGGCCGCTTCGCTAGACTCGGCCGTCTTCCCTTTGCAAACCACACAGCCATGGCATTGACAGAACAAGAGCTGCTGGCGGCAATCGCCGGCGTCACAGACCCCCACACGGGCAAGGACTTCGTCAGCACGCGCGCGCTGCGCAATGTGCAGATCAGCGCTGGCGATGTCGCCTTTGACGTGGAGCTGGGCTACCCCGCCAGGAGCCTGATCCCGGCGCTGCGCAGCCAGTTCATCGCCGCGGCCAAGGCAGCGCCCGGCGTGCAGAACGTCTCGGTCAACATCACCTCCAAGGTCACGGCGCACGCCGTGCAGCGCGGCGTGCAGCTGCTGCCGGGCGTGAAGAACATCGTCGCCGTGGCCTCGGGCAAGGGCGGCGTGGGCAAGAGCACCACCGCCGCCAACCTGGCGCTGGCGCTGGCGGCCGAGGGAGCCAGGGTGGGCGTGCTGGACGCCGACATCTACGGCCCCAGCCAGCCCATGATGCTGGGCATCAGCGGCCGCCCCGAGAGCTTTGACGGCAAGAACATGGAGCCGCTGGTGAACCATGGCGTGCAGGTCATGTCGATTGGCTTCCTGGTGGAGCAGGACCAGGCCATGATCTGGCGCGGCCCCATGGCCACGCAGGCGCTGGAGCAGCTCTTGCGCCAGACCAACTGGAAGGATCTGGACTATCTGATCGTGGACATGCCGCCGGGCACCGGCGACATCCAGCTGACGCTGTCGCAGCGCGTGCCCATCACCGGCGCCGTCATCGTCACCACGCCGCAGGACATTGCGCTCATCGATGCCAGAAAGGGCATCACGATGTTCGAGAAGGTGAACGTGCCCATCCTCGGGCTGGTCGAGAACATGGCCCAGCATGTGTGCAGCAACTGCGGCCATGTGGAGCATATCTTTGGCGCCGATGGCGGCAAGAAGATGGCGGCCGAGTACGGCATCGACTACCTGGGCGCGCTGCCGCTGGCGCGGCAGATCCGCGAGCAGGCCGACAGCGGCCGGCCCACCGTGGTGGCCGACCCCGACGGCGAGGTGGCACAGATCTACAAGCATGTGGCGCGCGAGGTGGCGGTGAAGATCGCCCTCAAGTCCAAGGATTTTTCGTCCAAGTTCCCCACCATCTCGGTGAGCAAGAGCACCTGACGGCACCCCGGTGCAAGCCGGTGGCATGATGCCGGCCATGTCTCAATCTTCAGGCTCGGCAGGCGCGCGGCAGCGCGCTGCCGGTACATCCTCTTTTCTTTCCCTGGGCTGGCGCACGCTGTGGCGCGACCTGCGCGCGGGCGAGCTGCGGCTGTTGATGGTCGCCGTCACGCTGGCCGTGGCGGCGCTGACCTCGGTGGGCTTTTTTGCCGATCGCCTGCAGGGCGGGCTGGCGCGCGACGCCGTGCAGCTGCTGGGCGGCGACGCCGTCGTGGCCAGCGACAACCCCACGCCGGCGGCGTTTGTGCAGCAGGCGCGCACGCTGGGCCTGGCGAGCGTCACCACGCTGAGCTTTCCCACCATGGGCCGCGCCAGCGACGCCCAGGGCGGCGCCAGCCGCCTGGTGGCGCTCAAGAGCGTGGAGGCCGGCTACCCGCTGCGCGGCCATGTGCAGGTCACCGACGACCCGCAGCGCCCCGGCAGCCCTGCGCAGGACATACCGGCGCCGGGCGAGGTCTGGGTGGACGCGCCCTTGCTCGACTCGCTGGGGCTGCAGCTGGGCGACTACCTGCTGCTGGGTGATACGCGGCTGCGCGCCACGCGCATCATCACGCTGGAGCCTGACCGCGGCGCCGGCTTCATGAGCTTTGCCCCGCGCGTCATGGTGAACGCGGCCGACCTGAGCGCCACCGGCCTGGTGCAGCCGGCCAGCCGCATCACCTACCGCTTTGCCGTGGCCGGCAACCCCGCGGCCGTGCAGCGCTTTTCTGACTGGGCCGCGCGGGCGGCGGAGCAGCCCGGCATGCATGGCGTGCGCGTGGAGACGCTGGACAGCGGCCGCCCCGAGATGCGCCAGACGCTGGACCGGGCGCAAAAATTCTTGAGCCTGGTGGCGCTGCTGGCGGCGCTGCTGTCGGCCGTGGCCGTGGCCCTGGCCGCGCGCGGTTTTGCCAACGAGCATCTGGATGCCGCGGCGCTGTTGCGCGTGCTCGGCCAAAGCCAGCGCAGCATTGCCGGCGCCTATGCGTTCGAATTCGCGCTGGTGGGCCTGTTTGCCAGCGCCCTGGGCGTGCTGCTGGGCTTTGCCGTGCACCATGTGTTCGTCTGGTTGCTGGCCGGGCTGGTGCAGTCTGGCCTGCCGGCGGCCAGCCTCTGGCCGGTGGTGTTGGGTGTGGGCGTGGGCCTGACGCTGATGTGCGCCTTCGGCCTGCCGCCGGTGCTGCAGCTGGCCCAGGTGCCGCCGCTGCGCGTGCTGCGCCGTGATCTGGGCGCCGTGCGTCCCGCGTCCCTCGCCGTGCTGGGGCTGGGCGTGGCCGGCTTTGCCGCGCTGCTGCTGGTGGTCAGCCGCGACTGGAAGCTGGGCGCGATTGCCGTGGGCGGCTTTGCCGCGGCCGTGCTGCTGTTTGCGCTGCTGGCCTGGGTGGCCGTGTGGCTGCTGAAGAAAAGCGTGCATGAATCCACCGCGCCGCGCGCCCTGGTGCTGGCCACGCGCCAGATCGCCGCGCGCCCGGCCTATGCCGTGGTGCAGGTCAGCAGCCTGGCCGTGGGCCTGCTGGCCCTGGTGCTGCTGGTGTTGCTGCGCACCGACCTGATCGCCAGCTGGCAGCAGGCCACGCCGGCCCATGCCCCGAACCGCTTCGTGATTAACATCATGCCGGACCAGGCCGAGGACTTTCGCGCGCGGCTGGCGCAGGCGGGCGTGGCGCAGTACGACTGGTACCCCATGTTCCGCGGCCGCCTGGTGGCCATCAACGGCCGTGCCGTGAGCCTGGACGACTACCCCGACGAGCGCGCCAAGGGCCTGGTCGATCGCGAGTTCAACCTTTCCAACGCCAGCCAGCCGCCGACGCACAACAGCATCTCCGCCGGCCGCTGGACGCCCGAGGAGGCCGGCGCCGTGAGCGTCGAGGAGGGCATTGCCAAGACACTCGGCCTGAAGCTGGGTGACCAGCTGCGCTTTGACATCGGCGGCGTGCCCAGCGAGGTGCGCATCACCAGCCTGCGCCATGTGGACTGGAGCAGCATGCGTGCCAACTTCTTCGTCATGTACCCGCTGGCGCAGATGCAGGACGTGCCCATGACCTACCTGGCTGCCTACCGCGCGCCTGAAGTGTGGCCCCCACGCTCTTCTGCCGCGCAAGCTTCGCTGCCCCCCGAGGGGTCTGCTGCCAGCCCCGGGCGGCCCGGCGTTGGCAGCGCCGGCTTTGACAACGCCCTGGTGCGCGCCTTCCCCAACGTCACCAACGTGGACATGAGCGCCACCCTGGCCCAGGTGCAGGGCGTGCTGGGGCAGGTGATACGGGCGGTGGAATTTCTCTTCGCCTTCACGCTGGCCGCCGGCCTGGTGGTGCTGTTTGCCGCCGTCACCGCCACGCGCGAGGAGCGCGCGCGCGAGTTCGCCATCATGCGCGCCGTGGGCGCGCGCGCCAGCCTGCTGCGCCAGGTGCAGCGCGCCGAACTGCTGGGCGTGGGCCTGCTCGCCGGCTTTCTGGCGAGCTGCGTGGCCGTGGCCGTGGGCTGGCTTCTTGCGCGCCATGTGTTCGACTTCAGCTGGACGGTGCGCCCCTGGGTGCCGCTGGCCGGCAGCCTGGTGGGCGCTCTGCTGGCGCTGGCCGCGGGCTGGTGGGGGCTGCGCGAGGTGCTGCAGCGCCCGGTGGTGCAGACGCTGCGCCGGGCGCAGGATTGAGGATCAACCATGCAGACGGACGAAGACTGGACGCCCGACTGGTCGCAAGCCCCCGAGGGCTGGGACTGGCTGGCGCAGGACGAGGACGGGCGCTGGTTCTGGTACCGCGCCGAGCCCACGCCCGGCTTTGGCGGTGGCGTCTGGCGCGCCAACTCGCGCAACCAGCAATATGCCGGCCAGGGGCGGCCGAATGCGCTGTGGATGGAGTCCCTGCGCCACCGAGATTATTGAAATTTGATAGCTGTTCACGCTTATGGATAGTGCGCTGGAGCCTGATTTGAATCATGAAGATGGCGATGCCCTGGCGCAGGCGCTGGGCGTGGCCCTGGAGGCGGCGGGCGGCGCGCCCGTGCAGCACCTGCAGACGCATCTGTCGCACCTGCTGCTCACGCCTGCGCATGCCTACAAGCTCAAGAAGCCGCTGCGTCTGCCGTTCGCCGACTTCTCCACGCGGGCCGCGCGTCGGCATTTCTGCAACGAGGAGCTGCGCCTGAACCAGCGCCTGGCGCCACGGCTGTACCTGGATGTGCTGCCCGTGCTGGGCAGCGTGCGGCAGCCGCGCATCGGCACCGCGCAGGAGGCCGGCGCCGCCATCGACTGGGTGCTGCGCATGCGCCGCTTCGCCCCGGGCAGCGAGCTCGACGCCCTGGTGCGCGCCGGCCAGCTGCAGGGCGCCGAGATGGACGCCTTTGCCGCCCAACTGGCGCACTTTCATGCCCAGGCGCCCATGGCCGTGCCGGGCAGCGACTGGGGCCGGCCAGCCCAGGTGGGCCAGGCGATCGCCGATGTGCTGGACCAGCTGGCGGCGCTACCCGGTGGCGCCGACGGCGCGCGCCTGGCTGCGCTGCGCGCCTGGTTTGGCGCGCGCCAGCCGGCCCTGGCTGGGCATTGGGCCGCGCGCCGCGCCGCCGGCCAGGTGCGCGAATGCCACGGCGACCTACACCTGGGCAATGTGGTGCGGATCGACGGCGAGATCACCGCCTTCGACTGCCTGGAGTTCAGCCCCGCGCTGCGCTGGATTGACACGCTGGCCGACACCGGCTTTCTGACCATGGACCTGCACGCCCATGGCCGGCCCGACCTGGCCTGGCGTTTTCTGGACGCCTACCTGGCCGCCAGCGGCGACTACGCCGGCCTGGCCGTGCTGCGCCCCTACGAGGTCTACCGCGCCCTGGTGCGCACCCTGGTCGCGCGGCTGCGCGCCAGTCAGGGGGGCGCGGCGCAGGGGCCGGACTACCTGGCCTGCGCCGACCGGCTGGCCGCCCCCCTGGGCGCGCGCCTGCTCATCACCTACGGACTGTCGGGCTCGGGCAAGTCCACGGCGGCCGCGCAGCTCTTGCAACAGGGGGCGGTGCGGCTGCGCTCGGACGTGGAGCGCAAGCGCCTGCACGGCCTGGCGCCGCTGGACGATTCGGCCGCCCTGGGCCTGGACATCTACACCAGCGAGGCCTCACGCCGCACCTTCGCGCAGCTGGCCGCGCAGGCGCGCGCCCTGCTTGCGGCCGGTTACCCGGTGATCGTGGACGCGGCCTTTCTGCGCCGGCGCGAGCGCGACGCCTTTCACGCGCTGGCGCGCGAGCTGGGCCTGCCGTTCGCCATCCTGCACTGCCATGCCGACCCGGACCGGCTGCGCGAGCGCGTGCGCCAGCGCCGCGCGGCAGGCGGCGACCCCTCCGAGGCCGACCTGGCCGTGCTCGCGCGCCAGCAGCAGCAGGCCGAACCCCTGGCGCCCGAAGAGCAGCAGCGCACGCTGGATCTGGCCACCGATCAGGCCTGGGACGCGCCCGCCCTGTACCGCCGCTGGCTGTCCGTTCAGGCTTGATGTTTGTCAATACAAACGGCGGCACCGGTGGCATGCTGGAGCCATGAACACTATCGCCCTCACCGATTCCCAACGCGAGCAACTGCGCAGCGCCCTGGAGTTGCGCAAGGAGCAGCTGCTGCAGGAGCTGGACGCCGTCCAGCGCGACACCCTGGCCGTCGCCTCGGCCGCCAGCCGTGGCCAGGCCGATCCCGCCGGCAGCCCGCGTGACCAGGCCAACAGCATGGCCGCCGACATGGTGCGCGACGCCGAGGCCGCGCGCGACCATGCCGAGCTGACCGCCGTGCGCGCCGCGCTGGAGCGCCTGGCCGATGGCAGCTATGGCGAATGCACCGACTGCGGCCAGAGCGTCGGCGTACCGCGCCTGCTGGCCCAGCCGTCGGCCGCGCGCTGCATCGCCTGCCAGTCCAAGGCCGAGACCCAGGTCAGGCGCTGAGCCGCGTGTGGTGGGGTGGCCAGCACCGCACCAGAAGCTCCCAGGCCGGGGGCTTCAGCCACCTTGATCACCGGGTCACGGCTTGGTGGGGCAGTCTATGTGCTATTAATTAACTAGCTATCAGCGCTTTATGCAAGCGCGCTAAGGGCCTGTTTTATCTATATTCTGCGCGGGCTTGGCGCCAGCAGCACCACCAGCGCTCCCGCGCCGCCGTCGGCGGGCCTGGCCTGCACGAAGGCCAGCACCTCCTTCTTCTGCACCAGCCAGCCCTGCACGCGGCCCTTGAGCACGGGCGTCTTGCCCGGCGAGCCCAGGCCCTTGCCATGCACCACGCGCACGCAGCGCAGGCCGGTGCGGTGCGCCAGGCGTATGAACTGGCCCAGGGCCTCGCGCGCCTCATCCACGCGCAGGCCGTGCAGATCGAGCTGGCGCTGGATGCTCCACTGGCCCGCGCGCAGCCGGCGCGTCACGTCAGGGCCCATGCCCGTGCGGCGAAAGCTCAGCTGGTCGTCCACGTCCAGCAGGGTGCTGACGTCGAACTCGTCGCTCAACGATTCATGCAGCACGCGCGCCTCATCCAGCTGGCGCTGCACCGGCAGGGGCTCGGGCGGCACGGGGGCGGGCCAGTGGCGCTCGTGCTGGCCCTTGAGCGGCTGCACGGCGCCCACGGCGTCCTGGAACAGGTGGCGCTCGGCGCGCGCGCGTTGCTCGGCCTCGCGGCGCAGCCGTTCGCGCTCGGCCTGCAGCGCGGCCTGCTCCTGCAGCGTGCGGCGCAGGGGCTTGAGGTCGGCAAACGATTGGGCTTTGAGCGGGGCGGTCATGGGTAAGTGCTCAGGACACTAGCGCCGGTTGTACCGCATTGCCCACCGTCGCCATCCGGGCCCAGGTATTGCGCGGCGATGAACTGCGTGACCTGGGCGGGGTTGAAGTTGTCGTCGCTCACGAACACCAGCACGCAGCGGCCCTGCACGGGTGGGCCCCAGGTCATGCCCTCGATGTTGTCCGGGGTGAGGCCCAGGGCCGCCAGGTCGGCCACCAGGGTCTTGGGCACCGGGCGGTGGTTGGTGGGCGTGAGGGCATCCAGCGCCAGGGTGTCGCTGCCGGCGCGCGTGTCGATGCGGTACAGGCGCGCGCCAAAGCCGGCGCCGGCGCTGTAGCTGCGCTCCAGCACCAGCAGGTGGTGCGGGCCGTGCGCCAGGATTTCGCTGACGCCGTTGATCTGCGGGCCGGGCAGGCGGCGCCGCTGCGGCACGGCATCGCCCTGGTAGGCAATCTGGCGCAGCGGCTGGCCGCTGGCGATGTCCATGGCGGTGATGCGCACGGGTGCGCCGCCACTGTCGGGCGTGGCCTGCGGCCCGTCCTGGTGCCAGGGCAGCTCCATGGCCAGCCAGGCGGTGCGCCCGTCGGGCGTGAGCGCCAGCCCCTCCAGCGTGCCGTTGCCGCGCGGGCCGCGCCTGGGTTGTGTGCCGGGGGAGAAGCTGGCGGGCAGGGCGATGTCGCGCACCGGCCGGCCGTCCAGGCGGCTTTCGCGCAGCTGCGGGCCGAAGCCGCGGCTGAAGTCGCCCTCGCTGCTCCACAGAAAACTGGTCTTGCCCGGCAGCCAGCGCAGGCCCTCGGCGTCGGGGCGGTCCATGCCCGCCTGGCGGCGCCACCAGGGGGCGAAGGGCTGGCCGCTGGCGTGCAGCAGATCCTGGGTGGCGGTGAACTGCGGCATGTCCAGCCGCTGCGCGTCGTAGTGCAGGCGCGCGCGGTAGATGCGTGCTTGCGCGTCGCTGATGAGCAGGTATTCGCCGCTGTGCGCGTCGTAGTCGATGCCCGACAGGCCGCCGATGCGGGCGCCGGCGTACTCGCTGCCGTGGGCCAGCTCGGCCACGCCGATCAGGCGCAGATGCGGCGCCAGCAGCGGCGCGGGCGCCGGCGGCGCCAGCGGCAGAGCGCAGCCGGCCAGCGCCAGCAGGGCGATGCAGGCCCAGCGCGCCAGGCTCACACCAGGCCCTGCTCGGCCATGGACAGGGCCGCGCCCGGCGCCACGATGACATGGTCGAGCACGCGCACGTCCACCAGCGCCAGGGCGGCCTTCAGCGTCTGGGTCAGGGCCTCGTCAGCGCGGCTCGGTTGCACGCTGCCGCTGGGGTGGTTGTGCGCCAGCACCACGGCGGCGGCCTGGTGCTGCAGGGCGCGCAGCACCACCTCGCGTGGGTAGACGCTGGTCTGCGTGAGCGTGCCCCGGAAGAGTTCTTCCATCGCCAGCAGGCGGTTCTGGCTGTCCAGGAACAGCACGGCGAACACCTCATGCGCGCGCGCCGCCAGGTGTAGCTGCAGGTAGTGCTTGACGGCGCCCGGCGTGCCGAACACCTCGCGCTCGCGCAGCTGCTGGGCCAGGGCGCGGCGCGCCAGCTCCAGCACGGCCACCAGCTCGGCGCGCTTGGCCGGCCCCAGGCCCTTGATGCGCGCCAGGTCTGCCGCGCCCGCGTGCAGCAGGCCGGCCATGCCGCCAAAGCCGCCGCCGGTGATGCGCCCGCCGGCGTCGCGCTGGGGCTCATCGAGCAGCTCCTGGGCCAGCTGCAGCACGCCCTTGCCGGCCATGCCGGTGCGCAACAAGATGGCCAGCAGCTCGGCGTCCGACAGGGCGGCGGGGCCGCGCGCGAGCAGCTTCTCGCGCGGCTGGGCATCAAAGGGCAGGTCTTTCAGCGGCATGGCGTGGGGCAGTGGGGGTATACCCGGTTTTCTACAATGGCGGCAGTTTATAGAGAGCTTCTCAATGACCGCTGACGCCCTTGCCTCCGACACCAGCCAGCCCATCGTGCAGATGGGTTCCTTTCTTACGCTGCATTACCGCCTGGCCGGCCCGGCGGGCGATGTGGTCAACACCTTCGAGGGCAAGCCGGCCACGCTGTCGGTGGGCACGGGCGAGCTCTCGCCGGCGCTGGAGCAGCGCCTGATCGGCCTGGCCGAGGGCGCGCGCGCCCGCTTCGAGCTGGCCGCCGGCGAGGCCTTTGGCGAGCGCAACCCCGACATGCGGCAATGGGTGGGCCGCAAGCTGCTCAATGACCTGGGTGACCCCGATGAGCAGTACCACGTGGGCGATGTGGTCGAGTTCCCCACGCCCGATGGCGCGGGCAAATATGCCGGCGCGGTGCTGGAGGTGCGCGGCGATGGGGCGGTGCGCTTTGACTTCAATCACCCACTGGCCGGCCTGCCCGTCACCTTCGAGGTGCAGTTGATTGGTGTGCTGTAAATGAACAAGCCCCAGGAAATTGTTCTGGCCGAGCCGCGCGGCTTTTGCGCCGGCGTGGACCGCGCCATCGAGATCGTCGAACGGGCGCTGCAAAAATTTGGCCGCCCCATCTACGTGCGCCACGAGATCGTGCACAACACCTATGTGGTGAACGACCTCAAGTCCAAGGGCGCGATCTTCATCGAGGATCTGGCCGAGGTGCCGCCCGGCGCCACGCTGATCTTCAGCGCCCATGGCGTGAGCCGCGCCGTGCAGGACGAGGCGCGCGCGCGCGGTTTCAGCATCTTTGACGCCACCTGCCCGCTGGTGACCAAGGTGCATGTCGAGGTCGCCAAGCTGGCCAGGGAGGGCTACGAGTTCATCATGATCGGCCACAAGGGCCACCCCGAGGTCGAGGGCACCATGGGCCAGCTTGACAGCGGCATCCACCTGGTGGAGGACCTGGCCGACGTGGCCCGCGTGCAGCCCGCGCAGACCGAGAAACTCGCCGTGGTCACGCAGACCACCTTGAGCGTGGACGACGCCGCCGAGATCACCGCCGCTGTGCGCGCGCGCTTTCCCTCCATCCGCGAGCCCAAGCAGCAGGACATCTGCTACGCCACGCAGAACCGCCAGGACGCGGTCAAGCTGCTGTCGCCCCAGGTCGATCTGGTGATCGTCGTCGGCAGTCCGACGAGCTCCAACAGCAACCGCCTGCGCGAGCTGGCCGCGCGCCTGGGCACCGCCGCCCACATGGTCGACAGTGCCGACGAACTGCGCGCCGAATGGTTCGACGGCATCGCGCGCGTGGGCCTGACGGCCGGCGCCTCGGCGCCCGAGGTGCTGGTACAGGCCGTGATCACGCGCATCAAGGAGCTGGGGGCGGTGTCGGTGCGCAAGATGAGCGGCATCGAGGAATCGGTGAAATTCCCCCTGCCCAAGGGCCTGAAGCTGGACGCCGCCACGGGCCTGGAGCTGGCCGAGCGCAGCCCGGAGACCGGCGCGAGCAGCGGCTGAACTTCGGGCGGCGCCGTGCCAGGTGCGCGGCGCAGGAGGTGGTTGCGCTTCTGTATTTATAGCTGTTGACGCGCTATGAGTGGGCGCTGCAGCCAAATTTGGCTAATATAACGAAATGCCGCTGATCGGGCAGGGCATGTGGGCCGCAGCGGCCGAAGTCCCGCACAATGCGGGACTTCTTACAATTGCCGCATCTTCACACCTTGGGAGCACGTCGGGCTCCCTGCATATGGAAATAGCAATACTGTTCGCCCTCATCCTGCTCAACGGCGTGTTTGCCATGTCCGAGCTGGCTTTGGTCTCCGCGCGCAAGACGCGCCTGCAAAAGCTGATCGATGAGGGCGATAGCGGTGCCATCGCCGCCGTCAAGCTGGGCGAAGACCCGACGCGCTTTCTGTCCACCATCCAGATCGGCATCACCTCGATCGGCGTGCTCAACGGCATCGTGGGCGAGTCGGCCCTGGCCAAGCCATTTGGTGAATGGCTGATCGGCCTGGGGCTGCAGGCGCAATACGCCAGCTACATCGCCACCGGCCTGGTGGTGGTGTTGATCACCTACTTCTCCATCGTCGTCGGCGAACTCGTGCCCAAGCGCCTGGGCCAGAGCCACCCCGAGGCCCTGGCACGCATCGTGGCCCGCCCCATCAACTGGCTGGCCCTGGCTACCAAGCCCTTTGTGCGCCTGCTGTCCATCTCCACCGAGACCCTGCTGCGCGCCCTGGGCGTGAAGCAGGGCCAGGGCAACGCTGTGACCGAGGACGAGATCCATGCCGTGCTGGCCGAGGGCACGAGCGCCGGCGTGATCGAGTCGCACGAACACCAGATGGTGCGCAACGTGTTTCGCCTGGACGACCGCCAGATCGGCTCGCTGATGGTGCCGCGCGCCGACGTGGTGTGCCTGGACGTGCTGGAGTCGTTCGAGGAAAACCTGCGCCGCATCGACGAGTCCGAACATGCGCGCTTTCCGGTGGTGCGCGGCGGCATGGAGAACATCCTGGGCGTGCTCAGCGCGCGCCAATGGCTGTCGCGCGCGGTGCGCGACCCGGCCGCGCGCGAGCTGGGCGCGCTGGCGCTGCACACGGCGCTGTACGTGCCCGAGACCATCAACGCCAAGGAGCTGCTGGACAACTTCCGCCAGTCCGGCATGCACATGGCCTTCGTCATCGACGAGTACGGCGAGGTGCAGGGCATAGTCACCGTGCAGGACTTGATCGAGGCCATCACCGGCGAATTCCAGTCGCTGGACCCGGACGACTCCTGGGCCGTGCAGCGCGACGATGGCAGCTGGCTGCTGGACGGCCATATTCCCGTGCCTGAGCTCAAGGATCGCCTGCAGCTGGCCACCGTGCCGCAGGAGGATCGCGGGCGCTACCAGACGCTCAGCGGCATGATGATGCTGCTCACCGGGAAGCTGCCTGGGGTCACCGACACCGTGCAGTGGGAGGGCTGGCGCTTCGAGGTGGTGGACATGGACGGCAAGACCATAGACAAGGTGCTGGCCAGCCGCCTGCCCGAGGTGCAGTTGCACATGGGCGACCAGGCCGTGAGCGGGGACTGATCGCCCTCAGCTCCACAGATCGAGTGGCGGATCGGCCACCACGGCGCGCAGTATGTCGGTGCGCGTGATGAAGCCCTGCAGCACGCCGGCATCGTCCGTCACGGGCAGGCCCGGCAGGCCCGTGTCCAGCAGTACCGGCGCCACGCGGCGCAGTTCGGTGTGGGCGGCCACGGTGGGCACCGGGCTGACCATGGCCTCGGACACGCTGCGGCGTGCGCGTGCAATGGCCTGCGGCACGGCGGCCGGCTGGGGCAGCAGATCCACGGGAGCGATGTCGGCGCGCAGCAGCAGGCCGACCACCCGCCCCTGGGCGTTGACCACCGGCGCCTGGGCCACGCGCTGCCGTGCCAGCGCCAGCCAGGCGTCATGGGCCGGCATCTCGGGCGGCAGGGTCACCGCACCCACGGTCATCATGTCGGCCACGCGCAGCACCGGCAGGCGCGGCTGATCGGGGCCCTGCTCGGTCTGCACATAGGCGGCAGCGGCCTCCTGCAGGCGTTGCTGCTGCGCCGTCTGGGCCTTGACGGCGCCGGTGTGCCGGGGCGCTGCATCGGACTCCAGGGCGCGTGCGCGCAGGCCCTGCGGGCGCTGCACGCGCTGCACCGGCGCCAGCTGGGCCAGCTTGCCCGAGCCGCCGCGGTAGATCTGCCCCGAAGGACCAAACACAAAAAACATGACCACCTCCTGCATGGCCCCCGGTGGACCTGCCATCGCCATGTTATCGACAGCCGTGCCGGCCACTACACTGCACCCTTTTTTCGCCAGGTTCCCGCATGATCCATCGCGCCGCCATCACCGCTGCCCGCCGCCAGCTGGCCAGCCAGCCGGGCTTTCTGCGTACCACGCCGCTGCTGCGCTTGTCTGGCCGCTCGGTGGGGGTGGATTGCGACGAGGTCTGGCTCAAGCTGGAGCAACTGCAGGTGGGTGGCAGCTTCAAGGCGCGCGGCATGCTCTATCGCCTGCTGGCCAATCCCGTGCCCGACAGCGGCGTCATCATCGCCTCGGGCGGCAACGCCGGCATTGCCGTGGCGGCCGCCGCCAAGGCCCTGGGCGTGCGCTGCGAGGTGTTCGTGCCCGAGGTCTCGCCCGAGGCCAAGCGCGCCCGGCTGCGCGCCCTGGGGGCCGAGGTGGTGGTGACCGGCGCCGCGTATGCCGAGGCCTTTCAGGCCTGCGTGGCCCGCCAGCAGGCCACGGGCGCGCTGCAGGCCCATGCCTATGACCAGCCCGAGGTGGTGGCCGGCGCCGGCACGCTGGCCCTGGAGATCGAGGAGCAGGGCGGCCGGCTGCCCGACAGCCTGCTCGTCAGCGTGGGCGGCGGCGGCCTCATCGGCGGCGTGGCCGCCTGGGTGGACAGCCGAGCCCATGTGGTGGCACTGGAGCCCGAGCGTGCGCCCACCCTGCATGCCGCCCGGGCCGCAGGCATGCCGGTGGACGTGGAGGTCGGCGGCCTGGCCGCCGATTCGCTGGGTGCGCGCCGCATCGGCGCCATCGGCTGGGAGGTGAGCCAGCGCCATGTGCACGCATCGCTGCTGTTGCCCGACGACGCCATTCGTGCCGCGCAACTGTGGCTGTGGAAGGAGTTCAAGCTGGCCGTGGAACCTGCCGCAGCCCTCGGTCTGGCTGCCCTGCAGACCGGCGCCTACCGCCCGCAGCCACGTGAAACCGTGGCGCTGATCCTGTGCGGCGCCAACTGCGACCCGGCAAGTTTGGCCTGACCCCGGCACGCCTGCCCTCTAAAATTGCGCCATGCTAGACATCCTGCTCCTTCGCAAAGACCTCGCCTCGGCCGTCGCCCGGCTCGAATCCCGCAAAAAACCCCAGGCCTTCCTGAACGTGGAGGCGTTCCAGGCGCTGGAGGCTGAGCGCAAGACGATACAGACGCGCACCGAGGAGTTGCAGTCGCAGCGCAACCAGCTGTCCAAGCAGATCGGCGCGCTGATGGGCAAGGGTGAGAAAGACGCCGCCGAGGCCGCCAAGGCCCAGGTGGCAGCGCTCAAGAACGAGTTGGACGGCTCCGTCGTGCGCCTGGAGCAGATCCAGGCCGAACTGCAGGCCATGCTGGCGGCCGTGCCCAACCTGCCGCACGAGAGCGTGCCCGTGGGCGCTGACGAGGCCGGCAACGTCGAGCTGCGCCGCTGGGGCGCGCCCAAGGCCTACGACTTCGCGGTGAAAGACCATGTGGATCTGGGCGCGTCGCTGGGCCTGGACTTCGATCTGGGCGCCAAGCTGTCGGGCTCGCGTTTCACCGTCATGCAGGGCCAGATGGCGCGCCTGCACCGGGCGTTGGCGCAGTTCATGCTGGACGTGCAGACCGGCGAGCATGGCTACACCGAATGCTATGTGCCCTACATCGTCAACGCCGACTCGCTCAAGGGCACGGGCCAGCTGCCCAAGTTCGAGGGCGACCTGTTCGCCGCCAAGAAGGGCGGCCAGGACGGCGAGCCCGTGCCCGACAATGCCGCGCTGTACCTGATCCCGACCAGCGAGGTGCCGCTCACCAACATCGTGCGCGACGAGGTGCTGCAAGAGGCCGAGCTGCCCATCAGGCTCACCGCGCATTCGCCGTGCTTTCGCTCCGAGGCAGGCAGCTACGGCCGCGACACGCGCGGCATGATCCGCCAGCACCAGTTCGACAAGGTCGAGATGGTGCAAATCGTCCACCCCGAGAAAAGCTACCAGGCGTTGGAAGAGATGACCGGCCACGCCGAGGCCATTTTGCAAAAGCTGGGCCTGCCCTACCGTGTGGTGGCTCTGTGCACCGGCGACATGGGCTTTGGCGCCGCCAAGACCTACGACCTGGAAGTCTGGCTGCCGGCGCAGAACACCTTCCGCGAGATCAGCTCGGTGAGCAACTGCGAAGCCTTCCAGGCGCGCCGCATGCAGGCGCGTTTCAAGAACGCACAGGGCAAGAACGAGTTGGTGCACACCTTGAACGGCTCGGGACTTGCCGTGGGCCGTACGCTCGTCGCGGTGCTGGAGAACTACCAGAACCAAGACGGCTCCATCACCGTGCCCGAGGCGCTGCGCCCCTACATGGGCGGCATGGAAATCTTGAAGCCCTGATTTAACTGCTAGAATCGCAGGCTTCGACACACAGGAGAGGTGGCAGAGTGGTCGAATGTACCTGACTCGAAATCAGGCGTAGTGGCAACACTACCGTGGGTTCGAATCCCACCCTCTCCGCCAATCAAAAGAAGGGTTAGCAGGCACTCGCTTGCTAGCCCTTTCTTCTTGTGGCTCCTATGAAAACGAGGCCCACAGCAGAGGTAGCACCCCGGCAAACCGTGTACTCTTGCCGTGTGAACCAAGCTACCGTGACCCGATTCCCCGGCGTACTGCGCCGCCCCGATTCCATTAGCTACCAATTCGGCCTGCGCGCCCCCAAAGACCTACAAGCTCACTTCCCGAGTGGGTGGGCTATTCGCGCCTCGCTGAACACCGCCGACCTAAGGGAAGCCAACGCCAAGGCCAAAGCACTCCAAGCCGAATGGAGTGCCCGATTTGAGGCCCTGCGCACAGGCAAGCCGCGCCCGATAGACATGCCTGTTTTGCGGCGTCGCCTGTTTGAGCAGTGGGAGCGCGCAATCGCTCGCCTTGATGAAACCTACAGCCGCGTTCCCGGCAAAGACCGCGAGACGCGGGCGCATGGCTTGCAATGCCAGATTGACGAACTGCGGCAATGCCTGTCCAAAGGTGTCCTGCCCGAGTGGCTGGAAGATGGCGCGCAGAAGTACGGGGATGCCACCGCGCCGGAAATCGTGACCGAGTACGGAGGCCATCAACTCATGCTTTTGGAGGTCATGCACGAGGCTTTGACCGACGAGCGGCGAACCTTCCCGCTGCGCGTGCAGTACACCCGGCAGCGCCGCGACGTGATGGGCCTGAATGCAGCACCAGCACTGCACGCGCCCCCCGATTCGCAGGCGCCACAGCAGCCCGCTACGGCCGCCAACGGGAAAAAGATTGGTGATCACGGCATTGCGGGCATGTACGAGCCCAGGCGGACTAAGGGGTTTCAAATGCTCAAAATAGCTGCGGTTATTTTTGCGCCCTGCCGCCCACCCCTATCCGCAGCACGCACATTCGCCGTCAAGACTGCTGGCCACTGGTACCAGTGCGCGGGGCCGGCGTGGACTGCGGTGACCATGGCAGCAACTGCCAGCGCTGGGTCCGCGACGAAGGTCCAGGACGGAGACGGCGGCCTGCAGCGTGCCGCTGCATTTTTGGAGGGAGCCCAACAGGCGCAGACCCTAGATAAAAGGTCGGCATCGTGGTAGGAACTGACATTCACCACTGAGGCGGCTTAGGGGCACCGAGGCTAGCTCGGCCGACCCAACGGATTCGCATAGTTCGTACGAGGTGTCGTCTCTTTCTGGGCTTAACTTCAGACCTGTAAGTAGTTGCGTCAGGAACGGCGATAAGATGAGTGCAGCGAGGGAGGCATGTCGTAGCACTCGGAACTAGGCGGATGTAGTACCAGCAGCCTCATCATTGAAATAATGCCTGTTTTGACATTGGGAGTAGGTTTCACTTTGACCTTACTAGAGCAACCGCGCAACACGCAACTTTCCACACTTGGCCTGGATACTCACTATCGTACGGGGGACCGTGACCCCGTGGGCGGTTTCTACCAACCATGCCTTAGCGCCGCAACTAGATACGCCCGCGCAGTGGGTTACTTTCGTTCAAGCATTTTTACCATCCTTGGTAGCGCATTCCTTGACTTTGCACGTCGCGGTGGAACCGCTCGGCTGGTTTGTTCGCCATCAATCACAGAAGACGATGCGCAAGCTATTGCATCTGGTTATATAAGTCGAGACGAGGCGATTGCGCAGGCGATCAATCGAGATATATTAGAACTTCTGTCTGATCCGGGTCTTGAGTCATGCACGAAGCTTTTAGCTACTCTTATTAACTGCGGGGCACTTGATATTAGATTGGCTATCCGGAAAAATAGTAACGGCATATACCATGAAAAAATCGGTATTTTTACCGACGTGGTTGGTGATCGGGTGAGCTTTCTAGGCTCTGCCAATGAAACGTGGAGCGCTTGGCATGCTCAAGGTAACCACGAATCGATTGAAGTATTTCGAGAGTGGGTCAGCTCGGCTGAATCCGAAAGGGTGCAAACGCATGCGGCTCACTTCGAGCGACTTTGGAACGGGGTAGTCCCTGGAGTCGATACACTCATATTCCCAGAGGCTCAACGAAGAAAATTGCTCACTATGGCGGCAAGCTCGCTGGATGATATTGATGGCGGCTTCACGCATGAGCCTGCCCCGATATTGCGTCAGCATCGCCAGCCCATGGAACATCAGTTGAAGGCCATTGCTGCTTGGGAGAATGCTGGACGCCATGGTATTCTTGAACACGCAACAGGAAGTGGGAAAACATTTACCGCCATTACCGCTATAAAAAAACATTTGGCGATGGACCAACCTGTCATCGTTTTCGTCCCGAGTCAACTTTTGCTTGAGCAGTGGCGACGCGAGATAGAAGAGGAAATTCCCGATGCAACTGTTCTGATGTGTGGAGGGGGGCACTCCAAATGGAAGAAACATGGAAAACTCCGTGCTCATACCAGTCCAGACCTTGGTATGAATCGGGTGATTTTATCTACCATGCAAACGGGTGCAACCGAGAGTTTTCTAAGTGCGGTGTATGAAGGCCCCCATCTCTTGATCATAGCCGATGAAATCCACCAGATCGGCAGTAAATTTAATTCTCGGGCGATGGCGATTAAATCTGGGGCGGCTCTCGGACTTTCAGCTACGCCGATTCGATACGGCGATCCGGAAGGTACGGAAAAAATCTTCAGACGGTTTGGCCCCATAATTTCCCCCCCTATAACACTTCAAGATGCCATTAAATCTGGCAGATTGGTCAATTACGAATATTATCCCCATCCTATAAATTTGAGTGAAGACGAGGCTGAAAATTGGAAGCGATTGACGAAGCAAGTCAGCCTTGAGTTGGCGAGGAGCAAAAACACCGAGGGCGGCAGTGGAGGCTTAACGGAAAAAGCTAAGATGCTTTTGATACAGCGATCGAGGATCGCTAAAAAAGCTCAAATTAAGCCGAGCTTAGCAGCAGGCATAATATGTAAATCTTTTGAAGAAGGGCAACGTTGGCTCGTCTATTGCGAGGACTCGGATCAACTTAAGCAAACTATGAATCTGTTGACCGATGGAGGTTTGCAACCTATCGAATATCACTCCAGTATGGAGGGAGACCGGTCAAGCGCACTTCAATGGTTCACTCGCTTTGGAGGCATTTTGGTTTCCATTAAATGTTTGGATGAAGGCATAGATATTCCTGCAGTTAGCCACGCCTTCATTCTAGCCTCGTCTCAGAACCCGAGGCAGTTTATTCAACGGCGTGGCCGTGTTTTACGTAAGTCAGGTGAGAAAATGTTGGCCGTTATCCATGATGCAATAGTAGTACCGGTGGACTCAGCGAGTGAGCCGGAGCAAATCTCCCTTTTGAAGGCTGAGATGATCCGCGCACTGCAATTTGCAGATGCCGCAATTAATATGGGGGCGGGCTCACGACTTCGAATGTTAGCGTTATCGATGGGTATTTCCGTCGATGAAGCCTCTGCAATTGGGATTGAAGAAGAGGAGGAAGTTAATGACCAATGAAAGTGACCAAGATATGGCGTTAGCTGCACTGTTGGCTGCCGCAAGAGATGTCGATACGCTCTTGCCTGATAGTTTTATAAAGGCTTCGTACGCTATACAGCGACGCCATCAATTTAATCAAGACCATACAGTCTCATTTCATGACTTGGTAAGGCTTGTTGAGGATCATGTTGACCAAAAGCAGGGGGAGGGTTCATGAAGCTTCTTAAACTAAGTTGCACTAACTTCATGCCCTATAAGGGAAAGATTATTCTTTCTTTTCCCGCACAAGCGAGTCGCAATGTGATGATCATTTATGGCGACAACATGCGTGGGAAAACTAGTCTGCTAAACGCTTTGCGTTGGAGTTTTTATGGGAAGGCTTTGGGTCGGCATTCCCGAGAATTACCGCTTCATGATCTCATAAATAAAGAGGCTACCCTGGAAGGCGACTGGAGCATGGAGACATGCATTGCTTTTGAGGACGGAGGACATACATATGAATATAGACGCCGAGCTACCAAGCATGCATTGGTTTCCAGGCCGAGTCGGTCGGAGGACTTTGAAGTCACTCGAGGCTTGCTCAAAGATGGCCTCGTAATTCCGGAGTATTTGATTGATGCCGAAATAAGTCGGATCGCGCCAGAACAAACCTCTAGATTTTTCCTTTTCGACGGGGAATTGCTACAAGAATACGAATCGCTTCTCATCGACGGTAGTGAACAGGGCAGGAAAATTAAGGAGTCAATTGAGCAGGCTCTGGGCGTACCCACTCTTATCAAAGGCCGTGAAGACGCGCAAACTCTTTTAAAAGATGTTCAGAAGCAGCAAAACCGGGAACTAGAAAAGGTATCTGGCATGGAGCGCCAAATGGAACGGCAAAAAGGATTGCTTTCCGAAATTGATTCTTTTGACCGAGATGTAGTAGATCTTGAAAATCAACTTAGAGAAACGCGAGCTGAAAAAGCAAAGCTAGACGATTTCATCGAAGCTACCGAGCAAATCCACGCGGCTAAGGAGCGTCTGACAGCAAACCAGGATAGTCTTGCTGCGAATGCGCTGGCGCAAAAAGATTTAGAGATTCAGCGCCTCGGCCTTATGCGAGATGTTTGGAAAGATTTGATTAGGCCACAAATTGCGCTTAAAAGAGAGCACCTTACCGAAGAGAATGCTCAAATCTCTGAAGCAATGTTTCGTAAAGCTAGCGTTGCTGGCCAAATAGAACAACTCAAAAAATCGTTGGGTAGCGCTACTTGCCACGCATGTGGACAGCTTCTGCATCAAGCTCAACGAGAGCAAGCCGGTGCTGAGCTTGGTCGTCTTGAAGCGGAATACGCCGGTATATCGGTCGATGAAGCCAGGCGTAACCGCCTCAGTGCGGAAATTCGTGATCTTGATCGCTTACTAAAACCCGGTCCTTCTGGACAAATAAAATTCTGCGAAAAAGAACTTAATCGGTTGAAAGTAGAGCAGACAAAGTTCGACAATGAAATTGAACGTCTTCATGATCTTATCAAAGGACAGGATACTGCCGATATCGCCCGGAAGAGAGCCTTGCGTGATGGTTTAATAAAGAATGAAGGCAGCATTGAACAAAATATTAGGGACCGTAAAGCTCAGCTAGATAAGGCGCGCAGAGAGTTGGCCATGCTTGCGAAGGCTTTGGAAAGCAATGCGGCAGTTCGTTCCTCAAAAAGTTCACAAAAAGTAAAAATCGCAGGTGATTTGGAGAGAATGTACGCTCGAAGTATTGATCGTCTTCGTGATGACCTTAAATCTCGAGTTGAACATTTTGCAAGTAGTGCATTTAAATCGCTAACTACGCAATCGAAGTATTCCGGGCTCAAGATTAATAGCAACTACGGGCTGGCTATACTAGACGAGCGAGGTCATGAAGTTACTATTCGTAGTGCTGGTGCAGAGCAAATTGTTGCCCTTTCATTAATCGATGGGTTGATTCGCGCAGGGCGCTCAGCCGGACCTATTGTAATGGATACGCCGTTTGGGCGGCTTGATCCGGGACATCGGGCAAATATCCTCAAATATCTTCCTTCAACCACTGCCCAACTCGTTCTTTTCGTGCATGAGGGGGAAGTTGCTCGAACTCATGATCTTGATGAGATTGCTTCTAGAATAGATAGTGTGTATGAAATCAAGGAAGTCAGCACACGGCACTCCAAGATTGAAAAGGTTACATCATGAGCGTCACGGAACCCACTATGATTGGCTTGAGTGAAAAGGCTCATGCATTACTCTCTCAAATGAAGGATGATAATTTTTTGGCCGAAATGGCGGATGGATATAGGCTTGGTATCGGCCTCGCACTGTCGCAAGGAATTGAGCCAGAAGACGTGCCACAAAAAAGAACTGTCTTTAGCGTAGCTACTATTGACCCTGATCAAGAAATTGCCACGGCTATTCGTGCGTTGATCGATCTCAAAGGTGGGTCTGTCTATCGTATGGCTGAACGTCTCGCTGACTGGGGCGTGATCGAGCTCTCGAAGCGGTTCGACGGCACACCAATCAACATTGGGACGCTCGTACCCAAGAGCGACTGAAAAATATCAGAATGAAACCGTTAAGGGCTTTTCTTTTTTCACGTACTCCCTCTGGAGAATGGCGGTCTGAAGCTTTCAGAGAGTTGGAGCCTCTTCTCGAAGCCACGCGGAAAGCCTTGACTGAACAATCAGCGTCTGCGGCGATTCACGTTGGATTTTGGAGGCCCGAGACAATTAAGATTGCGGACCTAGCCCAGCGTTGGGAGGGAACCCTTTTATTGTCAGAAACGGCTATTGGTTCTGTGCCTCCTCCAGTGGCGGTGAGCAAAAATAAGGTGGGTGAAGTTGACGGGCTTGCATTTCATGTCGCACTAGATGGATTTGGGTATCAAATTGAGGATCCCAGTGATAGTAGCCCGGACAATCACACTATTCGTCTCACTGATCGCGAAAGCGTAGATTTTGTTTTTCGAGGATGGGTAGGGGAACTAATACGGTACAAACCCGAATGCGAACCGATGTTGCACAAAGCAGGCATCTGGGATGACGCGTCATATCATGAGTGTGAGCGCATTCTTGAAATTGAGGAGCGTATTACCTTAGCCCTTGATCGCTATCGTATAGTGACAGGAGCACAGGCCAGTCAGGAAAATATCCTGGACAACCTGCATGCCTGTCCTAATTGGTTTCTTAGCGATCAGTTGACGTTTCTCGATTTAACTGTTCGAATGCGAAACGTGTGTATCGCAAATAAATTTACGATTATTGGTGATTTGGCAACCAAAGGATACCGAGGTTTACTGAAGTTGCCCAATATGGGGAATGGATCCGTTCATGGGCTTGGAAAGTTAATTTGGGAGGCCTTTTTCCTAGGCACAGCACTACGTAGAAAAAAATGGGACGGCGACGATACATCGAATGATGTGGCGCATAGTTTTTATATTCCTGATGAGAATATAGTTGCGCCCTCTGTTAACTCATCATTTAAAACAATCTTGGATGGCTTTTTAGACGCTGCCCAGGTCCTCTCCGATCAGGAGCGTGGTATTTGGGCGGCGCGTCTTGGTTTTCGTTGTGATCCTCAAACACTACAGATGATTGGTAATCAACTGGGCATCACGCGTGAGCGGGTTCGTCAAATAGAGGTGAAAATATATAAAAAAGTACGGAATCATCTTATTTGGCCAGAAGTTTCTAGGAAGCTTAAAAATCTTCTCAAAGATCGAACGTCACCACTTCTTTTAAACGGGGTTTCGGCTTTCGATCAGTGGTTTAACGGAATAGAAGAACTTCAAAATCCGTTGGGCGAAATTTTTAATCACATATTGGACAATGAGTTTTCAATTCTAATCATCAACGATACCCCCGTCATTAGTCACTTAACTTCCGACGGATGGGCGTTTGCCGTCGGTTCTGCAAAAAATTTACTTCGCGGTATGGCTGGCGAGAAGGTTCAAGAGGATGACGCTCGCGTTCGCATCGGAACTTTGATTGGTGAACGAGGCGCTGAACTTCGTGACGAGCTGTGGGAGACAGTGAAATCTTTTGCCCTCTGGGCCGAAAAGCCCGATGGAACACGATGGCTTTCTGGTTATGGTCACACCGCTGAAGCGGTGGTAAACGCTATCTTGGAAAGTGCTGGCCACCCCCTACACTACGAAGAAATATTTCGACGCTCAAAGCAGATATCAGAACGACCGTACGAAGAGCGTGCTTTGCACAATGCTGCTCGCAATGTGGCTGTACTTTATAAGCGTGGTACTTACGGGTTATTAACCCATTGCCCGCTTACTACAGAAGACCTTGCACTAATTGAAGCTGAGATTGAAGACATTGCAGCAGGCGCTGAACGATCTAGACAATGGCATACCTCTGAACTTCTTGACGCATTGTTAGAGCGGGGGTTAGATTTTAATGGACAAATTGATAAGTACCTCATCAATATCGCTTTGCGCGACTCTAAGTCTTTTTCTTACATGAGGCGCATGATATGGGGTTATAAAAATAGTTGGCAGGCTAGTGCATCTTCGCGGCTAGATACTCGTCAGGCAGTGATGGCCTTGCTCGAAGGGGCTGGGCGACCTTTAAGCACATTAGAAATACGTAAAAAACTGGAAAATGATAGGGGTTTAAATAGTCACTTCCAGATTCATCCACAAGGCAACTTAATTCGTCTGGGGCCAGGCCTTTGGGGGCTTGCCGATCGAGATATTAGAGTTAGAGATCCTGATGCATTGGTAGGTCAATTGGATTGCCATTTAAGAACAACGCAAGAGGGTGTTCACTCGAGTGAGGTTGCCAGTATTCTTGATATTAAGGAGGAGGATGCTCTTGCACTACTCGGTTTGGCCAAACAAAAAGGCATGCGAGTGGATAGAGCACAATACGTTTATTTATCCTCATGGGAGGACTCGCGCCGTATATGGCCAGCTGAAGCTGTCAGGCAGACACTCATTACACACCCTCACGGCCTGAGCATCGAAAAGATTCGATCAGAGGTAAATCGCATAACTAAGCGAGTTATGAACGGCATCTACGTTAGTCATCTTCTTATTCACACCGACGGTGCTTCCTATGATCCGGAATCCGAGATTTGGATTCTGGATCAAGTGAGGTCGCAGGAAGCCGAAGTCGATGAGGATGAAGAGCACGACGAGCCAAATTTGCCCTAGTCCTAGTACTAACGCGCCGCACCGCCATCTGCAACAAGGGGCACAACCTCTTCATTTACTGGCAATGAGCATGGTGTGTTGATCGAGTAGACCGCCTGACGACCTCTCACGGCTTCTTCCACGTTTCCTTGGAAGCGGCCAATACCACCGCGGATGTATTCACTCGAAAGTTCGACGCAGGCCCATTTTCTTGCTAGTGCCTCTGCTACCATGCCAGTTATGCATGACCCTCCGAATGGGTCCAGTACCATGTCACCAGGGTTGGTCAGAAACCGAATAAAATACTCTGGTAATAATGCAGGAAAGCGAGCGGGATGGATTTCAATATTGTTTTCTCGACAATAGTCTTGATAGGCGCCGTTGCTCTCAGTGTTTGCAATTGCTAAAAGATTCGGTGGTACTGATCCGCCATTGTCAACAGAAAAATTACTGGATATATCGTGCCCAGACGGGCGCATTTTTGCTTTGTATCCATTTTTTAGCAGAGTTCGCATAGAGTCCGAGTACGGTGAAAGAATCCGCTTGTTATTTGCTCTTGGAAAAGGGGTTTTTGAAAGCCACCATACGCAATTAATTGCATCTTTTACTCTAACACGACGGACATTCACCCACTCAGCAGGTGATGGCAGCTTAGATGGGTTCCACCAATAGTGTTCTTGGGCAAGATGAAATCCATACTCTTCGCAGAGCATAATTAACAGCTTGAAATGATATAGCGAACGAGTTGGTGTTCCGGATTTCCACGCGCCACCGACATCTATTACCAAACTTCCGTCGTCTTTTAGTACTCGCTTAAAACCCTCAGCAAATGGGCGGAACCAATCACAATATGCGTCCGCATCTTCGTTTCCGTATGATTTTTTACGGACAAGACCAAATGGAGGGGAAGTCAATATTAGATCAACAGAGTTTTGCCCGGCATGGCTATGCATATATGCCAGTGAGTTGCCCTGATATATTTTTCCAAGTGCAGTAGAGTGCGATTCAATCAAAGTTCCGTATTTCTCCAGTTCTATATTTGTTTCTTTGTTTTTTTCAGTTGCGACCGCCGCTTTGTGCAAATGTCGGAGATAGTCACTCAACGACTTAAACCCAAGTGCCTCAGCCCTTGCATCCATCTCGTTACGCTCACAGCTAGTCAATCTTAAGCTAGTGATTTTCTCGCGCGGCTCAAGTACAAGTGGTCGTCCCATTTTTTTCCTTCTTGGTATGCATCTACCTGGGTGGTAATTGTAATACAAAAACTGTGGGTTGACATCACCGTGCTACAGATGGTTCGCGCTTTCTGTTGGGAGGGTGTTGAAATTCCGTGGTCTAGAGCGAGCGCCGAATACTGTCATCGCGATGTATTGGTGACGATCTGCAGTTCATTTGTAGAGATGTCGTAATCTACGTCGCAATATTAACAGTTGATAGAAGTGTCAACTTACTAAGAGATTGTTTTGATTTATTTGCAAATGTTTTAAAATTTAGTATATTATTGCATTAAAAATCTCAATATTGGCTTGGTAAACAATTCGATTTCGACGAAACGTCTTATAACAATTTTTCTGATTGTGCTGGATCTTAATGTTTTTATGCGCTAATGGTGTAAAATGCTTCGCATATATTAAATTTTAGTTGTTTGCTTTAAAATTTAGTTCAGTTGAGTGTCCGGAAGGCTATTTAGTGCACTCTAGCTTAGAAGTAACTCGTGATCTGGACGCTGATACCTTGCACGAGGCAATGCATGGCGCGAGTCTGGACCTGTGTGTTCGGTCAAGCGCAGCCTGTGTTTCAGGAGAACTGGCCTTCACCCGCCATTACATGCGCCGCCTGCTGTATCGCATTGCGGTTTCTCTGCCGAGGTTGTTTGAAGGTCAACACCTGATTAGGGAAAGTGGTGCGATCAAGCAGAGATGCTGGCGCGAACTCGGATATGAAAAGCAACCCGTTTTCGATGGTGATCTGCCTGCATTTTTGATGGTGGACGGTGATGGTTATCCTGTTGCCTTGTCGTCCCCAGCGGACCCAGTAGTCGGCCCTGCAAAACCCAGCCAGCCCCCATAAACACTGGGTTTGCGCTGTTTCCCCGACAGCTCCATCCCCCGAGAATCAATTCACCAGCCATTGATTTCTGAGAGTTTTGTGATGCCCCAGCCCGATCAAACCGCCGACTTCTTCCGCCAACCACTGGCCGAGATGATCGACCTGCACCACCCGCTGGCGGTGCTCGCCAGCCGCCTGCCCTGGGCACAGATCGAGGCAGCGCTGGCACCGCACTTTGCTCGCCAGGCACGCGAGGGCCGTGCAGTGGCACAAGACGACCTGTTTGGCCCTTCTGTGCAAGTGGCTGGCGGCGCAGTCGCCGCCGCAGGCCGTCCGCGCCTGCCCATCCGCCTGATGGCCAGCCTGCTGTACCTCAAGCACGCCAACAAGCTCAGCGACGAGGAGCTGGTGCAGCGCTGGGCGGAGAACGTGGTCTGGCAGCACTTCAGCGGCATGCGCTTCTACGAACCACGCCTGCCGTGTGACGCCACGCAGATCGGACGCTTTCGTAGTCGGCCCTGCAAAATTCACCGCAACATCCAACCCAGCGATCCACAGCGGGTTCTGCGCGCCTGCGTGGCCATAGCCAGCGCCGCAGCCCAGATCCACAGTCGTGCGAGCAGGGGCGCAAAAAGCCCCTTGAGGCCCAAACGCACGATCGCCCGCAGCAGCCAGCGGATGTTGTAGCCGGCTGCGCACAGCACCGCGTGCAACGCATCGCCCATGGATCCCTTGAGCCAGCACCGATCCATGCCGTTGTCGTGTTTCAAGTGCCCTATCGCAGGCTCTACCGCTTGCCTTCTCTTGAGCCAGCGCCGATGCGCTGAGGTGAGGCTTTTGAACTTGCCCCGGTGGATGATTTCAACGCCCGGGTTGTGTGCATCCACCCCTCTGAAGCCCAGATCGACGACCACCTGCTTGGGGCTGCGGCCCGTGTCTTCGGTCAGGATCGTTACCTGCTCGAGTTGCTCAGCCAAGGTGTGGCCGTCATAGGGGTTGCCGGTAAAGCTGCGTGCGCCCACCATCAGCCCTTGCCTGTGCGTTACCGCCACGCTGACCTTCACGCCGAACTCGTAAGGTTTCCTGGCCTTGCCCTTGCCAATGCACTCGACCTCCGGTGCGTGCATGGCATACAGCTTGTTCTTGTCTTTGGGTTGCTGGGTGCGGATGCGCTCGGCGCGCTGCATCAGATCGTGCAGGGCGGTCAGCGCCTCGGCCGGCACTTGAGGCATCTGCTTGATCTTGCGCCCCACCTCGCGCAACACGATGCCGAGGATGGTGCGCTGGCGCTTGACGGTCTTCTTGAGTCGCTTGAACTGCTTGGCATGGGCGTAGCCGCCGGCCTTGCGCCGCAAGGCCTTGCCTTCGCGCACAAAGGTCTGCTTCAGGGCAATGCCCGCCCGCTTGGCGGCGGTCACCACCTTGTGGCGGGCGATCTCCAGCAGGCGTGAGTCCACCGGGTGGGCAATGGCCTTCTCCTGCACCGTGGTGTCCACGATCAACCGCTCGAACTCGGCGGGCCCGATGGCCCTGGAGGTGACGGCCGTGTCGATGGTGGCCTTGAGCAGTTCTTCCACGCCGGCCTCGCCAATCGCTGTACGAAAGCGTCCGATCTGCGTGGCGTCACACGGCAGGCGTGGTTCGTAGAAGCGCATGCCGCTGAAGTGCTGCCAGACCACGTTCTCCGCCCAGCGCTGCACCAGCTCCTCGTCGCTGAGCTTGTTGGCGTGCTTGAGGTACAGCAGGCTGGCCATCAGGCGGATGGGCAGGCGCGGACGGCCTGCGGCGGCGACTGCGCCGCCAGCCACTTGCACAGAAGGGCCAAACAGGTCGTCTTGTGCCACTGCACGGCCCTCGCGTGCCTGGCGAGCAAAGTGCGGTGCCAGCGCTGCCTCGATCTGTGCCCAGGGCAGGCGGCTGGCGAGCACCGCCAGCGGGTGGTGCAGGTCGATCATCTCGGCCAGTGGTTGGCGGAAGAAGTCGGCGGTTTGACCGGGCTGGGGCATCACAAAACTCTCAGAAATCAATGGCTGGTGAATTGATTCTCGGGGGATGGAGCTGTCGGGGAAACAGCGCAAACCCAGTGTTTATGGGGGCTGGCTGGGTTTTGCAGGGCCGACTTCGTACAGCGATTGGCGAGGCCGGCGTGGAAGAATTGCTCAAGGCCACCATCGACACGGCCGTCACCTCCAGGGCCATCGGGCCCGCCGAGTTCGAGCGGTTGATCGTGGACACCACGGTGCAGGAGAAGGCCATTGCCCACCCGGTGGACTCACGCCTGCTGGAGATCGCCCGCCACAAGGTGGTGATCGCCGCCAAGCGGGCGGGCATTGCCCTGAAGCAGACCTTTGTGCGCGAAGGCAAGGCCTTGCGGCGCAAGGCCGGCGGCTACGCCCATGCCAAGCAGTTCAAGCGACTCAAGAAGACCGTCAAGCGCCAGCGCACCATCCTCGGCATCGTGTTGCGCGAGGTGGGGCGCAAGATCAAGCAGATGCCTCAAGTGCCGGCCGAGGCGCTGACCGCCCTGCACGATCTGATGCAGCGCGCCGAGCGCATCCGCACCCAGCAACCCAAAGACAAGAACAAGCTGTATGCCATGCACGCACCGGAGGTCGAGTGCATTGGCAAGGGCAAGGCCAGGAAACCTTACGAGTTCGGCGTGAAGGTCAGCGTGGCGGTAACGCACAGGCAAGGGCTGATGGTGGGCGCACGCAGCTTTACCGGCAACCCCTATGACGGCCACACCTTGGCTGAGCAACTCGAGCAGGTAACGATCCTGACCGAAGACACGGGCCGCAGCCCCAAGCAGGTGGTCGTCGATCTGGGCTTCAGAGGGGTGGATGCACACAACCCGGGCGTTGAAATCATCCACCGGGGCAAGTTCAAAAGCCTCACCTCAGCGCATCGGCGCTGGCTCAAGAGAAGGCAAGCGGTAGAGCCTGCGATAGGGCACTTGAAACACGACAACGGCATGGATCGGTGCTGGCTCAAGGGATCCATGGGCGATGCGTTGCACGCGGTGCTGTGCGCAGCCGGCTACAACATCCGCTGGCTGCTGCGGGCGATCGTGCGTTTGGGCCTCAAGGGGCTTTTTGCGCCCCTGCTCGCACGACTGTGGATCTGGGCTGCGGCGCTGGCTATGGCCACGCAGGCGCGCAGAACCCGCTGTGGATCGCTGGGTTGGATGTTGCGGTGAATTTTGCAGGGCCGACTAAGTGTAGTGCCTGATCCCGGTTAGTAATCTCCTTGAAGGACTGTTGTCATCGGTATTGAAGAAGGCAAGCCGCGCCAGCGGCTTGCCTTCTGGCCTTCAAAACGGCTGCCCCTTGTGTGCCTGTTCACGTGCCTTGATGCGTTTCTTGGCCACGGCCGTGCTGTGCAGGAAGCGGTGCGACTCGTTGCCCGTCTCCACGATGTGGCAATGGTGCGTGAGCCGATCCAGCAGCGCCGTGGTCATCTTGGCGTCGCCAAACACGCTGGACCACTCCTTGAAGTCCAGGTTGGTCGTGATCATCACGCTGGTGTGCTCGTAGAGCTTGGAGAGCAGATGGAACAACAAGGCACCTCCAGCCTGGCTGAAGGGCAGATAACCCAGTTCATCGAGGATGACCAGATCCATGCGCTGCAAGCTCGCTGCGATGCGCCCCGCCTTGCCCTGGGCCTTCTCCTGCTCCAGCGCGTTGACCAGATCCACTGTGGAGTAAAACCGCACCCGTGAGCCATGGCGCGTGATGCCCGCCACGCCGATGGCCGTGGCCAGGTGCGTCTTGCCCGTGCCGGGGCCACCTACCAGCACCACGTTGTGCGCCTGCTCGGTGAACGCCATGCCTGCGAGCTGTTCGATCAGCTTTCTGCCCACCGGCGAGCACTCGAAGTCAAAGCCCGCCAGGTCGCGGTGCACAGGGAACTTGGCCGTGTGCATCTGGTAGCTGATCGAGCGCATGGCACGGTCGCCGCCTCGGCCTGCAGCAGGTGCTCCAGCAACCAGCGCGAGCTCTCCAATGTCGCATGACCGCCTTGCTTGACCAGATCCTCCCAGGCCCCCGCCATGCCATACAGGCGCAGCTCTTTGAGCTCTTTGTCCAACTCACGCATGATCGGCCTCCTGCACGACAATGTCTGTGCGCAGGCTGTCGTAGCGTGCCGTGTCGGCCAGGGGGGCCTGGCTCACCTGCAGGATGGTCGCAACTGTCTCGGGCAGGGGCTGTGCCTGCAAGCGTGCCAGCACGTTGATGACGTGTTCGCAGCTCACCCGCCCTGAGGGTGGGGCGCTCTGCAGCGCCAGCTCCACCGCCACCAGTACCGCGTCCAGCCCTTGCTTGGGCACTTCGGCCAGCACCTGCGCCATGACCTTGTCGCCGCCGTCCTGATGCAGCAGGGCGCGCCGCATGCGTTGCAAGGGGTCGGGCAGATCGGCAAACGGAGCGCCGTTGCGCAGCGCCCCTGGCTTGCGCTCGATCAGTGGCACGTAGTGCTGCCAGTCGTAGCGTGTCTGGTTGCGCTCGCTCAGGCGCTCGTGCGTGGCCACCACGGTATCGCCGGCCACCACCACGATCTGCGCCGGGTACAGGTGCGTGCTGACCATCTGCCCTGCCCATTCACAGGGCACCGAGTAGCGGTTGCGCGCCACTGTCACCAGGCAGGTGCTGCTGACCCGCACCGGGTGCTCGACGTAGCCGTCAAACGCCGCAGGCATGGGCATGAGGTGCTCTTGCTCGAGTTCGAGCATCTCAGCGATGCTGAATTCTTTGTGCTGCGGGTGGCGCAACTCCTGCCACAGGGCCCGGCAGCGCTCGCCCAGCCAGGCGTTGAGTTCGGCAAAGCTGCCAAAGCGCCGCTGCCCGGCCTCCAGCCAGATGCGCCTGCGACTGTCCTGCACGTCCTTCTCCACGCGCCCCTTCTCCCAGCCGCTGGCGCGGTTGCAAAAGTCCGCATCGAACAGGTAGTGCGCGCACATGGCGGCAAAGCGGGCGTTGACCACGCGGCCCTTGCCCTTCTTGACCTTGTCAACGGCCGTCTTCATATTGTCGTAAATGCCCCGGCGCGCCACGCCGCCCAGGGCCTCAAAGCTGCGTGTGTGGGCATCGAACAGCATCTCGTGGCCCTGGCTGGGGTAGGCCACCAGCCAGAACGCGCCGCTGGCGCACAGCAACATGTGCGAGACCTGCAGCCGGTAGTACACCCCACCGATCACCAGCCCGTCTTCGCTCCAGTCGAACTGGAAGGCCTCGCCCAGCTCGAACGTCAGGGGCACGAAAGCCTTGGCTGCATCGCCCTGGCCTTTGCCTTGGCGCCACTTGCGGATGAAGTCCGTCACCCGTGTGTACCCACCCTCGTATCCGGCCGCCTTGATCTGCGCAAACAGCGCCTTGGCCGTGCGCCGCTCCTTCTTGGGCCGCCTGGCATCGGCCTTCAACGCTTGTGTGAGTTCGGCCTCATAGGCCGACAGCTTCGTGGTCTTGACCGCCTCCCGGCGGTACTTGGGCTCGAGCGACTCAACCTCATCGAGCCACTTGGCCACCGTGTTCCTCGATAGCCCCGTCTCCCTCGATATCTGCCTCTTCGTCTTCTTGTCCCGGCGGTGCATCCGCCTGATCTTGCCAATCATGTCCATGGTGATCACCTTCTTCATTCCCCTGCTCAAAAATGCAGCAGGGTAGGTAAAACACCTGGCTCAAATTTGCGTCGGCATCACCGCAAAAAGTGGCTCAGTTTTCGGTCGGCGTCAACAATCAAGCTCTCAATGCCGTAGATGGTGCCGTTGTGGATCACGCGATCCTGCGCCGTGACGCCTGGCATGTAGCGCATCTTGATCCAGGCATGCTGTGCTGCCCGACGGCCGCATCCTGCTGGTGGGCCAGGGCAGTGTTGCGGCCACAAGCAGCGATGGTGGCCACCATTTCAGCTTCAGCAGGGTGGCGGGGCGCGCCACCTTGACCGACATTGCGCTTGACTCCGAGGGCGCAGGCTGGATCACCTCGGACGCCGGTCTGCAACCCTACCAGGTCGCCGCCAAGGGCGAGAGCAGCAACCTGAGTTCTGCCGTCGCCAAGCCCTGATGCCCAAAAAGGCTTGAGAATCAAGCCCATACCCGTCCGTGGGATGGGGGCAAGGGCAGGCGGAGGGCGTGGCGTTGTTCCCAGCGTGGGAAAGTGGCTGTCGTGTTGCAGGCAGGGCTGGTGTGGCCTTGTTCGCTTTGCCATGCGCCGGCCTGTGCCTGTATGCGGCGGCGCAGCACCCGGTCGCGCCCATGCTGGCCTTGTCCCTGCTGGCGGCGGCCCTGGTCTGGGCCATGTGGCGTCCCGTCGATCTTTGGTTTGTGCTGCCAGCCTTGTTGCCGGTAGCCAGTTTCGCGCCATGGACCGGTTGGTGGGTGGTCGATGAGTCCGACCTGTTGGTGCTGGCCCTGTTGGGCGGCGCCTATGGGCGCTGGGCGCTTGATGCCTGGCGTGTGCCCGCGGCGGTGCATGGCACCACGCCCGCGGGCATCAGGTGGGCGTATTGGGTGTTGCCACCACTGCTGGTCGTTGGCGTCTGGCGGGGGCTGGACGACGCGCGCGGCGCGGCAAGCTGGGTGGCGCTGCTGGCGGATCTGTGGGCTCAGGGGCCCCATGGCGACTATGACCAGCCGGGAAACACCCTGCGTGTGGCCAAGAGCCTGGCATGGGGATTGTTGCTCATGCCCGCCTTGTATCGATCCTCGCGGGGAGCCGCGTTGCGCCTGGCGCGTGGCATGCTGGTGGGGCTGTTTTTTGTCTGCATCGCGGTGCTGTGGGAGCGGGGGCTGTATGTCGGGTGGCTGGACTTCAGCGCCAACTATCGTACGGTGGCCTGGTTCTGGGAGATGCATGTGGGCGGCGGCGCCATCGATGCCTACCTGGCCATGGCGCTGCCGTTTGCCTGGTGGGCCGCATGGTCTGCCCCGCATGGCTGGCGCTGGTATGCGGCGGCGGGGTTGGTGTTGTTGGCAACCTATGCGGTGCTGACCGCCTATGCCCGCGGCCTGTATCTGACGGTGGTCATCACGGCGGTTGGCATGGCCTGGTTGGCGCACCGCCATCGGTTGAAGGCGCCCGACGCAACCCTGTGGCACCGCAGGGCCATGGCGTGGCTGTTGGTGGCTCTGGTGGTGGAAATCCTGGCGGTTTGGGTGGGCGGAGCCTTCATGTCCGATCGTCTGAGTCGCTCCAATGCCGATCTGCACCAGCGCCTGGCCCATTGGAAGCGCGGCGTGCACATGTTGCATACGCCCGGCCAGTGGGTGCTGGGCTTGGGCTTGGGGCGTTTGCCGGCGCAGTACAGCGCGCAGAACCCCGAGGGTGCGCTACCCGGCCGGGTGCGCTGGGTGCGCCATGGCGATGCCGGCAATGAGGTCTGGCTATATGGCCCGCAGCGTGCCGACGCCAAGGGCGGCCTGGCGCTGACGCAGCATGTGCCACTGGAATCCGGCGGACATTACACGGTGCGCTTGCGCGCGCACATGGATGCACCCATGTGGCTGAAGGTTCAGTTGTGCGAGCAGTATCTGCTCTACCAGGCACGATGTCAGCTGCGCACGCGGCAGGTGTCAGAAGCCAGCAAGACGACCGATGGCTGGATCGTGCTGCCTTTGCTGGGCCCGGCCTTGGCATCGGGCGGTCATGGTACGGTTTCGCGGGATGGGGTTCTTTCCATCCAGCTGCTGCAGGCCAATGCCAGTATTCGCATCACCGCCGTGGAACTCCTGGACAAGAGCGGGAGGCAGGTTCTCAAGAATCCGGATCTGGCCCTGGGGCCTCGCTATTGGAGCAGTATTGCCTATGGCAACTTTCTGCCATGGCATATGGATAACCTGTTGCTGGAGCTGCTGATAGAGCGCGGTCTATTGGCTGTGCTGATTCTTGCGCTGGCCGTGGCATGGGCGCTGCTGCAACTGGCCAGAGGAGTTCGGCGTGGATCACCGCTGGCCCTGGTTGTCGGCGGCTCCATCATCGCCGGCTTGATGGCGGGTGGGCTGGTAAGCTTTGCGGAAGTTCCGCGTGTATCTCTTGTGTTGTGGTTGTTACCTATCGTATCATTCTGCATCACGGAGGATCGGTAGGCTCGGGTGCTGGGATTTGGTCTGAGACGGTGAATTGTTAAATTTATTTGCCAAACCATTAGAAATTGTTTCGCCGCTTTGAATTTTTTTGCCTATTGATTTCTAATGTGCGGTTGTTTTTTTAATGGTGGCGGCGTCTTGCGAAGAGGGTGACGATGGTCAGGATTTTTAATCATTATTTCCGCCAGCGAAGTATTTTACAGGCCATGGTATATATGGTCTTGATTGTGAGTACTTTGGTTATTTCCATGGCCTGGCAGGTTGGCGCCGAGGCGCTCAATGGTGCAATAATATCTTCAGGCGTCATTCGCGGTGGGTTGATCGCTGTCGGTATATTGGGTATGAATGCTGCATTGGGTATTCACGAATCGCCCAGTGGTCTGACGGTGGGCCAGGTGCGATCCCGTGCTGTATTGTCCTTTATTTTGTCGATGGTAATTGCTGCCGGTGTTTTGCTGCTGCTGCCGTTGTCGCCCCCTTATCATAATGAGCAAACTTTATTGGCGTTGCTGATCATGGTAAGTGCCATGTTGATTTTGCGGTTGCTTGGCAATAGTTTATTACCCGCTTCTTACAAGCGCCAGCGAGTCCTGGTTTATGGCACTGGTTCGCGCGCTTGTGTGGTGACTGAATCCCTGATGAAAAGCGACCCCAGCATTGAGCTGGTCGGGCATTTTCGCGGCCCGCAGGAGAAGGAGCAGGTTGCATCGGGTTTACATGTGGTGTCTGCCGGCAAGACGCTCACCGAGGTTGTTGAGGAATACCGGGTCAATGAGATCGTGGTGGCGGTCAATGAGCGCCGCGGCGGCAGCATGCCGCTGCGCGAGTTGCTGGACTGCAAGCTGCAAGGTGTACAAGTCATTGATTTGGCAACGCATTTTGAAAAACTTCTGGGGCAGGTGCATCTGGAGGCGGTATCCGCAGGGTGGCTGATCTTTGGTGATGGCTTCAAACAGGGGGTGGTTCGCTCGCTGGTCAAACGCCTGCTGGATGTGGTTGGATCAGCCGTGCTGTTGTTGCTCGCAGCACCCGTGATGCTGGTGACGGCGGTTCTGGTCTTTCTCGAAAGTGGCCTACCGATTTTTTACCGCCAGGAGCGCGTCGGCCTGAATGGCCAGACCTTCAATGTCATCAAGTTTCGCAGCATGCGCCAGGATGCGGAAAAAGATGGAACCCCCCGATGGGCAGGTGCCGGGGACGCCCGGGTGACGCGGGTTGGCAAATTCATACGCAAGACGCGGATCGATGAGTTGCCGCAGTTGCTTTGCGTGCTCAAGGGCGATATGAGTCTGGTAGGCCCCAGGCCCGAACGCCCGTACTTTGTCGAACGCCTGACGCAGGACATTCCCTATTACGCCCTGCGCCACGGCGTAAAACCGGGCCTCACTGGCTGGGCCCAGGTGCGCTACCACTACGGCGCCTCTGTGAAAGATGCCGAGCAAAAATTGCAATATGACCTGTACTACGTCAAGAACCACTCGTGGTTTCTGGACTTGATCGTCTTGTTTGAAACCGTGGGTGTGGTATTGACGGGCAAGGGCGCGCAATAGGCAAGCGCTGGCTTATTGTTCAGCCGTTTCCTGCGGCAACAGCAACCGAAATTCGGCACCGGCGCCGCTGCTGCTGCGCACCTGCACCAGCCCGCCATGGCGTTGCAGCACGGTCTGTACCAGTGCCAGGCCCAGGCCCACGCCGGCGATGCCTGGATGGCTGCCTTCGTGCAGGCGCTTGAAGGGCTGGAACAGATGGCTTTGTTGCTCCGGCGCGATGCCCGGGCCTTGGTCGCGTACGCTGATCACCCAATACGGCGACTCCAGGGTCAGGGCGCATTGCACGGTGCTGCCCGGCGGGCTGAATTTGATGGCGTTGCCCACGATGTTGGTGATGGCGCGGCAAATCAAGGCGCGGTCGCCATGGACAGGGGCGGCTTGGGGCAGGTGGGTGATACGCATCTGCACCTGCTGATCCTGCGCGCTGGCCCAGGCGTCGTCCACGGTTTCCTCGAGCGCGGCGGCCAGGTCGAAGGGGGTGCTGTGGTATTCGTAGGCCTGGGCGCTGGCCAGTTGCACGAAGCCCTGGGCCATGGCCAGCGACGAGCGCGCATGGCGCTCGATGCGCGCCAGCAGATCCTGCTGCGACAACTGCTCGGGGAATTCACGCCGCATCTCCAGCAGCGTGAGTATGGACGCGCCGGGCGCGCGGATGTCGTGCGAGATGAAGTGCAGCGCCTGGTCGCGTTGCTGCTGGGCGCGGCGCATGTCGGTCAGATCCACCAGGGTGATGAGCCAGATGGTGCTGCCCTCCAGCGCAAAAGGTTTGCACAGCATGAGCATGTGGCGCCCCTGCGCGTCTCGGCCTTCCTGTTGTGCTGGCAACTCGACCATTCGGCTGGCGTCCTGCGGCAGCAGGGGCCTGCCTGAATGGGGATGGACCAGCTCGACCAGCAGCTGGGCGATGGCCTGCCCCTGTGCTGCCTGGCCGGATGGCAGGTAGAGCAGTGCGGCTTCGTTGGCCAGGGTCACGCGGCCCCTTGCGTCGCAGACAAAGGTGGGCGATGGCAGGTGCTGCAGGCTGTCGCTGATGAAGTGATGCAGCTTGCGCAACCGCCTTGTGGCGTCTTCCACGGCGTGTATGCGCTGCTCCAGCAGGTCGCCGCGCAGCACCAGGGGCATTGCCTCGTCGGGTAGGGGGGAAAGCCCCGCGCCGCGCAGCGCCTGGATCTCCAGCTGCAGGAAATGGGCGGCGGCGCTGAGCCGGCGCCAGCTCCACAGCGGGTACACGGCGGCAATGCCGGCCAGGGCCGGTGCGGCGGCAAATTGCCAGCCCGATAGGGTCGGCGCGCCAGCCGCTGCCACCAGGGTGGCGAGAAACAGGGTGGCACTGGCGATCAGGCCGGCCAGTGGCCCCAGCAGCACGATGGCCAGTAGCGTCAGGGCAACAGGCGTGAGGTTGAAGGCCAGGTTCCAGGCCTCGGGCGCGCGTTGGACATGCCAGCGCATGAGGTCTGCATTCAGCGCGTGGGCGATCACTTCCACCCCGGGAATGCGTTCGGCCTGGCTCACCATGGGGGCGGCGAACATGTCGCCCAGGCCGGTGGCGGTGGCACCCACGATGACGTATTTGTCCCGCAGGGCGCCGGCTGGCAGCTGCCCGGTCAATACATCAATGTAGGAATAGGTGGTGAATGCCGGTTGTCCTTGCGCAAAGCGCAGGATCTGAAGATCCTGGCTTGTCCAGGGAGCATTCACCGGCGCGGCGTTGCCCCGGCATGACGCCAATGCCAGCCCTTCGGCGCACAGCATCGCGGTGCTGAAATGCGGCCAGGGCGCGGACGCTGGCCCTTCGTGTTCAAACAGGCTGCGCGCCACGCCGTCTTCGTCCAGCTGCACCTGCACATGGCCGAGCTGGGCGGCCGCCTGGCGCAGCAGCGGCATGGGTGCGTCGGCGCTGCTGCGCGGCCCGTCACCGCGGCGCGCCACGGGCAGCACGGCGTGGGCGTTGCGCTCCAGGGCCCGGGCCAGCAGCAGGTCGTCACCGGGGTAGTCGGCGTCTTCTTCGCCAAACAGAATGTCCAGCCCCAGTGCGCGTGGTGACTGTGCCGTGATCTGGTCCACGAGCTGGGCATGCAGCGCGCGGCGCCAGGGCCAGCGGCCTATCGAGGCTATGCTGCGGTCATCGACGGCCACGATGACGATGTCCGGGTGTGCCGCATGCGCATACAGGCGCGTGCCTGCGTCCTGTACCAGGTAGTCCATGCGCCGCAGGCCGCCGGCAAGGCATAGCCATGCCACCAGGCCCAGCATCAGCAGCGACAGCACCAGCCATTCGCGGCGCAGGTTGCGGTGGTAACCCGCCTGTGCAGATAGCGTCATATCACGCGGCGGCCCCAGGCCTGGTGCGCTGGGGCGGGTTTCAGGGCCGTGCCAATGGGCGGCCGTCGGACGATGTCACCGGCAGACCGCCGCTCGATTGCACCGCCGCCCGGACATGGATCAGGCGCGGCGTGGAGAACTCGCTCTCCAGCCCGGAAGGGTCGCGTGTCTGTATGCGCACAAAGTACTCGCCGGGTGCCAGACCGGCGGCTGTCCAGGCAGCTGTGCCGAGGCGTTCGTCCATCAGCAGCGCGGCAAAGTCCTGGCTGCTGGCCAGCTGCAGGCGGTAGCTCTGGCCGCTGCCTCCGGGCCAGCGTAGCTGCAGGGCCGGGCCTTCATTGCCAACCTGCAGGGCGGCGGCGTCCGGGGCGTTCGGGTTGTTCGCCACGCTGAATGGCTGGGCGGGTGCGTAGGGGCCCTGGTCGCCGCCGCCGCCGGGCAGCTCGCGCACGCTGGCCGCACGCCAGAAGTAGTTGCCGGGGGCCAGCGCCTGCACTTGCGCTCCGCACTGCTGGTCGCGGGTTTCGTCCAGCGCCGGGGCGGTAAAGGCGGCATCGGTAGCCACCTGGATGCGGTAGCGCACAGCGCCCAGTACCGGCGTACACAGCAGCTCACCCTGGGTACGCGAGATGGTCGCTCCCTGGGGTGGCGCCTGGTACAGCGGCGGAACGGGGTGGGCCTTGACGGTGATGGTGCGCTGTGCCACCAGGCCGGGCAGGCCGGTGCTGTCCACGGCGCGCACGGCCAGGTGGTAGCTACCGTCGTCCACGGCGCGCATGCGCGCCTGGGGGCCGGAGAAGGCACCATCGCGCACCACGGTGGTGAAGTCGGCGTCGCGCGCCACCCGCACCTGGTAGGCCACGGCAGCGGCCACTGGTGGCAGGGCCAGGCTGAGGAAGTCTGCGTCATGCACTGCCGCGGGCAGCGCGCTCAGGTCGGGCGCGGGCAGCAGGGGCTGCGGTGCCCCCAGCTCGCCGTCGGCCGCCACGACCACGCCCTGGCCGGCCGGTATCGATGCGCCCTGGCGCGTGGCATGGGGCTGCACGGCCACCGTGCCTTCGGTGACAGCCGTCAGGGCGCGCTCATCGCCCGTCAGGGCCACCGAAAAGCGCGTGCCGCGCACGCTGGTGGATGCCTTGGGTGTGCGGATTTCAAAGCGGCGTGCGCCGCCGCTGTTGGCGGGCACGGAGGTTTCCACGCTGCCGCGGCGCAGCTCCAGCACCGACTGCGCATCGCCCGCGCGGCCGCGCCGGCGCAGCTGCTGCAGCCGCAGGTCGGAGTCGGCATGCACGCGGATCAGCGTGCCGTCGGCCAGGCGCACGGTGACGAAGGAGTTGGGCGCGACCTGCACCCGCGCGCCCTCCGGCAGTGGCTGGCCGGCTTGCAGGGTGGTGGCGCTGGCGTTGGTGGGCGCAGTGACCGTGGCCTCGCCCTGCACGAAGGTCACCTCGGCCGAGCCCAGTGGCAGCAGCTGCATGGGGATGTGCAGCACCGAACCCGGCTGCAGGTGGCGCGGGTTGGCGACCTGGTTGTGCCTTTGCAGCTGCGGCCACAGGCGCGGCGTGCCGAGGTAGTGCGTCGAAAGTGCCTCCAGCGTGTCGCCGCGTTGCACCTGGTGCTCTATGTCCAGTGGCTGGGCCAGCGCGCCGCCATGCGCCAGTGCGGCGCAGAGGGCCAGGGCCAGAGGTAGTGTCTGGCGTGCGTAGCGGTGTGGCATGGGTGTGGCTTGCATCGGCTTCTCCCTCGTGATCCAGGCGTGCCGGCTCCGTCCAGGGCCAGGCCGCATGGCTTGTTGGCCGTGCCTATTGTGCCTGGCTGGCGCTGCCGTTAGCCGTTTGTTCGGCCGTCGGCTTGACGGCCTCGAAGCGGTAGCCCACGCCATACACGGCGGTGATCATGTAGCCGTTGGCCGGGCGCAGATCCAGCAGGCTGCGCAGGCGCGAGACATGCGTGTCCAGCGAACGCGAGATGACCTCGGCGCTATGGCCCCAGATGACTTCGCGCAGATGGTCGCGCGACAGCAGCCGCCCCATGTTCTGGAACAAAAACAGCGCCAGCTCGTATTCGCGCGCCTTCAGCTCCACGGGCTTGCCATCCATTTCCAGGCCGCGCGCCTCCGGGAGAAAGCGGAAGCGGCCGAACTCCAGCACGTCCTGGGCGTCGTTCGGGTAGGCGCGGCGCAGCAGCGCACCCACGCGGGCCTTGAATTCGGCCAGACGCACGGGTTTCACCATGAAGTCGTCGGCGCCACAGCCCAGGCCCTGCACGATGTCGCTTTCGGACTGGCGGTGGGTAACGAAGAGTATCGGCAACTCGGTGTCCAGCTGCTGGCGCACCCAGGTGATGATCTCGGGGCCCTCGATGTCGGGCAGCTGCCAGTCAACGATCAGCAGATCGAAGGTTTCGCGCCGCAAATCCTTGAGCAGCGCCGCGCCCGTGGTGTAGGTGCGGCAGGCGTGGCCCATGGCCGTCAGGGCGTGGGTGAAAAACTCGAGCTGGAGCGGATCGTCGTCCAGTGCCGCGATGCGCATGGGACTCCTTGGAAATGGGGGCGGAGTGGGCAAGTATAGGAAAAGGCCAGAAGAACCCCGCCTGCATGACGCTGCCCTGTTGGATGGGGCATACAGCCCGTCCAGGTTTTTTAGGTGTTATTGGCTCATAGCGCTTTACTGACAAGCGCTATAAGCTACAAAAAACGTAGTAACCGATCCATCTCAGGCATCGGCCGCCGCGGCCAGCGCCTGCAGGGCGGCTGTCACCTCGGTGGCATCCACGCCGGCCACCGGTGCCAGTTGCGCGGCCAGCGCCTGCAGGGCGCCGGCCTCTTTCTGCAGGCGGGCGATGGCCTGGCCGGCATCGCGTGGCGCGTCGAACGCCGTGCTTTGCAGCAGCAGCCGGCCGTCGCTGGCGACGAGCTTGAAGTAGAACTTGCCGTCCGCCTCGCGGTATTGCTTGAAGGCCGGCAGCTGCGCCTTGCCAGCCTTGTGCGCGCTCTGCGCCTGGGGCCGCGTGGCGCTCAAGGGGCGCAGGCCGACGGCGGCGCGCAGGCGCTGCAACAATGGCTGGGCCAGGGCGCGCGCGCGCTGGGCGCCGATCTGCAGGGCGGCCTCGACCTTCTCGGGGTGGAGCATCAGGTCGTCATAGCGTGCGCGCATCGGGGCGATCTCGCGGTCGATACGCGCAAACAGCAGCTGCTTGGCCTCGCCCCAGGCGATGCCCTCGGCAAAGGCGCGGCGCATGGCGGCGGTCTCCTCGGGCGTGGCAAAGGCCTGGTAGAGCTGGAACAGGGCCGAGCCCTCGGTCTCCTTGGGCTCGCCCGGCGCGCGCGAGTCGGTGACGATGGAGCCGATCAGCTTCTTGAGCTGCTCGGGCGGGCAGAACAGCGCAATGGTGTTGTCGTAGCTCTTGCTCATCTTGCGCCCGTCCAGGCCGAGCAGGGTGGCCACGTTGTCCTCGATGGCGGCCTCGGGCAGCGTGAAATGCTCGCCATACAGGTGGTTGAAGCTGGACGCCATGTCGCGCGCCATCTCGATGTGCTGGATCTGGTCGCGCCCTACCGGCACTTTGTGGGCGTTGAACGCCAGGATGTCTGCCGCCATCAGCACCGGGTACATGAACAGGCCGGCGCTCACGCCGTCATCGGCCTCGCGCCCGGCCTCGGCATTCTTGTCCTGCACGGCCTTGTAGGCATGGGCGCGGTTGAGCAGGCCCTTGCCGGTAACGCAGGTCAGCAGCCAGTGCAGCTCGGGAATCTCGGGCACGTCGGACTGGCGGTAGAAGGTCACCTGTTCGGGATCCAGGCCGCAGGCCAGCCAGCTGGCGGCGATCTCCAGCGTCGAGCGGTGTATGCGCTCGGGCTCCTGGCATTTGATGAGGGCGTGGTAGTCGGCCAGGAAGTAGAAGTTCTCGACGCCGGGCGTGCGCGTGGCGGCGATGGCCGGGCGCATCATGCCCGCGTAGTTACCCAGGTGCGGGGTGCCCGAGGGCGTGATGCCGGTGAGAAAACGCGTGGTGGTCATGAGATTAACGGAGCAAGGCGGTGATCGGCAGCAGCAGCAGGTTGATGGCGGCGTAGCCCAGCGACATCAGCGGGCGCAGCCACAGGGTGCCCACGATGCCGCCGACGACCAGGGCCATCACGATGAAGAAGCCATAGGGCTCGATGCGCGCAACCAGCTGCGCCTGGCGCCAGGGCAGCAGGCCGACGAGGATGCGGCCGCCGTCAAGCGGCGGCAGCGGAAACAGGTTGAAGGCCCACATCACCAGGTTCACGGCAATGCCGGCGCGGGCCATCTCGATAAAGAAGCGCTCCTGCCCGCCCAGGGTCGCCAGCAGCACCAGCAGCAGTGCCCAGCCAATGGCCTGGGCAAAGTTGGACGCCGGCCCCGCCAGCGCCACCCAGACCATGTCGCGCTTGGGGTTGCGCAGGTGGTGGAAGTTGACCGGCACCGGCTTGGCATAGCCAAACAGAAAGGCGCCCGAGGTGGCGAAATACAGCACCAGCGGCATCAGCACCGTGCCCACCGGGTCGATGTGCTTGATGGGGTTGAGCGTGACGCGTCCCATCATGGTGGCGGTGTTGTCGCCAAAATGCCGGGCGGTGTAGCCATGCGCCGCCTCATGCACTGTGATGGCGAACAGCACGGGCAGGGCGTAGATGAGTACGGTCTGGATGAGGTTGGTAAGGTCCACGGGCGGCGATTGTGTCAGATGCCTGCTGAGGGCTGGCGCGCGACGCGATCCGGTGCAGGAGCGCCTCGGTGTTCAGCCTGAGGTTTGGTTTGTTATGAAAAAAATAGCAACTCGCGCTCGCTGCATAAGCGCCAGGTGCTGTTTTGGCTTCAAATGCCCTGTGACGGGCTCACAGCCCCAGCGCCTGCAGGCTGCCGCGCCCCTCGCGCACCACGACGGGGTCGCCGCCGGTGTTCATCGGCGTCAGATCCAGCACCGTGGTCGGCTCCAGGGGGCAGGCGCCGGCGTCGATGATGGCGTCCAGCTGCTTTTCGAAGCGCTCGCGTATTTCCTGCGGGTCGTTCAGCGGCTCGGTCTCGTCAGGTGGTATCAGCGTGGTGGCCAGGAGCGGCGCTCCGTGCAGCTCCAGCAGCATCTGCAGGCCCTTGCGGTCGGGCACGCGCAGGCCAATGGTCTTGCGCTGTGGGTGGCTGACGCGCCGCGGCACCTCCTTGGTGGCGTCCAGGATGAAGGTATAGGCGCCAGGCGTGGCCAGCTTCAGCAGTCGGTACTGCCGGTTGTCCACATGGGCGTAGCTGGCCAGCTCCGACAGGTCGCGGCACAAGAGCGTCAGATGGTGCTTGTCGTTGATCTGGCGCAGGCGGCGTATGCGGTCCACGGCGTCCTTGTCGTCCAGGCGGCAGACCAGGGCGTAGCTGGAATCGGTGGGCACGGCCAGAATGGCGCCGCCGGACAGCAGCGCGGCGGCCTGCTTGAGCAGGCGCGGCTGCGGGTTGTCGGCATGGATTTCGAAATATTGGGCCATGGTGAGATGTTTATCGGGCGGCGCGCAGTATGCGTTCATGCAGCAGCTGCCACACGGGCGTCAGCTGGCCGGGCAGGCCGGGCAGGGCGCCCAGGTCGGTGTGCGATTCGCCGGGGCTGTGAAAGTCGCTGCCGCGCGATGCGGCCAGGCCGAACTCTTGCGCCATCGCGGCGTAGGTGGCGTATTCGGCCGCCGTGTGGCTGCCGGTGACCACCTCCACGCCCTGGCCGCCATGCTGCTGGAACTCGGAGAACAGCGCATATTCCTCGTTCGCCGTCAGTCGGTAGCGCGCCGGGTGGGCGATCACCGCCATGCCGCCGGCCTCGCGTATCCAGCGCACGGCATCGCCCAGCCGCGCCCAGCGGTGCGGCACGAAGCCGGGCTTGCCCTCGGTCAGGTATTTGCGGAACACCTCGCCCGCATCGCGGCAGTGACCGGTATCCACCAGGTAGCGGGCAAAGTGGGTGCGCGAGATCAGCTCCGGGTTGTCCACATAGCACAGCGCACCCTCGTAGGCGCCCCGTATGCCCACGCGGGCCAGCTGCGCGCCGATTTCCTGCGCGCGCTCGCCGCGCCCATCGCGCGTGGCGGCCAGGCCGCGCGCCAGTTGCGCGTCATCGGCGTCGAACCCCAGGCCCACGATATGTACCGTGGTATCGACAAAGGTGACCGAGATCTCCACGCCCGTGAGGTAGTCCATGCCCAGTGCCTGGGCCGCCGCCGCGGCACGGTGCTGGCCGCGGATCTCGTCGTGATCGGTCAGCGCCCACAGCTGCACGCCGTTGCCATGGGCGCGCGCGGCCAGTGCCTCGGGCGTGAGCGTGCCGTCGGAGACGACGGAATGGCAATGCAGGTCGGCGTTGAGCAAATGAGACACCAGGGCATTGTAGGTTGCGCCCCCGGGCCGCGCAGGCGTAGTGATTTGCGCGACAAAGCCGGAAAAAACATGTGTTTGTTACCTTAAATTATGTAAACAATCGTGTAAGTGGTGCCACACTACCCCTGGAGCTGAACCCTTGGGTTCGGCCGTGGAATTCTCTCCCTCCTTGTTTTTGTGGATGTGGCGCGATGGTGCGCCCCTGAGTGTCATGAATCTCAATCATTTGCCCGTTGCACGCAAACTCTGGGCCCTGGTACTGGGCCTGATGATCTCCATGCTGGCGCTGCTGGCCGGTCTGTTGAGCTATTCGATGCATATCGACGACGATGCGGCGCGCGTCGTGCACTTCAACGAGGAGCGCATCGGTCTCGCACTGCGCTGGAAGAGCCTGAGCTCCCTGGCGGTGGATCGCGTGGTCAATGCCCTGTCATCGAACGACGAGGAACTGACCGAGCGGCTGGTCAAGCAGTCCAAGGAGGGCATACAGGCCATCGACGCGGTGCAGAAGCAGATCGAGGCGGCGCTGTTCTCGCCCGCCGACAAGGAGCAGTTCCAGCGCGTGCTGGCGGCGCGCAAGCAGGTGCTGGAGCACAACGCCGAGGCCGGCAAGCTGCGCGCCAACCTCGATCACACCGGCGCCAGGGCCGTGCTGGACGGCAAGATGCTGCCCGCCGTGGAGCGCTATGTCGCCGAGCAGGACGCCTTCGTGCAACTGCAGGAGCGCCAGCGCGACGCCGCCAAGCAGCGCGCCGCGGATCAGCGCCAGCGTGCCATATGGCTGGGCGTTGGCATCGCCCTGGTGGTGGTGCTGCTGGGCATGGTGCTGGCCGCGCTGCTGGTGCGCTCCATCACCCAGCCCCTGGCCAGGGCCGTGGGCCTGGCCGACACCATCGCCGCCGGCGACCTGACGCAGGACGTGCACGACGAACGCCGCGACGAGCTGGGCCAGCTCTTGCGCGCCCTCTCGGCCATGGGCGCACGCCTGCGCAGCGTGGTGGGCGAGGTGCGCTCGGGCGTGGAATCGGTCTCGGCCGCCTCCAGCCAGATAGCCACCGGCAACCACGACCTGTCGGCGCGCACCGAACAGACGGCGGCCAACCTGGAAGAAACCGCGGCCAGCATGGAAGAGCTCACCGCCACCGTCACGCAAAGCGCCGACACCGCGCGCCAGGCCAACCAGCTGGCGGCCAACGCCGCCCAGGCGGCCGAGCAGGGCGGCCAGGTGATGGACCAGGTGGTCACCAGCATGCAGCAGATCACCGACAGCAGCCGCAAGATCGCCGACATCATCGGCGTCATCGACGGCATCGCCTTCCAGACCAACATTCTGGCGCTGAACGCAGCGGTGGAGGCGGCACGCGCCGGCGAGCAGGGCCGCGGCTTTGCCGTGGTGGCCGGCGAGGTGCGCAGCCTGGCGCAGCGCAGCGCCGAGGCGGCCAAGGAAATCAAGCAGCTGATCGGCACCAGCGTGGACAACGTGGAATCGGGCTCGGCCCAGGTGGCCCAGGCCGGCCAGAGCATGCAGGAGATCGTGCAGGGCGTGCGCCGCGTGAGCGACCTGATAGGCGAGATCACGGCCAGCAGCACCGAGCAGCGCGACGGCATCAGCCAGGTGAACCAGGCGGTGGCCAACCTGGACCAGATGACGCAGCAAAACGCCGCGCTGGTGGAAGAGTCCAGCGCCGCCGCAGCCGCCATGCACGAACAGGCGCAGCGCCTGGCGCAGGTGGTGGCGGTGTTCAACGTCGGCAGCGGCGCGGCCGTGGCGGCACGCCCGGCGGCAAAGGCCGCCATGCCCGCGCCGCAGGCCAAGGCCGGCGCAGCCAGCGCCCGCCCGCAGATCGCCAAGCCCGCGCCCAAGCCGGTGGCCGCAGCCCCGGCACGCATCGCCAGCGCCAAGGCGCCGGTGGCCGCGGGTGGTGATGATGACTGGGAGAGTTTTTAAAAAACCATAGCTTGCTGCGCATACGGGGCAAGCGCCAAAGGCCTTTTTGGCCTTGAATCATGACAAGGGGGCGGCGGTTTTTATAATCGCCGCCCCATTTTTTGCATTTTTTATGCTGTCAACTACCCGCTCCAGCGCCGCTTCGCGCCCCCTGCCGTCCATGATTTTTGCCAGCCGCTGGCTGCAATTGCCCCTGTATCTGGGCCTGATTGCGGCGCAGGCGGTGTATGTGTTTCATTTCTGGGTGGAGCTGATCCACCTGCTCGAAGCCGCTCTGGGCGACGAACAGGCGCTGCAGGCCCTGGTGACCAGCATTGGCTACAAGACCGATGCACCGCTGACCAGCCTGAACGAGACCGTCATCATGCTGGTGGTGCTGGCCCTGATCGACGTGGTGATGATCTCCAACCTGCTGATCATGGTCATCGTCGGCGGCTACGAGACCTTTGTCAGCCGCCTGCACCTGGAGGGCCACCCGGATCAGCCCGAGTGGCTCAGCCATGTGAACGCCTCGGTGCTCAAGGTCAAGCTCTCCACGGCCATCATCGGCATCAGCTCCATCCACCTGCTGAAAACCTTCATCAACGCCGCCAACTATGACGAGAAGGTGCTGATGTGGCAGTCCATCATCCACATCGCCTTCCTGCTCAGCGCGCTGGCGATTGCGCTGACCGACCGCCTGCTGAGCCACAACCACGGCGGCAACGCGCATTGATCCCCGGCAAGCATGCATGGCTGACGTAAAAAAAGGCGCAGACCATGCCGCGCCTTCTTCTACCTGCCATGCGAGCCTACGGCTGACCGTCGGCCCCGTACCTGGGCGAGCGCGGGCCGTGCAGCAGGCCGCCGGGGCGGCCGGCATAGAGCAGGCGGCCATTGGCGATTTCGGCGATCTGCACGCTGCGATCCGACAGCGAATCCACGATCTGGTCGATCAGCGCCGACACCAGCATGCCGACCAGGCTGCTGTTGCTGCTCTTGGTCTCCGCGCTGGAGGCAGTGGCTTCGCCGCTCCACAGCTGGTCACCCGTGCGCAGATCCACCAGCCGGGCGGTGAGTGTCACCTTGGTCTCGCTTTTGAGTACGGCATAGACCGAGCCGTATTGGCGCACGTCCAGGTACAGCGCGGCATCGGCGCCAAAGATCTCGCGCAGCTTGGCCACCGGCAGCTCCTGCGCATCCTGGGCGGAGATGATGCCGTTGTGCCGGAAGGTCTCCTCGGTCACGGCCACCGGCAGCACGTAGTAGCCGGACTCGGCCAGCGGCCGCTTTGCTGCAGGTGGGTCACCAAAATGGTCTGTGCCTGCCCGCCCAGGCGATCGACGCCGTCGGAGAAGATGCCGCCCTGGAAGTTGGAGCGATTGGCGACCTCGCCTATCGAAATGGGGCTGCGCATGCCCTGGTAGGCGCGCGTGGATGCCGTGGGCTTTGGGGTGTCGAGGGCGCGCGATTTGATGCATTTTTGTGGGTATTTGACCTGATCAGGCGGGCAGCTCCACCCCCTCGACCAGAAACTGCACCCGTCGCTCGCCGCGCCACTCGTTCACGTCCAGGCGGAAGGCCAGCAGCGCGCGTTCGGGCAACTGCTCGGTGTGGCCGAACCAGATGGCGTCCATGGGCTGGCCCTGGTGCAGCAGCTTGAGCTGCAGGTGGTTCTTCGCCTCGCCCACCAGGCGCTGGCTGAGCACCTGCACCTGCTCGCTGAAGGTGGGCGGGGCGAAGCCCTGGCCCCAGACCTGCAGCTGCAGCTGGTCCACCAGTTCGGCGCGGCAGTATTCGGGCGCCAGGGGGCCGTCGGTCTCCAGCCGGCGCGTGAGGGTGGCGGCGTCCAGCCATTCCTGGGCCACCTGGGCGAAGGCCTGCTCGAAGGTCTCGAAATGCTCCTCGGCCACGGTGCAGCCGGCGGCCATGGCGTGGCCGCCGAACTTCAGGATCACGCCCGGATGGCGCTTGGCCACCAGATCCAGCGCGTCGCGCAGGTGAAAGCCGGCGATGGAGCGGCCCGAACCCTTGAGCTCATGCTCCTTGCCCGGTGCGCTGCTGGCGGCAAAGACGAAGGTCGGGCGGTGCAGCCGGTCCTTGAGGCGCGAGGCGACGATGCCCACCACGCCCTCGTGAAAATCCGGGTCGAAGACGCTGATGGCCGGCGGCGGCTCCTCACCCTCGTCAAATAGCCCCTCGGCCAGCTGCATGGCCTGCTCGCGCATGCCGCCCTCGATTTCGCGGCGCTCGCGGTTGATGGCGTCCAGCTGGCGGGCCAGCTCCGCGGCGCGCGCGGCGTCGTCGGTCAGCAGGCATTCGATGCCCAGCGTCATGTCGGCCAGGCGGCCGGCGGCGTTGATGCGCGGGCCCAGTGCAAAGCCAAAGTCGAAGGTGGTGGCGGCCGGCGCCTTGCGGCCCGCGGCGTCGAACAGCGCCTGTATGCCCGGCTGCATCTGCCCGGCCCGTATGCGTTTGAGGCCCTGGGCCACCAGGCGGCGGTTGTTGTTATCCAGGCGCACCACATCGGCCACCGTGCCCAGGGCCACCAGGGGCAAGAGCGGCTCCAGCCGCGGCTGGCTGGCCTGGTCGAAGCGGCCGCGCGCGCGCAGCTCGGCGCGCAGTTGCAGCAGCAGGTAGAACATCACGCCCACGCCGGCCATGGATTTGCTCTCGAAGGTGCAGCCGGGCTGGTTCGGGTTGACGATGGCGTCGGCCGCAGGCAGCGCGGGGCCGGGCAGGTGGTGGTCGGTGACGACGACCGAGAGGCCCAGCGCCTTGGCCTCACCCACGCCCTCGACGCTGGCGATGCCGTTGTCCACGGTGATCAGCATGTCGGCGCCGCGCTCGGCCACGCGCCTGGCGATCGAGGCGGTGAGGCCGTAGCCGTCCACCACGCGGTCGGGTACCAGATACTGGACATGCCTGGCGCCCAGCAGCGCCAAGCCGCGCACGCCCACGGCGCAGGCGGTGGCACCGTCGCAGTCGTAGTCGGCGACGATGACCAGGCGCTTGTCCTGGGCGATGGCGTCGGCCAGCAGCGTGGCGGCCGCGCCTATGCCCTTGAGGCCGCCGGGCGGCAGCAGGCGCGCCAGGGCATCGTCCAGCTCGTCCTGGGCGCGAATGCCGCGCGCCGCGTACAGGCGCGCCAGCAGCGGGTGCACGCCGGCCTGCTCCAGCGCCCAGACAGCGCGGGGAGGGATGTCTCTGCTAATTATTTTCATAGCTGCTCGCGCACGTCAGCAAAGCGCCGAGGCCGGAAAAGGCTTTGAATTCTCTGCCCCAGGCCACGCGGCGCGGTGTGCCAGGTCATGGCGCTGCTCTCGCCGCACAGCGTCAGGCGGGCGCTGCCCCCACGCCCCACATGCGCGGCCAGCTGGGCCACCGGGCCGGCATCCAGCTCGGCCCAGGCCCGGCTCCAGGCGGCCCAGTCCTCGTGCAGGGCGGCCTGCAGCAGGCCGTCGGGCAGCTGGGGCGCGTGCCTGGCCACCGGGGGCTGGGGCAGGGCGCCCGCGCCATGCACCCAGAAGGCGTTGACGGGGGGCAACCGTCGGGCGGCGCGTGCGTCGTTGAACGGGTGGGTGTAGAGCAGCATCTGCATCTCGCTGTGCAGGCGGTGCAGGTTACGGGCCTGTAGCTTGTCGGGTAGCCAGCTGCTTACGTCGCGCTGCAGTACGCGGTCGAGCGAGGCCGTGGCCAGGCCGTCGAACGCTGCGCCATGGGCCAGCCAGCGCGTGGGCTGGTCGTAGACCAGGGTGATGCCGTCCTCGGCAAACCAGGGGGCGAGGATGGCCAGCAGGCTGCGCGAGTCGTCCTCGGTCAGCTGCAGTTGCGCCGGGTCGGCCAGCAGCACATGGTTGGCGTCGGCCTGCCATTGGCAGGGGGTGATGAAGGCCCAGGCCAGGCCATGGTCAGTGGGCATATGCGCCGGCGTCTGCAGCCGGTGCCAGGCCGCCCAGGGCGTGGTGCCGGCGGGGCCGGCGGCAAGGCCCAGGTGGCGCGCCAGGGCGCGTTCGTGCGGGGGGCTGAAGTCGGTCTCGTTGCCGGCGTCCAGGCCGGCCGGGCTCAGGCGCGCCAGCAGCCGGTCGAGCTGGGGCAGGGCCAGGTTTTTCATTGCCTGCTGGCAGCCCTGGGTGGGGCTGGTGGCGAGGGCGACGATCAGATGGGGCATGGGAGGCAGGGCAGACATCGGTAGGCTATTGTCCGGGATGCCACAATCGCGGGCTCTGTGCGGCCAGTGTTTTTCTGTGGCCTTGCACTCTTTACACCATGCAAATTCCCTACGAACTGGCCCTGGGCTGGCGCTACACCCGGGCCGGCCGCGCCACGCGGCGCAACGGCTTCATCTCCTTCATCTCGGGCGTGTCCATGCTGGGCATTGCCCTGGGCGTGGCGGCGTTGATCATCGTGCTGTCGGTGATGAACGGCTTTCAGAAGGAGGTGCGCGACCGCATGCTCGGCGTGGTCTCGCATATCGAGATCTTCGCGCCCGGCGGCGCGGCCCTGCCCGACATGCAGCGCACGCTGGAGGAGGCGCGCGCCAACCCGAACGTGATTGGCGCCGCGCCCTTCGTCGCCGCCCAGGGGCTGCTGGCGCGCGGCGAGGACATGAAGGGCGTGCTGGTGCGCGGCATAGACCCGGCGCGCGAGCCCGAGGTGACGGATCTGGCGGCCGAGAACGTGGCTGGCCTCAAGGCCCTGGTGCCGGGCGAGTTCCGCGTGTTCCTGGGCGGAGAGCTGGCACGCCAGCTGGGCGTGCAGGTGGGCGACACGGTGACGCTGATCGCGCCCTCCGGCCAGGTCACGCCGGCGGGCGTGCTGCCGCGCCTCAAGCAGATGACGGTGGCGGGACTGTTCAACTCGGGCCACTACGAGTACGACTCTGCCCTGGTGCTGATGGCGCACCAGGACGCCGAGCGCATCTTCCGCCTGGAGGGGCCGACCGGCGTGCGCCTCAAATTGAAGGATCTGCACCAGGCGCCCGAGGTGGCGCGCCAGCTGGCGCGAAGCCTGTCGGGCGACCTGCTGATCCGCGACTGGACGCAGCAGAACAAGACCTGGTTTGCCGCCGTGCAGCTGGAGAAACGCATGATGTTCATCATCCTCACGCTGATCGTGGCCGTGGCCGCCTTCAACCTGGTGTCCACCCTGGTCATGACCGTCACCGACAAGCGCGCCGACATCGCCATATTGCGCACGCTGGGCGCCAGCCCGCGCAGCATCATGGGCATCTTCGTGGTGCAGGGCGCCATGGTGGGCGTGGTGGGCACGCTGGCCGGGCTGCTGCTGGGCCTCGCCATTGCCTTCAACATCGACGTCATCGTGCCGGCCATAGAGCGTGCCTTGCACACCCGCTTTTTGCCGCAGGACATCTACCTGATCAGCCGCATGCCCAGCGATCCGCAGAGCAGCGACATCGTGCCGATCGCCGTCATCTCGCTGATCCTGGCCTTCGTCGCCACCCTGTACCCGAGCTGGCGCGCCAGCCGCGTGAACCCGGCGGAGGCGCTGCGCTATGAGTGACCACCAGATCGTGCTGCAGGCTGAAGGCCTGACCAAGCGCTTCACCGAGGGGCGGCTCGACGTCAGCGTGCTGCAGGGCGTTGACCTGCAGGTGCGCGCCGGCGAGACCCTGGCCATCGTCGGCGCATCCGGCTCGGGCAAGAGCACGCTCTTGCACCTGCTGGGCGGGTTGGACGCGCCGACCGCGGGCAGCGTCACCCTCAAGGGCCAGGCGCTGGGCGCGCTCAAACCCGGCGAACAGGGGCGGCTGCGCAACGCGCACCTGGGTTTCATCTACCAGTTTCATCACCTGCTGCCCGAGTTCAGCGCCCAGGACAACGTGGCCATGCCGCTGCGCATACGCCGCGCGCCCTATGCGCACTGCCTGGAGCAGGCGCGGCAGATGCTGGCCGCCGTGGGCCTTGCTGAGCGCGTGCACCACCGCCCGGCGGAACTGTCGGGGGGCGAGCGCCAGCGCGTGGCCATTGCCCGGGCTCTCGTCACGCGCCCGGCCTGCGTGCTGGCCGACGAGCCCACCGGCAACCTGGACCGCGCCACGGCCGACGGCGTGTTCCAGCTGATGCTGCAACTGGCGCGCGAGCAGGGCACGGCCTTTGTGCTGGTCACGCATGACGAGCAGCTGGCCGCGCGTTGCGACCGCGTGCTGCGGCTGGTGTTCGGGGTGCTGGGTTGATATGAAAAGAATAGCTGTTCACGCCCATGTAACGGGCGCTACAGCGATAAAACACTATAAGACCCGGCCAAACCACCACACCGACAGCGCGCCGGCCAGCAGCATCAGCGCGGCGCCGGCCAGTGCCATCAGGGCCGTCACCTCGGTTTCCTTGGTTTCCACGCTGATGCGCGAGCTGAGCGTTTCGTAGACCTTGCGCAGATCCTGCGCCGTGGCGGCGTGAAAGTACTCGGCGTTGGTGCGCAGGGCCACGGCCTTGAGCGTGTCCTCGTCCAGGCGCACACGCATGGACCAGCCCTCAAAGCCGATCACCTCGCCCTGCACCGTGCCCACGCCCACGGTGTAGACGCGCACGCCGCGGTCGGCGGCCCATTGGGCGGCCTCCATCGGGTCTACGCCGGTGGTGCGCTGGCCATCGGTGAGCATGATGATGGCGGCCGAGCGGTAGGAGCCCGGCGCCACCGGGGTGAAGGTTTTCTGTTCGGGCTCGGGGCGCGTGACCTGGTCCATCGGCAGCACGCGCATGGCCTGGCGCCCGCCCAGGGCGGCGATATCGATGCCGGCATCGGGAAACAGCGTGGCCAGCGCCACCATGATGCCGTTGCCCGTGGCCGTGCCGCGCTGCAGCTGAAAGCTGTCTATGGCCTTGAGCAGCTCGTCGTGGCTTTGCGTGGGCAGCTGCGCCAGCTGGGCCGTGCCGGCAAAGGCCACAACGCCCACGCGCACATGGCGTGGCAGCTCCTTGATGAAGGCCTTGGCGGCGTTCTGTGCGGCCGTCAGCCGGTCGGGCTCGACATCGGTGGCGCGCATGCTGCCCGAGACATCCATGGCCAGGATGATGGTCTGCTGCTCGGACGGCAGCTTCAGCACCGCCAGCGGCCGCGCCGCCGCCAGCAGCAGTGCCGCCAGGCCCAGCAGGAACAACAGCGGCGGCAGATGGCGGCGCCATTGCGCGCGGCTGCCCAGCGCCTGGCGCACCAGGGCCAGGCCGGGGTAGGCAAGCGCCTGTACCTTGCGCCGGCGCAGCAGCCACAGGTACAGCAGCACCAGCAGCGGCAGGATGAGCAGCAGCCACAGCAGGGAGGGCCAGAGAAACACCATCGTCCGCTCCTTGGGTTCAGGCTCTCGCGGCCAGGTGCTGGCGGTGTCCGCGCAGCTGCATGAAGCGCAGCAGCGCGCTCAGCAAATCCTCGTCGGTGGACAGCTCCAGCGTGTCCACCCCGGCGCGCGCGAGGCTGGCGCGCAGCTCGGCTTCGCGCTGCGCGGCGAGGCGCGCGAAGCGGTGGCGAAAGCCGCGTTCGTGCGTGTCCACCTGCAGCTGCTCGCCGGTCTCGGGGTCGCGCAGCAGCAGCAGGCCGATGTCGGGCAGTTCCAGCTCCAGCGGGTCGAGCAGGCGCACGGCGACCACGTCATGGCGCCGGGCCAGGCGCGCCAGCGGCTTGTCCCAGCCCGGATGGCTCAGGAAGTCGGATATCACGAACACCGCGCTGCGCCGGCGCAGCAGGCCCTGGGCCTGGTTCAGCAGCAATGCCAGATCGGTGGTGCCGGGCGGCGTTGCCGGGTCGGCCGCACCCTGGCCGCCCACCAGCAGGTGCAGCAGCTGCAGCACCTGGCGCCGCCCGCCGCCCGCGGGTAGCACCCGGCCCATGGCGGCATGGCCGTCGTGCAGCACGGCGCCCACGCGGTTGCCGTGGCGCTGGATCAGGCGCGCCAGCACGCCGACGAAGCCTGCCAGCATGTCCCGTTTGGCCTGGCCCGGCGGGCCGAAGTCCACCGAGGGACTCAAGTCCAGCAGAAACCAGGCCGTGATGTCGCGGTCTTCGGTGTACACGCGCACATGGGGCGTCGCCAGGCGGGCGGTGACGTTCCAGTCGATATGGCGCACGTCGTCGTGCGGCTGGTACTCGCGCAGGTCGGCCAGGTCGATGCCGGCGCCGCGCAGGAGCGTGCGCGCACCGCCTTGCAGCAGGCCGTCCAGGCGGCGCAGCACCTTCCATTCCAGGCGCTGCAGCAGGCTCTCGGCGGGCGGTGCGGCGTGGCGGGCTTCAGGCACGGCGGGCCTCGGCGCCGGCCGCCTCTTCGGCCGAATGCTGCAGCACGCGCGCGGGCGGCGGCAGGTGGTTCAGGATGCGCTGGATCAACGCGTCGGCATCCAGGCCTTCGGCCAGCGCCTCGTAGCTGAGCGAGATGCGGTGACGCAGCACGTCAGGCACCAGGTCCAGCAGGTCCTCGGGCAAGGCGTAGGCGCGTGCGCGCAGCATGGCCAGGGCCTGCGCGCCCTCGGCCAGGGCAATCGTGGCGCGCGGGCTGGCGCCGTAGGCAATGTGGCCGGCCAGATCCGGCAGGCCATGCTGGCGCGGCGCGCGCGTGGCGGCCACCAGGCGCACGGCGTACTGGATGAGCGCGGGGTCTACATACACCTTGCGGCATTCCTTCTGCAGGGCGGCAAGCTGCTCGGTGCTGGCCACGGCGGCCACCTGCTCGGGCGGCGCCAGGGCGCGCTGGGCAATGACGAATTCTTCCTCTTCGCTGGGGTAGTCGATCAGCACCTTGAGCATGAAGCGGTCCACCTGGGCCTCTGGCAGCTGGTACGTGCCCTCGGTCTCTATCGGGTTTTGCGTGGCCATGACCACGAAGGGCTCGGGCACGGGGTGGGTCTGGCCGGCAATGGTCACCTGGCGCTCCTGCATCACCTCCAGCAGCGCGCTCTGCACCTTGGCCGGCGCGCGGTTGATCTCGTCGGCCAGCAGCAGGTGGGTGAACACCGGGCCCAGCGAGGTACTGAACTCGCCCGTGCGCTGGTTGTACATGCGCGTGCCTATCAGGTCGGCGGGCACCAGGTCGGGCGTGAACTGGATGCGCTTGAACTGCCCCTGGATGCAGTTGGCGAGCGTCTTCACGGTGAGCGTCTTGGCCAGGCCGGGCACGCCCTCCACCAGCAGATGGCCCTGGGCCAGCATGGCCACCATCACGCGCTCCAAAAAGCGATCCTGGCCGACGACGACGCGCTTGACCTGGTAGAGGATTTGCTCCATCAGCGTGGCCGTGGTGTGCGTGGTCTGCATGCTGTGCCTCCTGGGTTTCAGAACGGTGTCATGCCGGCGGCCCGGGCGGCGTTCTCAATCGGCACGGCAAAGCCTATGCCTATGAAGGTGCGCGCCGGCGTGGGGTTGAGGATGGCGGTGACTATGCCCACCACCTCGCCGTCCAGCGTGACCAGCGGCCCGCCCGAGTTGCCGGGGTTGGCCGCGGCGTCGAACTGGATCAGGTTCTGCAGCTCCTGCCCGCCCTCGGGGGACTCGAATTCGCGCTGCAGGCCCGAGACCACGCCGGCCGACGCCGACGGGCCTATGCCGAAGGGAAAGCCCATCACCACCACGCCCTCGCCCACGCGCAGGTTGTGCGCGGCGCGCAGCGGCGCGGCCTGTAGGTCGTCGGGCAGCTTGTGCGCCTGCAGCACGGCCAGGTCGTTCTCGGGCTGGGCGCCGGTGATGCTGGCGTCAGACTCGGTGCCGTCGGCAAAGGTCACGCCGATGCGATCGACGCCGCGCACCACATGCAGATTCGTCAGGATGATGCCCTTGTCCACGATCACCACGCCCGTGCCCACGCTGCGCTCCACCTCCTTGCCCTTCTTGCTGGTGGCATAGCCGATCACGCGCACCACCGAGGGCGCCACGGCCTCGGCCGCGCGCGCCGTGGCCGAGGGCAGGCTGTTGTGCTCCAGCGTGTGCAGCACGGCGGCATCGATCATTTTTTGCGTGATGCGCGGCTGCGGCGCCGGCTGCAGCCACCACAGGGCCGCGGCCAGCACCAGGGCCAGCAGCGCCATGGCGGCCCATTGCAGTTGTTGGGGCGAGGGCAGGCGCCGGTGCCGCCTGACGGGCTCAGGGGTGGGTGTGGTGGCACGCTGGGGTGCAGTCGGCCCGGCGTCCGGCAGGGCCCGGGCGCCGCGGGAAGGGCTGTAGCGTACGGGCCGTGGCATGCGGGCACCTCCGTGACAGGCTGTGGACGCTCACGGTAGCACGGAAAGCGCCCGCGCGCATGCCCGGGCGGGCCGCTCAGGCGGCGGGGGGCGGCACCTGCTCGGGCGCCACCTGGTCGAAGGCGGCCACCGCATTGGCGGCATACATCAGCGACGGCCCGCCGCCCATGTAGACGGCGATGGCCAGGGTCTCGTGCACCTCGGCGCGCGTCGCGCCCAGGCGCGCCAGGGCCTGGGTGTGAAAGCCTATGCAGCCGTCGCAGCGCGCGGCCACGCCAATGCCCAGGGCGATCAACTCCTTGGTCTTGGCGTCGATGGCGCCGGGGGCCAGGGCGGCCTTGCCCATGGCGTTGAAGCTTTGCATCACCTCGGGCTGGCTGGTGCGCAACTGGCTCACGTTGCCGGAGATTTCGCGCGTGAGGGCCTTGAAGTCGGTGGAAGAGGGCATGAGAAAAACTCCCGTGGTTGAGGTGGATGGGGGAAGCAAATGCCAAGCCGATATTGACATATTTATTAGAAGTATCTAAATTAGTCGGCGGTAAAGTCGCACCTTTGCCCAAAGGAGTGCCAAGTGACCACCGCCATCGACCGCGAGTTTATGCAGCAAGGAGCAGCCAAGGCGGCAGCGCTGCTGCGCACCGTGGGCAACGAGCAACGGCTGCTGGTGCTGTGCCTGCTCATCGACCAGGGCGAGGCCGCGGTGGGCACCCTGCTCGAGCAGGTGCAGCTGAGCCAATCGGCGCTGTCGCAGCACCTGGCGCGCATGCGCGAGGAGGGGCTGGTGACCTACCGGCGCGACGCGCAGACGCTGTACTACCGCATCGCCGATCCGGCCGTGGAAAAGCTCGTGTCGGCGCTGAAGGATATTTTTTGTGGCTGAACGCTGCGGCTGGCGCGGCGCGCAGCACGGGTTTTTTCATCAACCAGGAGAAAAGTCATGAAAAACGTCGGAGGTCTGGATCGCGGGCTGCGCATCATCGTCGGGCTGGTGCTGATCGCGCTGGCCGCCACGGGCACGGTGGGCTGGTGGGGCTGGCTGGGCGTGGTGCCGCTGCTCACCGGGCTGATTGGCGGCTGCCCGGCGTATTCGCTGCTGGGCGTGAATACCTGCCCTGTCAGCAAAAAGAATTGACCCTTGCGGGTGGCATGATCCAGCCGTATGCAGCGCTGGATAGATACCCATTGCCACCTCGATGAATTCGCGGCCCATGGCGGCATGGCCTATGCCGACGCCGAGCGCATACGCGCAGCGCAGGCCGGCGTGGCGCATTGCGTGCTGCCGGCCGTGGAACTGGCCAATCTGCAGGCCGTGCGCGCCATGGCCCAGCGCCATGGCGACAGCTATGCGCTGGGCATACACCCGCTCTACACCCCACAGGCCGGCGAGGACGACATCCAGGCCCTGGCTGCCGCGCTGCAGCAATGCCGGCCAGACCCGCGGCTGGTGGCCGTGGGCGAGATCGGGCTGGATTTCTTCGTGCCCGGCCTCGACCCGGAGCGCCAGCAGCGCTTCTACCGCGCCCAGCTGCAGCTGGCCAGGCGCTTTGATCTTCCCGTGATCCTGCATGTGCGGCGCTCGGCCGATCAGTTGCTCAAAAGCCTGCGCGAGCTGCCCGTGCGCGGCGGCATCGCCCATGCCTTCAACGGCAGCCTGCAGCAGGCCCAGGCCTTCATCGACCTGGGCTTCAAGCTCGGCTTTGGTGGCGCCGTGACCTACGAACGCGCGCTGCAGCTGCGCCGCCTGGCGACCGAGCTGCCGCTCTATGCCCTGGTGCTGGAGACCGACGCGCCCGACATTCCCCCGCACTGGCTCTACGTGACGGCCGCCGAGCGCGCCGCCGGCCGGGCGCCGGCGCGCAACAGCCCGGCCGAGCTGCCGCGCATCGCCGCCGTGGTGGCCGCGCTGCGCGGTATTTCAGGGGCCGAGCTGGCCCGCGCCACGCGGGACAATGCCTGCGCCGCCCTGCCGCGGCTGGCGTCCCTGCTGGGGTAATATTCAAGCATTTTTGGCCTCTAGCGCTTATATATCAAGCGCAAACAGCTATTAAAAATATAGTAAATTCAATGGAAGCCGCCACGTCCTCTGGCCGCCTTGTCGGCCTGCCCCCGGTGGTGGGCGCGGGCACGCGCGTGCTGGTGCTGGGCAGCTTCCCTGGCGCGGCCTCGCTCGCGGCGCGGCAGTACTACGGCCATGCGCGCAACCAGTTCTGGCCCATTCTGGCGGCCCTGTGGCCGCAGCACACGCTGCCCGATCGCGGCCATTACGCCGCGCGCTGCGACTGGCTGCTGGCGCGCGGCCTGGGCCTGTGGGACGTGTACGCCGCCTGCGAACGCCAGGGCAGCCTGGATGCCAGCATCCGCAACGCCCGGGTGAACGACTTTGCCGGCCTGCGGGCGCAGGCGCCCCGGTTGGCCGCCATCGCCCACAATGGCGGGGAGAGCTTCCGCCATGCCGCCGCCGTGCGCGCCAGTCTGGGGCAGGGGGACGGCGCGGCCATCGCCTCGCTGCGCCTGCCGTCCACCAGCCCGGCGAATGCATCGTGGAGCCTTGACAGAAAACTGCAGGCCTGGGGCGAGACCCTGGCCGCCTTTGGATTGATCACGAATTGACTCGCAAGAAAACCGCCACCGCCGAACTGCCCGAGGTCAGCGTCTCCGACGATGGCGAGGTGCGCCATCTGCACCTGGGCACGCCCTGGATCCAGGGCTCCATGCGCATAGATGCGCCCTTTGACCTCGAACTGGAATACGTGCAGCGCATGATGGCCTGGCTGCTGTTTGTCGAGCCCACCAGCGTGGCCCGGCGCCACGCCATGCAGCTGGGCCTGGGGGCGGGCGCCATCACCAAGTTCTGCCGCAAGAAGCTGCGCATGTGCTGCACCGTGGTCGAGCTGAACCCGCGCGTCGAGGCCGTCTGCCGTGCCTGGTTCAAGCTGCCGCACGATGGCCCCATGCAGCGCGTGGTGCTGGCCGATGCGGCCCTGGAGATCCAGAAGCCGGAATGGCACGGCACGGTGGATGCGCTAGCGGTCGATCTGTACGACCATGACGCGGCTGCCCCCGTGCTGGATAGCGCAGACTTTTACGCCGACTGCCGCGCCCTGCTGACAGAGGACGGCTGCCTGACGGTGAACCTGTTCGGCCGCTCCTCCAGCTACGAGCGCAGCCTGGACAAGCTCGCAGAGGCCTTTGGCGACGATGCCCTGTGGGCCTTCAAGGCCACGCGCGAGGGCAACACCGTGGTGCTGGCCCAGCGCACGCCCACGCGGCCCAAGCGCGCCGAGCTGCTGGCGCGCGCCGAGGTGATCCAGGAGCGCTGGGGCCTGCCGGCCACGAAGTGGCTGCGGGTGTTCAAGCCCGTGGCCTGACCTGACCCTTATGCTGTGATGCCATGACCACCGCCACACGCCCAGACCACGCCCGCAAGCCTGTCAGCAACGCGGGCCCGCTGCAGTGGCGCAGCATCGTCGACTGGCTGCGCGCCGACGGCGTGATCAGCGCCGAGCAGGCCGAGCGCACCATTGCCCGCTGCGCCCAGGCCGAGAGCAGCCAGCACCCGCTGGTGCGCCTGGGCAACCTGAGCATGCTGCGCGCCGCGGACGACAAACCGCTGGACGTGGACATGCTCACCGAGTATGTCGCCCAGCGCTGCGGCCTGGCCTTTCTGCGCATTGATCCGCTCAAGGTGGACGTGGGCCGCGTCGCCGACGCCATGAGCGCCAGCTATGCCGAGCGCCACAAGGTGCTGCCGGTGCAGGTGAGCGGCAGCGAGGTGGTCGTGGCCACGGCCGAACCCTTCGTCAATGACTGGGTGGCCGAGGTGGAGCGCCAGACCAAGCGTCAGGTGCGCCGCGTGCTGGCCAATCCACAGCACATCACGCGCTACACGGCCGAGTTCTTCGCGCTGGCCAAGTCGGTGCGCGATGCCAACAAGTCCGGCGGCAGCGCCGGCGGCAGCAGCTTCGAGCAGCTGGTCGAGCTGGGCAAGAGCAACAAGCAACTCGACGCCAACGACCAGGGCGTGATCCGTGTGGTGGACTGGCTCTGGCAATACGCCTTCGACCAGCGCGCCAGCGACATCCACCTGGAGCCGCGGCGCGAGCAGGGCGTGATCCGTTTTCGCATCGACGGCGTGCTGCACACCGTCTACCAGATGCCCATGGGCGTCTTGAGCGCCATGGTGGCGCGCGTCAAGCTGCTCGGGCGCATGGACGTGGTGGAAAAGCGCCGCCCGCAGGACGGCCGCATCAAGACGCGCAACCCGCGCGGCGACGAGGTGGAGATGCGCCTGTCCACGCTGCCCACGGCCTTCGGCGAGAAGATGGTGATGCGCATCTTCGACCCGGACAACGCGGTGAAAGACCTGGACGCGCTCGGCTTCACGCCACACGACGCGCAGCGCTGGGAGCAGCTGGTCAAGCGTCCGCACGGCATCATCCTGGTCACCGGGCCCACGGGATCGGGCAAGACCACCACGCTGTACTCGACGCTCAAGCGCGTGGCCACCGAGGAAGTCAACGTGAGCACAGTGGAGGACCCGATCGAGATGATCGAGCCCAGCTTCAACCAGACCCAGGTGCAGCCGCAGCTCGATTTCACCTTTGCCGAGGGCCTGCGCGCCCTGATGCGCCAGGACCCGGACGTGATCATGGTGGGCGAAATCCGCGACCTGCAGACCGCCGACATGGCGGTGCAGGCCGCCCTCACCGGCCACCTGGTGTTTTCCACGCTGCACACCAACGACGCGCCCAGTGCCGTCACGCGCCTGATGGAGCTGGGCGTGCCGCCCTACCTCATCAACGCCACGCTGTTGGGTGTGCTGGCGCAGCGTCTGGTCCGCACGCTGTGCCGCCAGTGCCGCCAGCTCGACGAGGCCGCCAGCCCCGAGGCGCTGGCCGAGTTGATCCGCCCCTGGAAGCTCAATGGTGGCTACCGCGCCTACAGGCCCGTGGGCTGCGTGGACTGCCGCATGACCGGCTTTCGCGGCCGCATGGGGCTGTACGAGCTGCTCACGGTGAGCGAGGCGCTGAAGAACCAGATCCACCAGTCGCCGTCCATCGACGCGCTGCGCCGCCAGGCGGTGCAGGACGGCATGCGCCCGCTGCGCCTTGCCGGCGCGCTGCGCGCCGCCGAGGGCCTGACCACGCTGGACGAGGTCATCGCCGCCACGCCGCCGCTGGAGTGAGCCGGGCGCGGCTGGCCGCAGGCGCCGCCCCATGTCAGGGAAAGCTTGTATTTCTCGGTAGGTGGAATCCACATCAAGGAATGCGGGCCACGCTCTCACAATCGCTAGTGGTATTCCTATCTGGAGACATTCGTGAAAATCAAAAGCCAACAAGATTTCTTTGCCGGCCTGATGTTCCTGGTGGTGGGTGGTGGTTTTGCCTGGGGCGCCACCACCTACAACGTGGGCACGGGCGCCCGCATGGGGCCGGGCTACTTTCCTTTGATGCTGGGCATTTTGCTGGCCATCCTCGGCGCCATCATCATGCTCAAGGCCCTGGTCGTGGAAACGGTCGATGGCGCCCCAATCGGCAAATGGGCCTGGAAGCAGATCTTCTTCATCATTGCCGCCAACCTGCTGTTCGGCGTGCTGCTGGCAGGCCTGCCCAGCCTGGGCGTGCCGGCCATGGGCCTGATCGTCGCCATCTATGGCCTGGCCTTTGTGGCCAGCCTGGCGGGTACCCATTTCCACTTCAAGGGGGTCTTCATCCTGGCCACCATTCTTGCCGCGGGCAGCTACGCGGCGTTCATCTGGGGGCTGAACCTGCAGTTCCCCGTCTGGCCCAGCTTCATCGCAGGTTGAGAGGGAGATCTAGATCATGGAATTGTTTGACCACCTCTCGATGGGTTTTGGCGTCGCGTTCACGTTCCAGAACCTGATTTACTGCTTTGTCGGCTGTCTGCTGGGCACCCTGATCGGCGTGCTGCCCGGCGTGGGCCCCGTGGCCACCATCGCCATGCTGCTGCCCGCCACCTATGCGCTGCCGCCCGTGGCGGCGCTGATCATGCTGGCCGGCATTTACTACGGTGCGCAGTATGGCGGCTCCACCACCGCCATTTTGGTGAACCTGCCGGGCGAGTCGTCCTCGGTCGTCACGGTGATCGACGGCTACCAGATGGCGCGCAATGGCCGTGCGGGCCCGGCTCTGGCGGCGGCGGGCATAGGCTCGTTCTTCGCCGGCTGCGTGGGCACGCTGATCCTCGCGGCCTTTGCCCCGCCACTGACCGAGGTGGCCTTCAAGTTCGGCCCGGCGGAATACTTCTCGCTGATGGTGCTGGGCCTGATCGGCGCCGTGGTGCTGGCCTCGGGCTCGTTGCTCAAGGCCATCGGCATGATCGTGCTCGGCCTGCTGATGGGCCTGGTCGGCACCGACGTGAACTCGGGCGTGGCGCGCTACAGCTTCGACATCCCCGAGCTGACCGACGGCATCAGCTTCACGGTGATCGCCATGGGCGTGTTCGGCTACGGCGAAATCATCGCCAACCTGTCCAAGCCCGAGCACGAGCGTGAGGTGTTCGCCGCCAAGGTGACGGGCCTGTTCCCCACGGCGCAGGACTTCAAGCGCATGTTCCCCGCCATGGTTCGTGGCACGGCCCTGGGATCGGCCCTGGGCATTCTGCCGGGCGGTGGCGCGCTGCTGTCGGCCTTTGCCGCCTACACCATAGAGAAGAAGACCAAGCTCAAGCCCGGCGAGGTGCCCTTCGGCAAGGGCAACATCCGCGGCGTGACGGCGCCCGAGTCGGCCAATAACGCCGGTTCGCAGACCTCCTTCATCCCGCTGCTCACGCTGGGCATTCCGCCCAACGCGGTGATGGCGCTGATGGTGGGCGCCATGACCATCCACAACATCCAGCCCGGCCCGCAGGTGATGACCAGCAACCCCGAGCTGTTCTGGGGCCTGATTGCCTCGATGTGGATCGGCAACTTGATGCTGATCGTGCTCAACCTGCCGCTGATCGGCATGTGGATCAAGCTGCTCACCGTGCCCTACCACTGGCTGTTCCCCTCCATCGTGCTGTTCTGCGCGGTGGGTGTGTACTCCACCAACAACAACACCTTCGACGTGTGGCTGGTCGGCGCCTTTGGCTTTGTGGGCTACATGTTCTACAAGCTGGGGGTGGAGCCTGCGCCGCTGCTGCTGGGCTTCATTCTCGGGCCGATGATGGAAGAGAACCTGCGCCGTGCGCTGCTGCTCTCGCGCGGCGACTGGAGCGTGTTCGTGACGCGCCCCATCTCCGCCGGCCTGCTGGCCGCCGCAGCGCTGCTGCTGGTCATCGTGCTGCTGCCGGCGGTGAGCAAGCGGCGTGACGAGGCCTTCGTCGAGGAGGATTGACGGCGTCCGTACCACCCCTCCAGGCATGCACGGCACCCGCGGGTGCCGTGCTGCGTTCTGGCGCCTGCATTGCGCACACAATAGCCCCCCATGCCCCTGGACTACCTCCCCGCACAACACCCGCAACGCGCGCAGCTGCACAACGAAATCCATGCCCGCCCGCCCGAGGCACTGGCGGCGCCGGTGGCGATTGCGCATATCGTCATGTGGGCCGACGCCGCGCAGCGCGAGGCCAGCCGCGCGCACCTGGCGGCCCTGCTGCGCGACCAGCACCAGGCCATGCCCGATGCACACAGCACGCATCTGCGTGCCAACCTGGGCGGGTTTCGCCTGCGCTGGGAGCTGCACACCGAGTTCGTCACCTGGACTTTCAGCGTGCCGCTACCGGCCGATGCCTGGAACCAACGCGCCCCAGCCGCCGCCACTGAGGCCGTGCCGCGCGAGTGGCTGTCGCAGCTGCCCGGCCTGTGCCTGTGCCAGCTGCAGCTGTGGGTGCTGCCGACGCGCGAATATGACGAGCTGCCGCAGCTCGGCGAGCTGCTGCGCGAGGACTCGCTCGTTGCCTCCAGCGTGGCCCAGGGCCATGGCGAGGTGTTCACCGACTTTTGCGTGCATGCCGACGGCAGCTCGCGCATGGTGCTGCTGGCCGGCAGCATGGCGCCGCGGCGCCTGGGGCGGCTGGTGCAGCGCCTGCTGGAGATAGAAACCTACCGCATGGCGGCCCTGCTGGGCCTGCCCGTGGCGCGCGAGGCCGCGGCCGTGCTGGGCCGCGCCGAGCAGGAGCTGGCGGCGCTGGCCGACGCCATACGCTCGGCCGACCGCGACATGGAGCCCGAGCTGCTGGACCGCCTGACGCGCCTGGCGGGCCAGGTGGAGAGCCAGTACGCCGCCACCCAGGCGCGCTTTTCAGCGAGCAGTGCCTACTTCGAGCTGGTGGATCTGCGCATACGCGACATCGCCGAGTCGCGCCTGGGCGGCATGCAGACCATTGGCGATTTCATGGACCGGCGCCTGAGCCCGGCGCGCAGCACCTGCGAATGGGTGGCACGCCGGCAAAATGCGCTGAGCCAGCGCGTCTCGCGCATCAGCAACCTGCTGCGCACGCGCGTCGAGATCGAGCAGCAGCAAAGCAGCCAGGCGCTGCTGGCCACCATGAACCAGCGCCAGGACCTGCAGCTCAAGCTGCAATCGACCGTGGAAGGCCTGTCGGTGGCCGCCATTACCTACTACATCGTCGGCCTGGTGAGCTACCTGGCCAAGGGCGCGCAAAAGCTGGGCTGGCCCTGGTCGCCCGAGAGCACGGCGGCCGTCGCCATACCGCTGGTGGCCGCCAGCGTGTGGTGGTCGCTGCGCCGGCTGCACCAGCGCATGTTCAAACACTGACCAAGGAGCGAAGCATGGATTTCGGTATCGAAGGCAAATGGGCCCTGGTCTGCGGCGCCAGCAAGGGCCTGGGCCTGGGTTGCGCGCAGGCCCTGGTGGGCGAGGGCGTGAACCTGGTGATCAACGCGCGTGCGCCCGATGCATTGCACCAGGCTGCTTCACAATTAATAGCTATTGGCGCTGATAGGGTAAGCGCTAGAGGCCAAAATGGCTTGAAACCCCAGGTGCTGGCCGTGGCCGCCGACATCACCACGCCCGAGGGACGCGCGGCGGTGTTCGGCGCGGCCGGCGGCCCGGGCACGGGCTTTGACATCGTCATCACCAACGCCGGCGGCCCGCCCACCGGTGACTTTCGCGACTGGGAGCGCGAGGCCTGGATACGCGCCCTGGACGCCAACATGCTCACCCCCATAGAGCTGATGCGCGCCACGGTGGATGGCATGGCGGCGCGCGGCTTTGGCCGCATCGTCAACATCACCTCCAGCGCGGTGAAGGCGCCCATCGACATCCTGGGCCTGTCCAACGGCGCGCGCAGCGGTCTCACCGGCTTTGTGGCCGGCGCGGCGCGCGGCGGCATTGCCGCGCATGGCGTGACCATCAACAACCTGCTGCCGGGCAAGTTCGACACCGACCGCCTGGCCGCCACCCTGCGGGCCGCGGCCGACAAAAGCGGCAAGAGTCTGGACGAGGTGCGCCAGGCCCAGCGGGCCGCGATACCCGCGCGGCGCTTTGGCTCGCCGCAGGAGTTTGGCGCCATCTGCGCCTTTCTGTGCAGCGCGCAGGCGGGCTATATCACCGGCCAGAACATCCTGGCCGACGGCGGCGCCTATCCCGGCATGCTGTGAGTCCGGATCGGTCATAGCGGACCTGTTTCCAATTGTTTGCGTGACAAATTTGATCCCCATGAATCAGGCAGTTCTTGACTGATTAGCGTCACGATTGATACATTTCTCAACAATCCTCCAAAGGGGGACATCAGGAGTGGACGCAATGGGCTGGCATGTGGGAACAAGGACAACCGGAGCTATCGCCCTGGCCGCGGGCCTGTGCGCGGCTGCGGCGCATGCCGTGGCGCCAGCACATCAGTTTCGTGTGGTGGGTGGGCTGGCCGGAGTGAACCAATACACCCAATGGGAGGAGCCCTTCTGGACGCGCGAACTGCCGCGCATCAGCGGCGGCCGTTTCAAGGCCGAGATCGTGCCCTTTGACCGTGCGGGCGTGCCCGGCGAGGACATGCTGCGCCTGCTGCAACTGGGCGTGGTGCCGATGGCCACCGTCCTCATGAGCGGTCTGACCGCCCAATATCCCGAGTACACCGCCCCCGACCTGGCGGGCCTCAACCCCGACATGGCCAGCGCCCGTGCGGCGGTGGCGGCCTTTCGGCCCTTCCTCGAGAAAAACCTGCGCGAACAGCATGGTGTGCGCTTGCTGGCCGTTTACGCCTATCCGGCCCAGGTGGTGTTTTGCAAGAAGGCGTTTAGCGCACTGGCCGAGCTTGCGGGGCGGCGTGTGCGCGTGTCGTCGGCGGGGCAGGCCGACTTCATGGAGGCCCTGGGGGCCAGGCCGGTGCAGTTGCCGTTTGCGCGGATCGTGGCGCAAATCGAATCGGACAGTATTGACTGCGCCATCACCGGCACGCTGTCGGGCCATGGCCTGGGGCTGCACCAGGTCACCAGCCATTTGCACGCCATGCCGCTCAACTGGGGCCTGGCGCTGTTTGGCGCCAACCAGGGCGCCTGGGAGGCCTTGCCCGCCGAGCTGCGCCAGCTGCTGGCCAGCGAGCTGCCCAAGCTGGAGGAGGCGATCTGGACACAGTCGGAGAGCGACACCCGGCGAGGCATGGCCTGCAATACCGGTCAGGCTGCCTGCGCCCAGGGGCGCAAGGGCGCCATGGCGCTGGTGCCGGTGACGCCACAGGATGAGCGCCGCAGGCAGGAGATTTTCACCAACACCGTGCTGCCGCGCTGGTTGCAGCGCTGCGGCCAGCGCTGTGCCGATGTCTGGCGCCAGACTCTTGGGCCGACCCTGAGGGCAAACCCGCCATGACGGGCGAGGTGATGGTTTCATGCGCCTGAATCCTGCCCGCGTACCGGTGCTTTTTGGGCTGCTGGCAGCGCTGCTTGTCGTCGTGCTGGCGGGCAGCGCCGTGGGTCTGGTCTGGTCCATGCGAACCACCGCCATGCGCAACGCGGAGGGCCTGGTCGAGAACATGGCCATGGGGGTGGAGGCGACGCTGAACCGCCACCTGCTGTCGCTGGACTTGCTGCTCTCAGGGGTGCAGGATCAGCTGCAGGTGACCCATGCCAATGATCGATCGGACGATGGCCGTCTGCTGACCATGATCTCGCGGGACAACCTGCTCGTCGGTCGGCTGCTTCTGCTGGATGCCAAGGGGGGCGTGCATGCAGTGTCCGGTAGTTCAGGGGCGCTGCAGGAATTTTCACTCCCCCCTGCGTTTTGGGCCGAGATCACGCAGTCCAAGGCGGCGCGCATGCACATCAGTGGACCGGTGCAAAGTTTTGCCTCCGCCCAGCAGGTGCTCTTTTTTGCCCGGCGCCTGAGTCTGGACGGCATGCCGTATTGGGCGGTGGCCGAGGTGCCGCTCGCCAAGTTCACCGAGGTGGCGCAGGGTAGTGAACGGTCGGGTTTTGAAGTGTTGCTGGAGAAAACCAATGGGCAGCGTCTCTTCGCCGTACCTGACCTGCCGGTATCGGCAGGTCAGGACTTGATGGCGCATACCCCATTGCCGGAGCGTGCCTGGAATGTCCCGGCACGCATGAGCGGCGCGCCGGCGCTGGTGCTGGGGCGTTCGCTGCTGTACCCGGAGCTGCGCTTTTCGGTCAGTCTGCCCATGGCGCTGGCCCTGGCACGCTGGCAGGCCGAGCGCAATGCCGTGCTGCTGGCGGTGGCGCTGTTTGCCACGGTCTTGTTGCTGGCGGCTGTGGTGGCGGGGCGGGTGTTCCGGCAGTTGAGCGCTGCGCGGCAGAACACGGCCGCATCCAAGGCCATGCTGGACGAGGCGCTGGAGTCCATGGTGGGCGGGTTTGTTTTGCTTGACAGCCAGCGGCGCGTGGTGCACTGGAACCGGCGGTTCGTGGTCATATACCCCTGGCTGGCCCCCTATGTCGCCCCGCAACTGCCGTTTCGCGTCCTGCTGGAGCAGTCGGCCAGAAATCTGTTGCCTGCCGCCTCGCAGGCCGAACGCGAACAGTGGATTCAAGAACGGCAGGCGCAGCAGCGTGAAGGCATGGGCTCGGCGGAGCAGCTGTTGCCCGATGGGCGCTGCATCCAGCTGCAGGAGCGGCACACCCCCGACGGTGGTTTGGTGATCACCTACCACGACGTGACCGACCTGCGCCGCGCCAAGGAGGAGATAGAGAACCTGGCCTTCTACGATGCCCTCACCGGCCTGGCCAACCGCCGCCTGCTGCTCGACCGCCTGGGCCGGGCCATCGTGCAGGCCCAGCGCACGGGGAAGGGCGGTGCACTGCTGTTTCTGGATCTGGATCACTTCAAGGCCCTCAACGACAGCAAGGGCCATGAAATGGGCGATGAACTGCTCCAGCAGGTGGCCCGGCGCCTGCTGGCCCATGTGCGCGAGATGGATACCGTGGCGCGCCTGGGGGGCGATGAATTCGTCGTCATGCTGCGCGACCTGTCCGCCAGCAGGGAGGGCGCGGCGGCCGTGGCACAGCGCATTGCCGAGAAGCTGCTGCAGGCCCTGGAAGAACCGTTTCAACTGGGCGGCCACCTGTACCAGGGGGCCGCCAGCATTGGCGCCACGCTGTTCTGTGCGGATGTGGACAGCGCCACAGACCTGCTGCGCCGCGCCGACATTGCCATGTACCAGGCCAAGGCCCGGCGCGGCAACGCCCTGTGTTTCTTCGACCCCCAGATGCAGGCGGCCATCAACGAGCGCGCGCAGCTCGAGTCCGACCTGCGCCAGGCGCTGGCCAGCGACCAGCTGGTGCTGCACTACCAGCCACAGTGCACGGCAAGCGGCGATGTGCTCGGGGCCGAATGCCTGGTGCGCTGGCAGCACCCCGAGCGCGGCCTGGTGCCGCCGGGGCAGTTCATCCCGGTGGCGGAGGGCAGCGATCTCATCCTGGGCATAGGCCAATGGGTGCTGCGGGCGGCATGCCGGCAGCTGGCCGCCTGGGCCCATCAGGCCGACTGTGCGCGGCTGCGGCTGTCGGTCAACGTGAGCGCGCGCCAGTTCCGCCAGGACGATTTCGTGTGCCAGGTCGACCGCGTGCTGCAGACCACGGGGGCGTCGGCCCATTTGCTGACGCTGGAGCTGACCGAATCCATGGTGCTCGACAACGTACAGGACGCCATCGAGAAGATGGATCAGCTGCGCGCCAAGGGCGTGCAGTTTGCCCTGGATGACTTTGGCACCGGCTACTCGTCGCTGTCCTACCTGACGCGCCTGCCGCTGCACACGCTGAAGATCGACCAGTCCTTCGTGCGCCACCTGGGCGAGCGGCCCGCGGACAACGCCATCGTGCAGACCATCATCGGCATGGGCCGCAATCTGGATCTGGCGGTCATCGCCGAGGGGGTGGAAACCCAGGCGCAAAAAGACCTCCTGGCCGGGTACGGCTGCGACCTGTACCAGGGCTACCTGCTCGGGCGGCCGGCACCGATCGAGGTGCTGCAGGCGTTGCTGGCACGGGAGGTGGCCTCAGCGGCGTGAGGACACCACGATGCCGCCGACGATAAGCACAAAGGCGGCGCCGTGGTACAGGTGCGGCGCCTCGCCCAGAAAGGCCGCCGACAGCAGGGCCGCGAACAGGGGCGTCAGGTTGATGAAAAAACCCGCCGCCACCGGCCCCGCGCGCTGCACGCCCGCGCCCCAGAAACGGTAGGCCAGGATGGCCGGGCCGATGACGATGTAAGCCAGGCCCGCGGCCAACGGCCAGCCCCAGGCTATGTGTCCCTGGCCCAGCGACCATTCCGCGCCCGCAAAGGCGCCCGACCAGCCCAGGCCGAAGAACATCTGCGCTGTCAGAAAGGCCGCCCAGTCGCCGCGCAGGCCCTGGGGCTCGCTGGTGCGCACCAGCAGCCAGCTGTAGAACGCCCAGGAGATGGTGGCCAGCACCATGTACAGATCGCCCGGCACCAGGCGCAGCGCCAACAGCTCGCCAACACTGCCACGGCTCAGTACCAGCACCACGCCGGTCACTGACAGCAGAGCGCCCACCGCCTGCCGGCGCGTGACCGGCACGCCGAAGAACAGCGCGCCCACCACCAGCATCCACACCGGCATGCCAGAGCCCACCAGCGTCACGTTCAGCGCCGTTGATGTCTGCAGCGCCAGGTACTGCAGCGCGTTGTAGCTGCCAATGCCGAACAGGCCCAGCGCCGCATAGCGGCGCCAGTGCGGCCACAGGCCGCTTGCCGGGCGCAGCACCTGCCAGGCCAGCGGCAACAGCAGCGCAAAGGCCAGCAGCCAGCGCAGGAAATTCAGGGTGCTCGGGGCAATCAGGGTGTGCAGCGCGCGGCCCACCACGGCATTGCCGGCCCACAACAGGGGCGCGGCGGCAAGCATGGCGGCCGTGCCTGGCGAGAGTCTTTGGGTCATAGGGGCTGCGACTGTAAGCCAGGTTCTGTATCCCGCGCCGGGCAGGGGCCAGGCAAACATGGCACGATCCTGGCCATCGCAATGCACGCAGGAGAACTGGATCCATGACCCTCGCCGTACAAATCCGCCAGCATGGCGGCCCTGAAGAACTGCAGATCGTTGACGTGCAGGTGGGCGAGCCCGGCCCGGGCCAGGTGCGCATACGCCACCACGCCGTGGGCCTGAACTTCATCGACGTCTATCACCGCACCGGCCTGTATCCCCTGAACATGCCCGCCGGCATAGGCATGGAGGCCGCGGGCGTGATCGAGGCCGTGGGGGAGGGCGTCACGCACCTGCAGGTGGGCGACCGCGCGGCCTATGCCAGCAACCCGCCGGGCAGCTACTCTGAGCGCCGTGTCATGCCCGCCATGTGTGTGTGCAAGCTGCCCGATGCCATCAGCTTCGAGACCGGCGCGGCGATGATGCTCAAGGGCCTGACGGCGCAGTATTTGCTGAAAAAGACACGCCCCGTCGAGGGGCTTGAGCCAGGCGACTTCGTGCTGTTCCACGCCGCCGCCGGCGGTGTGGGCCTGATCGCCTGCCAGTGGGCCAGGGCATTGGGCCTGCGGCTCATCGCCACGGCGGGCTCGGACGCCAAATGCCAGCTGGCGCTGGACAACGGCGCGGCCCATGCCATCAACTATCGGCAGGAAGACTTTGCCGCCCGCGTGAAGGAGATCACCGCGGGCCAGGGCGTGAAGGTGGTCTACGACTCGGTGGGCAAGGACACCTGGGACAAGTCGCTCGATTGCCTGCGCCCCTTCGGTTTGATGGCCAGCTTCGGCAACGCCTCGGGGCCGGTGGCGCCGTTTGCGCCCGGCATGCTGGGGGCCAAGGGCTCGCTCTACGTCACGCGCCAGACGCTGTTCACGCATATCCGCACGCGGGGCGCCACGCAGGCCATGGCCGATGAGCTGTTTGCCGTGGTCGCCAGCGGGCAGGTGAAGATCCACATTGCCCAGCGCTACGCCCTGACCGACGTGCAGCAGGCGCACCGGGATCTGGAGGCGCGCAAGACCACGGGCTCCACCCTGCTCACGCTGCCCTGATGGCCGCCACCACGGCGCCCGCCTGGGTGGCCGCCGCACGCGCGCGTGCCACTTGCGCGCCGGCAGCGCCACGCATGGCGCTGCTGCTGGGCGGTGAGCGCGTGGGCTCGGTGGATGGACAGATTTTTAATAAAATTGGCCTCCAGCGCTTGCTGGATAAGCGCTGTCAGCTATCAATAGTAGAGTATGAAGGCGCCCCTGCCTGGGCCTTGGCCGCCGACGATGCCACGGCCGCGCTGAATGCCCTGGCGCTGACCCTGCGCGCCGCCGGCCGCTGCGGCCCCTGGCGCGACGAGCAACTGGCCGTGTGCGCGGTCGATGGCCGGCGTCTGGCCACGGTGGAGCGTGGCGCCGCGCGCGTGCTGGGCCTGGCCACCCAGGCCGTGCACCTGGTGGGCTGCACGGCCGACGGCGCCGCCATGTGGGTGCAGCAGCGCGCGCACAGCAAGGCCAGCAACCCGGGTATGTGGGACACGCTGATGGGCGGCATGGTGTCGGCCGCCGACAGCCTGCAGACCGCCGTGGCGCGCGAGACCTGGGAGGAGGCCGGCCTGCGCATGGCCCAGCTGTCTGGGCTGAGGCCGGGTGGCCAGGTGCGGTTTGCCCTGCCCAGCGACGAGGGCGGGGGCGCCGGCTACATGGTGGAATGCATCCACTGGTACCAGGCCACCGTGCGGGCTGGGGCCACGCCCGACAACCAGGACGGCGAGGTCGAGCGCTTTGATTGCCTGGCGCACGGCGAGGTGCAGGCGCGCCTGGCACAGGGCGCCTTCACGCCCGAGGCAGCTTTGGTGCTGGCCGCCTTCTACGGCTGGTAGCGCAGGCTCACAGCCGGTCGTTCTGCGTGCTTGGCACCTCGGCCTCCGGGCGCAGCGGGGCCACGGCGTTGCTGGCCTCCAGCACCGGGTAGGCCACCGAGCACAGCAGCGAATTGATGCGCTTCAGGTCGCTGATGATGTCGATGTGCAGCGAGCTGGTCTCTATGCTCTGGATGGTGTTTTCCGCCAGGCGGTTGAGGTGGGTGGCGGCGTAGGCCAGCTCCAGCTCGCGGAAGCGGTTCTTCTCCTCCAGCAGCTTTTGCGCATCGCGCACATTGCTGGTCAGAAACACGCTCATGGCCAGGCGCAGGTTGGCCACCAGGTGGTCGTGCATCTCGTTGATCTCCTGCAGCCCGGCATGTGAGAACTGCCGCCCCTTCTTGATCTTCTTGTCCTCCACGTCCTGCAGCACGCGCTCCACCAGGTCGCCGACCTGCTCCATGTTGATGGTGAAGCCGATGATTTCCGTCCAGCGCCGGCCCTCGGCCTCATCCAGCTCGGAGCGTGAGATCTTGGTCATGTAGTACTTGATGGCCGAGTACAGGCTGTCCACCTGGTCGTCCAGGCCGCGCAGCTCGGCGCCCAGCTTGTCGTCGTCGGTCTGCCACACGGTCTTCAGGCCATTGAGCATGGTTTCCACCAGATCGGCCAGGTGCAGGGCCTCGCGTGCCGCGCAGGAAATGGCCAGCGAGGGCGTGGACAGGGCCGAGGCGTCCAGGTGGTGCGGGCGCGACAGCGAGGCCGGTTGCTCCTCCTGGCGCAGGATCTTGCCCACGGCGGTGGCCACCAGGCCGGTGATGGGCAGGCACAGCAGCGTGCCCATGATGTTGAAGGCCAGGTGGAACAGCACCACCTGGCTGACCTTGTCCGGGATCAGGGTCTGGATATGCGTGTGCCACAGGCCTATGACCGGAATCATCACCGTGGCCGCCACCATGCGGAACAGCAGGTTGCCCAGCGGCACCTGGCGCGTCTGAATGCTCGAGCGCATGGTGGTCAGCACCGCCAGCAGGCCGCTGCCCAGGTTGGCACCCACCACCAGGCCCAGCGCCACTTCGGTGGGGATGCCGCCCGAGCCCGCCAGCGTGGCCACCAGCAGCACCGTGGCCAGGCTGGAGTAGGAGATGATGGCCAGGATGGCGCCTGTCATGACCTCCAGCGTGATGTCGCTGGTCAGCGCCATGAGCAGGGTGCGCACCACCTCGGACTGGGTCAGCACCAGGGTGGACTCGGTGATCAGGCGCAGCGCCAGCAGCATCAGGCCCAGGCCGATGAGCACGCGCCCCACGCGCCCGGCCTTGCCGTCCTGGCGCGCCACATACAGCACCACGCCGACAAAAATGCACAGCGGCGAGAGCCAGGACAGGTCCAGCGAGAACACCACCGCCATCAGCGCCGAGCCCACATCGGCGCCGAGCATCACCGTCAGCGCCGCGGTCAGGCTGATCATGCCCTGGCCGACGAAGGCCGAGACGATCAGCGCCGTGGCCGTGCTGGACTGCACCACCGCCGTCACCCCCACCCCGGAGAACACGGCCAGCAGTTGCGTGCGCACGCCGCGCGCGATCAATTGGCGCAAATTGGCGCCAAACACGCGCAGGATGCCGGTGCGCACCATTTGGATGCCCCACACCAGCAGGGCAATGGCGGCGAGCAGGTTCAACAAATGCTTCATGTCTTGGTATGGCGGGGCTTGAGCGCTATCAGTCTATGAGCACTCCATTGTCGTGGAAAGGATAAGGCCCTTCGAAAACCCCCGATGCCGCCAGGTGCGAAACCAGACGCTGGCCGTCCCAGGCGCCAACACGAGGCGGTCGCCGGCTGCAAATCCGGCAAACCCGCCCAGCTGGGGCTGCTTTGGCTACGTAGCCCTCGGATAGCGCTTTCGGCAATGCTCCAGGTTCGACAGGTCCCGGGGCGGGGTTGGTTCCGGGATCGCCGATCAGCGCTCGCGCCGCACGCGCAGCAGTTCGTCGAGGATCAGACAGGCCGCGCCCACGCTGATGGCGCAGTCGGCCACGTTGAAGGCCGGGAAATGCCAGCCGCGCAGGTGAAAGTCGAGAAAATCCACCACATAGCCATGCTGCAGGCGATCGACCACATTGCCTATGGCGCCGCCCAGGATGCTGGACAGCGCGAAGGCAAACAGCCTTTGCCCCGGGTGCGCGCGCAGCTGCCAGACGATGAACACCGCCACCACCACGGCAATGCCGGTGAACAGCCAGCGCTGCCAGCCGCCGGCGTCCGCCAGGAAGGAGAAGGCCGCGCCGGTGTTGTGCGCGCGCACGACGTTGAAGAAGCTGGTGACGTAGGTGGCGTCGCCCAGGCGGTAGTAGCCCAGGATCAGCGTCTTGGTGAACTGGTCGGCAATCACCAGCAGCACGGCCCAGCCCAGCCAGGGCCACAGGCTGGCGCCGCCGACTTTCTTGGCGCGCGCCATCAGGCGTGCACCCGGGTCTCGCCCGCGCCGTGCAGGTTGCTGTCGCAGCGCGCGCACAGCGTGGGGTGAGCCGGGTTGCTGCCCACGTCGGCGCGGTAGTGCCAGCAGCGCTCACACTTTTGGTCAGAACTGGCTGTAACGCTTATCTGTAGAGAGTCTCCAGCTACTAAATTAGTAGTGGAAACGATGAGCACGAACTTCATATCCTCGCCCAGGCCGGCCAGCAGCGCATGGTCTTCCGGTGCGGCGGTTAGCGTCACCACGGCCTGCAGCGAGCTGCCCACGGCGCCCGACGTGCGTACGTTCTCTATTTCCTTGTTCGCCGCGTCCCGGATGGCGCGCAGGCGCTGCCACTTGGCCAGCAGCGCGGAGTCGCCCGCCGGCAGGGTCTGGAAGGTCTCCAGGAAGATGGAGTCGGAGCCGCCAAACTGCTTCCAGGCCTCTTCCGCCGTGAACGACAGAAAGGGTGCCATCCAGCGCAGCATGGCGTGGGTGATCTGGTAGAGCGCGGTCTGCGCGCTGCGCCGCGCCAGGCTTTTGGCGCCCGTGGTGTACAGGCGGTCTTTCAGCACGTCGAGGTAAAAGCCCCCCAGGTCTTCCGAGCAGAACAGCTGCAGCTTGGCGACCACGGGGTGGAATTCGTAGACCTTGTAATGCGCCAGCACCTCGGCCTGGAACTCGGCCGCGCGCGCCAGCGCCCAGCGGTCGATCTCCAGCAGCTCGGCCTCGGCCACGGCGTCCCGGGCCGGATCGAAGTCGCTGACGTTGGCCAGCAGAAAGCGCAGCGTGTTGCGGATGCGGCGGTAGGCATCGACCACGCGCGCCAGGATCTTGTCGTCGATCGCCAGGTCGCCCGAATAGTCGGTCGATGCGCACCACAGGCGGATGATTTCGGCGCCGAGCTTGCCGCTCACCTCCTGCGGCGAGACAGTGTTGCCCAGCGACTTGCTCATCTTCTTGCCCTGGCCGTCCACGGTGAAGCCGTGCGTGAGCAGCCCGCGGTAGGGCGCGCGGCCAAAGATGGCGCTGGACAGCAGCAGCGAGGAATGGAACCAGCCGCGGTGCTGGTCATGGCCTTCCAGGTACAGGTCGGCCTCGGGGCCTTCGTCGTGGTGCATGCCGGCGTGCGTGCCGCGCAGCACATGCCAGAAGGTGGAGCCCGAGTCGAACCAGACTTCGAGGATGTCGGTGCTCTTGGTATAGAGCTTGGCGTCCTCGGCACCCAGAATTTCTTCTGCAGTGGCGCGGCTCCAGGCTTCGATGCCGCCCTTTTCAACGATCTCGGCGGCCTGGTCCATGATCTCCATGGTGCGCGGGTGCAGTTCGCCCGAGTCCACATGCAGGAAGAAGGGCAGGGGCACGCCCCAGCTGCGCTGGCGCGAGATGCACCAGTCGGGCCGGCCGGCGATCATGTCGCGCAGCCGGGCCTTGCCGTTCTCGGGGTAGAAGCTGGTTTTTTCGATAGCTGCCAGCGCAATCTGGCGCAGGGTTTGTGCCGGTTTTTGTGCTGGGTCGGTGAACACGCCCTCGCCCTCGTCCATGCGCACGAACCACTGCGCGGCGGCGCGGTAGATCACCGGGCTCTTGTGGCGCCAGCAATGCGGGTAGCTGTGCGTGATGGTGATGCTGTCGAGCAGGCGCCCAGCCACCTTGAGCGCGTCGATGATCACCGGCACGGCCTTCCAGATATGCTGGCCGCCGAACATCCCCAGCTCTGGCGCGTACACGCCGTTGCCCTGCACGGGGTTCAGGATGTCCTCGTATTTCAGGCCATGGGCCACGCAGGAGTTGAAGTCGTCCACGCCATAGGCCGGCGCGCTGTGCACGATGCCGGTGCCGTCCTCGGCCGTGGCGTAGTCGGCCAGGTACACCGGGGAGATGCGGTCAAAGGCCTTGTCCACATGGGCCAGAGGGTGCTTGAAGGGCATCAAATCCAGCTTTTGCCCCAGGGCCGTGGCGACCACCTGGCCTTGCAGCTTCCAGCGCTCCAGGCATTTCTCGACCAGCGCACTGGCGACGAGGAGCAGGCCGCGCTCGGTATCGACCAGGCTGTATTCGAGCTCGGGGTTGACGTTCAGCGCCTGGTTGGCGGGGATCGTCCAGGCGGTGGTGGTCCAGATGACGATGAAGGCTTCTTTGGTCAGCGCGGGCAGGCCGAAGGCTGCAGCCAGGCGCGCCGGGTCGGCCGCCGGGAACATCACGTCCAGCGTCTGGCTTTGCTTGTCCTGGTACTCGATCTCGAATTCGGCGAGCGAACTGGCGCAGTCAAAGCACCAGTACACGGGCTTGAGGCCGCGGTAGACGAAGCCGCGCTCCATCACTTTTTTCAGCGCGCGCAGCTCGCCCGCCTCGCTGGCGTAGGCCATGGTCTGGTAGGGGTTGTCCCATTCGCCCAGCACGCCCAGGCGCTGGAAGTCGGCCATCTGCTGCGCGATCTGCTCGGTGGCAAAGGCGCGGCCGCGCGCCTGCATCTCGTCGCGCGGCAGGTTGCGGCCGTGTTTTTTCTCGATGGCGTTCTCGATCGGCAGGCCGTGGCAGTCCCAGCCGGGGGTGTAGAGCGCGTCAAAACCCTCCAGCTGGCGGCTCTTGACGATCATGTCCTTCAAGATCTTGTTCATCGCGTGGCCGATGTGGATCTGGCCGTTGGCGTACGGCGGGCCGTCGTGCAGGATGAACTTGGGCGCATCGCGTCGCGCGTCGCGCAGCTTTTTGTACACGCCTTGCTCGCTCCAGTCCTTGGCCCATTGCGGCTCGCGTTTGGGCAGGTCGCCGCGCATCGGGAAGGGCGTGTCGGGCATGTTCAGCGTGGCGCGGTAGGCGGACGCTTCGGGCTTGGGCGTTTTGTTCTCGGACATGGGAGGGAAACCTTCAAATCAAGGGCGTTCCAGGCGCTGGGCCCGGAAGGGCGGTGCAACAGCTAAGGCGAGGGGCGGGGCGAAGGCGGCCCCGTCAAATTCGGTCGCGCGTGGTCTGGCGACGGGTCTCGGCGTGGGCCGTGGCAAAGAAGGCGCGCGCGTCCTCGCAGTCCCGGGCGATGCCGGCGGTGAGGGTGTCAAGACTGTCGTATTTCAGCTCGTCGTGCAGTTTGTGCAGTAGTTCCACGCGCACGATTTTACCGTAGCCCCCCTCGGCGCCCAGGTGCGTGGGCCAGTCCAGGCAATGGGTCTCCAGCAGCACGCGCCCGCCGTTCGCGTCGCGCGGGTCGAGCGAGGGGCGCACGCCCAGATTCGCCACGCCGGGCAGGGGCGCATCGTGCAGGCCATGCACCAGCACCGCGAAGATGCCGCTGGCGGCCGGCTTCCAGTGCGCAAAGCGCAGGTTGAGGGTGCGAAAACCGTCCTGATCCGCCCCGCTGGCGGCCGAGCGGCCCAGCTGGCGCCCGAGCTTGCGCCCATGCACCACATGGCCGCTGATGGCGTAGGGCCGGCCCAACAGGCGCGCCGCCTCGGCCATGTCGCCCGCGGCCAGCGCCGCGCGCACGGCGGTGCTGGAGACGCGCAGGCCATGCACCTCGTAGCTCATCATGCGCGCCACCTCGAAGCCGCCGGCCGGGCCGGCGGCGTCCAGCATCGCATAGTCGCCTGCGCGCTGGCTGCCAAAGCGAAAGTCGTCGCCCACCAGCAGGTAGCGCGCGCCCAGGCCGCGCACCACCACCTCGTCGATGAAGGCCTGGGCCGGCAGACTGGCCAGCTTGTCGTTGAAGGGCAGCACCACGGCCTGCTGCACGCCGCAGCGCGCCAGCTCGGCGAGCTTGTCGCGCAGCGTGCCTATGCGTGCCGGGGCGATGTCCGGCTTGTGGTGCACGCGGGCAAAGTAGTCGCGCGGGTGGGGCTCAAAGGTCAGCACGCAGCTGGCCACGCCGCGGTGCTGCGCCTCGTTGTTCAGCAGCGCCAGCATGGCCTGGTGGCCGCGGTGCACGCCGTCGAAGTTGCCTATGGTGAGCGCGCAGGCGCTGGCCACTTGCGGATGATGGAAGCCGCGGAAGATCTTCATCGCAGTGCTTTACTTTTAATAGCGTTTGGCGCAAGTCCATCAAGCGCTTGACGCCTGTTTGTTGCGAAAGGGGTATATTGTGCGCTACCGGCGCACCGCATGGGGCGGCCGGCGAAGCATCAACGTTGTCATTCCATTCTTGTGTTGCATGACAGGAGGCGGGTGGTGAAGGTCTTGAAGCTCTCGGGCCAGGGGTTGCCGCAATCGTGGATATCACTGGAGCAGGCAGTGACGCATTACGCCGCGGGCGAGGTGCGCTGGGAGATCGGCGCCCAGGTGGCGCTGTTTCGCGGCGGGCACAACGCCGTCACCGGCGAGCAGTCGCAGATCGCGGTCAGCAGCATCATAGGCACGCGCGGCGTGCCGCATATCAACCCCTTCGATCTGCGCCCCAGCCTGACCAACGCCAAGCTGTTCACGCGCGACCGCAACATCTGCGCCTATTGCGGCGGACGCTTTCACGAGGAAGACCTGACGCGCGAGCACATCGTGCCCTTCGCCAGCCGCGGCCTGAACCACTGGATGAACGTGGTCACCGCCTGCCGCGCCTGCAACCACCGCAAGGGCCCGCGCACGCCCGAGCAGGCGCATATGCCCTTGCTGTATACGCCCTACGTGCCCAGCCTGTGGGAAGACTTCATCCTGAGAAACCGCCGCATCCTGGCCGACCAGATGGAGTTTTTGATGGCGCATGTGCCCAAATCGTCGCGGCTGCTGAGCTGAGGCGATCAACGATTGCTGACCATTGGGGGCTATGAGTCTGTGGATAATCCCCGGGCTCCTTTTTGTGTTCTTGGTTCATGACTCGGTTCTTCGTTATTTTCGTGGTCTGCTTGGTGGTGCTGTTTCGCATCGACATGCTTGATTCGGTGCAGCAGCGGGTCGCTGATCCATGGACTCAATGGCTAGCGACGGCCAGCGCGAATCTCATATCCGTGTTCGATACAGATGTACTCCATCAGGGGCGCATCTTGATGAGCAAAGCCACAGGTTTTGCGGTGTCTATTGAGGCGGGGTGTAACGGCATCGAGGCGGCCATTGTGCTGATCGCCGGAATGGTCGCCTTCCCGGCTAGCTGGACGCAGAAGCTGCTGGGCATGACTCTGGGCTTTGCTGCCGTGCAGGCGGTGAACTTGTTGCGCATCATCAGCCTGTATTACCTGGGGCAGTGGAATTTACCGGTGTTTGAGTTTGCACACCTGTATCTCTGGCAGGCCTTGATCATGCTTGATGTGCTGGTGGTGTGGCTGCTGTGGATTCGTTGGACTGCAAGAAGGACGGCGGAGCAAGAAGAGGTATCTGGACATGCAAACTAAGCCGTTAAGCCGGTTTTTTGCGCTCGCCATTGTTGGGTTGCTGTGCCTCATGCCGCCCTGGTATTACCTGGCTCCGATACTGTCTGTGCCGGTGTTTTATATGGCTGGAGAGGCTTGCTCAAGCATCTTTCAATGGGCCCTGGGTTACGAGCGCGTGGGCGCGTCAGGAGTGCTGCAGACCAGCATCAAGGTGTTTAGCCAGCATCAGGGCCAGATCCGCATGGGCGCACTGGCGCCGGTCGCGGACTACCGGTTGCAGGGCTACGGCATGGTGATGCTATGGTCTTTGCTGCTTGCCTCGCGCCCACCAGCGTTGCTGCGCAAACTACTGCTGGGCTCGGCGGGCATGCTGGTGCTGCAGGCGGTCGCTGTCAGCCTGCAGTGGCTCAATGATGTGCTCAATCGTGCAGGTCATGAAGCCCTGGCTCAAACCCGACTGCCTGGTTGGGTGGCTGAAGTGGTGGCGTTTGGCTTTCACTTCAATCTGTTCATCTTTACCGCCTTGCTACCAATCTTGATCTGGATGGCGCTGAGCAAAAATTTTGTGAGCAGTTTTTGGGCAGATATGTCGCAGCGCAAAAGCTGAACGAGGCAGGACAAGACTTGCACCATTGTGCGTGACACATCAACGCAGCGAGCCACTGATCCGTCCAGAGGTTCGTAGTGAAGACCAAGCCCATTGTGGTTGGTCCCGGCAGGCTCAGGCAAACACCCCCGCCTGATCCTGCATGCGCGCCGACACCTCGCCCAGGTGGTGCAGCGTGTCGCCCCAGCTCATCTCCAGCTGCGTCAAGGTCTTGAAGTAGTGGCTGACGATGTACTCGTCCGTCACGCCTATGCCGCCCGACAGCTGCACCGCCTGCTGGCTGACGAAGCGCATGGACTGGCCCAGTTGCACCTTGGCGCGCGACAGTGCGCGGCGGCGCTCCTCGGCAGGGGCGCCGAGTTTCAGGCTGGCGTAGTAGCTCATGGAGCGTGCCAGCTCCAGCTGCATCTTCATGTCGGCCGCCCGGTGGCGCAGGGCCTGGAAGCTGGCGATTGCCACGCCAAACTGCCGGCGCTGGTTCAGGTAGTCGAAGGTGACGGCGCAGGTCTGATCCATCACTCCCACGGCGTAGGCGCAGGCGGCGGCGATGGCGGTGTCCACCGCCAACTCCAGCGCGGCCAGGCCGTCGGTGGTGATGAGGGTGGCCGGGGTGCTGGCCAGCTGCAGGTCGGCGGCGCGGCTGCCGTCCTGGGTGCCGTAGCCGCGCGTGCTGACGTCGGCGGCAGCGCGCTCCACCAGGAACAGGGCGATCTGCCCGTCGAGTTGCGCGGGGACGATGAAGGCGTCGGCCTGGTCACCGGCTGAAACTATGTTTTTTATAGCTGTAAGCGCATATCCATTGGCCGCTACGACCGCTTTTGCCTCGCAAACATCAAGGCGGTAGCGCGCCTTGCGCTCCTGCTGTGCCAGCACCACCAGGACCTCGCCACTGGCGATGCGCGGCAGCCAGGCGGCCTGCAGCTCTTGCGGTGCGTACTGCGCCAGCACGCCGGCGGTGACGAAGGCCTGCGCCAGGGGTTCCAGCACGATGCCGCGGCCCAGCTCTTCCATCACCACCATGGCGTCGATCGCGCCCTGGCCCAGGCCGCCATGTGCCTCGGGTACGGTCAGGGCCGTGAGGCCCAGCTCGGCCAGCTCGCCATAGGCCGCGCGCTCAAAGCCCCCGGCTGCCACGATGGCGCGGCGGCGCTCGAAGGTATAGCCCTTGTCCACCCAGCGGCGCACGGCGTCACGCAGTTGTTGCTGGTCGTCGGAAAAATCGAAGTCCATGTGCTTGTCTCCTGTCAGCCCAGGATGGTTTGGGCAACGATATTGCGTTGCACTTCATTGCTGCCGCCGTAGATGGTGGTCTTGCGCATGTTGAAGTAGGTCGATGCCAGCGGCGCGTTGGCCAGGGTGCCGCCGGGGAACAGTCCCTGCCAGCCCGCGTCCATGGCCTCCTGGATCAGGGGCAGGGCGTAGGGGCCGGCGGCCAGCATCATCAGCTCGGCGTAGCGCTGCTGGATCTCGCTGCCCTTGATCTTCAAGAGGCCGGCGATGTCCAGCGGGTTCTTGCCGCTCTTTTCCATCGACAGCACGCGCAGCACCAGCATCTCCAGTGCCACGATGTCCACCTCCAACAGGGCGATCTGGTCGCGAAAACGCTGGTCGTCCCATAGGCCTTCGGCGCGGGCGATGCGCTTCAAGCGCTCCAGCTCGCGCTTGGCGCGGTTTACGTCGGCGATGTTGGTGCGCTCGTGGGACAGCAGATGCTTGGCGTAGGTCCAGCCCTTGTTCTCCTGGCCTATGAGCTGGTCGGCGGGCACCTCGACGTTGTCGAAGAAGACTTCGTTGACCTCGCATTCGCCATCGAGCAGCTTGATGGGCCGCACCGTCACGCCGGGGCTCTTCATGTCCAGCAGCAAAAAGCTGATGCCGGTCTGGGGCTTGCCCTCGTTGCTGGTGCGCACCAGGTTGAACATCCAGTCGCCATGCTGGCCCAGCGTGGTCCAGGTCTTCTGGCCGTTGACGATGTATTTATCCCCGACGCGCTCGGCGCGGGTCTTGACGCTGGCCAGATCCGAGCCCGAGCCCGGCTCGGAGTAGCCCTGGCTCCACCACACGGAGCCATCGGCAATGCCGGGCAGGAAGCGTTTTTGTTGCTCGGGCGTGCCGTAGGCCATGATGACCGGCGCCACCATCACCGGCCCGAAGGGGATGATGCGCGGCGCGCCGGCCATGGCGCATTCCTCCTCGAACAAATGCTTTTGCACGGCTGTCCAGCCGGGGCCGCCAAACTCCTTGGGCCAGCCAAAGGCCAGCCAGCCCTTCTTGCCCAGTATCCTGGCCCAGCCCTGCAGGTCGTCCCTCGTCAGGCGCAGGGCGTTGTGCACCTTGTGCGCCATCGCTGGCGGCAGATTGGCGCGCACCCAGGCGCGCACGTCCTGGCGAAAGGCCTGTTCCTCGGGGGTGAATGCGAGATCCATGCGAACGTCTCCTTTGCAGGAGGCGGTTGTAGCACGGCAGCCCGCCTCACTCCTGTCCGGGCGGCGACAGCGGTGCGTCCAGGCCCAGCTCTGCGCACAGGCGGCGCACCTGGGCCTGCAGCTGGGCCACCTCGGCCTCCAGCGCCTCCACGCGCGCCTGCAGAGCCGGCTGGGCTGGCGCGGCGCTTGCTGCCTGGCTGGCGGCCAGCGCCGCCACGTCCACCGGCCCGCACAAGAGCTGCGCCCAGCGCGGCTCGCGCGCGCCCGGCGCCTTGGGCAGCAGCATGACCAGCGGGCCGCCCTTTTCGTCACTGCGCTCCTGCAGTTCGTCGAGGAAAGCCTCGACTGACGAGGTGTCGGCAAAGCGGTGCCAGCGCTCGGCGTTCAGGCGCAGCTCGGCGGCGGTCTGCGGGCCGCGCAGCATGAGCAGACCCAGCAGCACGGCGGACTGATCGGGCACGCCTATGCCGCGCGCAAAATTGTGCTCCCAGCGCGCCACGCGGGCGCCGCCTATCTCGACCACCAGGCTCTGCTGGCGCAGGCTGGTCAGTGCCTGCAGCAGGTCGTCGTCGGCCAGCTGCATGACAGGCTCGCGGCTGGTCTTCTGGTTGCAGCCGGCGGCCAGGCTGTTGAGCGTCAGCGGATAGCTGTCGGGCACGGTGCGCGACTTTTCCAAGAGCGTGGCGAGCACGCGGGCTTCGGGGGCGGAGAGGGGGCGCTGGCGCGGATCGAAGGGCATGGGCAGGGGATAATTTGCGGCAAATGAAGAACATCGTAATCTTGATCTCTGGCGGCGGTTCCAACATGGCGGCGATCGTGCGCGCCGCACAGCAACAGGACTGGGCCGGTCGCCACGGCATCCGTATTGCGGCGGTACTGAGCAACAAGCAGGACGCCAAGGGCCTGGCCATAGCGCAGGAGCAGGGCATCGCCACCCAGGTGCTGGACCACAAGGCCTACGCCTCGCGCGAGGCCTTCGACGCCGCCCTGGCCCAGGCCATAGACGCCTGCGAGCCGGCCCTGGTGGTGCTGGCGGGCTTCATGCGCATCCTCACCCCCGGCTTCGTTGATCACTTTGCCGGCCGGCTGGTGAACATCCACCCCTCGCTGCTGCCGGCCTTCACCGGCCTGCACACGCACCAGCGCGCCATAGATGCGGGCTGCAGGTTTGCCGGCTGCACCGTGCACCTGGTGACGGCCGAGCTCGACGTGGGCCCGATCCTGGACCAGGCCGTGGTGCCGCTGCTCCCTGATGACACGGCCGAGAGTCTGGCGGCGCGCGTGCTGACACAGGAGCACCTGATTTACCCCAGGGCGGTGTTGGCGCATCTGCTTTCAAAAATATAGCTGTTGGTGCTTGATGGATAAAGGCTAAGGCCAGTTTTTTTGATAAGTGATGCGGCCGGCGAGACAGCGCCGCAAGATGGGACAATCACACCCATGCATCCCAAAGCCCTTCTGGACGCCTGCGCCGAACTCGTCAGGCTGACGCTTACTTTTGAACACCCGGCCGACGCTGTCGTCTCGCGCTATTTCCGCGAACACCGCAGTCTCGGGCCGCGCGAGCGCGCCACGCTGGCCGAAACCGCCTACGCCGTGCTGCGCAAGAAGCCGCTGTTCGAGCAGCTGGCGCGCTCAGGTCAAGGCCCGCGTGAGCGGCGCCTGGCCATTCTGGGCTTTTACGGCCCGCGCGACTTTCTGAAAAGCGCGCTCTCCGCGCAGGAAAAGGACTGGGTCGATGCCTGCGACGCGGTGCGCCCCGAGGAGCTGCTGGAGCCGCAGCGCCACAACCTGCCGCAGTGGCTGGCCGAGCCGCTGAAGGCTCAGCTGGGTGAGGGTTTCTGGCCGCTGGTTGACAGCCTGGCGCAGTCGGCGCCGCTGGATCTGCGCGTCAATGCCTTGAAGGACAAGCGCGAATCGCTCCAGAAGGAGCTGGCGCAGGCGGGCATCAAGGCGAAGGCCACACCGTATTCCCCTTGGGGGCTGCGTATCGAGGGCAAGCCGGCGCTGACCCGGCTGGACGCCTTCACGCGCGGCGCCATCGAGGTGCAGGACGAGGGCTCGCAGCTGCTGGCCCTGCTGCTGGATGCCAAGCGCGGCGAGATGGTGGTCGATTTTTGTGCCGGTGCCGGCGGCAAGACCCTGGCGATTGGCGCGGCCATGCGCAGCACCGGGCGGCTGTATGCGTTCGACGTGTCGGCGCACCGGCTCGATGCGCTGAAGCCGCGCCTGGCGCGCAGCGGCCTGTCGAATGTGCACCCGGCGGCCATCGCCCATGAACGCGATGAGCGCGTCAAGCGCCTGGCCGGCAAGATCGACCGCGTGCTGGTTGATGCGCCCTGCTCGGGTCTGGGCACTCTGCGCCGCAATCCGGATCTGAAATGGCGCCAGTCGCCCCAGGCCGTGCAGGAGCTGACGGCCAAGCAGACCGCTATCCTGGAGAGTGCCGCGCGCCTGGTGAAGCCTGGCGGCCGCCTGGTTTATGCCACCTGCAGCGTGCTGCCCGAGGAGAACGAGGCCATCGCCTTGGCCTTTGGCGCCGCCCATGCGGACTTTGAGCCGCTGCAGGCGGGCGAGCTGCTGGCGCGCCTCAAGGTGGAGCAGCCGGCCAGCCTGTGCAGCGGCGGTGCGGACGGCCAGGCCTACCTGCGCCTTTGGCCGCATCTGCACCAGACAGACGGCTTCTTCGCTGCCGTGTGGCAGCGCAAATAGGCCAAAAAAAACCGCCAGGGCTGGTGCCGTGGCGGTTCTTGTCAGGAGCCGGGCCGAATTACTTCAGCTTGGCTTCCTTGTACTCGACATGCTTGCGAGCCTTGGGGTCGAACTTGATGATGCTCATCTTCTCGGGCATCGTCTTCTTGTTCTTGGTGGTGGTGTAGAAGTGCCCGGTCTCAGCCGTGGACACCAGCTTGATCTTTTCGCGTCCGCCTTTAGCAGCCATGGTGTTTCTCCTTCAGGAAATTAAGCTTGGCCACGGGCACGCATGTCTGCGAGCACGGATTCGATGCCGTTCTTGTCGATCAGACGCAGGGCGGCGCTGGAGACACGCAGGCGCACCCAGCGGTTTTCGCTCTCCACCCAGAAACGGCGGTACTGCAGGTTGGGCAGGAAACGACGCTTGGTCTTGTTGTTGGCGTGGGAGACGTTGTTTCCCACCATGGGCTTCTTGCCCGTTACTTCACATACGCGTGCCATCAGGACACTCCGGTAGTTGCACGGCTGCAGGCCCTGGCGGCCCGTAACCTCACCTCGCCAGTTGAATCGGGTGGCGGTAACCCGGCTGTCTCAAGGCGCCGGGGCGCCACAATACAGCAAAGCCGCGCATTATAGCGCGAGCCTGAAAGATCACTCCTGCTGTTCCAGATAGCGCTGGGCATCCAGCGCCGCCATGCAGCCCGTGCCGGCGCTGGTGATGGCCTGGCGGTACACATGGTCCTGCACGTCGCCGGCGGCAAACACGCCGGGCACGCTGGTCTGCGTGGCAAAGCCCTTGAGGCCGCCCTGGGTCGCGATGTAGCCATTTTCCATGGTGATCTGACCCTGGAAGATCTCGGTGTTGGGCGCATGGCCAATAGCGATGAAGCAGCCCTGGAGCTTGATGTCCTCGGTATGCCCGTCTTCGGTGCTCTTGATGCGGATCCCGGTCACGCCGCTGGCGTCGCCCAGCACCTCGTCGAGCGTGAAGAAGGTCTTGAGGACGATCTTGCCGGCGGCCACGCGCTCCATCAGCTTGTCCACCAGGATGGGCTCGGCGCGGAACCTGTCGCGCCGGTGCACTAGCGTGACCTTGGATGCGATATTGGCCAGGTACAGGGCTTCTTCCACCGCGGTGTTGCCACCGCCGACCACGCAGACCTCCTGCTCGCGGTAGAAGAAGCCGTCGCAGGTGGCGCAGGCGGACACGCCCTTGCCCATGAAGGCCTCCTCGGACGGCAGGCCCAGGTACTTGGCCGAGGCGCCGGTGGCGATGATCAGCGAGTCGCAGGTGTACTGGCCGCTGTCGCCGGTCAGGGTGAATGGGCGCCTGGACAGATCGACGGCGTTGATGTGATCGAACACGATCTGCGTCTTGAAACGCTCGGCATGCTCCAGAAAGCGCTGCATCAGCTCCGGGCCCTGCACGCCGTTCACGTCGGCCGGCCAGTTGTCCACCTCGGTGGTGGTGGTCAGCTGGCCGCCCTGGGCCATGCCGGTGATCAGCACCGGATTCAGGTTGGCGCGCGCGGCGTAGATGGCGGCGGTGTAGCCGGCCGGGCCGGAGCCGAGGATCAGGACTTTGGCGTGTTGGGTAGTGGACATGGCGGAACCGAAGGGGTGTTGGCGGCCCGTGCAGCGGGCACGAAAGGGCAGAAAAAGGGCGGAAAAAGGGCAAAAGCGCAGCCATTGTATGAAGCCGTGGATCACGTCAGCCCGGTGGGTGCATGCCGGCTCTCATGCTGGCTCTTGCGTAGGCTTGGCGTGGGGTGCACGGCGGCTTGCAGCCTTGCGCCATGGGGTAAGCTTGCACGCTGTTGTTGAACGTGTTCGCGATCTTTTGACCTACTCCCTCAATACCTTGAACGGCGCCGGAAAGTCTGCGCCACGCTCGGCCGCGGCGCGCTTTGGGCATGAACTTGGCCTTGTCCTGGGCCTGTTGGCCCTGGTGTTCTGGCTGCTGGCCCTGGTCAGCTATTCCGCGCAGGACGCGGCCTGGTCCACGTCCGGCGCGGGCGGCGGCCGCCCCCTGGCCAACTGGGTGGGGCGCTTTGGTGCCTGGCTGGCCGATGGCAGCTATTTTCTGTTCGGTTTCTCCGTCTGGTGGTGCGTGGCCGCGGGTGTGCGCGCCTGGCTGTCGTCGCTGGCGCGCTGGATGCGTGGTGGTGAGCCTGTGCCGGGCGCCGCAGCCCATGGCCCCTGGCTGTGGCGCGCCATGTTCTGGGGCGGGTTGTTGCTGCTGATGTGCACCAGCACGGCGTTGGAGTGGTCGCGCCTGTATCGTTTCGAGGCGTTGCTGCCCGGGCATGCCGGGGGCATGCTGGGCTATGTGATGGGGCCGCTGGCCGTGAAGTGGCTGGGCTTTGCGGGCTCGGGCCTGGCCGGCGTGGTGCTGGTGGTGCTGGGCGCGGCGCTGGTGTTCCGCTTTTCCTGGGGGCATCTGGCCGAGCGCCTGGGTGCGCGCATCGATGCGCTGGTGCAAACCGGCCGTGCCCAGCGCGAGAGGGCCAAGGATGTGGCCGTGGGCAGACGCGCCGCGCGCGAGCGCGAGGAGGTGGTGCAGGAAGAGCGGCACGAGAGCGAGGTGCAGCATCCGCAGCCCGTGCGCATCATCGAGCCCGTGCTGCAGGATGCGCCGCAGAGCACGCGCGTGGTCAAGGAGCGGCAAAAGCCCCTGTTCAGCGACATGCCCGACAGCCGATTGCCGCAGGTGGACTTGCTGGATGCGGCCCAGGCGCGCCAGGAGACGGTGTCGCCCGAGACGCTGGAGATGACCAGCCGCCTGATCGAGAAGAAGCTCAAGGACTTCGGCGTGGACGTGACGGTGGTGGCGGCCCAACCCGGCCCGGTGATCACCCGCTACGAGATCGAGCCGGCCACGGGCGTCAAGGGCTCGCAGATCGTGAACCTGGCCAAGGATCTGGCGCGCTCGCTGTCGCTGGTGTCGATCCGCGTGATCGAGACCATTCCAGGCAAAAATTTCATGGCGCTGGAGCTGCCCAACGCCAAGCGTCAGACGATACGCCTGACGGAGATCCTGGGCTCGCAGGTGTATCACGACGCCAAGAGCCTCTTGACCATGGGCTTAGGGAAAGACATCGTCGGCGCGCCCGTGGTGGCCGACCTGGCGAAGATGCCGCATGTGCTGGTGGCCGGCACCACGGGCTCGGGCAAGTCGGTGGGCATCAACGCCATGATTCTCAGCCTGCTCTACAAGGCCGAGGCGCGCGACGTGCGCCTCTTGATGATCGACCCGAAGATGCTGGAAATGTCGGTCTACGAGGGCATTCCGCACCTGCTGTGCCCGGTGGTCACCGACATGAAGCAGGCCGCGCATGGCCTGAACTGGTGCGTCGCCGAGATGGAGCGGCGCTACAAGCTGATGAGCAAACTCGGCGTGCGCAACCTGGCGGGCTACAACACAAAAATAGACGAGGCCAAGGCACGCGAGGAGTCCATTCCCAACCCCTTCAGTCTCAACCCCGAGGCGCCCGAGCCGTTGGAGCGCCTGCCGCACATCGTCGTCGTCATCGACGAGCTGGCCGACCTAATGATGGTGGTCGGCAAGAAGATCGAGGAGCTGATCGCGCGCCTGGCGCAAAAGGCGCGCGCCGCCGGCATCCATTTGATCCTGGCCACGCAGCGCCCTAGCGTGGACGTGATCACCGGCCTGATCAAGGCCAACATCCCCACGCGCATCGCCTTCTCGGTGGGCAGCAAGATCGACAGCCGCACCATCCTGGACCAGATGGGCGCCGAGGCACTGCTGGGCATGGGTGACATGCTCTACATGGCCAGCGGCACGGGGCTGCCGGTGCGCGTGCACGGCGCCTTCGTCAGTGACGAGGAGGTGCACCGCGTCGTCAGCTACCTCAAGGAACAAGGCGAGCCCGATTACATCGAAGGGGTGTTGGAAGGCGGCAGCGCCGATGGCGAGGACAGCGGCTTTGGCCTGGACGATGGCGAGGGCGGCGGCGAGAAGGATCCGATGTACGACCAGGCCGTGGAGGTGGTGCTGAAAGACCGCAAGGCCAGCATCTCCTACGTGCAGCGCAAGCTGCGCATTGGCTACAACCGATCGGCGCGGCTGCTGGAAGACATGGAGAAGGCCGGACTGGTCAGCGGCCTGACCAGCAACGGCCAGCGCGAGGTGCTGGTGCCCGCGCGCAGCGAGTAGGAGGTGGGGTTGTGAAGAAAGCGGTTGCTGCAATTTTGATAGCTGCTAGCGCACAATGGGCAAGCGCTGACGGCCTAAAAAGTCTTGAAAACTTCATGAAAACCGCGCACAGCGGCCGGGCCGACTTCACTCAGATCGTGACGGCGCCCCCGAAGGATGGCCAGGCACAGCGGCCCAAGCAATCGAGCGGCAGCTTTGCGTTCCAGCGCCCGGGGCGCTTCAAGTTCGTCTACCAGAAGCCCTTCGAGCAGACCATAGTCGCCGATGGCCAGACGCTGTGGCTCTACGACGTGGACCTGAACCAGGTCACGCAGCGCGCCCAGGCACAGGCCCTGGGCAGCACGCCCGCGGCGCTGCTGGCGTCGGCTCCGGACATGGCGGCGCTGCGTGCCGACTATGCGCTCGAGGCCGCGCCCGAGCAGGATGGCCTGCAGTGGGTGCAGGCCACGCCAAAGGCCAGGGACGGCCAGCTCAAGAGCGTGCGCGTGGGCTTCGAGGGCGACAAGCTGGCCGCACTGGACATTCTGGACAGCTTTGGCCAGCGTTCGCAGATCCGCTTCACGGGCATGCAGCTCAACCCGGCGCTGCCCGCGGGCAGCTTCCAGTTCAAGCCGCCCGCGGGGGCGGATCTGCTCAAGCCGTAGCGGCGGCTGCCCCGGGTGGCTGCTGCTCCGGTGCGGGCGCGGCCATCACGAAGGCGTCGGAGAAGCAGAAGCTCTCATCGAGGCCATGGGCGATGAAGGCCGGCACCGCCGTCTCCACCATGCGCACCGAGCCGCACAGATAGACCTCGTTGCCGCTCAGGCTGGGGAAGTCCGCCAGCATGGCCTCGTGCACCAGGCCAGTGCGCCCGCTCCAGCCGTCCTCGGGCGTGGGCTCCGACACCACCGGCACCACCGTGAAGTTGTCGTGCTCGCGTTGCCACTGCTCGGCCTGCTGCAGCATGTACAAGTCCTGCGGCTGGCGCACGCCCCAGTACAGGCGCATCGGGCGCTGCACGCCACGCGCAAAGGCGTCCTCGACGATGCTCTTGATGGGCGCAAAGCCCGTGGCACCGGCGATGAACAGAATGGGGTGCTGGCTCTCGCGCAGGGTGAACTGGCCCAGCGGGCCTTCAAAGCGCACGTTGTCGCCCGGCTTCATGCCATCGAACACATGCGTGGTCCAGCGTCCGCCGGGCACCAGGCGCACATGCAGCTCGATCTGGTCGCTGGCCCCTGGCCGGTTGGCAAACGAGAACGCGCGGCGCTGGCCATCGTCCAGCAGGATGTTGATGTACTGGCCGGCGGCGAACAGCAGGCGCTGGCCCGCCGGCAGTTGCAGCATGACGCGCATCACGTCGGGCGACAGGCGCTCCATCTGTGCCACGCTGGCATGAAAGGTTTCCATCGCCTCGGCGGTGGCGCCGGTGAAGCCGGCCACGTCGATGGCCATGTCTTCGTGCGGCACGGCGCAGCACATCAGCGCCTTGCCGCGTTCCTTGTCGGCGTCGGGCAGGGCCGTCTTCTGGTAGGGGCGGTGCTCGTACTGGCCCTGCTCGATGGAGCAAACACACAGGCCGCAGCCACCGTTGCGGCATTCATAGGGCAGGGCCAGGCCCTGGCGCAGGCCGGCGTCCAGAATGGTCTCATCGGTGCGTACGGTGATGGTGCTCAACGCGCCTTGTTCGCCGTGGATCTGTACCCGATGCAGGCGCTTGTCGCCACGCTTGAACTGCGGCGGCCACCAGGGCAGCAGCGACACCACGACCGAGACGCCGATCACCAGGGCCCAGACGCGACCCAGCGGCCATTCGGTTAGCAGCGGGAACACCGCCATGTAGAACCAGTCAAGCTGCAGGCCCGTGGCGGCCTGCGCCAGATCCGTCTGCCCGCCCTGGCTGTGCACGGGTGCGATCAGCGAGAGCACCAGCAAGGTGGCCAGCAGCCCGTAGACGATGGGGCCCGGGGGCGTGGTGCGCGCCTTGGGCACGCGCTGTACGTGGATCCACATCACCATCAGCAACACCAGCGGAATGCCCAGGTGCATGAAGGACAGCAGCGTGAAGAAGCGCGCACCCACATGGTCTGAATACAGGAAGTTGCGCATCAGGCTGCCGTTGAAGATGGGCAGCCAGTCCAGCCATTCGAAGCTGGTGACGGTGATGTACTGCGCCAGCTGATCCCAGGGCAGCATGTAGCCGTTGATGCCCGAGGCGTAGACCATCCAGATCAGCATCACCCCGGTGACCCACGAGAACCAGCGAAAGCCGTGGTAGAGGTTGAAGGCGAAGTAGCGCAGCATGTGCAGCATCATGGTCAGCACCATGGCGTCGGATGCGTAACGGTGCACGCTGCGCATGATGCCGCCCAGCCACCACTGCTTGGTGGTGAGCGCTATCACCGAGGAATAGGCCTCGTCCACCCCGGTTTCAAAGAAGATATAGAGGTACAGGCCGCTGGCACCGACAATCCAGAAAAGGTAGAAGGTGATGGCGCCCAGGTGGTAGAAGGGGTTGATGCGGTCGCCAAAGGCGGCATTGAACAGACCCTCCATGCGCAGAAACAGCCACTGCAGCAGGTCTTGGAATTTTTTGATCATGGCTTGCTTTCTTCAATGGGACACGGCTTGCGGCTGGCGCATGGCGCGCAGCACGACGACGACAAACAGCAGCCCGCCAATGATGGCGATCAGCCCGCCCAGGCCCATCAGGCCCATGCCGGCAACTTCGGCCGTGCTGCGCAGCACCTGATCGGTGCCGGCCACCTTGCGCTGCACGCCATAGCCGCCAGACCAGACCAGACCGATGATGTGCATGAGCTGGCCCATGCCATACAGCCAGGGCTGCAAGGTCGCCATGCGCCCCTGCGGGGCCTGGTAGCCCAGGGCCGGAAGGATGCGGTAGACCGCGCCCATCAGGGCCAGCGTCACGCCGACGATGCTGCCGTGGTAGTGCGCCGGAATGCGCACATTGCTGCCGTGGATGAAGACGCCGATCACGCCGCCGGCGGCAAACAGCAGCACCGAGGACAGCAGGGCCGCGCGCAGCGGGCGCAGCGCGGCATCGTTTGACAGGCGCACAGTCAGCACGCCCAGCACGGCCGCCAGGGCCACCGGCACGATGGCCGGGCCGCCGCCCAGGCGCATGGCCCAGGTCAGCAGGTTGCGGTGCTCCACCGAGGTCACGTCATGTGCCAGATAGGCCACGGGGGTGACGAAAACACCCGCCAGGGCCAGCAGCAGCAATAGCACGGTGATGCGTGGACTGAGCACGATGCGCGCGCCGCAGGCGTTCGCCAGCCACAGCCAGGCGACGAGCATCAGCAATGTCCAGGTGAACTGCAGCGCATGGCCGCCGCCCCAGAACAGGATTTCGTAATACGCCTTGCCGTGCAGGCTGGTGGGCAACACGATCCACGACCAGGCAAAGCACAGCAGGGCCACGGCGGTGGCCACGCCGGCCGCGTTCAGGCCAAAGCCCAGCGCACCTTGCCCGTCAAGTTGCTGCCCGATGCGCGGGGTGGTCAGCAGGCTGCGCAGCACCAGCAGCGTGGCGCCCAGGCCAAACACCACCAGCCCGGAGAGAAACAGCGGGGATTCGAGCACCGGGATGTAGTTGGCCATGATGGGCTCGCCCGGGTTCAGGAACGGCGCCAGCGCCATGGCCAGGGTGCCGCCCCCCGTCACCCACAGCGCCAGCCAGCCCAGCCCAGCCGCACGTGGCCGGCCGTACAGGCTCCATAGCAGACCGGCCATTGCGACAAACCAAACCAGCACCGACAGATCCACATGCAGCACCAGGGCAATATGGAAGAAGTTGCCCGAAGGCAGCCACTGGTTCACATAGGGCGTGCGTGAGGCGACCAGGAGGATGGAAAACAGGCCCGAGCCGATCAGCGCCGCCAGCCCCAGCCACAACCACCCGCGTGCCAGCGGCAGGCGGGCATCGTTGGGCAGGCTGAGCTCATAGTTGGCGCGCGCTTGCGCGGCTGCCGGCTCGGCAACAGGGGATGTTGCAGGCCGGTCGGGATAGGGCGAGGCGTGGGAGCTCATTGCAAGACAATGCCTCCCTTGTCGGTGCTGTAGTCAATCACCAGCACCTGTGCCGGCTTGAGGGTGACGGTCTCGTCAATCTGCGAGGTGAACTGCTCCGACTTCTGGTTGTCCTTGAAACGCACGGCGATCTGGTGTTGGCCAGCGCTCACGTTCAGGCGCTGGTACAGCGTGGAGGCGCCATCGCGCGACAGGCCCGAGGGTGGCGAGGTGTGCGCCAGCACGGTCTTGCCGTCGATGTCCACTTCAATCGACACGGGCGAGCGCTCCCGTTCGCACTTCTCCGCCTTGCGCATGTTCGGCGGCATCTTGGCCTGCTCCTCGGCCGTGTAGGGGCGGCACTCGGCCACGCGCGCTCCGTGGTGGATGAAGCTGACCTTGATCTGCGCCATGTCCTCGGGCAGTGGGTGGTATACCGGCCAGCGTGAAAACACGCCCAGCGCGACGGCAAAGCCGCCGTACAAGAGCGCCTGGCCAGTCCAGTTGAGTGCGCGTTTCATCAATGACTCTCCTCAGAAACAGATTGCGTTGCCGTGCGGCTGCGCTGGCGCATGTCGTCCAGCGCGGCCGCCAGCCTGTGTTCATCGCCGCTATCGGTCCAGGCGACCTGCCAGCGATCCTGGGGTACCGAACGGCGCAGATGGGGTTCTCTCTCGCCTGTCAGGCGCTGCGCCGTCCAGCGTTGCCCCAGGCGGTATTCGCAGCCGCCTTCACGACAGCCGTTGATCAGCACGCCATCGGCGCCGTGGCGCAGGGCGTATTCGACAAATGAGGGTGGCAGGGCGCCCGCGCATACCAGCTTGAAATGCAGCACATCGGGCGCTTGCAGTTGCGAGTGTATGCCCTGGGCGCAGCCAAAGACCACGAAGCGCTCGGGGCCAGGCATGGCATGCAGGCTCTGGATCAGCTGCGTGCGCAGATCGTTGACCGGCCATTGCGGCATGTCTATGCCCGTCACCAATTGCTCGGCGCTGCGAAACGGTGTGGATGATGGGCAGGAGCCGGCGCAGATGCCGCAGCTGGCGCACAGGTCGCTGTTCACCTGTGCCAGGCGCATGCCCGGCTTGGCGTTCGGATGCGGCACCATGGTGATGGCGGAGTAGGGGCAGTCGTCAAAGCAACGCGAGCAGCCGCTGCAATGTTCGGGATAGACCACGGCCACGGCCTCGCGCGCACGGCCAGGCCACAGCGGCGGCAGCGCCAGCAGTGCAAAGGCCAGGCCCAGCAACACCCAGACGGTGGTCGGCGAGGTGGCATCAACCAGCGGGTGTATGAACAGCAGCCACCAATCCAGCGCCAGGGCCGTGGGCTGGCTGCGCAGGTCTGCCGGGCCCTGGCTGTGAACGGGTAGCAGCAGGGCGAGCAGCAGCAGTGTCAGGAAGGTGCCCCAGGCCAGCGGGCGTGGTGGAAATACCTTGGCCAGCGCGATGCGCTGTATGTGAAACCACAGGCCGAACACCATCAGCAGCGGCATGCCGATGTGGATGAAGATGAACAGGGTGAATAGCCGGTCGCTGAGGCTCACGTCACCCAGGAAGTTGCGCGCCAGGGAGGCGCCCAGAATCGGCAGGGCATCGAGCCAATCGGCGGTGGCCACCACCGAGTACTGGCCCAGGCGATCCCAGTTGAGCCAAAAGCCACCCACGGCGCTGACAAAGGCCAGGCCCACCAGGGGCACGCCCGTCCACCAGATTGCCCTGCGCCAATGCCGGTAGCGCCCCAGCAGCCACTCGCGCAGGATATGCATGCCCATGACGACGACGAAGGCGTCTGCTGCGTAGCGGTGCACGCCGCGCAGGGCCGTGCCCAGCATCCATGGAACATCGGCGAGCGCGGCGATGGACTGATAGGCGCCGGCGGCAGAAGTGTCCAGCACGATGTAGAGAATGCTGCCGCTGGCCACCAACAGCCATAGCAGCATGAAACCCAGCGCGCCCAGGTGTTTCAGCGGGTTGGCTGCGGCGCCAAACGCCATGTCAAGGCCGTGTTCCAGCGTGCGGTAGGCGCTGGCAAGGCGGGGCAGTGGGGGCGGGGTTGTGGCGGGGCCCTGGACGGGCAGGGCGGAGCCTGGCAATGACATGGGACTGGCGTTGCGCATCAGGCGTTGCGCATCCCCTTGCTACGAGCCATCTTGCGGCTGCTGCGCCATTCGTTGATGAAAAAGATCAGCATCAGGACGAAAAACGTCACGCCGCCGGCAATTTGTATGGGAAGCGTGTAATCGACCTTATAGGTGCCGGTCTTGGGATCGAACACCGTGCACAGGATGCGCACCCTGTCCACCAGATGCTCGATCAGTTCGTTGGACTCGACAGGCTGGCCCGCCAGCAGCATTTTCAGCGGCTCGCCCAGCTCGGATGGGACGACGCCCTCGCCATATACCTGGCGCACGATGCGCCCCTCGCCATCCAGGATGGAAACCTGCAGCACATGGTCAAAGCCTGCCGGAGAGGCCTGAAAGACAAAGCCGAAATCCCGCGCCAGATCGGGCACGAGGGCTGCCGGCGGGCTTAAAAATTCCCAGTTCGGCTGGCGGATGCCGTATTGCGTGGCAAAGGACTTCAGGGCTTGTGGCGAGTCGGCCGGCTGGTTGAAGCCTATGCTCACCACGTTGAACTGGTTGGGCCCCACGCTTTTGAGCAGGCCCTCCACGGCTTCTTGCAGCGAGCGCGTGGTGGTCGGGCAAACCTGGAAGCAACCGGTATAGATGAAACTCACCAGCAGCGGCTTGCCGCGGTAGGACGCGAGGGAGGTAGGAACGCCCTCGCGGTTGAGCAGAATATGGTCACCGACCTTGCGGCCAATGGCGGCCTGGCTGGTGCGCAGCGCAGCTTCGCGATCCAGCCCCAGGTCGGTGGTGTTGGAGGAAGAGGCCATGGCCGGCAGCGCCAGCATCAGCCCCGCAGCGCACGTGGCAAGCGCGTGGCGTATGCGAAGCAAACTCAGGCAGGCCATGGCGTGGCTTTCCGTTTCAGCGCATCAGCGCGTCTATGCTGGCGGCAACCAGCAGCAGGCTCAGTTGAACCAGAGAGGCAAAAAACGAGCCCATGGCCGTGGCGCGCTCAGGCTTGCGTGCCAGCTGCCAGGACTTGCGCACGAAGTGCAGGCCGCCCACGAGGGCCCCTGCGCCGTACACCCATCCCGCGCCAAAGGCCAGGGGTGCCAGCGAGGCAAGGAACAGGGCGATGGTACTCAGGAGCACGGTGCGCGCGGCGCGCTCGGGCCCTACGACCACCGGCAGCATGGGAACGCCCGCCTGGGCATAGTCAGCGCTGTTGGCGATGGCCAGGCTCCAGAAATGCGGCGGCGTCCACAGGAACAGCACCAGTGCCAGCAGCCAGGGCAGCGGGCCCAGGCCGGGATCGACCGCGGCGGCGCCGGCCAGCACGGCAAAGCTGCCGGCCAGACCGCCGATGACGATGTTCATGGCGGTGCGGCGCTTGAGCCACAGGGTGTAGACCACCCCGTAGAAAAACGCGCCCAGAAAAACATGCAGGGCCGCCACGGCGTTGAGCACCAGCCAGGCCGATGCCACCGCCACCGCCAGCAGCACGGCCATCAAGACCAGCCAGGCGGGGTGGTGGGGCAGGGCCCCGGTGGCGAACGCGCGCCGACTGGTGCGCCGCATCAGCCGGTCGCTCTCAAACTCCACATACTGGTTGAACGCTCCTGCACTGGCCGACGCCATCAGCACGGAGATGGCCAGCACCAGCGCCTGCACGAAGCTGGGCGCGGGCCCTGGCGTCACCGCCATGCCTACGAGCGCGGTAATCATGATCAGCACGCCTATGCGCAGCTTGAACAGCGAGATGACGTCGCGCGCCATCTGCGCCGTGCTGCGCCCTGCGGGCTTGAGCGTTGTGGTATGCATGACGCAGGGCTCCGGATCAGCTCAGACCCCACAGCTGGCCGAGGTACTTCCAGTTCACGAAGTAGTACAGCACAAAGGTCACGAGGAAGAACATGGCCAGCACAAAGGTGCCAGGGGCCACGAAGCCAGCCGAGCCGTAGGTCTGCGCGGCGGCAGTCGGGGCAGCACGTGCAACCGGGGTGAACTTCGGGCTGGTCACGCCAGCGTCGAGCTTCTTGCCCCACAGCAGCGAACCCACGGTCACGTACACGTAGATAACACCACCGGCAATGGCTGCGACGCCACTGATACCGACCAGGCCCATCATCAGGTAGGCCGCTCCTGGCCATTCATAGGCCAGGGCGTTGCCGCTGAAGGCCATGTCCCAGTGACGGCGTGACACACCCAGCGTACCCGCGCCCATCATGACCAGGCAGAAGAAGTACATCGAGAAGCCGAACAAATAGGGCTGCAGACGTGCCAGACCCGGGGCGATCATCTCGCGGCGGAACAGCGAGGGGATCAGGAAGTAGGTCAGCGCCATGAAGGTCAGCGTGGTACCCACCACCACGGTGGCGTGGAAGTGACCGGGCACGTAGATGGTGTTGTGGATCAGCAGGTTCAGCTGTTCGGTACCCATCATCACGCCGGTAGTGCCGCCCAGGAAGCCGAAGCCCACGAGTGCGATGAAAACGCCGGAGAACGTGGGGTTGCTCCAGGGTGCCTTGCGCAGCCACTCGAACAAACCCTTGTTGTAGCCGCGTGCGCGTTGCGCCACTTCCATGGCGCCCGGGATCGACAGGGCGTGGATCATGGAACCCAGCACGGCAAAGTACATGAAGTAGCTGGTGTTGACCACCTTCCACTCGGTGCTGACGCCGGGATCGGCGAGGATGTGGTGGGCACTGGCCAGTTGCAGGAACAGGATGTACAGCAGGAAGGCGCCACGGCTGACGCGCTCGGACATGGGTTTGGCACCGAAGGCGATGGCCGCCACGGCGTACCAGATGGAGATATGGGCCGCCACGTTGATCTGCTGCGACGAGTGGCCGAAGGCCCACCAGACAACGCGGTACATCAGCGGGTCAACACTCTCCAGCAGTCCGATGGACACGAAGAAGGTCGGCACCAGGACGCCAGCGCCCGACAGAATGGTGAATACCGCGATGATGGCTGCGGTCGTGGCGCCGAAGGTAACCAGTGGGACTGAGCCTTCGTAGGTCTTGTCGCGCTTGGCAACGACCAGCGTACCGAAGAACACAAAGCAGGCAACCAGGGCGCCCACGGCGAACAGGATCAGGCTCAGGTAGAACGACCAGTGCGCCATCATGGGCACATAGGAGGTCATCATCACGCTGGACTCGCCCTGGAACACCACGATGTTGTTCCACACGGCGCCGATGAGCATCAGCGCAAAGCCCAGCCAAGCTATTTTTGGCGTGGCAATGCGACAGCGCAACAGCGTCGATGAGGCGAAGTACAGGACTGCGACTTCAAAGAAGATGATCCAGAAGATCAGCATGTCGATGCCGTGGGCCGTGAGCACCATGTAGAAGGTGTCGGCCGGCAGCCAGTGCACGGCGGGCCAGCGGGTCAGCACCACGCCAATGGCCAGCAGGCCGCCCACGAGCAGGGCGACCACGGCCATAAAGGCGTTGGCAATCATGAGTTTCTCGGCCTGGGCCTCGAATTGCAGGCCCGTGCGCGGGCAGGTACGGTAAGTGGTAGTCATGGGGTGTCTCCGCTTACTTCACGTAGATGCGACCCACCATCTCGTGGTGGCCAATGCCGCAAAACTCGTTGCAGACAACGGAAAAAGTGCCGGACTCGTTGGGCGTGACCTTGATCACGTGCTCATAGCCGGGCACGACCTGGATGTTGATGTTGGTGGGTTGCAGAGAAAAGCCGTGGTTGTAGTCCATCGAGCTCAGATGCAGCTTGTAGGTCTTGCCCTTCTCCAGCTCGAGGATCGGCCAGAAATTCCACAGGCGCGCGATCATGTACACGTCTGCACCCTCGGGTGGAGCCACCACGGGGATTTTTTGCTCCAGCTCAGTGCGCACCGTCCATTTGTCCACGGCTGCTTGCGCTTGCGCGGCAAATTTCTCAGGCGTGGTTTTGTAGGTTTCGGTGGACAGGTTCTGTTTTCCGTAGATGTGCCAGCCCACCATCATGAAGAACATGACCATGCACCAGACAAAGGAAATGAGGATCCAGAGGCCCTCGACACGGTCGAGAGGGTGTTTCCACCACAACCGCTCTGAGGGAGGGAGTATTGCGCTCATGGGGTCGGCTCCTCTTATTTGGCCAATGGAATGGTCAGGATGTCTAAAACTCCCCATAGGTTGTATACAACCATTGGGATCATCACGCCCAGAAACAGCAGTAGAAATGGGCTGTCTAGCAGCTGCTGTATGAGCGGAACGCTCTCGTTCTCATCGTCATGGTGGCTCATGGTCTTCTCCTTAAAAGGCTTTTCAGCACCCTGGATTCTTGACTGTTATGCTGGGTTGACCCATGAACTATGTCAAGGTTTGGTAAACGGACGAATTCAGGGAAAACACTTGGTTTTGGTGTTGGCGGCGGTCAATCCATGGCCGCTGAAAGCCCATGCCCAAGGTCTTTGCATGTGCACGCCGCAGTCCGATGGTGCAGCATGCCGACTTGCCTGAGATCAATTGCAGGTTGACCTATATCAATCAAGTGGTGCGATCGTGCCTGCCTTTGGTCGCAAGCACGGCAATCACGCGTGCCCGCACCTCGGGCAGCAACTGCGTCTCGAACCATGGGTTGCGCTTGAGCCAGCCGTTGTTGCGCGGGCTGGGATGGGGCAGGACGACGGCCGCGGGCCAGTGGCGCTGCCAGTTTTGTACCGCCTGGGTCACGCCCGAGCGCTCTTCGGGCATATGCCAGGCGAGCGCGTACTGACCCAGCACCACGGTGAAGGCCAGACGCGGTAAATGCGCCAGCAACTGTGCGCGCCACGCCGGAGCACATTCCGGGCGGGGAGGCGCATCGCCCGAGATCCCCTTGCCGGGATAACAAAAACCCATGGGCAGGATGGCCACCTGCGATGGATCGTAGAACTGTTCGGGCGTCAGGCCCAGCCAGTCGCGCAGCCGCTGGCCGCTGGCGTCGTCAAACGGGATGCCCGAGGCATGCACCTTGCGCCCCGGCGCCTGGCCTGCAATCAGTATGCGCGCACCGCTGCCGGCCTGAAGCACTGGCCGGGGGCCAAGGGGCAGGTAGTCCGCACAGATCGTGCAGGCGCGCACGCGGTGCAACAGGGCGTGGAGTGATTCGTGGCGGGGCATGGCAGCTTGCGTGACCGGCCATTGTCGATCTCCGGTGGCTTTGCCCGCTACCATCGCCGGATTGCCTGCCCCTGCCTGTCATGAACGCTGCTGCTGCCCATCAACCCCTGGCCGAACGCCTGCGCCCGCGCACCCTCGGTGAGGTCGTTGGCCAGCAGCATGTGCTGGGCCCGGGCATGCCGCTGCGCCTGGCGTTCGAGTCGGGGCGGCCGCACAGCTGCATCCTGTGGGGGCCACCGGGTGTGGGCAAGACCACCATTGCGCGCCTGATGGCGCAGGCGTTCGACGCCCAGTTCATCAGCATCAGCGCCGTGCTGGGCGGGGTCAAGGACATACGCGATGCGGTGCAGCTGGCCGAAAGCGCACGCGACGGCTTGATGGGGCAGCGCACCATCGTCTTTGTGGACGAGGTGCACCGTTTCAACAAGAGCCAGCAGGATGCTTTCTTGCCGCATGTGGAAAGTGGGCTGTTCACCTTCGTGGGGGCGACGACGGAGAACCCCTCGTTCGAGGTCAACTCGGCGCTGTTGTCGCGCGCCGTGGTCTATGTGCTGCAGCCTTTGGGCAGCGAAGACTTGAAGCAAATTATCATCAAAGCCCAGGAGCTGCAAGCGCTACCAGCTATTGAAAATGAAGCAACCGAGCGGCTCATCGCCTATGCCGACGGCGATGCGCGGCGCCTGCTCAATACGCTGGAAACGCTGGCCATCACGGCCAGCCAAGCGGGCCTGGCGCTGATCGAGGATGACTGGGTCGTGCGCGTGCTTGGTGAGCGCATGCGCCGCTATGACAAGGGTGGCGAGCAGTTCTACGACACCATCAGTGCGCTGCACAAGTCAGTGCGCGGCTCCGATCCTGACGCCGCCCTGTACTGGCTGGTGCGCATGCTCGATGGCGGCGCCGACCCGCGCTACATGGCCCGGCGCATCGTGCGGATGGCCTGGGAGGATGTCGGCCTGGCCGACCCGCGTGCCATGCAGATCGCCAACGAGGCCGCGCAGACCTATGAGCGCCTGGGCTCGCCGGAGGGTGAGCTGGCCCTGGCCCAGGCCGTGCTCTATCTGGCGGTGGCGCCCAAGAGCAACGCCGGCTACATGGCCTACAACAAGGCGCGCGCCTTTGTGAAGCAGGACGGCACCCGCCCCGTGCCCATGCACCTGCGCAATGCGCCCACGCAGCTGATGAAGCAGCTGGACTATGGCAAGGGCTATCGCTACGCACATGACGAGGAGGGCGGCTTTGCCGCCGGCGAAAGCTATCTGCCAGATGGCATGGAGCCGACGGGCTTTTACGCCCCCGTGCCGCGCGGTTTGGAGATCAAGATAGCCCAGAAGCTTGACGAGTTGCGCGCACGCAACAGCGCTGCAAAATTGCCGGCGCAGAAGTAAACGCCTGCACCGAAAGCCAGGGAAAACACCGCCCCAGGCTGCCCGCCGGCGGCGCCAAAGCCGTGACAAAATTCCGCTTCCAACCCGCGCAGACCTTTGGCTCGCGGGTTTTTTGGTAAATGGCAGACGGGCCCACAAGGCTGCACCGTGCATGGGTGCCTGCTGCTGGGAACGTCAATACAAAGGACTTTTTCTTATGGACATCTTGCTGCAACAGATCATCAATGGTCTGGTTCTCGGCAGCATGTACGCCTTGATAGCCTTGGGCTATACCATGGTGTACGGCATCATCCAGCTCATCAATTTCGCCCATGGGGAGGTGCTCATGATCGGGGCGCTGACCAGCTGGAGCTGCATCGGCTTGATGCAGGACGCCATGCCTGGCGCGCCGGGCTGGCTCGTGCTGCTGCTGGCGACGGTGATCGCCTGCGTAGTGGCGGCGGCGTTGAACTACACGATCGAGAAGGTCGCCTACAAGCGCTTGCGCAACAGCCCGCGCCTGGCACCGCTGATCACAGCCATCGGCATGTCCATCCTGCTGCAGACGCTGGCCATGATCATCTGGAAGCCCAATTACAAGCCCTATCCCACCTTGTTGCCGGCCGCGCCGTTCGAGGTGGGCGGCGCCGTGATCACCACCACCCAGGTGCTGATCCTGGCGGTCACGGTGATCGCCCTGGCGGCCATGGTGTATCTGGTGAGCTACACCCGCCTGGGCCGCGCCATGCGCGCCACTGCCGAGAACCCGCGTGTGGCGGCACTCATGGGCGTCAAGCCCGACATGGTGATCTCGGCCACCTTCATCATCGGCGCGGTGCTGGCGGCGATCGCCGGCATCATGTGGGCGGCCAACTACGGCACGGCCCAGCACACCATGGGTTTCCTGCCGGGGCTCAAGGCCTTCACGGCGGCGGTGTTTGGCGGCATTGGCAACCTGACCGGTGCCGTGGTGGGCGGTGTGTTGCTGGGCCTGATCGAGGCCATTGGCTCGGGCTACATCGGCACCCTGACCGGTGGCGTGCTGGGCAGCCACTACACCGACATCTTTGCCTTCATCGTCCTCATCGTCATCCTGACACTGCGCCCCTCGGGCCTGCTGGGTGAGCGTGTGGCCGACCGCGCCTAACGAGGAGCCACAACATGAAAAACAACAAGCTCCAATGGATTCTGGGTGGTATCGCGCTGCTGGTGCTGCCGCTGGTGTTGCAGTACTTTGGCAACGCCTGGGTGCGCATTGCCGATCTGGCACTGCTGTATGTGATGCTGGCCCTGGGCCTGAACATCGTGGTCGGCTATGCCGGCCTGCTGGATCTGGGCTACGTGGCCTTCTACGCCGTGGGCGCCTACATGTTCGGCCTGCTGGCCTCGCCGCACCTGACGGAGAACTTTGCCTGGTTTGCCGCGCATTTCCCAGATGGCATGCACCTGTCTCTGTGGGTGGTGATTCCGCTGGCCCTGGTGCTGGCGGCCTGCACGGGGGTGCTGCTGGGCATACCGGTGCTCAAGCTGCGCGGCGACTACCTGGCCATCGTGACGCTGGGCTTCGGTGAAATCATCCGCATCTTCCTGAACAACCTGGATCACCCGGTCAACCTCACCAATGGTCCCAAGGGCCTGGGGCAGATCGACTCGGTGAAGATCTTCGGCCTGGATCTGGCAAAGCGGCAGGAGCTGTTCGGCTTCGACATCAACTCGGTGACGATGTACTACTACCTGTTCCTGGCCCTGGTGTTGATCACCATCGTCATCTGCTATCGCCTGCAGGACTCGCGCATAGGCCGCGCCTGGATGGCCATCCGCGAAGATGAGATCGCCGCCAAGGCCATGGGCATCAACACGCGCAACATGAAGCTGCTGGCCTTCGGCATGGGGGCCTCATTCGGCGGCGTCTCGGGCGCCATGTTCGCGGCCTTTCAGGGCTTTGTCTCGCCCGAGTCATTCAGCCTGATGGAGTCGGTGATGATCGTCGCCATGGTGGTGCTGGGCGGCCTGGGCCATATCCCGGGGGTGATCCTGGGCGCCGTGCTGCTGTCCGCCCTGCCCGAGGTACTGCGCTATGTGGCCGGCCCCCTGCAGGCCATGACCGACGGGCGCCTGGACGCGTCCATCCTGCGCCAGCTGCTGATTGCCCTGGCGATGATCATCATCATGCTGCTGCGCCCGCGTGGCCTGTGGCCTTCGCCCGAGCATGGCAAGAGCCTGGCGAGCAAGTCCTGACACCACGCATAGAGCAAGAAAATGACAGATACATCGAAAGACGTGGTTCTCAAGGTCGCGGGCATTTCCAAACGCTTTGGCGGCCTGCAGGCGCTGTCGGGCGTGGGCATCACCATACAGCGCGGTCAGGTCTATGGCCTGATCGGCCCCAATGGCGCCGGCAAGACGACGTTCTTCAACGTCATCACCGGCCTGTACACGCCCGACGCGGGTACCTTCGAGCTCGCGGGCCGGCCCTATGAACCCACGGCGGTGCACAAGGTGGCCCAGGCCGGCATTGCGCGCACCTTCCAGAACATCCGCCTGTTTGCCGAAATGACGGCGCTGGAGAACGTGATGGTGGGGCGGCATATCCGCACCCACTCGGGCCTGTTTGGTGCCGTGTTCCGCACCCAGGGCTTCAAGCAGGAAGAGGCCGCGATTGCCAAGCGTGCGCAGGAGCTGCTGGACTATGTGGGCGTGGGCAAGTACGCCGACTTCAAGGCACGCACGCTGTCCTACGGCGACCAGCGCCGTCTGGAGATCGCGCGCGCCCTGGCCACCGATCCGCAGCTGATCGCGCTGGACGAGCCCGCGGCCGGCATGAACGCGACCGAGAAGGTGCAGTTGCGCGAACTCATCGAGCGCATCCGCCAGGACAACCGCACCATTCTCATCATCGAACACGACGTCAAGCTCATCATGGGCCTGTGCGACCGCGTCACGGTGCTCGACTATGGCAAGCAGATCGCCGAAGGCACGCCTGCCGAGGTGCAGAAGAACGAGAAAGTGATTGAGGCCTACCTGGGAACGGGGGGGCATTGATATGGCCGATACCAACAACAAGCAAGTACTGCTCAAGGTCACGGGCCTGAAGGTGGCCTATGGCGGCATCCAGGCCGTCAAGGGCGTGGACATGGAGGTGCGCGAGGGCGAGCTGGTCACGCTGATCGGCTCCAACGGCGCCGGTAAGACCACCAGCATGAAGGCCATCACCGGCGGCCTGGGCATGAACGATGGCGACATCGAATACCTGGGCCGAAGCATCAAGGGCCGTGGCGCCTGGGATCTGGTGCGTGATGGCCTGGTGATGGTGCCCGAGGGCCGCGGCGTGTTCGCGCGTATGACCATCACCGAAAACCTGCTCATGGGCGCCTATACACGCAATGACAAGGCCGGCATCGACGCCGATGTGGAGAAGATGTTCAACATCTTCCCGCGCCTGCGCGAACGCAAGGACCAGCTGGCCGGCACCATGAGCGGTGGCGAGCAGCAGATGCTGGCCATGGGCCGCGCGCTGATGAGCCAGCCCAAGGTGCTGCTGCTGGACGAGCCCTCCATGGGGCTGTCACCCATCATGGTGGACAAGATCTTCGAGGTGGTGCGCGACGTGTACGCCCTGGGCGTGACCATCGTGCTGGTCGAGCAGAACGCCAGCCGGGCGCTGGCCATTGCCGATCGCGGCTACGTGATGGAGTCCGGCCTGATCACCATGACCGGCGCGGGGCAGGATCTGCTGTCGGATCCGCGTGTGCGCGCGGCTTATCTGGGCGAGTGAGGCAGCGCCCGCGAAGTCCAAGGCACCGCCCTGGTGGTGCTTTTGTTTTAATAGCTATTGGCGCTTGTTGCATATGCGCTAGGGCGCTATTTTTCTAGTGATTTTGACTGCGCCATGCATGTCCTGCAATCCCTGCCCATCCCGCTGCAGACCATCTTGCTGCTGGTGGCAAGCAATGTCTTCATGACCCTTGCCTGGTATGGGCACCTGAAGAATCTGGCCACGGCGCCGTGGTACGTGGCGGCCCTGGTGAGTTGGGGCATCGCGCTGTTCGAATACCTGCTGCAGGTGCCGGCCAACCGCATCGGCCATGCACAGTTCAGCGTGGGCCAGCTCAAGATCATGCAGGAGGTCATCACGCTGACCGTGTTCGTCCCTTTCGCGGTGTTCTATCTGAACGAGCCGCTCAAATGGGACTATCTCTGGGCTGGTTTGTGCCTGGTCGGCGCGGTGTATTTCATCTTTCGCAGCGCCTGAACGGCCCGTCCTTTGGGGCGTGTCAGTAGTTGTACTGCAGGCCCAGCGTGGCCGCATCCACGTCCGACAGGCGGTCGGCAAAGTGCAGGCGCTGGCGCTCCCACTGCAGCACGGCAGACCATTGCGGCGTGAAGGCCCAGCGCAGCCCTGCGCCGTAAGACAGGCCAAAGCCGCTTCCCTTGCCCAGTTGCACGCCATAGCCGCCCACCCCCCGGGTGTCGGTGCGGCCGTAGAAGGTGCCCAGCTTGCCCTGCAGATCCAGCTGCGTGCCCAAGGGCAGGCGCCCCACCAGGCTGAAGTTCAGGCCGCGGGCGCTGCTGTTGCCGCCGATGCGGCGCGCCTTGCCCAGATCCAGGTAGCCCAGCTCCAGCCCCAGGTTGGGGTGGAAAAACGCGCCGGCATACAGCTTGATGGCGCTGCCGCCATCGTCGAAGTCGAAACCGCCGCTGCCGCTGCGCAGGTCATACCTGGAGGCACCCGCGCCCAGTCCCACATAGCCACCATACATTCCCGCAGCCCGGGGCATGGGCGCTTGCGCCAGGCCGGCAGCGGCAAGGCCCGTGAGCAGGGTGGCGCAGAGCAGTTGACGAAGCGTGGATGGCATGACCCCTCCTGGGGGGCGATTGGTTTTTACTTCAATCTACGGCCGGCAATGGGTGCGCCTTGTGGGCCTGGGCGATGCCACGGGGTGAGAAAAATCCTACAGCAATCAGGGTTTGCCCTGGCATTCCGGGAGCCTGCGAGCCGGCGGTTAAACTCGCACCTTTCGCAGTTTTGTCACACGATGGTCAACTCTGCGTCGTACTACGCACGAAGGTTCGATCAGGAGTCGACATGTTGTTTGGAAAGCTGTTGCCCCGCGAGGGCAATTTTTTCGAGATGTTCAACCAGCATGCCGACCGTATTGTCGAAGCGGCGCGCGCTTTTTCGCAGCTGGTGGCCAATTACAGTGACACCCATCTGCGTGACCAGTACAACCAGGACGTGGACAACGCCGAACGCGCTGCCGACCGCGTGACCCACGAGGTCAATCGCACGCTGCACCAGACGTTCATCACGCCCATCGATCGCGAACAGATCCACTCGCTGATCAACACCATGGACGATGTGGCCGACCTGATCCAGGACTCGGCCGAGACCATGGCGCTGTATGACATCCGCCACATGACCGAAGAAATTTCACGCCTGACGGACTTGAGCGTCAAGTGCTGCGAGCGCGTGCGCGATGCCGTGAAGATGCTGTCGCGCATTGCCGATCCGGCCGTGGCCGAGGCCGCGCTCAAGACCTGCGAGGAGATCGATCGCCTGGAGGGTGACGCCGACCGCGTGCTGCGCAGCGCCATGAGCAAGCTGTTCCGCGAGGAAACCGATGTGCGCGAGCTGATCAAGCTCAAGGCCATCTACGAGCTGCTCGAAACCATCACCGACAAGTGCGAGGACGTGGCCAACCTCATCGAGGGCGTGATCCTCGAAAACTCCTGAGCCCAGGCATAAGCTTTTCTACACCATGGATACGGTACAAACCGCCCTATGGGTCGTGGTCGTGCTGGTGGCGCTGGCCATTCTGTTCGACTTCATGAACGGGTTTCATGACGCGGCCAACTCGATTGCCACCGTGGTTTCCACGGGTGTGCTCAAACCCACGCAGGCCGTTGTCTTTGCGGCCTTTTTCAACTTTGTGGCGATCTTCGTGTTCCACCTCAGCGTGGCCGCTACCATCGGCAAGGGCATTGCCGATCCGGGCGTGGTGGACACCCATGTGATCTTTGGCGCCCTGGTGGGCGCCATCACCTGGAACGTCATCACCTGGTATTACGGCATCCCCAGCAGCTCCTCGCATGCGCTGATTGGCGGCATCGTCGGCGCGGTGGTGGCCAAGTCGGGCTCGGGTGCGCTGATGGCCAGCGGCATCATCAAGACCGTGGCCTTCATCTTCATCTCCCCGCTGCTGGGCATGGTGCTGGGCTCGGCCATGATGGTGCTGGTGGCCTGGGTATTCAGGCGCACGCGACCGATCAAGGTGGACAAATGGTTCCGCCGCCTGCAGCTGGTGTCCGCCGGCGCCTACAGCCTGGGCCATGGCGGCAACGACGCGCAAAAAACCATTGGCATCATCTGGCTGCTGCTCATCGCCACCGGCTATGCCTCGGCTGCTGACAGCGCGCCGCCCACCTGGGTCATCGTCTCGTGTTATGCGGCCATAGGCCTGGGCACCATGTTTGGCGGCTGGCGCATCGTCAAAACCATGGGGCAGAAGATCACCAAGCTCAAGCCCGTGGGCGGCTTTTGTGCCGAGTCGGGCGGGGCGCTGACGCTGTTCTTTGCCACCGCCCTGGGCGTGCCCGTGTCCACCACCCACACCATCACCGGCGCCATCGTCGGCGTGGGCTCCACCCAGCGCGCCAGCGCCGTGCGCTGGGGTGTGGCGGGCAACATCGTCTGGGCCTGGATTCTGACCATTCCGGCCAGCGCCTTTGTCGCCGCAATTGCCTACTGGATCAGCCTGCAGCTGTACTGATTGCTATTAAAATAATAGCTATTGATGCTTGACAGATGGGCGCTATCGGCCATTTTCACTGAGAAATCTTGCGCGCTTCCTCGATCTGGTATTCGTAGTAGCGCTGCAGGCTGAAGGCAATGCTGGCCATCAGCACGGCAGTGCCCACCAGCAGCGATAGCGCCACGGCAAACACCGTGAACCAGTTGGTGCGCCCAGGCGCGGCGTCGGCCGCGGCGGTCTGGTTGAAGCGGGCATTCCATTTTTCCGGGGCCATCAACCCGTAGACGATGGCGCACAGCGCGCAGCCGGCGATCGTGAAACCCAGCAGCGGGATCAACAGCCAGCTCAGCTGATCGTCCTGACCCCATTGCTGCACGCGCTGTAGGCCGTACACCCCCAGCGCCGTCGGCACCGGCAGCAGCCAGCCGAGCATGTCGCCAAAGCCAAACAGGTAGAAGCGGTGCAGCCCCAGCGGCCCCCCGAGGAATGCGAGCCAGGTGGCGAGGGTCTTGTTCTTCATGGGTGGGGTGATGGTTGTGGCGTTATTCGGGAGCGCTGCTGTCGCCTGCGCCCAGGGGCTTTTCCATGAGCACGATGTCGCGCCAGGCGCCAAACTTCCAGCCCACGGAGCGCATCACGCCGACCTCGGTGAATCCGGCAGCGCGGTGCAGGGCGATGGAGCCGGCGTTGGCCGAATCGCCGATCACGGCCAGCAGCTTGCGCATCCCTGCGGCCTGCGCCTGCTCGGCCAGGGCGTCGAGGAGCAACCGGCCCACGCCGAGCCCCCGGGCTGCATCGGCCACGTAGACCGAGTCCTCGGCCGAATAGCGATAGGCGGGGCGCGGCTTGAACCAGTTGCAGTAGGCAAAGCCCAGTACCTGACCTCCTTCCTCGGCCACCAGATGGGGCAGGCCCCTGGCCAGCACCTCGGCGCGGCGCGCCGCCATGTCCTGGCTGCTGGGCGGGTCGACCTCGAAGGTGCCCGTGCCGTGCAGCACATGGTGGGCGTAGATGGCGGTGATGGCGGCGATGTCGCCGCCAATGCTGGCGCGTATGGTGGGCATTTGCGTGGATGGGGCTATAATTGCCGGCTTTGCTGCGTGTCGCTGGCCGGGTGGCCAAGTCGCGTGTCTCAAACGCCGCAAAAACTCATGCAGCAACCGCTGCGTCCACCCGAAGGATTCATTATGGTCGTGATTCGACTCTCCCGCGGCGGCTCCAAGGGCCGTCCGTTCTTCAACATCGTCGTTGCCGACAAGCGCGTGCGCCGTGACGGCCGCTTCATCGAGCGTCTGGGCTTCTACAACCCTTCCGCCAAGGGCGGCGAAGAGACCCTGCGCATCGCCCAGGATCGCCTGACGTACTGGACGGGCGTGGGCGCGCAAGCCTCCCCCACCGTGGATCGCCTGATCAAACAAGCCGCCAAGCAGGCCGCCTGATCGGTTCACAGTCCCGAAAAGGGCGGGCCCCGTTGGTACAGCTGACGGGCCCCGCCTTTTTTCATGCACGATTCTTTTCGTCCTGCCGCCGCCATGCCTCAGCCCCCCATTCTCGAAGCCAGTGAACTGCCCCCTGACGCGGTGGAGGTTGGTCGCATCACCGATGCCTGGGGCGTCAAGGGCTGGTTCAAGGTCTTGCCCTACAGCAGCGACCCCGAGGCCTTGCTGGCCTCCAGGGCCTGGTTTTTGCAGCCTGCCGAGCGGGGCGCGAAGAGCTTCTTTGCCGGCACCGTGTTGCTCCCGATACGCCAGGCGCGCACGCATTCCGACACCATCGTGGCCTGGGCGCAGGGCGTGGACGATCGCGACGGCGCCGAGGCGCTGCGCGGCGCGCGCATCTTTGTGCCACGCGGGAGTTTTCCTGCGGTCGGCGATGACGAGTACTACTGGGTCGACCTGATCGGCCTGGCCGTGGTGAACCGCGAGGGCGTGCCGCTGGGCACCGTGCGTGATCTGCTGCCCACCGGACCGCAGACCACGCTGGTGCTGGGCTACGAGCATGAGGGCAAGGCGCAGGAGCGCATGATCCCCTTCGTTTCGGCCTTTGTGGACAAGGTGGATCTGGCCGGGTGCTGCATCACGGTGGACTGGCAACCTGACTACTGAAGCCCCCATGCGCTTTGACGTCATCACCCTGTTCCCCGAGCTGTTCGAGCCTTTTCTGGCCAGCGGCGTGACGCGGCGTGCCTACGCCGCGGGCCAGGTGCAGGTGCGGCTGTGGAGCCTGCGCGACCATGCCGAGGGTAACTACCGCCGCGTCGATGACCGCCCGTTTGGCGGCGGCCCCGGCATGGTGATGATGGCCGAACCGCTGGCGCGCTGTCTGGCCGCCATCCGCGCCGATCGTGCAGAAGCGCAGGCGGCGCCGCTGGTGCTGTTCTCGCCCATAGGCCGCAGGCTGGATCACGCGGCGGTGCAGGACTGGTCGGCGGGGGCGGGTGCGGTGCTGCTCTGCGGCCGCTATGAGGGTGTGGACCAGCGCTTCATCGACGCCCATGTGGACATGCAGATCAGCCTGGGCGACTTTGTGCTCTCGGGCGGCGAGATCGCGGCCATGGCCCTGCTGGATGCCGTGGCGCGCCTGCAGCCGGGTGTGCTGCACGACGAGGGCAGTCACCAGCTCGATAGCTTCAACCCGGCCCTGGATGGCCTGCTGGACTGCCCTCACTACACCCGGCCCGAGCAATGGCAGGGCCGCGGCGTGCCGGCTCCGCTGCTGTCGGGCCACCATGCGCAGATCGAGCGCTGGCGTCGCGATCAGCGCCTCGTGACCACGGCGCGCCATCGACCCGACCTGCTCCAGGCGGCGCGCGAGCGTGGGTTGCTCACGCGCGCAGATGAGGCAGTGCTAGCGCAAAACCCACTATAATCGCAGGTTCTCGATCCTCTGGCCGGCCGCTATGGGCACATGCGCAGCATGATCAGCCGAATAGCCACAAGGCGCCAATAGGGGCGCCGCAGCCAATCCTGGCGCGTCCATGATCGTTGGAAACCAAACCATGAATCTGATCCAGATCCTCGAGCAGGAAGAAATCGCCCGCTTGAACAAGACCATTCCCGCATTCGCTCCTGGCGACACCGTCATCGTCAGCGTGAACGTGGTCGAAGGCAGCCGCAAGCGCGTGCAGGCCTACGAAGGCGTGGTGATCGCCAAGCGCAACCGTGGCCTGAACAGCGGCTTCACCGTGCGCAAGATCTCCAGCGGCGAAGGCGTGGAACGCACGTTCCAGACCTACAGCCCGCTGATCGCCGGCATCGAAGTCAAGCGCCGTGGCGATGTGCGCCGTGCCAAGCTGTACTACCTGCGCCAGCGCAGCGGCAAGTCGGCACGCATCAAGGAAAAGCTGCCGTCCCGCGTCAAGGTGGCCGCAACCGCCGCGTAATTCACGCGGCGCAAGCCTCAAGCTGCAAAACCGCTACAGTGCGCAGGCCTGTAGCGGTTTTTTCATTCCTGGTGCTGTTTTGTGAGCTCATTTCGCCCCATTGGCTCTGATGCGGCGACGGTGATTTCCTCGCTGTCGTCGCTGCCCGACTTTGACCCACGTACCGTGCCGCTGGTGGGTGTGGACGGCCATTTGCCGGCGGTCCCAGCGGCGGCGCAGACCCCCGATGCATTGCGCCGGCGCTTTGCCACGCCGCCACTGTGGACGCCGGAGATCGTGCGCGAGAAGAAGTTCGTGCAGCGCCCACCGGCCGAGGCGGCGGTGTTGGTGCCCATAGTGCAGCGTGAGCGGCCCACGGTGCTGCTCACCGAACGCACGGCCCACCTGTCCACGCACAAGGGGCAGGTGGCCTTTCCTGGCGGGCGCAGCGACCCCGAGGATCTGGATGCCGCCGCCACAGCCCTGCGCGAGACGCATGAGGAAGTGGGGCTGGAGGCGGGCAGCGTGGAGGTGTTGGGCCAGCTGCCGATCTATGTGACTGGCAGCTCCTTCATCGTCACGCCCGTCGTGGCCCTGGTACGGCCGGATTTTGTGCTGGCGCCCAACCCGGACGAGGTGGCCGACGTATTCGAGGTGCCGCTCGACTTCCTGCTCAATCCGGCGCACCACGAACGCCATGCGCTGGAGTGGCAGGGCCTGCGCCGTGAGTGGTTTGCCATGCCCTACCAGGACGGTGCGCGCCAGCGCTACATCTGGGGCGCCACGGCGGCCATGCTGCGCAACTTCTACCGCTTCATGCTGGCGTGACTGCAGGCGCGGCGGCCTGCCGGGCGGCGCCGCTATCATTGCCGCCATGAGTTTCTTTGCCATCCTGTTCGCCTTGCTGATCGAGCAGGCGCGGCCGCTGGCCCGCAGCAACCCCATCCACGCCGGCCTGCGCGCCTGGGCCCTGTCGGTATGCCGCAGTTTTGATGCCGGACAGTCCCGGCATGGCTGGGTGGCCTGGAGCCTGGCCGTACTCGTGCCGCCGGCGTTTGTGCTGGCCGTGCATTGGGCGCTGCTGCATTGGCTGGGCTGGCCCCTGGCGCTGCTGTGGAGCGTGGCCGTGCTCTACCTCACGCTGGGTTTTCGCCAGTTCAGTCATCACTTCACGGCCATACGTGATGCGCTGGAGGATGGCGACGCCGCCGAGGCACGCGCGCTGCTCGCACGCTGGAAGCAGGTGGATGCCAGCGAGCTGCCGCGCAGCGAGATCGTGCGCCATGTGATCGAGTATTCGGTGATTGCGGCGCACCGCCATGTGTTTGGCGTGCTGGCGTGGTACTCGGTGTTCGCGGCGCTGGGCCTGGGGCCGACCGGTGCGGTGTTGTACCGGCTGGCCGAATTTGTGGCGCGCTACTGGGGGCGAGGGTCGCGCGTGGTCACGGCCCATCCGCCCAGTGAGTCACTGCAACGCGCGGCGGAGCAGGCCTGGATGGTCATCGACTGGCTGCCGGCGCGCCTGACGGCGATGAGCTTTGCCGTGGTGGGCAGTTTCGAGGAGGCCATCGACGGCTGGCGATTTCATGCCCAGCGCTTTCCCAACGACAACGATGGCGTGGTGCTGGCCGCCACGGCCGGCGCCATCAACGTGCGCTTAGGGGGAGAGGCGCTGCGCAGCCGCGCCGGCGCCGAGCTTGCCGCCGATTTTGAGGCCGGGGCCGACATGGCGGACAGCAGCAGCACGCCGGGCCGCGAGCCGGAGGTGGGCCACCTGCGCAGCGTGGTGGGCCTGGTGTGGCGCTCGGTCGTGGTGTGGATGCTGCTGCTGGCGCTGCTGACCCTGGCGCGCCTGCTCGGTTGATGCTATCAAATTAAAAGCTATTTACGCTTTATTGGCAGGCCCTACAACCGTATTTGTCCAATATCCATCAATAGGCGCTCTGGCTCAGTTCGGCGAACAATTCGCCATAGATGCGGTAGCGCTGCAGGCTGATGGCCTGCGCGTCCTGGCTCTCGCTCACCTGGGCCATCACGGCGCAGCCGGGCTCGTGCAGGTGGCTGCAGTTGTAGAAACGGCACCCGCCGGCATGCGCGGCAATGTCGGGCATGCAGCGCGCCAGATCGGTGGGCGCCAGGTGACGCAGACCGAACTCCTGAAAGCCCGGCGAGTCGATGAGCGCCGTGGTGCGCGCGCCGTCTATCCAGTACAGGCTGGTGGTGGTGGTGGTGTGCCGGCCGGAGTTCAGCGCCTGCGATATCTCGCCCGTCTGCGCCGCAGCCCCTGGTACCAGCAGGTTCACCAGGGTGCTCTTGCCTGACCCCGAAGGACCCAGGATCAGGGTGGTCTTGCCCGCCAGCAGCGGCAGCAGTGCATCGCGATCGACCGCGCCCGATTGCGTCAGCGACAGCGGCAGCACGCGGTAGTGGTGGCGCGTGTCTTGTTCGCCGCCCATATGGCGGTAGGGCCACAGGCGCTGCCAGGCCTGTGCAAAAGGCTCCACCAGGTCGCTTTTGTTGAGTGCTATCAGCGGTGTGATGCCGGCAGCCTCGGCCGCGATCAGGGCGCGCACGAGCTGGCTTTCGGAAAACACGGGCTCGGCGGCGATCAGGATCAGCACCTGATCGAGGTTGGCGGCAAAGGATTTGGTGCGCACCTCGTCCTGGCGGTAGAACAGGTTGCGCCGCTCCAGCACCTTTTCTATCGTGCCCTCGTCGCCATGGCCCTGCGCCTGGCCGGGGGCCGCGGCCTGCCACAGCACGCGGTCGCCCACGACGGCCTGGCTCTTCTTGCCGCGCGGGTGGCAGATGCGGCGCACGCCGTCGGCGCTCTCCACCACGCAGTGGCGGCCATGGCTGGCGACCACCAGGCCTTCGCTGCGCGTCATGGCGCGGCCAGCAGGGCGTCTATGCGCGTGGCGCAGTCGATGTCGGTGGCCGAGATGCCGCCCACGTCATGCGTATTCAGGCGCACCACGCAGCGGGCGTAATGCACCGACAGATCCGGATGGTGGTCCTGCGCATGGGCGATGAAGGCCACTGCGTTCACGAAGGCCATGGTCTCGTGGTAGTTGGCGAAGCGGTAGGTCTTCTCTATGGCCACATCGGCGCCGTCGCCGGAAAGCTGCCAGCCTGGCAGTTCGGTCAGTTTTACTACGATTTCAGTAGCTGACAGCGCGCGCCTGGTCTGCGTAGACCAGTCTTTTTTTGGAAACATCGAGGTCATGACTGGACGGCCACGGGCAGGCGCGCCAGGCGCTCCGTGGCGGGGGGGTGGGAGTAGTAGAACTTCACGTACACCGGGTCTGGCGTGAGCGTGGAGGCATTGTCCTGGTAGAGCTTGAGCAGGGCCGACGCCAGCTCGGTGCCGCTGGCCTGGCTGACTGCATAGGCATCGGCCTGAAACTCCTGGTGGCGCGAGATCTGCGCCATCAGCGGCTGGGCGAACAGCGTCAGCACCGGCACGGCCAGCAGGAACAGCAGCAGCGCCAGCGCGTCGTTGGGCGCCGAGCCGGGCAGGCCCTCGATCATCAGGTTGGGTTGCACGCCCAGGCCGGTGTAGAACCAGCCGCGCGTGGACAGCCAGCCGAGCAGTGCAAAGCCGGCCAGGCTGACGGCAAACATGCCCAGCATGCGGCGCGTGACATGTTTGTGCTTGAAGTGGCCCAGCTCATGCGCCAGCACGGCCTCGACCTCGGCGGGCGAGAGCTGCCTGAGCAGCGTGTCGAAGAACACCACGCGCTTGGCCGCGCCGAAACCCGTGAAGTAGGCGTTGGCGTGTGCACTGCGCCGGCTGCCGTCCATCACGAACAGGCCCTTGGCGGCAAAGCCGCAGCGCTGCATCAGCGCCGTCACACGCGCCTTCAGGGCCTCGTCGGCAAGCGGCTGGAATTTGTTGAACAGCGGCGCGATGAACACCGGGAACACCACCATCAGCAGCAGGTTGAAGCCCATCCACACGCCCCAGGCCCAGAGCCACCACAGCGGGCCGGCGGCGCCCATGAGCCACAGGATCAGCGCGGCGATCGGCAGGCCGATCACGGCCCCGATCAGCGTGGACTTGACCAGATCGGTCAGCCACAGCCGCGGCGTCATCTGGTTGAAACCAAAGCGCTGCTCGATGCGAAAGGTCTGGTACAGGCTGGCCGGCAGATCCAGGGCGCCACCGATGAGGGCAAAGCCGGCCAGCAGCGCCAGCTGCTGCGGCATGCCGCCGCCCAGCCAGGCCAGCAGCTGCTGGTTCAGGGCGTCCAGCCCGCCCAGCAGCGTCCAGCCCAGCACCACGGCGGTGGACAGGGCCATAGAGAGCAGGCCAAAGCGCGCCTTGGCGATGGTGTAGTCGGCCGCCTTCTGGTGCGCGGCCAGGGTGATGCGCTCGGCAAAGGCCGCCGGCACGGCGCCGCGGTGCTGCGCCACATGGCGGATCTGGCGCGTGGCCAGCCACAGGCGCAACGCCAGCCCGGCCAGCAGCAGGGCGGCAAACACCAGGGTCGTCAAGGTCGAGGGCGAGAGGAAGGGGGCGGTAGAGGAGGGCGGCATGGCCGCGCAAGTTTACGGCGACAATTTGCGCCATGTCTGAAACTGTCAATCCCACTGCCCCCACCCTTGCCAAATCCGACCAGAACCTTGTCTGGCTCGACTGTGAAATGAGCGGGCTCGACCCCGAAAAGGAATACCTGCTGGAGATCGCCGTGGTCGTCACCGGCCCCAGCCTGGAGCCGCGCGTCGAAGGCCCGGTGTTCGCCATCCACCAGAGCGACGCTGTGCTCGACGCCATGGATGCCTGGAACAAGGGCACCCATGGCAAGAGCGGCTTGATCGACAAGGTGCGCGCCTCCACCGTCAGCGAGGCCGATGCCGAGCAGCAGCTCATCGACTTCCTGTCGCTCTATGTGCCCAAGGGCTGCGTGCCCATGTGCGGCAACAGCATCGGCCAGGACAGGCGTTTCCTGGTCAAGTACATGCCCAGGCTGGAGGCCTTCTTTCACTACCGCAATGTGGATGTGAGCACGCTCAAGGAGCTGGCCAAGCGCTGGAAGCCCGAGGCCTACGCCAGCTTCAAGAAGGCGCAGCGCCACACCGCCCTGGCCGATGTGCATGAGTCCATCGACGAACTGCAGCACTACCGCCAGCAGTTGCTGGCCTTGTAAAGTTGAGCGGGTTCGTCAGATAATCGCCGGTTGTCTGCACACAGACCTTGCGTCGTCCAGGCCAGTGCGAAGTGCCTGGCATTGACGGGCATGTTTCGCACAATCTCAACCGGAATGTTCGCCATGCAATCCCCCATCATGAAATCCACCCTCGTGGCCGCTGCCGCCCTGGTTTGCGCCTCTGGCGCCCTGGCCCAGGAGCAGGTCGTCAAGATCGGCCACAGCGGCCCCCTGTCGGGCCCTAACACCTTCGCCGGCCGCGACAACGACAACGGCGTGCGCCTGGCCATCGAGGACCTGAACGCGCGCAAGATCAACGTGGGTGGCAAGACGCTGAAGTTCGAGCTGGTGTCCGAGGACGACCAGTGCGACGCCAAGGCGGGCGTGGCCGTGGCGCAGAAGTTCGTGGATTCGGGCGTGCGCTATGTCATGGGGCCGTACTGCTCGGGCGTGACCATTCCGGCATCGCGCGTCTATGACAACGGCGGCACCATGGTCTCCACCGTGGGCACCAACCCCAAGATCACCCAGGGCGGCTACAAGAACCTGTTCCGCATCGTGGCCAGCGACGAGAAGGCCGGCTCCAACATGGCGGGCTATGCCGCCAACGTGCTCAAGGTCAAGAAGGTCGGCGTGATCGACGACCGTACGGCCTTTGGCCAGGGGCTGGCCGATGAGTTCGCCAAGGAGGCGCAGAAGCTCGGCCTGACCGTGGTCGGCCGCGAGTTCACGACCGACAAGGCCACCGACTTCATGGCCATTCTGACCAACATGAAGGCCAAGCAGCCCGAGGTCATCTTCTACGGCGGCTACGCACCCCAGGCCGCGCCCATGGCGCGCCAGATGAAGCAGCTGGGCATCAACGCCAAGCTGCTGGGCGGCGACACGCTGTGCAGCCCCGAGATGCCCAAGCTGGGCGCCGACGCCGTGAACAACGTGGTCTATTGCGCCTATGCCGGCATGCTGACGGACAGCGACGCCGGTGCCAAGGCCTTCCAGGAGAAGTTCAAGAAGCGCTTCGGCCAGAACCCCGATGTCTATGGCCCGTTCTACTACGACCAGGTCATGAACATTGGCGAGGCCATGCAAAAGAGCGGCTCCATCGATCCCGCCAAGGTCGGCGCTTACATGCACCAGCAGACCTACAAGGGCGTGATGGGCGAGTATGCGTACGACGACAAGGGCAACCGCATCAAGGCGCCCATCGTCGTCATGACCTTCGAGGGCGGCAAGGCCAAGCCGCTGGCCAACTACTGAACCTGAGAGCCTGGCGATAACGGCCTGCGGCCAATACCACAGCAAGGGGGGCTTCAAAGCCCCCTTTTCTTTGGCCCCCTGCGGCGGCGTGCCGCTGCGGTGCCCGCTCGAAACTGCCGTGGTTCCATCCACCGCCCGGGCTGTGGTTCTTTCAAAACCACCCGCAGGCCGCCCATAGTCACGCGTACGGTGGCGTAAATCACAAGTCGCGGGCGGTTCTGCCATGTGGCAAAGGCGCAAAGCTGCGCTCATCCACATGGAATGGCGGGTTGAGACGGCGGTAACCCTTGCGGTGCCGCATGCGTCCAATCTTCAGGATCCAGCGCAGCTTGGCTGTATGGCGGACTGGAGGTTGCAGATGCTGACACGATGGCTGTCTCTTCTCATTGCAGCAGTGGCCCTGCTCGCTGCGCACCTGCCGGCGCAGGCGCGTATCTGGGACTCGGTGCCCGACGAGCAGCTGCAGGCCCTGCAGCTGAGCCGCGAGGCCTCGCCCAAGGAATTGTTCGAGGCCCTGTCCAAGCGCTACAAGGCCGAGCTGAACAAGGGCAAGCTGGCCAGGTACTGGGAGCCTATTCCCATGGACATGTACCTTGCGCCCAGCCTGTTCTACAAGCCACCAGACGTGAACATCGACGTCACGCGCGAGCAGTGCGTGAGCTGCCACACCAGTGTCACCCATGGCTGGGTCAAGTCCTGGGAAAAGAGCGTGCACGCCAACCTCGACGCCATCCGCCAGCTGCCGGCATCCGACGTGCGTGCCTACAAGAAGGACATCATTGCCGAGGTTGAGGACAACCTGCGCGGCCAGGGGCTGCTGGCCAAGACCGAGCCGCTGAAGGAGGTGCAGTGCACCGACTGCCACATGGGCATAGGCGCCAAGGGCGGCAACCACGTGAAGGACTTGCGCATGCCCGACCGGGCCGTGTGCGGCTCTTGCCATGTGCGCCAGTTTGCCGAGGCCGAGTCCGAGCGTGACACCCTGGTGTGGCCGCAGAAGCAATGGGATCAGGGCCACCCGTCACATACCGTGGATTACCGCGCCAACGTGGAGACCGCCACCTGGGCCGTGCTGATGAACGAGGGCAAGGGCCCGGTGGCCGCCAGCTGCACCATGTGCCATACCAACCAGACCAAGTGCGACAACTGCCACACGCGCCACGAGTTTTCCACCGTCGAGTCACGCAAGCCCGAGGCCTGCGCCACCTGCCACAACGGCGTGGATCACAACGAGTTCGAGCAGTACATGTACTCCAAGCATGGCACGGCCTATCAGACGCTGGGTAACCAATGGGACTGGAACATCCGCCTGGCCGACCAGCTGGGCCACAAGAACGGCGCCACGGCGCCCACCTGCCAGACCTGCCACTTTGAGTACAAGGGCCAGTACTCGCACAACGTGGTGCGCAAGGTGCGCTGGGGCTTTCTGCCGTTCAAGAGCATTGCCGACAACCTGGAGCACCCCTGGTTCAAGGAGCGCAAGGACGCCTGGGCGGCGACCTGTTCCCAATGCCATGCGCCGCGCTTTGCCCAGACCTATCTGACCATGATGGACGATGGCATCAAGCTTGGCACCGGCCTGGTCGAGCAGTCGCGCAAGGTGATGCAGAAGCTCTACGACGACAAACTGCTGGTCGGGCAGAAGACCAACCGCACGCCTTTGCGGGCCCCGGAGAAGGACGAACCCGGAGGCTTCTCGTCACTGTTTTTTGCCACCAATAACCAGACCACCGTGGCCGATCGCACCTTTGCTGAGATGTGGGAGCAGCATGTGGCGCGCTACATGAAAGGCCTGGAGCATGTGAACCCCGGTGGCTGGACCTACTCGCACGGCTGGAGCGACCTGATCAAGGACCAGACCATCATCAACGAGCAAGACACCGTGCTGCGCGAGAACGCCAGGATGGAGCAGCGCCTGCGCAAGCTGGAGAGCGGCCGCGCCAAGACCTCGTTCCTGAACCGCTCCCCGGACGATGGCCCCCAGTCCGTCCTGGCCGCCGTGACTGACGACCCGCTCACCTCCAGCCTGGCCTTGTCGCTGCTCGGCGGCACCCTGGTCGTCGGCGGTGCCTCCACCGTGCGCCGCCGCCGTCGGCTCCCAGGGCGGCAGGCAAGCGATGCGACCACCCTGCCCGAACGGGAGACACGGTGATGCTGGCCGCACATGCCCATGACCAGGCCACGTTCCCGGCGCATCATCGACAAGCCGATTGGAAGCGCAGATTTGCTTTGTTTTCGATAGCTGTTGGCGCTTTACTGATAAGCGTTGCAGGGTTTTTTGCTTGGAAGCATGTGAGCAGTCCGGCAAGCTACCACTACGAGCTCGGGGCCGTCGTTCCCGCGGGCGAGCTGGACGCTTGGGCCAGCCTGGCCGAGCGGCAGGTGGTGGTGCGTCGTGCCAGCATCATTGCGGCAGACCAGCAGCCTCTGGCTGAGCTGGAGTTGGCCGAAGTATCTTCCGGCCCCGTGCTGCTGAAGTGGAAGTCCCGGGTTGATGATCCTTTTCTCACCGTGGGTACGTCGGCACAGGATGTGAGTGCGCTGGCACAGGTGCTGCAGCGCCACATGCCCAAGGACGGCCTGGTGCTTGGCTGGTGGGACACCTCGCGCCAGCTGCAGTTGCTCGGCGGCACGCCGGTGCGTTTTGGCAAACATCTGGGCCTGCCCCTCTTTGTGCCGCAGCGCTGGAGGTCGCAGAGCGCGGACATAGAGTCGATAGAGCGTGCGTTCTGGAAGGCCGGCAACGCAGGAGAAGAGCGTGTGCAGTTCCAGCGCTTTGCCAATGCGCTGCTCTCGGACGAGGCCAGTGGCATGGCCGAGTTGCAGGCCATCGCCGGCGGCAAGCCGGCCGTGCTGGTGCTGCATGTGCGCGATGCCATCCTGCTCGGCCAGATGGATTCGCGCCGCCTGGGCGTGGCCTTTACCGACCTCGGCGCCTTGAGCGACGTGCATGGCATGGTGCGGCGCGTCCACGACTGGCTGGATCACAACCGCTACCCGGCCTACGCCATGCTGCAGGACAAGGACAGCCCGGTGCGCGCCGTGGCGCTGACCGACGCGGCCTCGGGCAAGACCCTGGCCGCCCGGCTGCTGCCCTTCATGGGCAACGACCAGCAGGATGTGGCCGGTGCCACGCTGGTGTACCGCGTGGGCGGCTTCGTGGTCTACGAGCTGGCGCCGCAGGCCCGCCCATGAGCGCCGAGCTGGGCCAGTTTGCCCTGGTGCTGGCCTTGGTGCTGGCGCTGGCCCAGGGCGTGTTGCCGCTCGTCGGCGCGGCGCGTGGCAATGGCGACTGGATGGCCTTTGCCCGCCCTGCGGCGCGCGGGCAATGCCTGTTCGTGGCGATGGCCTTCGCCTGCCTGACCCATGCCTTCGTGAGCAATGATTTTTCCGTGCTGTATGTGGTGCAGCATTCCAACTCGGCCCTGCCCCTGCCTTACCGTATTGCCGGCGTATGGGGCGGGCATGAGGGCTCCATCCTGCTGTGGGCCCTGATTCTGGGCGGCTGGAGCGTGGCGGTGTCGTTCTTCTCGCGCCACCTGGACGAGCCTGCGCGTGCCCGCATCCTGGGCGTGATGGGGCTGATCAGCGTGGGCTTTCTGGCCTTCATCCTGTTCACCTCCAACCCCTTCAGCCGCCTGCTGCCGGCCGCGCCCGACGGCCAGGACCTGAATCCGCAGCTGCAGGATCCCGGCCTGATCTTTCACCCGCCGCTGCTCTACATGGGTTACGTGGGCACGGTGGTGGCGTTTGCCTTTGCCATCTCTGCCCTGCTGGCGGGACGGCTGGACGCCGCCTGGGCGCGCTGGTCGCGGCCCTGGGCCACGGTGTCGTGGTGCTTTCTCACGCTGGGCATAGCGCTGGGCAGCGCCTGGGCCTACTACGAGCTGGGCTGGGGTGGCTGGTGGTTCTGGGATCCGGTGGAAAACGCCTCGCTCATGCCCTGGCTGGTCAGCACGGCCCTGCTGCACTCGCTGGCGGTGACCGAAAAGCGCGGCGGCTTTCGCATGTGGACGGCGCTGCTGGCCATCATCGCCTTTGCCTTGTCGCTGCTGGGCACCTTCCTGGTGCGCTCGGGCGTGCTGACCTCGGTGCATGCCTTTGCCACCGATCCATCGCGAGGCATCTACATCCTGGGCTTTCTGATCATCGTCATCGGCGGCTCACTGATCCTGTTTGCCTGGCGTGCGCCGCTGGTCGGCGGCGGCAGCCGCTTCGACCTGCTGTCGCGCGAAGCCATGCTGCTGGCGAACAACCTGCTGCTGCTCGTGGCCTGCGCGGCCGTGCTGCTGGGCACGCTGTACCCCTTGCTGCTCGGTGCGCTGGGTCTGGGCAAGCTGTCGGTGGGGCCGCCGTATTTCGACAGCGTCCTCGTGCCGCTGATGGCACCGGCGCTGTTCCTCATGGGCGTGGGGCCACTCGCGCGCTGGGGCGGCGACCAGGTGCCGGATTTGGCACGCCTGCTGCGCTGGGCGCTGGCGGTGAGCCTTGCCTCGGCCCTGCTGGCGCCCTGGCTCATGGGCGGTTGGTCGGCACTGGTGGGACTTGGCCTGTTCTTTGCATTCTGGATTTTTGCCACCACCGTACTGAGCCTGATACGGCAGTTGCGCCCGGTGGGCCGTGACTCGCTCTGGCAGCGCCTGCGCAAACAGCCGCGCAGCTACTACGGCATGCTGCTGGCGCACTGCGGCCTGGCGGTGTTCATCGTCGGCGTCACCCTGGTCAAGGGCTATGAGCAGGAAAGGGACGTGACCATGGAGCCTGGCCTGTCTACCACCCTGGCGGGCTACGAATTCCGCTTTGATGGTGTGCGGCGCCAGCAGGGCCCCAACTACCTCGCCGACGTGGCCACACTGCAGGTGCTGCGGGGCGACAGGGTCGTGGCCACGCTGCAACCCGAGCGGCGCCTGTATACCGCCGGCCGCAATCCATCGCCCATGACCGAGGCCGCCATCCACAGCGGGCTGGCGCGCGACCTGTATGCGGCGCTGGGAGAGTCCCTGGGCGGCAATCGCTGGGTGGTGCGCGTGTACTACAAGCCCTTCATCGCCTGGATCTGGTGGGGCTGTGGGTTCATGGCCCTGGGGGGCTTTTGGGCCGTGCTCGATCGCCGCTACCGGCCACGCGCGCTGGCTGCCGCGCAACCGGCGCCACCTGGCGCCGTGGTGCGCGCAGAGCGCGGCCGGGGCAGCGTGGCATTGAAAGAGGCGCGGCGATGAGATGGAGGTGGCACACATGACCGGGTTTGTTCTGCTGGCGGCAGCCATGCTGGCACTGGCCCTGGCCTTTGTGGTCTTGCCCCTGCTGCGCACGCGTGCTGCGGGCACCGGCGCGGGCGCGAACCTGACCGTGTTGGCCGATGCCATGCGCGAGCTCGATGAGGATCTGGCGGCCGGCCGCATCGACGCGCTGGAGCATGGTCGCAGCGGCGATGCCCTGCGCCGCCAGGCACTGGCGGCCGATGCCATGCGCCAGCAGCAGCAAGAGCGCAGCCGCGGCGCCAACCGGGGTGCCGCGCTGGGCTTGGGCATCGCCTTGCCTTTGATGGCGGTTGCACTGTACCTAGTGGTGGGCCAGCCCGGCGCACTCATGCTGGCGGGGCAGAGTCCTCCAGTCCATGAACGGCAAATGGACGCAGCGGTACAGGCGCTGGCCCAGCGCCTGGAAAGCACTGGTGGCGATGCCGATGGCTGGATGCTGCTGGCGCGTTCCCAGCTGTCCGCAGGGCGTGCCGCCGAGGCCGTGCGGGCCTACGCCAAGGCCAGCGAGCTGCGGCCTGACGACGCCAACCTGCTGGTTGAATACGCCAATGCCGTGGCCATGACCCAGCAGCGCGATTTGAGCGGCCAGCCCCAGAATCTGCTGGCGCGTGCCCTGCGCATCGAGGCCGAGAACCTGAATGCCCTGGCGCTGGCCGGGGCTGCGGCCCTGCAGGCCGGCGACCGGGACGGCGCCCTCCAGCACTGGAGCCGGCTGGAGCAGCTGGTGGCGGCCGACCCCCAAGACCTTGAGCGCGTGCGCGTGCTGCTGGCGCGCGCCAGGGGCGAGGCTCCACCGCCCCCGGCAGCCCTGCCGGCCGGCCATCCCGACACTGCACCTGTCATGGCGCGCGTGGCGGACCAGGCGCCCGCCAGCAAGGCGGGCACCAGCGGCACGGTGACGGTGGCCAGCGAGCTTGCGGCCAGGGTGGCCCCCACCGACACCCTGTTCATCTTTGCCCGCGCGCCCGGCGGTCCGCCCATGCCGGTCGCCGCCATGCGCACCCGCGCCGGGGGCTGGCCCGTGGCCTTCCAGCTCGATGACAGCAGTGCCATGGGGCAGGGCAGGGCGCTGTCCAGCTTTTCCCAGGTGGATATCGTGGCCCGCATCTCGCGCCTGGGCAGCCCGGTGGCCCAGGCGGGCGACATAGAGGGCCGTTTGGAGCGCGTGGCGCTGGGCAGCAGCAACCTCAGGCTGGTGCTCGACAAGGTGGTGGGCCGCTCGGCTGAGCTCAAGAATGGGGGAAAACCTGCCTCAGCCTCAACAGCGCATCGCTGATTTGTGGCTCGTCGAGCGAGGCATAGCCCAGCAGCACGATGCGTCGCCAGGGGTGATCCGCTGCCACGTTCAGCAATTGACCATTGCCGCGCTCGACACCATAGATGCCCACCCCCTGGGCGTGGGCCGCGCGTTCCAGCTCATGAATCGGTGCGGCATTTGGCGGCACCCTGGCAACCAGGTGCATGCCGCTGCCCGCGCCCTGCACCTGCCAGTCTGGCAGCCATTGCCCCAGGGCCGTGCGCAGGTGGTCGCGCCGATCCGCGTACAGGCGCCGCAGGCGGCGCACATGATGTTCATAGCCACCCTCGGCCATGAAGGCTGCCAGCGCCGCCTGCTCCAGCCAGGACTGGCTGTTGTTCAGCATGGCCTTGGCGTTCACTGCTGCCTGGCACAGACTGTGCGGCAGCACCATGTAGCCAATGCGCAGGCCCGCGCCAAGGGTCTTGGAGAAAGTGCCCAGGTACACCACCTGGTCATGGTGATCCAGGCTTTTCAGAGCCAGCAGCGGCGCACGGTCGTAGAAAAAGTCGCTGTCGTAGTCGTCTTCCAGCACATAGGCACCGCAGTTGCGCGCCCAGGCCAGCAGGGCCTCGCGTCGCTCCAGCGGCAGCGTGCCGCCAAGCGGATACTGGTGCGAGGGCGTGACATAGGCCAGCGCCGCCTTGCGCGGCAGTGCATCCGTGCGCATGCCCTGGTCGTCCACCGGCACGCCCGCCAGCACCCCGCCATGCGCCGCAAACACGCGGCTGGCTCCCATGTAGCAGGGGTTTTCCACGGCCACCTCCACGCCTGGGGCGATCAGCAGTTGAGCCAGCAGGCTCAGGCCCTCCTGGATGCCGTTGGTGATGAGCACGCGGCCGGCGTCGGTGGCAATGCCGCGCGTGGCGCCAATATGGCTGGCGATGGCCTCGCGCAGCGCCAGCATGCCCTGCGGGTCGCCGTATTCGCACAGCTGGTGTGGCTGGCTGTGCAGCGCCCGTGCAAGCAGCATGCCCCAGCTGCGCAGCGGAAACAGCCTGGCGTCCGGTCTGCCAACCCAGAAGTCCAGCCCCACCTGGCCCGCATGCGGGCGCGCGACATGGTGTGGCTGCCAGTGTTGCGGCGGGCGCAGGCGCGGTTGCGGCCGGTGCATGCCGGTGTCTTGCCGCGCCGCTGACGTGAAAGGAGGGGTGGCCTGGCCCGTCACTACGGGCGGCGCTACCCGATCGACGATGATGCGCTGTGCGACAAAGGTGCCCACGGGCTCGCGCGATTCCAGGCAGCCCTCGGCAATCAGGCGCTGGAAGGCGCCAATCACGGTATTGCGCGACACGCCCAGGTCGCTCGCCAGCTCGCGCGTGGCAGGCATGCGCGTACCGGGCGCCAGGCGGCCGTCATGAATCAGGCAGCGGATCTGCTGCGTGATCTGCTGTTGCAGGCTTTCGCTGCCGTGGGCGACGATGTTCAGCGGTAGCTGCATGGCGTCCTCCTGCAAGGTGCACAAGTGCATCGACTTGATGCATGTTAGCTTTGACCTGCAAAACCATCGCTTGCGGGAAAACCCGGGTCATGCCATAATTCACCGCTTGCACCGCTACTAGCGCGGTGCAATTTTTTTGTGCATCTCCCTTCACACACCGGGCACTGCACGCCAGCGTGACAGCCACGCGGCGCCTTGCAACCAATGCCCACCCGGGTCGTCCGCTGCGGCCCTTGGTTTCGTTTGATGGTTGATGTTTTGTAACCATCGAGCGAAGCCTGCCCAGGTAGCGCCTGCGGCCGTCTTCGTGTGAGCAAATCATGACTGAGCAAGTTCTGTTGCAGGGCGAGTGCGCGCCTGCCGAATCCGTTATTTCCGCGACCAATGCAGCGCCCGAGGCAGCCCTGCCCAATGGCTTTGTCCAGCTGGGCCTGGCGCCCGAGCTGGTGCAGGCCGTGGCCGACCTGGGCTACACCCAGCCCACGGCCGTGCAGGACAAGGCCATTCCCCTGGCCATGGGCGCCGGCGCCGAGGACGGCCGCTTCATCGACCTGATGGTCTCCAGCCAGACCGGCAGCGGCAAGACCGCGGCCTTCCTGCTGCCCGTGCTGCACACGCTGCTGCGCCAGCAGGCCGAGGCCGAGGCCGCGCAGCGTGCCGAGTATGAGCGCGCCGCTCTTGAGGCCGCGGCACGTGGCGAGGCGGCCCCCAAGCGCCCCAAGCGCAAGAACCCCATGCAGGCGCGCAACTTCAAGGCCGCCGTGCCCGGCGCCCTGGTGCTGTGCCCCACGCGCGAGCTGGCGCAGCAGGTGGCGCATGACGCCATCGACCTGGTCAAGCATTGCAAGGGCCTGCGCATCGCCAACGTGGTGGGCGGCATGCCCTACCAGATGCAGATCGCCAAGCTGCAGAACGCCAACCTGGTGGTGGCCACGCCCGGCCGCCTGCTGGATCTGCAGCGCTCGCAGCAGATCAAGCTGGACCAAGTGCAGTTCCTGGTTGTGGACGAGGCCGATCGCATGCTGGATCTGGGTTTCTCCGACGACCTGGCCGAGATCAATGAGCTGACGGCCCAACGCAAGCAGACCATGATGTTCAGCGCCACCTTTGCGCCGCGCATCCAGCAGCTGGCCATGCGCGTGATGCACGATGGCGGCGCCAGCGTGAAGAAGATCCAGATCGACTCGCCGCAGGAGAAGCATTCCAACATCCAGCAGAAGCTGTTCTGGGCCGACAACGCCCAGCACAAGAGGAAGCTCCTGGACCACTGGCTGCGCGACGCTTCCATCGACCAGGCCATCGTGTTTGCCAGCACCCAGGTGGAGTGCGACGGCCTGGCGAATGACCTGCAGCAGGATGGCTTCAGCGCCGTGGCGCTGCATGGCGCTCTGAGCCAGGGCCTGCGCAACCGCCGCCTGATGGCGCTGCGCAATGGCCAGGTGCAGATCCTGGTGGCCACCGACGTGGCCGCACGCGGCATCGACGTGCCCACCATCACCCATGTCTTCAATTTCGGTTTGCCGATGAAGGCCGAGGACTACACGCACCGCATCGGCCGCACCGGCCGCGCCGGCCGCGACGGCCTGGCCGTGACCTTTGCCGAGTTCCGCGACCGCCGCAAGATCTTTGACATCGAGGGCTACAGCCGCCAGCAGTTCAAGGCCGAGGTGGTGGAAGGCCTGGAGCCCACACAGCGCTTCCCCCAGGGTGGCCGCCCCGACTTTGCCGGCCGTGGTGGCCGCGAGGGCGGCGGCCGTGGGCGCGACCAGCGCTTTGGCGGCGCCGGCCGTGGCCATGGCGACCGTGGCGGTTTTGGTGATCGCGGCGGCTTTGGCGAGCGCGGCCCGCGCGGCGGCTTTGGCGGCGATCGTGGCGGCTTTGGTGCTCGCCGTGACGGCGACGGCTATGGCCGCAAGGGCGGGTTTGGTGAAACGTCCCGTTTTGGTGAAACGTCCCGTTTTGGTGAAACGTCTCGTTTTGGCGACGCCCCCCGTTTCAATGACGGCCCGCGCCATGCCCATGCCCCCCATGGCCACCACCATGGCCGTGGCGACGGCGGTGCGCCGCGCGGTGACTTTGGCCGCAAGAGCGACTTTGCCAAGCCGGGCTTTGGCAAGGGCGGCTTTGCCAAGCCCCATGGCGGCACCGGCAAGTCCTTCACGCCGCACGAGGCGCGCAAGCGCCCGGCCCGCAACGATCGTTGATCAGGCGGACGGCCCGCCCGCCCGCAGCGTGAGACAAGCCAGCCCCGGCAACGCGGCTGGCTTTTTTGCATCAAGACCGGCCGGCCGCTGCCGATAATTCCTGGATATCTGGAGTTGTGCATGCTGCCTGTCCCGTCAACCGATTTCGAGCATATGTTCGAGCTCGCCCCTGTCTCGCTCTGGCTGGAGGACTACAGCGCCGTGCGCCGGCTGTTCGAGCAGTGGCGCGCCGCAGGCGTGGTGGACGTGGTGCCGCATCTGCGTCGGCACCCCGAGTGCGTGCGCGCCTATGGCGCCAGCATCCGGCTGCTGCGCGTGAACCGGCGCACGCTGGAGCTGTTTGCCGCGCCCGACCAGGCGACGCTGGAGGCTTCGCTGGATCAGGTGTTTCGCGGCGACATGTTCGAGAGCGCCATTGCCGAGATCGCGCAGCTGTGGGACGGGGTGCCCGAGTATGCCAACCAGACGGTGAACTATGCGCTCGACGGGCGGCGCCTGGACGTGCGCATCCGCGGGCGCATCCTGCCCGGCTACGAGGGCTGCTGGAGCCGGGTGCTGGTGTCGCTGGAGGACGTGACCGAGCGCGTGCAGGCACGGCTGCGCCTGGAGCGCAGCGAGAAATACGCGCGCGGCCTGTTCGAGCATTCGCCCGTGTCGCTATGGGTGGAGGATTTCAGCGCCGTCAAGCCCCTGCTCGATGAGGTGCGTGCCCAGGGCATCAGCGACCTGAAGACCTTTCTGAAGGTGCATCCAGAGTTCGTCTCGCGCTGCATGCGCGAGATCCGTGTGCTGGATGTGAACCAGCTCACGCTGAGCATGTTTGGCGCCCCCGACAAGCAGACCCTGCTGGCCGGCCTGGACAAGGTGTTCCGTGGCGAGATGCATGATTCGTTCAGCGAGCAGCTGCTTGATCTGTGGGAGGGCAAGCTGTTCCAGCAGCGCGAGGCGGTCAACTACAGCCTGATCGGCGAGCCGGTGCATCTGCACATGCAGTTTGCCGTGCTGCAGGAGCACCGCCACGACTGGGGCATGGTGCTGCTGTCCATGGTGGACATCTCGGCGCGCAAGAAGGCCGAGGCCTATCTGGAATACCTGGGCAAGCATGATGTGCTCACCGGCCTGCGCAACCGCGCCTACTACGTGGAGGAGCTCAACCGGCTCACGCGCAAGGGGCCCTGGCCGGTGGCGGTGATCGCCATCGATCTCAATGGCCTGAAGGCCATCAACGACGAGCATGGCCATGCCGCTGGCGACGCCATGCTGCGTCGCGCAGGCGAGGTGCTGGCCAAGGCCGTCGATGCCTCGGCATGCACGGCGCGCATAGGCGGGGACGAGTTCTGCGTACTGCTGCCCATGACCGACGAGCGCGGCGCGCAGGCACTGATGGAGCGCATCATCAGCCTGCAGGAGCTGAACAACCAGTTCTACCCGGGCCAGGCCCTGAGCCTGTCCATGGGCGTGGCCGTGGCCATGTCAGGCGATCAGATCGAGGCCGCCGCGCACCAGGCCGACCAGGCCATGTACGCCGAGAAGGCTCGCTACTACGCGGCCATGGGGCTCGACCGTCGCCACGCCTGAAGCTGTTTCAGGAATGCGTGGCGGTGCGCCCGATCTCGGGCCAGCGATGGTGCAGGTAGATCCAGGACACCAGGCCCACGCACATCATCAGCAGCGAGGCCGTGGCCAGTAGCGCCGTGGAGTGCATCACCAGCGGCGCTACCACACCTGCGACCAGCCCGTTGGCCGTGGAGCCGACAAAGGCCTGCAGCGAGGACGCCATGCCGCGGCGTGCCGGAAACAGATCCAGCACCAGCAGCGTGACCACCGGCACCATCAGCGCCCAGCCAAACGAGAAGATGCCGATGGGCCACATCGCCCACGCAGCATGGGCCGTGAACAGCAGGTTGGCGCCCAGGTTCAAGAGCCCCATGGCCAGCATGATCACGAAGCCGTGGCGGATCTGGCGCTTGGGCGGTATGCGGCCCGCCAGCCGCCCGCTCATCCAGGCGCCGCCCATGATGCCGGAGATGGTGCACAGAAAGAACCAGAAGAACTGCTGTGGCGCCAGCCCCAGCAGGTCGCCCAGAAAGGCCGGAGCCGACAGCACGTACAAAAACATGCCATTGAAGGGAACGCCGCTGGCCAGTGCCAACAGCATGAAGCGCGGGCTGGAAATCAGCTCCCAATAGCCGCGCAACAGGTGCCCCAGATGGATGGACTGGCGACCCTCGGGCGGCAGCGACTCGGGTAGCAGCCGCCAGTTGGCCAGCCACAGAAACACGCCCACCCCGGTCAGAAACCAGAACACGCTGTGCCAGCCCAGGTGCACCGACAGCCAGCCGCCGACGATGGGGGCGATCGCCGGCGCCACACCGAAGAAGATGGTCACCTGGCTCATCACCTGCTGCGCCTGGGCCGGCGGGAACAGGTCGCGAATCACCGCGCGCGAAACTACGATGCCGGCACCCGCCGACAGCCCCTGCAGCGCGCGGAACGCCACCAGCTGCCCCGTGGTCTGCGCCAGCGCGCAGCCGGCCGAGGCCAGCGTGAACAGCGCCAGCCCCCACAGCACCACGGGCCGGCGGCCAAGGCTGTCAGACAGCGCGCCATGGAATAGCGCCATGAAGGCAAAGGCAAACAGATAGGCCGACAGCGTTTGCTGCATCTGCACCGGCGTGGCGCCAAGCGCCTGGCTGATGGCCGGAAAGGCCGGCAGATAGGTGTCTATGGAGAACGGCCCCACCATGCCCAGCAATGCCAGCAGGATGGCCAGGGCCCAGCGCGGGCCGCGCCAGAGATGTTGGGCGTCAGGGGGCATGGTGGTGGCAGAGGAGGGCGTGCGCAGCGGGCCGCACGCAAAAGCGCTTGATTATGGGTCAAGCCTCTGCCGGCAGGCGTCCGGCCTGTGTCTTTGATGCTATATATTTTATAGCTTTAGGCGCTTATTGGTAAAACGCTACAGCCATAAAAGTATCAATATATCAGTGCCCGCTGTGCTTGCCATGCCCCATGGCGGGTGCCGCCGTGGCGCCCAGGGCGCGCACGGGGGCCTGCAGCTCCTGGGTCTGGCGCTGGCCGTCCTTGCCCTCGAAGACCAGGGTCAGAGGCACGCTGGCGCCCTGGGCCACGGGCTGCTTCAGGTCCAGCAGCATGATGTGGTAGCCGCCGGGCTTGAGCTCCACGGCCTGGCCGGCCGGCAGATCCAGAGCCGGCACGGCGCGCATCTTCATCACGTTGTCCACCATCTTCATCTCGTGCACCTCGGTAATGCCGGCCACGGGGCTGCTGGCGGCGACTAGGCGCATGTCCTGGGCAGCGGTCAGGCGCATGAAGGCGCCGGTGGCCTTTTGCTGCGGCACGGTGGCGCGCACCCAGGCGTCCTGCACGCTGACCTGGGCATGGGCGAAGCCGGTCAGCAGCAGGGCGGCGGCGAGGGTGATACGGGTGGCAATGGGTTGGAAGTTCATAAAAAGTCTCTTGATTGGATCGGTGGAGGGCGAGCGCGACGGGTCATCCCGGCCCATGCGCGCATCGGGGCGGGGCGCAGATGGCCCCGCCGCACTCAGAAAGATTGCAAGGCGATGGCGCGGGCGCCGGCGGGGCGCGTGGCGGAAAGGCGGCGCGGCTGAGTGCCGGCACATGGCCGATGCGCACGCGTAGTGCCTGGGCCATGAAGGGCTGGCCCTGGGGCTGGGGAAGGGTGGCCGCTTGCGCGCCGGGCAGCATGGGCGGCAGGCACAGCGCGCAGCTGAACTGGTGGCCCTCATAGGGCAGGGTGCCGACCTGGTTGCCGCCGGCCGCCACCCAGCGTTCATCGCCCGATGCAGTGCACACGCGTTCCATGGGCCGGGCCTGCACCAGCGGCGCGGCCATGGCCACCGCGAGCGACAGCGCAAAGCAGGCCAGCAGCAGGCGGGCCAGGCGGGGAGCGTTGCGCAAGAGAGGCATGGTGATGCGCATTATCTGCGCCCAGGCGGGCTGCAGCGCGCCTGGGCGTTATTGACAAAGATCATTCGGTCGCATTTTCTTTAAATATTGATGCGAATGCGAACGACTTGCGTTTACACTTCCGCCCAGTTTCGCGCTGCCACCGCCTGTGGGTGCCGTGTTCGCCACTCCAGGAGGCAAGTCCCGGGGGCAAAACACTCTGCTGACCGGTCTGGTGCTTGGCGTCGATATCGGGTTTTTTCAACTTTCCGCCCAGCCCCACGCGCACCCTTGCGGCGCCAGCGTCCAGCCACTGCGGTTCTTACTTCTGGACGTTCATGCGTATCCCATTTGCCGTACCCTGCCGCCGCCATCCGCTGGCCCTGGCCGCCCTGCTGCTGGCGACCGGCGCCGCCCAGGCGCAGACCGAGACCCTGGCCCTGGCGCCCGCCCAGGGCCTGCCCGCCGTCACCGTCACCGCCACCATGACCGAGCAGGACGCGCGCACCGCGCCGGCCAGCGTCACCGTCATCAGCGCCGAAGAGCTGGCCGAGAAGAACGCCACCGACCTGCTGGACGCCGTGCGCGGCGCGCCCGGCATCACCCTGCAGGCGCGCCAGGTGGGCGGGCGCAAGACGCTGGCGCTGCGCGGCCTGGAGGGCAAGCACACGCTGACGCTGATCGACGGCCGGCGCATCAGCGCCAGCGACGACGTGATCGGCCACTCCGACTACCAGTACGGCTGGCTGCCAATCTCGGCCATCGAGCGCATCGAGATCATCCGCGGCCCGATGTCGGCGCTGTATGGCTCCGAGGCGCTGGGCGGGGTGATCAACGTCATCAGCAAGAAGCCCAAGGATCACTGGAGCGGCTCCATCGGTGTCTCCGGCGGCACCGGCCTCAAGAGCGACGCGGCCAGCCAGTTCGGCAGTTCGGTCTACGCCGCGGGCCCGCTGGGCCAGCGTGCGCGCCTGTCGGTCAACGCCGAGTACGCGCGCAGTAACCCCACGCCAGACATTGATGACCTGCGCTACAGCGAGGTCGAAGGCCGCAGGCCGCGCAACCTGGGCGTGAACGCCGAGTTCGACCTGACGGCCAGCCAGCGCCTGCAGGCCGGCATCAGCGACGGCCAGGAACGGCGCCTGTACGACGACGTGAACACCGCCGGCCGCGCCTATGTCAACCGCTACGACCTGGATCGGCGCCAGACCCATGTCGGCTGGACGGGCGACTTTGGTGACCTGAAGGCCCAGCTGCGCGCCTACCGCAGCGAGATGAGCGTCATCAACAGCCGCAGCAACGGCGTGGCGCCGACGCGCCCGCAGGACATGCAGGACGATGTCGTTGACGGCCATGTCACGCTGCGCCGCGGCAGCCACAACATCGCCCTGGGCGGCGAATGGCGCAATGAGGAGCTGGTCAACGCCGGCCTGAAGGGCGGCCGTGACGACGTGACGCACAAGGCGCTGTTCGTGCAGGACGAGTTCTCGCTGGGCGCGAATCTGATGGCCACCCTGGGCCTGCGCGCCGACCACCATGGCCTGTTTGGCTCCGAGCTGAGCCCGCGCGCCTACCTGGTCTGGGAGGCCAGCCCGCAGCTCGTCGTCAAGGGTGGCTGGGGCCACGCCTTCAAGGCGCCGACGCTCAAGCAGATCTCGCCCAACTACGTCGGGGCCGAGGGGCCGCACAGCTTCCTGGGCAACGCCAACGTCAAGCCCGAGACGTCCAACTCGCTGGAGATCGGTGCCGACTGGCAGGCCAGCAGCGCGCTGTCGCTGCGCGCCACGGCCTTCCACACCGAGGTCAAGGACCTGATCACCTACAAGCTGCTGCAGCAGATCGGCATACGCCGCGTCTACCAGTACGACAACATCGACGCCGCGCGCATCCAGGGGCTGGAGGCGGGCTTCACCCTGCAGCTCTCCAGGCAGCTGTCCTGGGGCAGCGATGCCACCTTGCTGCACACGCGCGACAAGGCCACGGGCAAGCGCCTGAACGACCGGCCCACGACCAGCGTGGCCTCGCACCTGACCTGGAAGCGCGGCGGCTGGGACGCCCGCATGGGCCTGCAATACACCGGCAGCCAGGAGAACTACGGCAACAAGCTGCCGGCCTACACCCTGTTCAACGTCAGCGCGGGCTACGCCATGAAGCTCAATGCCACGCAAAACCTTCATCTTCGCGCCGGCCTGGAGAACCTGGGCAATGTGCGCCTGGCCGAGAAGTCGCCCAACTTCGGCTACGCCGAGCTGGGCCGCCGGGTCTTTGTTTCGGCACGTCTGGATTTCTGATTTGTTAGCTATAAAAATAGTAGCTGCTGGCGCTCATAAATAGGGCGCAGGAGGCCAATTTGTTTCAAAACCAAAAGCTGCGCTGGCTGCTGTGCACCGCGTTGCTGCTGCTGGGCGGCGCGGCGCGCGCCGCGTCGGTGCTGTTCGTCGCCACCGGCAACGTGCCGCAGGGCAAGTTCCACCAGCTGCAGGAGATTGCACGGCCGCACGGCATCGACGTCGAGGTGCGCTACATCAACAGCCTGCCGGCCGATGTGGACGCCGGCCTGTGGGCCGGACGCGACGCGGTGTTCTTCGACAGCTATCTGCAAGACGAGGTGCGTGCGCGCCTGACGCGCGCGCTGCCGGCCCTGAAGGCACCCAACGCCTGGCTGTACGACCAGCAGCCGGCCTGGGGCGGGGGCCTGCCCGAGGCAGTGGCGCGGCGCCTGATTGCCTACTACGGCAGCGGCGGGCGGCAGAATTACGAGGGTTTCTTCGCCACACTGGCTGCGCAGCTCAAGGGCGGCAACGCCCTGACGGCGGCGCCCGACCCGGTGGTCTTCCCCAAGACCGGCATCTACCACCCGCGCCTGCCCGGCACCGTCATGGCCGACCCCGTGGCCTTTCTGCGTGGCCAGGGTGTGGAAATGAAGGCCGCGCAGCGCAAGCCGGTGGTGGCCATTTCGCTGCACCAGCAATACATAGGCTCGATGCAGACCGCCTACATCGACGACATGGTGGCGCGCATCGAGGCCGGCGGCGCCGTGGCGCTGCCGTTCTACACGCCCATGATGGGCGATGGCGGGTTTGCCAAGGTGCTGCAGCCCGGCGGCCCCGGCACGCCCGTGCTGGCCGACGTGCTGATCAACACGCAGATCATGCTGAACGCCGACGAGCGCCGCGAAGAATTCGAGCGCTTAGGGTTCCCGGTCATCCAGGCCATGACGCACCGCCGTGGCGACGAAGCGGATTGGGCCGCCAGCCGGCAGGGCGTGGCGGCGATGGACGTGCCGTTCTACCTGGCGCAGGCCGAATACGCCGGCGTGACCGACATCCAGGTCGCGTCCGCCGTGCGCAAGGGCGACGAGCAGATCATGCCGATAGCCGCGCAGGCCGCCGCCGTGGCCGCCAAGGCACTCAACCTGGTCAAGCTGCAGCGCACGCCCAATGCCGACAAGAACGTCGCCGTGATGTTCTGGAACTACCCCGCCGGCGAGAAGAACCTGAGCGCGTCGTTTTTGAACGTGCCGCGCAGCCTGCAAAACACCCTGAGCGCCATGGCACGCGCCGGCTACCAGACCGAGTCGCCCGACGAGGCCATGCTCATCACGCTGCTGCAGCGCCTGCTGGCGCCCAGCTACCGCCCGGGGCTGCTGGAGCCGCTGTTGCGCGACGGCCTGGCTGAGTTGCTGCCGGTGAAGGACTACCGCGCCTGGCTGGCCAGCCTGCCCCAGGCCACGCAGGACGAGCTGCGCCGCGCTTGGGGTGATCCCGAAAAATCCCCCTGGGTGCTGCGCCAGAACGGCCAGGCCTACTTCATCATCCCGCGCCTGCAGCTGGGCAAGGTGACACTGCTGCCCCAGCCTGGCCGCAGCGGAGCGGCCCCCGGCAGCACTGACGCGCGCGCCAAAGAGAAGGAGATCTACCACTCCACCGTTGACCTGCCGCCGCACCACTACCTGGCCACCTATCTGTGGACGCGTCAGAAGAACGACGCGCTGGTGCACTTTGGCACGCACGGCACGCAGGAATGGCTGCCGGGCAAGGAGCGCGGCCTGTCGGTGCATGACGCGCCGCTGCTGGCGCTGGGCGACATCCCCGTGGCCTACCCCTACATTGCAGACAACATCGGCGAGGCCACGCAGGCCAAGCGCCGTGGGCGCGCCACCATCGTCAGCCACCAGACGCCGCCCTTTGCCCCCGGGGGGCTGCACGACGCGCTGACGCAAATGCACGACCTGCTGCACCAGTGGCAGGCGCAGGACGAAGGCGCGGTGCGAGATCGCATGGCCGCCGACCTGCTGGCCGCCGCGCGCAAGGAGCGCGTGATTGCCGACATGGGCTGGACCGAGGCGCGGGTGAAAACTGACTTTGCCGGCTTTGTTCATGAACTGCACAACCACCTGCACGAGCTGGCGCAGACCGCCCAGCCCCAGGGCCTGCACCGCCTGGGCCAGGCGCCAGAGGAGCTGCACCGCCTGGGCACGGTGCTGCTCACGCTGGGCAAAAATTTCTGGGAAGCCGCCGCGCTGCATGCCGGCGTGAGCGCGGCCGACCTGGATGAGGCCCTGGTTGGCCCCTGGGACAAGCTGGCGCAGACCGTGCCGTACCAGCTCTTGCAAAAGCATGTGGTGGCCGGTGAACCCATGACCGGCCTGCCCGCCGACCTGCAGCAAGCCCTGGCGCAGGCCCAAACGGCCTACGACAACCTGGGTGCGCAGGGCGAGTTGAAGGGCCTGCTCGATGTGCTGGCCGGCCGCTACCTGCCCACCTCCTACGGCGGCGACCCGATCAAGAACCCCGATGCCTACCCCACCGGCCGCAACCTCTACGGCTTCGACCCCTCGCGCGTGCCCACGAAGCAGGCCTGGGAGGCCGGCAAGCTGGCGGCCGACAACCTGCTGGCCGAGCACCGGAAGCTGCACGGCAAGCAGCCGTCCAAGCTGACCTTCACGCTCTGGTCGGTCGAGACCATGCGCCACTTCGGCATGCTCGAGGCCCAGGCGCTGTGGCTCTTGGGTGTGGAGCCGGTGTGGGACAAGGGCGGGCGCGTCACCGGCGTGAAACTGGTGCCGCGCGAGCAGCTCGGCCGCCCGCGCGTGGACGTGGTGCTGTCGGCCACCGGCCTGTACCGCGACCATTTCCCCAATGTGATGAAACAGCTTGCACAGGCCGTGTTGCTTGCGTCTCGTGCTACAGAGATAGATAACCCGGTGGCGCAGAACGCCCAGCGCATCGCGCAAAAGCTCATCGCCCAGGGGGCCGACGCCAAGGCGGCCGAGATGGCCGGCGCCACGCGCATTTTTGCCTCTGAGAGCGGGCGCTACGGCACCGGCCTGGACGAGGCCACGCAGGCCACTGACACCTGGAAGGGCAAGAAAGAGGGCGACCGCAAGATGGCCGAGCTGTATCTGTCGAAGATGCAGTTCGCCTACGGCCCGGACGAGAAGGAATGGGGCCAGGCCGGTGTGGCGGGCGTAGGTGACGGCAAAGGTGGCAAGGGCGGCAAGGGCGTGAACCTGTACGCCGAGCACCTGAGCGGCACCGAGGGCGCGGTGCTCTCGCGCAGCTCCAACCTCTACGGCATGCTGACCACCGACGACCCCTTCCAGTACCTGGGCGGCATCGCCATGGCCGTGCGTCACCTGGACGGCAAGGCGCCCGAACTGTACATCAGCAACCTGCGCGGCAGCGGCTCGGGCAAGGTCGAGGGCGCGGCGCAGTTCCTGGCCAAGGAGCTGGCCACGCGCCAGTTCCACCCCGGCTACATCCAGGGCCTGATGAAGGAGGGCTACGCCGGCGCGCTGCAGGTGCTGGACGCGACCAACAATTTTTGGGGCTGGACGGCCACCGCACGCGAGATCGTGCGCGACGACCAGTGGCAGGAGATGGTCGACGTCTATGTGCGCGACAAGCACAAGCTGGGCCTGAAGAAATGGTTCGAGTCCAAGAACCCGCACGCGCTGGCGCAGACCATGGAGCGCATGCTCGAAGCCGCGCGCCAGGGCTACTGGAAGGCCGACGCCGCCACGGTGAAGGAGCTGAGGGAGCGCTGGCGCGACCTGTCCGAGCGCTACGACGTGCAGAGCGACAACGCGCGCTTCTCCGAGTTTGTCGCCGAGGGCGCGGCCCAGGCCGGCTTTGGCCTGCAGGCCACGGCCGCAGCCGCTGCGCCGGCCCGGGCTGCAGCGCAGCCCCAGGAGCAGGCCGAGGCCCAGCCCGAAGCCGCGCCGCCAGAGCCACCGCCGCCGCCCATGGTCACCGGCATGCGCATGCAAAAGGTCCAGCCCAAGGAGCTGCCGCCCTTCAACCCCGCCACGCTGCTGTTCGCCGTTGCGCTGGCTGGCGTGAGTTGTGCCGGTGCCTGGCAACAGCGCCGCCGCTCTGGCCCCTTCCCCCTCTGGGGGAAGGTGGGGATGGGGGCTGCCGGCTAGCGCATCTCCCTTTCACTTATCAGCGCCGCTGGCCCCCACCCCAACCCTCCCCCAGAGGGGGAGGGAGTAAGGCTACGCACCACGCACTATCTACGACTCACCACTTTCCATTTACCACTTACCACTTACCACTTACCACTTACCCCCCCCACCATGACCGCAAATCCCATCGAATTGGCGATGTACTCCGCCAGCCAGCTGTTTCTGACGCCGGTGCTCATCCTCATCGGCCTGTTGTTCGTGCACGCCTTCTACGCCCTGGGCGCCTTCATCTGGCAGGCCTGGCAGCGCCACAACGGCCAGGCCGGCGGCTTTGAGCTAGCGGCAGCGCTCTCGCGCAACCCCCAAATGACGCTGACCGAGCTCGAAGCCCTGGCCACCAAGCGCATGGAGTTCGCGCGCATTGCCACGCGCATCGCCCCCATGCTGGGCCTGGTGGCCACCATGATCCCCATGGGCCCGGCGCTGATGGCGCTGTCCGACGGCCAGATGGCCGACGTGTCGCGCAACCTCACGGTGGCGTTTTCGGCGGTGATCCTGGCGCTCATGGCGGCATCGATCAGCTACACCGTGGTCAACGTGCGCCGGCGCTGGTACGCCGTGGATCTGGCGGCGATAGAGCATGACGCGCCCCAGCCCCAACGCGACCATGATCCGGTGGCCGTCATGGCCCTGGAGGGTGCGCGATGAGCCGCCTGCGCCTGATGGAAGACCTGGAGGCCGACGACCCCATCCTCTCGGTCGTCAACCTGATCGACGTGTTCCTGGTCGTCATCGCCGCGCTGCTGCTGGCCGTGGCCAACAGCTCGGTCAACCCGTTCAGCACCGAGTCGGTGACCATCATCAAGAACCCGGGCAAGGACAACATGGAAATCATCGTCAAGGACGGCCAGAAGGTCGCCCACTACAAGGCCAGCGGCGAGATCGGCGAAGGCCAGGGCGCCAAGGCCGGCGTGGCCTATCGGCTCAAGGACGGGTCGATGGTTTATGTGCCGGAGGCGGGGGAGGCACACTGACGGACGGTGACCTCGCCCCGGTGGCGGATGCGAGCCTCTGTTCAGCAGTCTGTCCCACGAGACAGGTTCTGAGCACTTGGAGAGATTTTCCGGGGCGGCGTTGAGGATGCTCCAAGTGCCGAAGTTACTGTTATTTTTATAGCATCAAGCGCTTATCTGGTAAGCGCTTTGGCCTAGAAATAAATAAAGCGGCCAAAGGCCGCTTTGGGGGCGCTTGTGGTGAGTCCTCAGTGCCCCAGATACGCCTTGCGCACTTCCGGGTTGATCAGAAGATTGGCGCCCGTGTCTTCCAGCACCAGGCGGCCCGTCTCCAGCACATAGCCGCGGTCGGCAATCGACAGCGCCCGGTTGGCGTTCTGCTCCACCAGGAATACCGTCACGCCCTGGGCGCGGATGGCCTGGATGATCTCGAAGATCTGCGCAATGATCAGCGGCGCCAGGCCCAGCGTGGGCTCGTCGAGCAACAGCAGGCGTGGCTTGCTCATCAACGCGCGGCCAATGGCCAGCATCTGCTGCTCGCCGCCGCTCATGGTGCCGGCGCGCTGGTTGGCGCGGTCCTTCAGGCGCGGAAACAGCTTGAAGGCGTATTCCATGCCCTCGGCGATCGCGTCCTTGGACTGGAAGAAGCCGCCCATCTGCAGGTTTTCGACCACGGTGAGCGCCGGGAAGATGCGTCGCCCCTCGGGCGAGATGGCGATGCCCTTGCGCATGATCAGATGCGAGGGGGCGTTGGTGATGTCCTCTCCCTCGTACAGCACCTGGCCGCTGCTGGCGCGCGGGTTGCCGCACAGCGTCATCAGCAGCGAGGTCTTGCCCGCGCCGTTGGAGCCGATGAGGGAGACGATCTCGCCCTGGTTGACGTGCAGGCTCACGTTGTTCACGGCGCAGATGGCGCCGTAGTGGGTGCTGATGCCCTTCAGTTCCAGCATGGCTTGCATCATTCTTCTCCCAGGTAGGCCTTGATCACGCGTTCATCCTTCTGGATGGCCTCTGGCGTGCCCAACGCAATCGGGCGGCCATATTCCATCACCAGGATGCGCTCGGACACGCCCATCACCAGGCTCATGTCGTGCTCGATGAGCAGCACGGCCACGCCGTATTCCTGGCGCAGCTTTTCGATCAGGCTCTGCAAGTCCTTCTTTTCCTGCGGGTTCAGGCCGGCGGCCGGCTCGTCGAGCATCAGTACACGCGGCTGGGTCACCATGCAGCGGGCGATTTCCAGACGCCGCTGGTGGCCGTAGGCCAGGTTGCCGGCTTCGCGGTTGGCAAATTCGCGCAGGCCCATGTAGTCCAGCCAGAACAGTGCGTTCTGCAAGGCCCTTTCTTCGCTTTCGCGATAGCCGCGGGTCTTGAACAGGCCGGTGAGCAGGTTGGTGGACAGATGGCGGTGCTGGGCCACCAGCAGGTTTTCCAGCGCCGTCATGTGCTTGAACAGGCGCACGTTCTGAAAGGTGCGCACCAGGCCGTGCAGCGCCACGCTGTGGCTGCCCTGGCCGGCGATGTCCCGTCCCTGCAGGCGGATGGCGCCCGTGGTCGGGCGGTAAAAGCCGCTGATGCAGTTGAACACCGTGGTCTTGCCCGCGCCGTTGGGGCCGATGATGGCGAAGATCTCGCGTTCCTTGACGTCGAAGGCGATGCCATCGACGGCCAGCAGACCGCCAAAGCGCATGCTCAGGCCTTCGATCTGCAAGAAACTATTTTTGTCGCTACCGGCCATCACTTCACCTCCACGTGGTGGCGTTGCATGGGCAGCAGGCCTTGCGGGCGCCACACCATCATCAGAATCATCACCAGGCCGAAGATCAGCATGCGGTACTCGGCAAACTCGCGCGCCAGCTCGGGCAGTGCGGTCAGCAAGATGGCAGCCAGGATCACGCCCAGCTGCGAGCCCATGCCGCCCAGCACGACGATGGCCAGAATCAGCGCCGATTCGATGAAGGTGAACGACTCGGGGTTCACGATGCCCTGGCGCGCGGCAAAGAAGGCGCCGCCAAAGCCCGCGAACATGGCGCCCAGCGTGAACGCCGAGAGCTTGATCTTCATCGGGTTCAGGCCCAGGGATCGGCAGGCGATCTCGTCCTCGCGCAGCGCCTCCCAGGCGCGGCCAATGGGCATGCGGATCAGGCGGTTGGAGATCCACAGCGTGACTACGGCCAGCGTGAGTGCCATCAGGTACAGGAAGATCACCATGTGCATGGAGTTGAATTCCAGCCCGAAAAACTGGTGGAAGGTGGTGGCGCCCTCTACCGAGGGGCTGCGCGCCAGTTCCAGACCGAACACCGTGGGCTTGGGAATGCTGGAGATGCCGTCCGGCCCGCCGGTGAAGTCCGTCAGGTTGACCAGCAGCAGGCGGATGATTTCGCCAAAGCCCAGGGTCACGATGGCCAGGTAGTCACCGCGCAGGCGCAGTACCGGAAAGCCGAGCACAAAGCCGAACAGCGCCGACGCGGCACCGGCCAGCGGCAGCGCCTCCCAGAAGCTCCAGCCGGCCCAGTGGAACAGCAGGGCGTAGGTGTAGGCGCCCACGGCGTAAAAGCCGACAAAGCCCAAATCCAGCAGGCCGGCAAAGCCCACCACCACGTTCAGGCCCAGGCCCAGCATCACGTAGATCATGACCAGGGTGGCAATGTCCACGGCATTGCGGCCGCCAAAGAAGGGCCAGATGACCGCCAGCAGCAGTGCCGCCGCGATCCACACGCCACGCTGGCGCGCCGGAATGGCTGGAAGTTTGGGCCAGGGCAGGCGCACCCCGCTGCCGGCCAGCATGGGGCGCAGCATCTGGACGATGAACACCAGCAAACAGGCCCAGGCCACGTTGCTCCAGTGCTGCGTGATGATGGTGCGCACACCCGCGCGTTCCAGGTGCAGGCCGAAAATCGGCGTAACCACTACGGCGGTGAGCACCGTCGCGGTAAGGGCGTGGCCCAGGTTCTGGCGCCAGCTCGGGCGGGCGGAGGAGGTGATAGCGGCGCTCATCAGACTTTCTCCACTTCAGGTTTGCCGAGCAGGCCCGTGGGGCGGAACAGCAGGATCAGCACCAGCAGGCCAAAGGCCACGATGTCCTTGTATTCCGAAGAAATATAGGCGGCGGCAAAAGTCTCGGCGATGCCCAGCAGCACTCCGCCCAGCATGGCGCCGGGAATTGAGCCGATGCCGCCCAGCACGGCCGCGGTGAAGGCCTTCACGCCGACGATGAAGCCGATGAACGGGTTGAGCTTGCCCACTGCCAACGCGATCAGCACGCCGCCGACGGCGGCCAGCACCGCGCCCAGGATGAAGGTGAAGGAGATCACGCGGTTCACGTCAATGCCCAGCAGGCCCGCCATGTGCATGTCCTGCGAACAGGCGCGTGATGCCCGGCCCATGCGCGAATGCCTGATGTAGAGCGTGAGGGCGATCATCAGCACCACGGTGACGGCGATGATCAGCACGCGGGCATAGGGCACGAAGATCTCGAAGCCGCCTTCGTCGCCAAAGCGCAGCGCACCGGGCAGCAGGGCGGGCACGGCCATGTCGCGCGCGCCCTGGCCCAGGGCCACCCAGTTTTGCAGGAAGATGGACATGCCAATGGCCGAGATCAGGGCCACCAGGCGCGGGCCATTGCGCAGTGGCTTGTACGCGATCTGCTCTACGACGAAGCCGTAGGTGCCCGTGACCAGCACGGCCACCAACAACATCAGGGCAATCAGCACGGCCACCGGCAGGCCACTTTGTGTGCCCACGGCGGCCAGGGTGACCAGGCCGGCGTAGGCGCCGATCATATAAATCTCGCCGTGCGCGAAGTTGATCATGCCGATGATGCCGTACACCATGGTGTAGCCAATGGCAATCAAGGCGTAGATCGCTCCGAGCGACAGGCCGTTGAAGAGCTGCTGTATCAGCTGCGGCAGGAATTCAGACATCCTGGGCCTCTCGATAAAGAGATGGGAACAAAAAAGACTGCCGCGCAGGGGCTGTGAAAAGCCCCCGCGCTCAGAACGAGCACGGGAGATTTTTTCACAGACTCAGGAGAAAACGGCAAAAACCCCGATCGCCTGGCTCCTGGAGGGAAGGGCGTCGGGGTGTCAGCGACTAAGGACTTACTTGGCGACGGACTTGCTGCCGTCCTTGTGCCATTCGAAGATCTGGAAGTCGAAGGACTTCAGGTCGCCGCTCTTGTTCCAGCTGATGGGGCCCAGGGGCGTCTCAAAGGTGGCCTTGTGCATGTGATCGGCCACCTTGGCGGGGTTGTCGCCCACGGCCTTGATGCTGTCGATGATGACTTGCGCAGCGGCGTACGCCGTCATCTGGAAGGCGCCACCGGCGTCGCGCTTCTTGTCCTTGAAGGCCTTGACGATGGCGGCGTTCTTCGGGTTGGTGGAGAAGTCGGCGGGCAGCGTCAGCAACATGCCTTCGACGGCCGGACCGGCGATGGCGTTGACCTCGGGGTTGCCCACGCCCTCGGGGCCCATCAGCTTGACCTTCAGGCCCTGCTCGCCTGCCTGGCGCAGCAGCAGACCCATTTCGGGGTGGTAGCCGCCGTAGTAGACGAAGTCCACGCCAGCGCTCTTGAGCTTGGTGATGACGGCGGAGTAGTCGCTGTCGCCGGCGTTGATGCCCTCGAACAGCGCTACGTTCACGCCGGCCTTCTTCAGGTCGTCGCGCACCGAGGCGGCAATGCCCTGGCCGTAGGACTGCTTGTCGTGCAGGATGGCGACCTTCTTGGGCTTGATCTTCTCGGCGATGAACTTGGCGGCGGCGGGGCCTTGCTGGTCGTCACGGCCGATGGTACGGAAGATGAAGTGGAAGTTCTTGCCCTCGGTCAGAGCGGGCGAGGTGGCGGACGGAGTCACGACGACCACGCCTTCGTTGTTGTAGATGGGCGCTGCGGCAATGGCTGCGCCCGAGCACACGGGGCCGACCACGTAGTGGATCTTGTCGTTGATCACGCGGTTGGCGGCAACGGGGCCCTGCTTGGGTTCGCAGGCATCGTCCACGGTGACGAGTTCGATCTTCTTGCCGTTGATGCCGCCGGCGGCGTTGGCCTGCTCCACGGCGGTGTTCACGCCTTCCTTGATCATGTCACCGTACTGGGTGACCGGGCCGGTGGCCGGGATCACCATGGCGATCTTGACCTGCGCATGCGCGGTGGACAACAAAGCGGCGCTGGCCAGGCCCAGTGCGGCGACGACGGAATGCATGCGAAACGGAATGCTCATAAAACGATCTCCAACTTTGGGTAAAGCGGTCTGAAAAATCATCAGGCCCCGGGTAGGGGCCTGCGATCAAGACCGACATGATTCACCATGCGCATTTTGTTGACAACAGGGAAACCAAGGCTGGCGCTGCTGCCATTTTTTTGCTACGGCGGCGCCGATTGTGACAGGCTGTTTGCGCCTGCGGAAGCTGGAAGCCTCAGGGAAAACTAGCACCCTTGGGTGCCGCGGCAGATTCCGTGGTTGCCGCACCCCCACTGGGCGGCACAGGGTGCAGCTTGCCCTGCGGCACTGGAACGCCCGCTGGCCAGCGGCGCAGCACGCGCTGGAATATCAGTGCATTGGGGATCTGCAGCAGTGAGCCGGGCTCTGGTGCCGTGGCGTCTTCCAGCGTGGTGTACAGCAGGTTGATGTCCACCACGCGGCCCAGGGCGCCGGGCTTCTCCGCCGTGTCCAGCAGCTCGATATGGTCGCCCACGCGAAACGGCCCCACGGTGAAGATCAGGAAGGCACAGAACAGGTTCGACAGCACGCTCCACGCCGCGAAGAAGGCCACGGCGCCGACGGCGGCGAAGCTGGTGAAGGCCGTCCACAGCACCGCTGCCGAAACCCCCAGGCGCTCCAGCGCCAGCAGGCCGGCGCCGCCCAGGATGAGCCAGCGCACCACGCCGTTGATGGGGGTGAGGAGCTCGTGCGGAAACTGGTAGTGGTCGCTTGCGCGCCGGATGATGCGGCGCACCAGATGCTGCAGCAGCAGCGCTGCCAGCACGATGAGCGCGATCTGCACGCCGGGCACGATGATGTCCAGCCAGTCGTGCATCCATGGCGGCAGCAGGGTCTTCAGGCGCTCCAGCATGGGTCCTGGCTTATTGCTCGCGGCGCAGTGCCGGGAACAGGATCACGTCGCGGATGCTGGGGCTGTCGGTGAGCAGCATCATCAGCCGGTCTATGCCGATGCCGCAGCCGCCCGTGGGGGGCATGCCGTATTCGAGCGCGCGCACGAAGTCGTGGTCGAAGAACATGGCCTCGTCGTCGCCGCTGTCCTTGGCAGCCACCTGGGCGTTGAAGCGTGCGGCCTGGTCCTCGGCGTCATTCAGCTCACTGAAGCCGTTGCCGAACTCGCGGCCGGTGATGTAGAGCTCGAAGCGCTCGGTGACCTCAGGGCGGGCATCATTGGCGCGCGCCAGCGGGCTGATCTCGGTCGGGTGTTCCATGATGAAGGTCGGCTGCCAGAGCTTGTCCTCCACCGTTTCCTCGAAGTACAGCACCTGCAGGCTGGCCAGGCTGCGGGTGGACAGGCGATCCTTTTCCTCGCTCATGCCGAGCTTTTTCAGCGCGCCGATGAGCCAGGCGGCATCGTCCACATGGGCGCCTGCCTCGGTGTACTGGTAGATGGCCTCGCGAATCGTCAGGCGCTGGAAGGGTTGGGACAGATCGACGGCGCGCCCGCCATAGGTGAGTTGCAGCGTACCCGTGGCCTTGAGCGCCGCGTCGCGTACCAGCTGTTCCGTGAAGTCCATCAGGTCGCGGTAGTTCCAGTAGGCCGCGTAGAACTCCATCATCGTGAACTCGGGGTTGTGGCGTACCGAGATACCTTCGTTGCGGAAGTTGCGGTTAATCTCGAACACGCGCTCGAAGCCGCCGACCACCAGGCGCTTCAAGTACAGCTCGGGGGCGATGCGCAGGAACATCTCCTGCTCCAGCGCGTTGTGGTGTGTAACGAAGGGGCGGGCGTTGGCGCCGCCCGGGATGGGGTGCAGCATGGGCGTCTCCACCTCCAGGAAGCCATGCTCGACCATGAAGTTGCGGATCGAGCCGACCGCCTTGCTGCGCGCCACGAAGCGCCGGCGCGCGGCGTCGTCGGTCATCAGATCGACATAGCGCTGGCGGTACTTGACCTCCTGGTCGGCCACGCCATGGAATTTGTCGGGCATGGGGCGCAGGCTCTTGGTGAGCAGGCGCAAGGTGGTCACCTTGACCGACAGCTCGCCGGTCTTGGTCTTCATGAGCTGGCCCTCCGCGCCCACGATGTCGCCCAGATCCCAGCGTTTGAAGTCGGCGTAGACCTCTTCGCCGACGGCATCGCGTGTCACATACAGCTGTATGCGACCGCCCGTGTCACCCAGCGAACCGTCCTGCAGCGTGGCAAAGCTGGCCTTGCCCATGACGCGCTTGAGCATCATGCGGCCGCCCAGGCTGACCGATATGTTCTCCGTCTCCAGCGCCTCGGCAGCGAGGCTGCCGTAGCGCTGCTGCAGGCTGGCGGCGTGGTCCCGCGGCTTGAAGTCATTGGGAAACGCCACACCCCGGCCCTGGGCCTGGCCCGCGCGCAGTGCCTTGAGCTTCTCGCGGCGTTCGGCGATGAGCTGGTTTTCGTCCTGGGGCTGGATGGGGGCTTGGTTTTGTTCAGACATGGTGCCGTCGGGCAAGAAGGGGCAAACCGGCGATTTTAGGGTTTTCGCGCATGCCAGGTGTCCGGGGCTGGGTTGACCGGCCGGCCGGGTATGGCAGGAACCACCCAGCCGCCGTGTGTGTGGGTGCTCGATCGCGCCATGTTCACGGTGCAATTCCCAGGCGCTCCAGCACATCGCCCACCAGCTCCAGGCGCAACAGCGGGCTGTCCAGCGTCATCAGGTGGTGTTTCAGTTCCAGCGGCACGGGCAGCAGCTCGCACCAGCGGTTGGCGACCCAGCCGCAGTCCTGCAGTTGCGCAGGCGTGGGGGGAATGGGGTGGCCAGGCGTGCTGCCGCGCTGATGCTGCGCTGCCAGCAGCAGCCCCAGCTTGGCCGCAAGGCTTTGCAAGTCGGCGGGCAGCGGTACCTGCGGGTCGTCGGGCAATTGCTGTACGTCTGCCAGCCACAGGCCGTAGGGCAGCTGGTGTTGCTGCGTGATGTGAAAGCGCTCGGTACCGCGGCAGCGCAGGGTGATCAGGCCGGGTTGCGGCGTCTGCAGCTGTTCGATGACGGCCAGTGTGCCCTGGGGCTGGAACCGCTCCTCGGGGGCTGCGGCGCTGCGCACCTCCTGCCCTGCTGTGAGCGTGACCACGCCAAAGGGAGAGCCGGTCTGTCGGCATTTGCGCACCATGTCCAAGTAACGTACCTCGAACACGCGCAGCGCCAGCAAGCCGCCCGGAAACAACACGGTGTTCAGCGGGAACAGCGGGAGCGATGTCAATGTCAGGGGATCCGGCATGGCGTTGGGCCCAGGCAGCCTCGCTATCATCCCACGCTGCGCCACCGTCGGCGCCGTGGCGCTTGTTGGGCGCATGCATTTGTCGATCCCCATGCTGTTTCAGATCATTTCCTATCTTCTTGAAGTCGTGAGCGGGCTGCTGACCGGCGCCTGTCTGCTGCGTCTGTACATGCAGTTGCAGCGCGTGCCTTTTGGCAACCCGGTGGGGCGGCTGGTCTTTGCTCTCACCGACTGGCTGGTGCTGCCGCTGCGCAAGCTGATACCGGCTGCGGGGCGCTGGGATTTGTCTTGCCTGGTTGCGGCCTTTTTGCTGCAGCTGGTGCAGTACCTGCTTCTGTGGTTGCTGGTGGGGGCAGGCCTGGGCCTGGCCTGGCTGCCGTGGATGGCGCTGTTCAGTCTGGCGCGCGTCACCGTGTCGGGCCTGATGGGCCTGCTGATTGCCTATGCCATCTTGTCGTGGATGCAGACGCGCACACCCATCAGCGACGTCATTGCCCGCCTGAGCGAGCCGCTGCTGCAACCGGTGCGGCGCGTCGTGCCGCTGCTGGGCGGCATTGATCTATCACCGCTGGTGCTGCTGGTGCTGCTGCAGGTGCTGTCCATCGTGCTGGGCCATTTGCAGGCCAGCGTCATGATGGGCCAATAAATTTGAACAAAATAGCTTCTAGCGCTTGCTGGGCAAGCGCTGACAGCTATTATTTTCATATCATGCTACGGCGTCCGCAGGCAGGCGCTGCAGCATGGACAGGCATTGCGCCACGGTCTCGCGCAGTTCGCGGCGGTCGCAGATGAAGTCCACCGCGCCCTTGGTCTGCAGGAATTCGGCGCGTTGAAAGCCCTCGGGCAGGGTCACGCGCACGGTGGACTCGATCACGCGCGGGCCGGCAAAGCCGATCAGCGCTTTGGGCTCGGCAATCACGATGTCGCCAACAAAGGCAAAGCCGGCCGAGACGCCGCCCATCGTCGGGTCGGTTAGCACGCTGATATAGGGCAGGCCCTTCTTGGCCAGGCGCGTGAGGGCGGCGTTGGTCTTGGCCATCTGCATCAGCGACAGCAGGCCCTCCTGCATGCGCGCGCCGCCGGTGGCGGTAAAGCAGATGAAGGGCACCTTCTGCTCGATGGCGGTCTCGACGCCGCGCACGAAGCGCTCGCCGACCACGCTGCCCATGGAGCCGCCCATGAAGTCGAACTCGAAGCAGGCGGCGACCAGGTTGATGCTCTTGACCGCGCCGCCCATGACGATGAGCGCGTCGGTCTCGCCGGTGTTCTCCAGCGCCTCCTTCAGGCGCTCGGGGTACTTGCGGCTGTCCTTGAACTTGAGCGCATCGACGGGCAGCACCTCCTGGCCGATCTCGTAGCGGCCCTCGCCGTCGAGAAAGGCATTGAGCCGCGCGCGCGCGCCGATGCGGTGGTGGTGGCTGCACTTGGGGCAGACGTTCTGGTTCTGCTCCAGGTCGCTCTTGTAGAGCACGGTCTCGCAACTGGGGCACTTGGTCCACAGGCCCTCGGGCATCTGGCGACGCTCGGTGGCGTTGGTCTGCTGGATTTTGGAAGGCAGGAGTTTTTCGAGCCAGGACATGGGTGTTCCTTTGTATGAATTTGCCAAGCTGCGTCGCATTACGCCGCAGCCTATGAAACTGGCGCGACCCGGGCGAGGGCCGCCGTGCAAGGGCCGCCGTGCAAGGGCCGCCCCGCCGCACTGGCGGCGTCCCCCTTCCCGCGCATCGCGCGAGAGAAGGGGGAAGCGGCGCAGCCGCTCAGGGGGTTGCGTCCCGAATTATGCGTCCAGCGCCTTGCGCACCTGGCGCAGGAAGTCCACGGTGACCCCAACCACCCGCTCGTGCGGCTGGTCTTCGATCAGGCCGATGATGCGGCTGCCTATGACCACTGCGTCGGCCACGCGGCTAATCGCCTGGGCCGTGGCCGCGTCGCGGATGCCGAAGCCCACGCCGACAGGGATCTTCACATGCTCGCGGATGCGCGGCAGCATGGCCTCCACCGCTGCGGTGTCGAGTGCGCCCGAGCCCGTCACGCCCTTGAGCGAGACATAGTACACATAGCCGCTGGCGACCTTGGCCACCTGCTGCATGCGCTCGGGTGTGGAGGTCGGGGCCAGCAAAAAGATCAGGTCGATGCCGTGGGCGCGCAGGTCGGCGGCGAACTGCTCGCATTCCTCGGGTGGGTAGTCCACGACCAGCACGCCATCGACGCCAGCCGCGCCGGCATCGCGGGCAAAAGAGCCCTGGCCATGGCGCTGCTCGTAGCGCTCCACCGGGTTGGCGTAGCCCATCAGCACCACGGGCGTGCTGTCGTTGCGTTGGCGAAAGGTGCGCACCATGTCCAGCACCTGGGCCAGGCCTATGCCCAGGGCCAGGGCTTTTTCGCCCGCCTTCTGGATCACCGGGCCGTCGGCCATGGGGTCGGAAAAGGGCACGCCCAGCTCGATCACGTCGGCGCCGGCCTCGACCATGCCGTGCATCAGGGCGGGCGTGATGTCGGCGAACGGGAAGCCGGCCGTCACATAGGGGATGAGGGCCTTGCGGCCCTTGGCCTGGAGTTCGGCAAAGGTGCTTGCAATGCGTTGTGGGTGGCTCATGCAGCGGGCCCTCCCTTGACGGTCAAACCCCGCATCGAGGGGCGGTCATAGAAATCGACGCCCGACAGGTCGGCCACCGTGCCAATGTCCTTGTCGCCGCGGCCGGACAGGTTCACGAGGATGGACTGATCGGGGCCCATGGTCTTGGCAAGCTTCATGGCGTAGGCCATGGCGTGGCTGGATTCGAGGGCCGGGATGATGCCCTCGGTGCGGCACAGGTGGTGGAAGGCGGCCAGCGCCTCGGCGTCGGTGATGCCCACGTACTCGGCGCGCCCGATCTCTTGCAGCCAGGCATGCTCGGGGCCGACGCCGGGGTAGTCCAGGCCGGCGCTGATGCTGTGCGTCTCGGTGATCTGGCCGTTTTCGTCCTGCAATATGAAGGTGCGGTTGCCGTGCAGCACGCCGCTGCTGCCCCGCTGCAGGCTGGCCGAATGCTTGCCGCTATCGAGCCCCTCGCCGGCGGCCTCGACGCCGATCAGGCGCGTGTTCTCGAACGGGATATAGGGGTGGAAGATGCCCATGGCATTGCTGCCCCCGCCCACGCAGGCGACCACGGCGTCGGGCTGCTCGGCGGCAATTTTTTGCTCGGCCAGCATGGCCGGCATCTGCGTCAGGCATTCCTGGCCGATCACGCTCTGGAAGTCGCGCACCATCATCGGGTAGGGGTGGGGGCCGGCCACGGTGCCGATGATGTAGAAGGTGTTGTCCACGTTCGCCACCCAGTCGCGCATGGCCTCGTTGAGGGCGTCCTTGAGCGTCTTGCTGCCGGATTCAACCGGCACGACGGTGGCGCCCAGCAGCTTCATGCGATAGACGTTGGGGCTTTGGCGCTTCACGTCCTCGGAGCCCATGTAGACCACGCATTCCAGGCCGTAGCGCGCGCAGATGGTGGCCGTGGCCACGCCGTGCTGGCCGGCGCCGGTCTCGGCAATGATGCGCGGCTTGCCCATGCGCCGGGCCAGCATGGCCTGGCCGATGACGTTGTTGATCTTGTGCGCGCCGGTGTGGTTCAGATCCTCGCGCTTCAAGTAGATCTGCGCGCCGCCGATCTCGCGGCTGGTGCGCGCGGCGTGGTAGACGGGCGAGGGGCGACCGACGAAATGTGCCAGCTCGTAATGAAATTCGGCCAGGAACTCAGGGTCGTGCTGGTAGCGCGCATAGGCCTGGCGCAATTCATCGATGGCATGCGTCAGCGTCTCGCTGACGAAGCTGCCGCCATAGGGGCCAAAGTGGCCCGAGGCATCGGGTTGGTGGTATTCAGACATTCGGATTCATATGGCTGGTGCTGCGTCGGCCGCACGCACGGCGGCGACGAAGCGCTGGATCTTGCCGGCGTCCTTGATGCCCTTGAGGGGCCGGCCATCGGGGCCGTCAAGTTCCACGCCGGAGCTGACATCAACCGCCAGCGTCTTGCAACGCGGGCGTACTTGGCTGATGCCATCGGTCACGTTTGCAGGCGTGAGTCCACCAGACAAAACGAGGTGAGAGTTGACGCTTGGTGGCAGGAGTGACCAATTGAATGCCTTGCCGCCGCCGCCATAGCCTTCGACATGGGCGTCGAGCAGGATGGCACGGGCGTGAGAGTAGTCCTGCGCGTATTTTACGAGGTCAAACCTTGCCGCACCGTCGCCCAGGGGTATGCGCGCCGCACACAGAAAGGGGATGCGCCCCTGGTCGCTGGCGGCCCAGCAGTCTGCGGGCAATTCATCACCATGAAATTGCACTGTAGCGCCCGATACATAGGCGCTTGCAGCTATCACTTCAGTAGCTTTTGCGTTGACGAACAGCAGTACCGGCGTGACGAAGGGCGGCAGGCGCCGGGCCAGCTCGGCAGCGCGCGCAGGGCTGACTGCGCGCGGGCTCTTGGGGTAGAGCACGAAACCGATGGCGTCTGCTCCCGCGGCCACGGCGGCGTCCACGTCCTGCTCGCGCGTCAGGCCGCAGATCTTGATGCGGGTACGTACGGGTATGGAAGAGGGAGGGGCGCTGCTCATGGCAGCCAATCATACGCAGCCGTGCGCGTGGGCAGGCCCCACTCGGCGGCGTATACCGGCCCCTGAAAGTACAGGCCATCGGGCGAGAAGGTGGGCGCCGCCGCGTCGCGCGAACGTGCCTCCAGCACCTGGCGCATCCAGTCGGGCGGGTACAGCCCCTGGCCTATGGCGACGATGCAGCCCATGATGTTGCGGATCATGTGGTGCAAAAAAGCATTGCCCTCGAACTCGAAGCGCCAGTAGCAGGGCGCGCAGCCATGGTCGCCGGCGGATTCTCCGGCGGGCGGGCTGCGCCGCGTGATGCTGATGCGCTGCAGCGTCTTGATGGGCGACTTGGCCTGGCAGGCGCTGGCGCGAAACGACGTGAAGTCATGCTCGCCCAGCAGGTGTTGCACGGCCGCCTGCATGGCCTCTTCGTCCAGCGCATGGAACACCCAGCCGACGCGGCCCGCATCCACGCTGGGGCGCACGGGTGACTGCAGCAGTACATAGGCATAACGGCGCGCCACGGCGCAGGCGCGCGAGTGAAAGCTGTCGGGTACGGGCTGCGCCCATTGCACGGCGATGTCGGCAGGCAAAAAGGTGTTGGTGCCGCGCACCCAGGAAAACGGCGCGCGCTCGAGCGCCGTGTCGAAGTGCACCACCTGCATCAGCCCATGCACGCCGGCATCGGTACGGCCGGCGCAAATGGTTGCCACCTTGTGCGTGGCAAAGCGGCCCAGGGCCGCTTCGAGATGGTCTTGAACGGTATTCCCGCCGGGCTGGCTTTGCCAGCCGCTATAGGCCTGGCCGTTGTAGCTGACGCCCAGGGCCACCCTCATGCCAGGCCCCCTGGCGCGAACGGTGCGGCGCGGCGGCAGGCGCCGTCCCTGCGCATGGCATGCGGCATCAGCCCAGCTCGGCCAGCAGGCGCTGGGCGCGGGCCTTGAGTTCGCCGGTCGATTCGGCGATGACTTCCTCGACCAGGGTGCGGGCACCCTCGCTGTCGCCAATGGTGTTGAATTCTTCGGCCAGTGCCAGCTTGGTGGTCAGCGGATCGTCGGGCAGGGGCTCCGCAGCGCCGGCATCCGCTTGCGCAGCAGCAGTGGGGGCAGCGGGCAGGCTCAGGTCAAGGTTCAGATCCCCCAGGTCGAATTCCAGTGCCGCAGGGGCCGAGTCCTTGGCATCGCTGGCCGCCAGCGGGGTGGCTGCCGAGTCGGCCAGCAGCAGGTTGTCGGTGTCAAAGTCCAGGGGCGCGGGTTCGGTCGTCAGCGATGCGGCCCCGGTGGCACCCGGAGCCTTCTCGGTCTCGGGCTCTGCCTGTGGCAATTCCAGGTCGATGGCGTCCAGCGGAGAGGGAAGGACTTCGCTGGCGGAAGGCGTGGCCGCTGCGCCTTGCGTTGCGGCCAGCTCGCTCGCGGCAGCGGCCATGGCGAAGGCGCTGGGTGCAGGTGCCGGAGCTGGCGGTGCATCGTGCAGGTCGAGATCCAGATCCAGATCCAGATCCAGATCCAGGTCGGGCAGGACGGAGTCGGGGCCGGCGCTGGTTGGCGCGCCCACGCCCACGGTGCTGGGGAAATTGGTCAGGGGGGTGATGTCGTGCTCGTTGTCAGGGTTTGCGGCGGGACGGCCGCCGGGCTGGTACAGGGTGTTGTCCGCGTCCAGTGTGCGGCCCAGATCCGCAACGCGCGACCAGTCGGGGCCTTGCCCGTTGGTCAGCCGGAAGACATCGCTGGCGGCCGACTCCAGCGCCTTGCGATCCTGGCGCTTGGCATAGATCTCGGCCAGCTTGACGGGTATGGCGACGCGCTCGGGATTGTGGCGCATGGCCTCCTTGAGGATTTCTTCGGCCTGCAGATCACGGCCATAGGCCAGGTACACGTCGGCTTCGGCCACGGGATCCACGTCGCCGCCCACGTCGAGTTGGCTGGGCGAATAGGACATCGACGACGCGCCGGTGGTCAGGCTGCTGTTGGCCGTGTCCACATGCTGGCCACCACTGGCCCCGAAGAAGGAGTCGGGGTTGCCGCTGTCCTGGAAGGATCTGTCCAGCTGCGCCTGTTGCCGACGGCTTTGCGCCACGCGGTAGCCACCGTAGCCGAGCAGCGCCAGCACCAGCGCGAGTGCGCCACCGGCCAGCAGCGGGTCTTCGGTGAGCGAGCCCAGGAAGCTGGGCTCCTCATAGGTCTCTGGCGGAGGTGCGGGCTTGGGCGCCGGGGCTGCTGCGGCTGCCGGAGTGGGTGCCGCTTCCTGTGGCGTGGCTTGCGGGGCCGTGGGCGCCTGTTCGGCTGTTGCCGGGGCATCGGGAATGGCGTTGGTCTGCGCCGGCGCAACCGCCCCGGGCAGCCCGGTAGGAGCAGGGACGGCAACCGTGGACTGACTGCCAGCCGCGTTTGGCGCTGCGGCGCTGGTATCTGCTGCAGGTGCGGCGGGCTGTGTGGATGCGCCACTCAACTGGTTGAGCTCGGCGATGTTCTTGGACAGCTCGGCCATGCGGGCCGTGTTCTGATCGGACTGCTTGTCGCGGGCCATCTGCTCGTCGGCCTTGCGGGCTTGCACGCCGCCCTTGGACAGAGTCAGCTTGTCGGGGCTGGCAGCCGCGGGCTTGGCCTCTTCCACCTGCGCCTGCACCGATCCGCTGGCGGAACGCTCGGCCGCAGCCACCTGTGCGGTGGGGGCCGCGCCGGCCAGCCGGCGGCGGAACTCGTTGAAGTCGCGGCTTTGCGCAGCGACGATCTGGCGTGCCTCGCTGGCCGGGGTGGCCTGGGCATCGGACTCGCTGGGCATCTGCAGCACCGCACCCGAGCGCAGCCGGTTCACGTTGCCATTGATGAAGGCCTTGGGGTTGGCCTGCGCCATGGCGACCAGCATCTGATCGAGCGACACGCTGGCCGGTCTATGGGTATTGGCAATGCGTCCGGCCGTATCGCCCGGGCGTACCGTCACGGTGTCGTTGCCGCCTGCGGCAGCCTCTGTTGCGGCAGGGGCCCGGCTGGGCGCTGGGGCCACCCGTGGAGATGGCCGGGTGGCAGCTGCCGCCGGTGCCGCCGCCGGGGGCGCCGCGGGCCGCGCCGAGGATGCGCGGGGCGCTGCCGGCACGCTCTCGGCGCGTGGCGCAGCGACTTGCGGCGCAACCGTCACATCGGCGGGCTTGCCGGCCTGTGCCGGCGGGTCGAACAGCATGGTGTAGCTGCGCACGATATGGCCCGAGCTCCAGGTGGCGTCCAGCACCAGATCCACAAACGGTTCGTTGATCGGGCGGCTGCTGCTCAGGCGCAGCACCATGGAGCCATCGGCACGGCGATGCACCTGCACCTGCACGTTGCCGACCGTGGGCGAGTATTCCAGTCCCTGGCTGCGGAACACGGCCGCATTGGCGGTGCTCACGCGCAGCGACTCGGCCTCGGCGGCCGTGATCTGGGGCAATTCGATCTCGGCACGCAGCGGTTCACCCAAGGCCGATTGCACATTCACGCGCCCCAGGGTCAGGGCGTTGGCATCGGTGCCGAGCAGTCCGGCCGACAGAATGGCCGCTGTGGCCAGTGCAGAAAATTTCCAGCGATGCATGTGTGCGACAAGTGAATGTTGTGGTGCGGTCGTGCGGAGCGTTGTTGTTCGAGTCATGCCTAGAGCCGCTCCGAGACGTGAAAATATGTAAAAAGCACCATAGCATCAATGCCTTGCACTGACAAGCCGAGGCCATGCGCCGGCATTCCCTACCCTGTTGGCAGGAGCCAAAAGTTGTCTTTCATGTTGGTAACAGGCAACGATGGGGCCGAACAGGGTAGGGTTGGAGGCGGATGATAAACAGCGCCCGGCCAGGGGCGCCGTTGCCCTGCGTCAGGCGCTCAGCAGGATGCGCAGCATGCGGCGCAGCGGCTCGGCCGCGCCCCACAGCAGCTGGTCGCCGATGACGAAGGCGGACACGTATTCAGGCCCCATGTTGAGCTTGCGCACGCGGCCCACGCCGACCTCCAGGCCGCCGGTGATGGCCGCCGGGGTGAGCTCCTTGACGGTGATGGCGCGCTCGTTGGGCACGAACTTCACCCAGGGGTTGCCGTCCTTGATCAGGGCCTCGATCTGGGCCAGCGGCATGTCCTTCTTGAGCTTGAGCGTGAGCGCCAGCGAGTGGCAGCGCATGGCGCCAATGCGTACGCACAGGCCGTCGACGGGGATGGTGGCGGCCGTGCCCAGGATCTTGTTCACCTCGGCCTGGCCCTTCCACTCTTCCTTGGACTGGCCGTTGTCCAGCTGCGCGTCGATCCACGGGATCAGGCCGCCGGCCAGCGGCGCGCCAAAGTGCTCGGTGGGCACGTCCTCGCGGATGGTGCTGGCCACCTTGCGGTCGATCTCCAGGATGGCGGAGGCGGGCGTGGCCAGCTCATCGGCGACGGCGCCATGCACGACGCCCATGCCCTTCAAGAGCTCGCGCATGTGGTTGGCGCCGCCGCCCGAGGCCGCCTGGTAGGTCATGGAAGACACCCAGTCCACCAGGCCGGCCTTGAACAGCCCGGCCAGGCCCATCAGCAGGATGGAGTTGGTGCAGTTGCCGCCAATCCAGTTCTTGCCGCCGGCGGCAAGCTTTTGCCGGATCAGGCCGTCGTTCACCGGGTCGAGCACGATGACGGCGTCGCCCTCCATGCGCAGGGCGCTGGCGGCGTCGATCCAGTGGCCCTGCCAGCCGGCGGCGCGCAGCTTGGGGAAGACTTCCTTGGTGTAGTCGCCACCCTGGCAGGTGATGATGATGTCGCACTTTGCGAGCTCGGCGACGTCGTTCGCGTCTTTCAGCTCGGTATGTGTCCTGGCCATGGCGGGCGCCTTGCCGCCGGCGTTGGAGGTGGAGAAGAACACCGGCTCGATGAGGTCGAAGTCGCCCTCGGCCTGCATGCGATCCATCAACACCGAGCCGACCATGCCGCGCCAGCCGACCAGACCTACCAATTGCTTGCTCATTTCAAACGCCCTTTCAAGTTAAAAACAGATCACACGCGACCGGTGGCTGCTTTTCTGGCCCCGGCTCGTCTGGCCAGGGAGGGCGCACGACGATACCGGAGCTGGATCAGCCCTTAATGGTCGTGGTTTTGGTGGTGCTTGCTCGCGCACTATGGCCGGCCAGGGCGGCGGGCTTGTTCTTCAGGGGGAAGGGTTGCGCGGCAAACATGACAAAACATTGTAGGGGATGCGATGGCGGGCACCGCCCCCTGATTGTTAACGATGCGTCAACGCAACGCGTTGACCACGGCGTCGCCCATCTGCACCGTGCCGACTTTGGTCGTGCCGTCGCTGTAGATGTCGGGCGTGCGCAGGCCTTGCGCCAGCACCTTTTTCACGGCGGTCTCGATGCGGTCGGCGGCCTCGGGCTGGTTCAGGGAGAAGCGCAGCATCATGGCCGCGGACAGGATGGTGGCCAGCGGGTTGGCCACGCCCTTGCCGGCGATGTCCGGGGCGCTGCCGTGGCTGGGCTCGTACAGGCCCTGCTTTTTGTCATTGAGCGATGCCGAGGGCAGCATGCCGATGGAGCCCGTCAGCATCGAGGCTTCGTCCGAGAGGATGTCGCCAAACATGTTGCCGGTGACGATCACGTCGAAGGCCTTGGGCGCCTTGACCAGCTGCATGGCAGCGTTGTCCACGTACATGTGGTCCAGCGCCACGTCCGGATAGTCTTTATGGGCTTCGGTGACCACGTCCTTCCACAGCTGGAAGGTCTCCAGCACGTTGGCCTTGTCCACGCTGGTGACGCGCTTGCTCCTCTTGCGTGCGGCCTCGAAGGCCACGCGGGCGATGCGCTCGATCTCCGGGCGGCTGTAGCGCATGGTGTCGAAGGCTTCTTCTGCGCCGGGGAAGTGGCCGTCTACCGCCGTGCGGCGGCCGCGCGGCTGGCCGAAGTAGATGTCGCCCGTCAGCTCGCGAATGATGAGGATGTCCAGGCCCGCGACCAGCTCGGGCTTCAGGCTGCTGGCGTGCGTCAGTTGTTCGTAGCAGATGGCAGGGCGGAAGTTGGCGAACAGGCCGAGCGCCTTGCGCAGGCCCAGGATGGCTTGCTCGGGGCGCAGCGGGCGATCGAGCTTGTCGTACTTCCAGTCGCCCACGGCGCCGAACAGAATGGCGTCGGCGCTTTTGGCCAGGGCCAGGGTGGACTCGGGCAGGGGGTGACCTGCGGCCTCGTAGGCGGCGCCGCCAACGGGGGCGGTTTCCATCTCGAACTTCAAGTCCAGGGCCTTGAGCACCTTGACGGCCTCGGCGACGATTTCGGTGCCTATGCCGTCACCAGGGAGAACTGCGATTTTCATGTCGATGAACTATTAAATTGATAGCTATTGGCGCTTGTTGGATAAGCGCCAGAGGCTTGTTTTGCTTAAAATTTCAACCCGCCATGGTGTGCGCCAGCCAGGGCTTGGTGGCCAGGCGCTCGGCCTCGAATGCGGCGATCTTGTCCTTGTGGCGCAGGGTCAGGCCGATGTCGTCGAAGCCGTTGAGCAGGCAGTACTTGCGAAACGGCAGCACGTCGAAGGCTATTTCTTCACCCTGCGGGCGGATGACGACCTGGCGCTCCAGGTCGATCTTCAGCTCATAGCCGGGGAAGGCCGCCACCTCATCGAACAGCTGGGCCACCACCGACTCGGGCAGGACGATGGGCAGCAGGCCGTTCTTGAAGCAGTTGTTGAAGAAGATGTCGGCAAAGCTGGGTGCGATGACGGCGCGAAAGCCGTACTGGTCCAGCGCCCAGGGGGCGTGCTCGCGGCTGGAGCCGCAGCCGAAGTTCTTGCGCGCGATCAGGATGCTGGCACCCTTGTACCGTGGCTGGTTCAGCACGAAGTCGGGATTGGGCTTGCGCGCTGATTCGGGCACGCCGGGTTCGCCCGGCTGGTCCAGGTAGCGCCATTCGTCGAACAGATTCGGGCCGAAGCCGGTCTTCTTGATGGATTTCAGGAACTGCTTGGGGATGATGGCGTCGGTGTCGACGTTCTCGCGGTCCATGGGGGCGACGAGGCCCTGGTGCACGGTGAATTTCTGCATGGCGGTTGGGTAGTGAGAGGGTTGTCAGCGCGCGGCGCGCTCTATGGCGCCGCCGGCACTTTGCACGTCCTGGCCAATGCCCTTGATGGTGTTGCAGGCCGCCAGGGTCAGGGCCAGGCCGATCAGGATGATGGAGAAAGAGGGCTTCATGGGGGCGCTCGCTTCTGTCGGGTTCAGGCAAATTTGCGGATATCGACGAAATGACCGTGGATGGCCGCGGCAGCCGCCATGGCCGGGCTGACCAGGTGGGTGCGCCCGCCGGCGCCCTGGCGGCCCTCGAAGTTGCGGTTGCTGGTGGACGCGCAGCGCTCGCCCGGTTCCAGCCGGTCGGCGTTCATGGCCAGGCACATGCTGCAGCCGGGCTCGCGCCACTCGAAGCCGGCGGCGGTGAAGATCTTGTCCAGCCCCTCGGCCTCGGCCTGCGCCTTCACCAGGCCCGAGCCCGGCACCACCATGGCCAGCTTGATGTTCTTGGCCACCTTCTGGCCCAGCTTTTTCACCAAGGCGGCGGCCTCGCGCATGTCCTCGATGCGGCTGTTGGTGCAAGAGCCGATGAAGACCTTGTCCACGAAGATGTCCTGCAGCGGCTTGCCGGGTGTGAGCGCCATATAGGCCAGGGCGCGCTCCATGGCGCCGCGTTTGTTGGCGTCCTTTTCCTTGTCCGGGTCGGGCACGCGGGCATCCACGCCCAGCACCATTTCGGGGCTGGTGCCCCAGGTGACCTGGGGCACGATCTCGGCGCCGTTCAGTTCCACCACGGCGTCAAATTGCGCGTCGGCATCGGAGTGCAGCGTCTGCCAATACTGCACGGCCTGGTCCCATTCCACGCCCGTGGGGGCCAGCGGCCGGCCCTTGACGTAGGCGATGGTCTTCTCGTCCACGGCCACCAGGCCCGCGCGCGCGCCGCCCTCGATGGCCATGTTGCACACCGTCATGCGGCCTTCCATGGACAGGTCGCGTATCGCCTGGCCGGCAAATTCAATCGTGTAGCCCGTGCCGCCGGCCGTGCCTATCTTGCCGATGATGGCCAGCACGATGTCCTTGGCGGTGATGCCCGGGGCCACATGGCCGTTCACGCGCACCAGCATGTTCTTCGCCTTCTTGGCCAGCAGGGTCTGCGTGGCCATGACATGCTCGACTTCCGACGTGCCAATGCCATGCGCCAGCGCGCCAAAGGCGCCGTGGGTGCTGGTGTGGCTGTCGCCGCAGACTACCGTCATGCCGGGCAGGGTGGCGCCGTTTTCCGGGCCGATCACATGCACGATGCCCTGGCGCTTGTGCAGGAAGGGGAAGAAGGCGGCCGCGCCCGATGCCGCAATGTTTTTATCGAGCGTGGTGATCTGCTCCTTGCTGATCGGGTCGGCAATGCCGTCGTAGCCGCGCTCCCAGCCGGTGGTGGGCGTGTTGTGGTCGGCGGTGGCGACGATGGAGCTGGTGCGCCAGACCTTGCGGCCCGCCTCGCGCAGGCCCTCGAAGGCCTGCGGGCTGGTGACCTCGTGCACCAGGTGGCGGTCGATGTAGAGCACGGCCGTGCCGTCCTCTTCGGTGTGGACGACGTGCTCGTCGAAGATCTTGTCGTACAGGGTGCGTCCCATGGCGGTCTCGTTTCGTGGGGGTCTTGGGTTCAGGGGGATGGTGAAATTTTAGGCGCCAGGTGCTCCACCAGCAGGCGCGCGGTGACCGGCAGGGCGTCGAAGTCGCGCGCCACCAGGCGCAGCTCACGCTCGGCCCAGGGTTCATCCAGGCGCACGGCGGCCAGGCGCCCCAGGCCCTGCATCAGGGCAAAGGCGCGGTCGGGCAGCAGGCCCACGCCCAGGCCGTTGTCGATCATGCGGCACATGGTGTCCAGGCTGGTCACCTGTATGCGCTGGCGCAGCGGCCGCCCGGCCTGGGCGGCGGCGGCGCGCATCGCCAGGCTGATGGAACTGCCGGCATGCAGGCCGACGATGTCCCAGTCCAGCACCTCATCAAATTTGATAGCTTCTCGCGCAGACAGGGCATGCGTTTGCGGCATGACCAGCACCAATCTGTCACTGCGGTAGGGGCGGCTTTGCAGTTCGGCGGCGCCGTTGCCCTGGCTGGCGTTGCCCAGGCTGCAGATGCCCAGGTCGGCCGCGCCCTCCTGCACGGCCTGCAGCACCTCGGGCGAGAGATGCTCCTGCAGGTCGATCTTGATCTGGCTGTGGGCGCGCGCGAAATGCCCCAGGTCCTCGGGCAGAAACTGCACGATGGCCGAGATGTTGGCGTGCATGCGCACATGGCCGCGCACGCCCTCGGCGTACTCCGACAGCTCGCCCTGCATGCGTTCCAGCCCGAAGAGCACGGTGCGCGCGTGGTGCAGCAGGCTCTCGCCGGCGGGGGTGAGCGTCACGCCGCGGCTGTGGCGGTAGAGCAAGGCCGTGTCCACGGCCGCCTCCAGATCCGACAGGCGTTTGCTCACGGCCGAGGCGGCGATGAACTCGCGCTCGGCCGCGCGGCCAATGCTGCCCAGCTCGCACACGGCGACGAACAGTTGCAGCGAGGTCAGGTCGATACGGCGCGCAAAACTGCGCTCGGAGCTTTTCATGGGGGATGGGTTGGCTTCTCGTTTGGAGAAGAATTTGTGTATTTTCCCTCAATATTCACGTCTTGCCATCGTCAAATGCGATGACTTGTGCATCGCTGTGCGCATGGGCTCCGAAATTACTCCTGAATCAATAGCTGTTTGCGCTTTATTGAAGGGCGTTAGATCCGTACTTGATCAATATTTCAAAAGGCCACGGTATCCCCATGCTCGGGTACTTCGGCCGGCCAGAGCAGCTCATGCTCCACGCGCTGGCGCAGCTGGTCGGCCGCAGGCAGCTCGCCATGCACCACATAGATGCGGCGCGGCGCGGCGGGCAGGGCGCGCAGCCAGTCCAGCAGCTGGTTGCCGTCGGCATGGGCCGAGGCCGTGGCCAGCTGCACCACCTCGGCACGGATCTGCACCTCGCGGCCCAGGATGCGGATGGTCTTTTCGCCCGCCGCGATGCGCGCGCCGCGCGTGCCGCCGGCCTGGTGGCCAGTGAGGATGATCATGTTGCGGTGGTCGCCCGCATGCAAGGCCAGGTGGTGCAGCACGCGCCCGCCGGTGGCCATGCCGCTGGCCGAGAGGATGACGCGCGGCCCGTGCAGGCGCGCCAGGGCCTTGGACTGGTCCACGCTGTGCACCAGCGTGGTGCCGCGCGCCATGGCCTGCAGGTCGGCGCGGTTCAGGCAATGCTCGCCTACATGGTTTTGGAACAGCTCGGTGGCGCTTACCGCCATGGGGCTGTCCAGGTACACGGGCAGGCCGGTGGGCAGCTCGCCACGGGCCTTCAACCGGGCGATGGCGTGCAGCACCGTCTGCGCCCGCCCCACGGCAAACACCGGCACCACGGCCACGCCGCCGCGCGCGGCCAGGCGCGCCAGCGGTGGCCCCAGTTCATCGAGCACCGATCCGGCGGGGTGACTGCGGTCACCGTAGGTGGATTCGACCAGCACCGTGTCGGCCGCGGGCGGCGCGTCGGGCGCGCACATCAGCAGGTCGTCCGGCCGGCCCAGGTCGCCCGAGAACAGGATGCGGCGCCCGCCCACCTCCAGCAGCACGCTGGCCGCGCCCAGGATATGGCCGGCGCGCGTGAAGGTGGCACGCCAGCCGGGCAGGGGCTCGAACTGCTGGTGCACGGGCTGCACCTGCAGCAGAGCCAGGCTGTGCTGCGCGTCCAGCCGCGTGTACAGCGGCAGCGCGGGCTCGTGCTTGCTCAGTCGGTGGCGGTTGAGGTAGGCGGCCTCTTCCTCCTGCAGGTGGCCGCTGTCGGGCAGCAGGATGGCGCACAGCGCACGCGTGCCGCTGGTACAGAACACCGGCCCGCCAAAGCCGTCCCGCGCCAGCAGCGGCAGGTAGCCCGAATGGTCCAGATGGGCGTGGGTCAGGATGACGGCATCGATCTCCTGCGGCGCCACCGGCAATGGCCGCCAGTTGCGCTGGCGCAAGAGCTTGTAGCCCTGGAACAGCCCGCAATCGACCATCAGCACCTGGCCGCCGTGACGCACCAGGTATTTGGAGCCGGTGACGGTGCCGGCACCGCCGAGGAAGGTGAGGCTGACTGGCATGGCGCCCTCCGTGCTGCTATGCCTGCCAGGGTAGCAGGCTTGGGCGGTCATGGGGCAGTCTCCCGCTGCCGCCCGCACTCAAGCGCGGCGGTGCGACCTGCTGGCTCAATGCGCGGGCTTGACGGCGCGAATGAAGGCGCTGAGGAATTTGCCGTCCATCTCGTCGGAAACCACCGAGGTGTCGAGCCCGTTGGCGCTCAGAAATTCGCGCGCGTCCTGCGCCGTGTAGATGCGCGTGGGCTCCACGCCGATGTCGGAAAAGCCGGCGGCGGCCAGCTTGTGGCGGTAGTCGTCTTCATGAAGCGCGCCGGCCACGCAGCCCACCCAGGCCATGGCGCTGGCGCGAATCTCGGCTCGGATGGCGCCGCGCGTGACCACGTCGGACACGGCAAAGCGCCCGCCGGGCTTGAGCACGCGAAACGCCTCGGCCAGCACGCGGTCCTTGTCGGCCGAGAGGTTGATGACGCAGTTGGAGATGATCACGTCCACCGAGGCGTCGGGCAGCGGGATATGCTCGATCTCGCCCTTCAAGAATTCCACGTTGGTCGCGCCCGCCTGGCGCTGGTTGTCGCGCGCCAGCGCCAGCATCTCGTCGGTCATGTCCAGGCCGTAGGCGCGGCCCGTGGGGCCGACGCGCTTGGCCGACAGCAGCACGTCGATGCCGCCCCCCGAGCCCAGGTCCAGCACCACCTCGCCGGCGCGCAGCTCGGCCAGCGCCGTCGGGTTGCCGCAGCCCAGCGAGGCCAGCACGGCGGCCTCGGGCAGGCCGCCGGTCTGCACGGCGTCGTACAGGTCGCGCGTGATCGGGTCGGTTCCGGCCAGCGACCCGGTGGCGCAGCATGAGCTGCTGGGCGCCGCCACGGCGCCGCGGCAGGAGGAGGCAGCGCCGCCCTGCGTGACGCGGCGCGCCGCCTCACCGTACTTTTCCTTGACGATTTGCTGGATGTCCTGGGTTTGTGTCATCGCGGTTCTCCTATGGGGGTACATGCCTGGGCCACGGACGGGCCCGCCTTCTCGCCGGCAAACCAGCGCTGCTGCCAACGCAGTGCCAGGGCCACCAGCGCGATCATCACCGGCACCTCGACCAGCGGGCCGATGACGGCGGCAAACGCCGCGCCGGAATGAATGCCGTAGACGGCCACCGCCACGGCAATGGCCAGCTCGAAGTTGTTCGACGCGGCGGTGAACGACAGCGTCACGCAGCGCGGGTAGTCGGCGCCGGCGCGCCGGCCCATGGCGAAGGACAGCACGAACATCAGCACGAAGTAGATGAGCAGCGGCAGCGCGATGCGCAGCACATCGAGCGGCAGGGCCAGCACCGTGCGCGCCTTGAGGCTGAACAGCACGACGATGGTCAGCAGCAACGCCACCAGCGTCAGCGGCGCGATGCGCGGCACGAAACGGGTGTGGTACCAGTCTTTGCTGACAAAGCGCAGCAGCACCCAGCGCGTGAGCAGGCCGGCGATGCAGGGAATGCCCAGGTAGATGAACACGCTTTCGGCGATCTGGCCCATGGAGATGGCGACGACCGAGCCGCCCAGCCCAAACAGCGGCGGCAGCACGGTCAAAAACAGCCAGGCATAGACGCTGTAGAACAGCACCTGGAAGAAGGCGTTGAACGCGACCAGCGCAGCGGCGTATTCGGTCGAGCCGCGCGCCAGGTCGTTCCAGACGATGACCATGGCGATGCAGCGCGCCAGCCCGATGAGGATCAGCCCGGCCATGTATTCGGGCTGGTCGGGAAGAAAGACGACGGCCAGCACGAACATCAGCACCGGGCCTATGACCCAGTTTTGCAGCAGCGACAGCCACAGCACGCGCGTGTCGCGCCACACGGCGGGCAGGTCTTCGTAGCGCACCTTGGCAAACGGCGGGTACATCATCAGCACCAGACCGATGGCGATGGGGATGTTGGTACTGCCGACCTGGTAGCGGCCGATGATGGCCTCGATGTCCGGCACCAGCCAGCCCAGGGCCAGGCCCAGCGCCATGGCGGCGAAGATCCACAGCGTGAGATAGCGGTCGAGGAAAGAGAGTTTGCGGGTGAGCTGGCTCATGGCGGGTTGGCGGCGGGTCAAAGGCGGGAGAGTTCGGTGTGCAGGGCGGCTGCGCCCCGGGACGCCAGCGGCAGCGCCAGCAGGCGTTGCAGGCGCTCGGCCAGGGTCTGGCGCGTGTGCTCGAAGGCGGCGCGTTGGCCGGCCGCGCCGCCCGGCGCGCTGGACGGGTCGGCGTAGCCCCAGTGCAGCCGCACCGGGTTGCCGGGCCACAGCGGGCAGGCCTCCTCGGCCGCGCTGTCGCAGACGGTGATGACGATGTCCATGGGCGGCGCATCGGCGGCGCTGAATTCGTCCCAGCTCTTGCTGCGCAGGCCCTGTGTGGCCACGCCGGCGGCGGCCAGCACCTCCAGCGCCTGCGGGTTGACGCGCCCGCTGGGCGCGCTGCCGGCGCTGTGCGCGCGCACGTCCAGCCCTTGCGCGGCGGCCAGGTGGTTGAGCATGGCCTCGGCCAGCACGCTGCGCGCCGAGTTGTGCGTGCACAGGATGAGAATGTGGGTGGTCATGGGGTCAGCAGCAGGGTGCGGATGGGGTGGCGGCGCAGGCGTCGCCCTGGCAGCAGTTCTCGGTCAGAAAGGTCAGCAGCGCGTTCATCTGCGCGAAGTCGGCGCGGTAGATCAGGCTGCGGCCCTGGCGCTCTTGCGTCAGCAGGCCGGCCTGCACCAGCTCCTTGAGGTGAAACGACAGCGTGGCCGCCGGTATCTGCTGCGCCTCGGCGATCTGCCCCGGCGTCAGGCCGGCCTGGCCGGCGACCACCAGGGCGCGGAACACGCGCAGCCGGTGCGCTTGCGAGAGGGCTGTCAGGGCCTTGAGTACGGTTTGTTCTTCCATTATTCGATAATTATGGAAATGATGAGGTGAGTGTATGCGACGCCTGGTGCCGTGGCAAGGGGGTGTGAAAAGACCGGGCGAAAGATCTATTGCAGCCGCATGTGCAGCGTGGCGTAGCCGGCGTCCGGCGCCACGGCGCGGGTCGGGGCGTGGCTGGGGCTGAGCGTGATGGCCTGGGTGCGCGCCAGCACTTCCTCGATCAGCACGCGCAGTTCCAGCCGCGCCAGCGGCGCCCCGGGGCAGACGTGGATGCCGGCGCCGTAGAGCAGGTTCAGCGCCGGGTCGCGCTCCAGGCGGAACTCGCCCGGCTGGTCGAACACGCGCGGGTCGCGGTTGGCGGCGATCCAGTTGATGGCCACGCGCTCGCCTGCGGGCAGCGGGCAGCCGCCCAGCGTGACCGGGCGCGTGGTGATGCGGCGGTTGCCGACCAGCGGGCCGTCGATGCGCAGCACCTCGTCGATGGCGGCGCCCAAGAGGCCGGGCTGGCCGCGCAGGCGCTGCTGCCAGTCGGGGTGGCTGGCCAGCCAGTGCAGCAATATGCCTATGGACGCGGTAATCGTGCCGACCTCGCCCACCGTCCAGTTGCGCAGCACGCTGGCGAGTTCGCGCAGATCCAGCAGGCGCCCGTCGACGCGCGTGTGCATCAGCTCGCTGCTGATGTCCTGCGTGGCCGGCACGCCCTGGCGCGCTTGGCGCACGCGCTGCACCAGGTCTTCAAATTCCTGCGCCACGGCGGCGGTCTGCGCGCGCTCGCCCGAGCGGGTGGCCGCCTGGCTGCGGCGTAGCCACTGCAGCAGCTCGTCCTGCAGCAGCGTCGGCCAGCCCAGAAACGCCGACTGCACGCGCACGGCAAAGGGCAGGGCGAACTCCTGCGTGATCTCCAGGCTGCCGCCCAGCTGCAGCGCCTCTTGCACGGTGGCGGCGGAGAGCGCACGGCACACCGGCTCGAAGCGCGCCATGCGTTCGGGTGCGAAGAAATGATCGAGCGCCTGGCGGTAGCGCGTGTGCTGCGGCTGGTCGTAGCCGTTGGGCACGGCCGGATGCTGCGACACGGCGCTGCTGTAGGTGGCGTGGTCGAGCAGCACCTGCATGACTTCGGGGTGGCCGAACACCGTGGTGTGCTGGCTTGCGCTGTGCGCTAGCGGGCAGCGCGCGCGCAGCTGGTCGAAGGCGGCGCGCTGGTCGCGCTGCACCTCGGGGGCTTGCGGGTCCCAGGGGGTGGGGGTGCTGCTCATGGCGTTCTCCTTTTACAGGCCCAGGTCGTCGGCCAGTGCATCCATGCGCGCCTTGACCGCTGCGTCCATGGCCATGGTGCGGCCCCATTCGCGCTGGGTCTCGCCGGGCCATTTGTTGGTGGCGTCCAGCCCCATCTTGCCCCCTAGGCCGCTGACGGGGGAAGCAAAGTCGAGGTAGTCGATGGGGGTGTTCGCTATCAGCATGGTGTCGCGCACCGGGTCCATGCGCGTGGTCATGGCCCAAATCACTTCTTTCCAATCGCGCACGTCGATATCGTCGTCGACGATGACGACGAACTTGGTGTACAGAAACTGGCGCAGATGGCTCCACACGCCCATCATCACGCGCCGCGCGTGGCCGGCGTAGGCCTTCTTGATGCTGACCACCGCCATGCGATAGCTGCAGGCCTCGGGCGGCAGGTAGAAATCGACGATCTCGGGAAAGGCGCGCTGCAACAGCGGCACGAACAATTCGTTGAGCGCCAGGCCCAGCATGGCCGGCTCGTCCGGCGGCTTGCCGGTGTAGGTGCTGTGGTAGATGGCGTCGCGGCGCTGCGTGATGCGCTCCACGGTGAACACCGGGAACTCGGCGCATTCGTTGTAGTAGCCGGTGTGGTCGCCGTACGGGCCTTCGAGTGCGTGCTGCCAGCCGCTTTGGTGACTGGCATCGGGGTGGATGTGGCCTTCCAGGACGATCTCGGCCTGGGCCGGCACCTGGAGCGGCACGCCCAGCGCGTCGGCCACCTCGGTGCGCGCGCCGCGCAGCAGGCCGGCGAACTGGTATTCCGACAGGCTGTCGGGCACGGGGGTGACGGCGCCCAGGATGGTCGCCGGGTCGGCGCCAATCGCCACAGCCACGGGGTAGGGTTGGCTAGGGTGTTGCCGGCAATGCTCGGCAAAGTCGAGCGCGCCGCCGCGGTGCGAGAGCCAGCGCATGATGAGCTGGTTTTTGCCGATGACCTGCTGGCGGTAGATGCCCAGGTTTTGCCGGCGCTTGTGCGGCCCGCGCGTGATCGTCAGGCCCCAGGTGACCAGCGGCGCCACGTCGCCGGGCCAGCAGTGCTGTATCGGCAACTGGGACAGATCGACCTCGTCGCCCTCGATCACCCCCTCCTGGCAGGGCGGGCGGCGCACGGTGGACGGGGCCATGCTCCACAGCGTCTTGACCAGCTCGCGCCGGCCCCACAGATCCTTCATGCCGCGCGGCGGCTCGGGCTCTTTCAAGGACGCCAGCACCTCGCCAAAGGCGCGGATCTCAGGCAGCCCCGCCACGCCCAGCGCCCGCGCCACGCGCGCCGGCGTGCCAAACAGGTTGGCCAGCACCGGCATGGCGTGGCCCGTGGGGTTTTCGAATAGCAGCGCCGGGCCGCCCGCGCGCAGCACGCGGTCGCTGAGGGCCGTCATCTCCAGGTGTGGCGAGACCGGGGCAGCAATGCGGCGCAGCTCGCCCGCGGCCTCCAGCTGGGCCATGAAGTCGCGCAGGTCGCGGTAGTGGATTTGCGTCAAAACGGGCTCCAGCGCTTATGTATCAAGGGCAAGCAGCTATCAATTCAGGACTGATCATGCAGGCCCTGCCAGCGCGGCGCCAGTGCATGCTCCAGCCCCAGCAGGTCCAGAGCCCGTGCCACGCTGTGCTGCACGATGTCCTCGACGGTCTGCGGCCGCTGGTAGAAGGCGGGCACGGGCGGGCAGATGATGCCGCCCATCTCGGTCACCGTGGTCATGTTGCGCAGGTGCACCAGGTGCAGCGGGGTCTCGCGCGCCAGCAGCACCAGGCGGCGGCGCTCTTTCAGGATCACGTCGGCGGCGCGCGTCAGCAGGTTGTCCGCCAGGCCATGGGCGATGGCCGCCAGCGTGCGCATGGAGCAGGGCGCCACCACCATGGCCTGCGCGCCGAAGGAGCCGCTGGCAATGCTGGCGCCAATGCTGGCGTTGTCATGCGCCTGGTGCGCCAGGGCCAGCACCTGCTCGCGCGACAGGGCGGTCTCGTGCTGGATGTTGAGCCAGCCGGCATCGGAGACGACCAGGTGCGTCTGCACGTCCGGCATGGCGCGCAGCGCCTGCAGCAGGGCCACGCCATAGACGGCGCCGCTGGCGCCCGATATGCCGACGATGATGCGGCGTGCCTCAGCCATGCGCAGGCACCAGCGGGGCTGCAGCCAGGTCGGCCTGCACATGTGCCAGCACCTCGTCGGCCTGGGCCGGGTCGAAGTCCTGGTGGTTGCGCTTCTTCACGCCGTACTTGTGCAGCTGGTAGTGGCGTGCCGGCGTGACGCTGTGGCGCGCCAGTGAATTGCGCACGCATTCCAGCGGGCAGCCGTCCAGTGCGATGACGGGGCGGCCGCTCTTGGCGAGCTGCACCAGCTTGGGCACGTCGCCGCCGACGCCGGCAATGCATGACATCTCGGCCAGGCCGCGCCTGTCCATTTGCACCGCCACATGGTTGGCCAGCTGCGCCGCGCTGGAGCAGCCCGAGCAGGAATAGACCAGCGGCGGCAGGGGCACAGGGGCCGGGTCGGTCATGGCCGTCCCCTCAGAAAGCGCGGCAGCGGTGGCAGCTGGCGCAGCAGCTGCGGCGCCTTGCGCTCGAGCACCGCGCGCGGCGTCCACTCGCGCGGGTCGAGCACGGGCAGCTCGAGCGCGTCCAGCGCGTTTTTGACCACCAGGCCGAGCTCGGTGTCGCCCTCCATCACCAGGCGGCGGTTGAAGAACAGCGTGTCCGGGTCTTGCCGGCGCTGCGCCAGCAGCAGGAAGTCCTGGGCGTTGGCGCTGATGGCCAGATCGGTTTCGGCCTGCGGCTTGCAGGGCACAAAGCGCTGGCCGTTCCATGAGAAGTCGAACGCCACGCGTGCATCGCGCACACGAATCGCCAGACGCTTGGCGCGCAGGATGTCTTTCACGTCCTGCGGCAGCTGTTTGGCCAGGGCGAAGTTGATGGCCGTGACCAGCAGCATGGAGCCCGGGTAGGCCGGCAGACGCGAGAGCAGCGCGCCCACGGGGGCGGGCAGGGTGAAGGGGGCGGGCGGGGTGGTGGTCATGGGGGGCCTCTCAGTTTTTCAGGCCAGGGCGGGTTCGATCAGGTCCAGGCCCGGGCGGCCATGCCAGTAGCCGTTGCAGGACGCCTCGGGCATGAAGGGGCGCATGGCTTGCAGCGCGGCCGGGTTGGGCTGCGCGGCGCGGCGCGCGGCGTCGAACGCGGCAATGATCTTGTCGGTGTGCTGCGACTGTGGCGAGATGCGCAGGATGTCCACGCCGGCGGCGCGCAGCGCGGGCATGTCGCCCACCAGGTTGTGCACCTTGGCCGACTGCGTCTGTATGCCGTTGATGACCAGAAAGGATTCCTTCTCGCGCGTCTGCAAGAGCTGGCCGTCGGGGTGCTCGATGCAGCGAAAACCGCAATCGTCCTTGGGCAGGTTGTAGTGCCGCGCCGTGAAGCAGCGTGCCGAGAAGGCCAGCGGCATGCGGCCGTAGGCGAAGACCTCGGTCTCCAGTCCTGCGGGCCGGGTCTGCAGCAGCACGGCCAGGTCGCTGTGCTTCATCTCCAGCGGCATCACCCAGCGACTGGCGCCCAGGCCGGCCATCCAGGCCAGGGAATCGGCATTGAAGAGGTTGAGCTGCGGCCCGGCCACGAAGGGGCGCTTGCCCGCCAGCTTGTGCACCGCGCCCATGTCGTTCGCCTCGATCAAGAATTCTTCATCGCGCACGATCTTGTGCATGTCGGCCACGTCGCTGGTGGATTCGAGCAGCACCATGGTGGACATCACGGCCTGCTTGCCGGCATCACGCAGCATGCGGGCAATGTCCAGCCAGTCGCTTTGGCGCAGCTCGCGGCGGCGCGAGCACACGGCCTCGCCCAGGTAGACGATGTCCACCGGCGACTCGGCCATTTGTTGGTAGAACTCGAAGACGGTGTCGCGGTGCCAGTAGTACTGAAGGGGGCCTAGGGCTAGTTTCATCATGGTGGTTTGGTTGTTCTCTCCCTCTCCCCCCTGGGGGAGAGGGCAGGGGTGAGGGGGCGAGGCGCGGCGGTGGTCTTGCCTGGCACCCTCACCCCAACCCTCTCCCGCGTGCGGGAGAGGGAGTTGGCGAGGCAATAGGGTGTCACTTCCATGGCCGGTGATAAGCCCCCAGCGTGTGCTGCTGGCCCTCGGCCACCTGGTCCAGGCTGGCCATCCAGGCGGTCTTGGGGGCGTACAAATGGCCCTGCGCCATGCAATGGTCGATGGCCTCGCGCCAGACCTTGGTGACCTGGGCCACGTAGGCGGGGCTCCTCTGGCGGCCCTCGATCTTGAAGGCGCGCACGCCCATCTTCACCAGCTGGGGCAAGAGCTCCAGCGTGTTCAGGCTGGTGGGTTCCTCCAGCGCGTAGTAGTTGCTCTCGCCCTCCACGTCAAAGCGCCCCTTGCACAGCGTCGGGTAGCCGGCGTTCTCGCCCTGGGCGTAGCGGTCGATGAGCACGCCGTTCAGGCGCGACTCCAGGCCTCTGGGCGTCTCCTGCCAGCGCACGGACTTCGGGGGCGAGCACACGCCATGGGTGTTGGGTGATTCGCCCGTGGCGTAGGACGACAGGGCGCAGCGCCCCTCCACCATCACGCACAGGCTGCCAAAGCCAAACACCTCGATCTCCACGTCGGTGCGCTGCGTCACCTGCTTGACCTGCTCCAGCGAAAGCACGCGTGGCAGCACGGCGCGCTGGATGTTGAACTGCTGCTGGTACAGGTTGATGGCGTCGGCATTCGTGGCCGAGCCCTGCACGGACAGGTGCAGGCGCAAGTCGGGGTGGTGCTCGTTGGCGTAGCGCATCAGGCCCGGGTCGGCCAGGATCACCGCGTCTATGCCCCAGGCGCTAGCGCGATCCAGGGCCGAGCGCCAGGGCGTGGAGTTGCTTGCCTGTGGGTAGGTGTTGAGTGCCATCAGCACCTTGCGGCCGCGCTGGTGGGCGTAGGCAATGCCGGTCTGGATGGCGGCCTCGTCAAAGTTCAGGCCAGCAAAGTTGCGCGCATTGGTGGCGTCGCGCAGGCCCAGGTAGACGCAGTCGGCGCCGTGGTCAACGGCAGTTTTCAGGGCCGGCAGGCTGCCGGCGGGGCAGACCAGCTCGGGGGCTGTGCGGGCGGGGCTGGTGCCGGTCTCTATGGGGGTGGAGGGACTGAGTATGGCGTTCACTGTGGGTCTCGATGCAATCTGTGTCGGGAGGCTTGGCTCCTGAGGCCGCACACCATAGGACGATGCGAAAGACCACAGCCTGATTTTTGTCAAGACAGGGGGTATTTCCGAGGAAAACTCTCGGGCATGGGCGGGCAGCAGGTTTTTTCGTGAACTGTTGGAAAAGACCGACACCATGGTTTTTGTCGCGGGGCTACCTTCACCCACCCAACAGATACGTGGATAGCCCACCATGCCCAAGACCCTGATCGAACCCTTTCGCATCAAGAGCGTAGAGCCCATACGCATGACTACCGCCGCCGAGCGTGCGCGCCTGCTTGAAGAGGCCAGGCTGAATGTCTTCAAGTTGCGCGCCGAGGACGTGCTCATCGACTGGCTCACCGACTCGGGCACCGGCGCCATGTCGGCGCGCCAGTGGGGCGCCATCATGGAGGGCGACGAGAGCTACGCCGGCGCGCGCAGCTTCTTTAGGCTGGAGAAGGTGATCCAGGACATCACCGGCATGCAGTATTTCGTGCCCACGCATCAGGGCCGCGCGGCCGAGAAGGTGTTGTTCACGGCGGTGTGCAAGCAGGGCGACCTGGTGCCCAACAACTGCCACTTTGACACCACGCGCGGCAACCTGGAGTACCTGGGCGTCGAGGCGCTGGACCTGGTCGAGGCCGTGGGCCTGCAGCCGGCCACCATCGCCCCCTTCAAGGGCAACATCGACCTGGCGCGCGCCGAGGAGGTCTTGAAAAAGGAGGGCCAGCGCATCCCGTTCGGCATGCTCACCGTGACCAACAACACCGGCGGCGGTCAGCCGGTTTCCATGGCCAACATCCGCGCCTATGCGCAGCTGCTCAAAAAATACGGCAAACCCTTCATCATGGACGTGTGCCGCTTCGCCGAGAACGCCATGTTCATCAAGATGCGCGAGCCGGGCTACGAAAACACCTCCATCAAGGCCATCGCGCAAGAGATGTTCAGCTACGCCGACGGCGCCACCATGAGCGCCAAGAAGGACGGCATGGTCAACATCGGCGGCTTCATCGTGCTGCGCTCCGACGAATGGCTGGACGAGGTGCGCAGCGACCTGATCATGATGGAAGGCTTTCCCACCTACGGCGGCATGGCCGGGCGCGACCTGGAGGCGCTGGCCGTGGGCCTTGAGGAGGGGCTGGATGAGGACTACCTGCGCTATCGCCTGCGAACGGCCGAGTACCTGGGCGAGAAGCTGGACGCTGCGGGCGTGGGCTTTGTGCGTCCCACGGGCGGGCACGCGGTCTACATCGACGCCAAGAGCGTGCTGCCGAATATGTCGGTTGAACACTACCCGGCCTGGGCGCTGTGCAACGCGCTGTACCTGGAGGGCGGCATACGCGGCGTGGAGATAGGCTCGGTCATGTTCGGCAAGCGCCTGCAGGATGGCAGCGAGACCTACCACAGCATGGAACTGGTGCGCCTGGCCTTCCCGCGCCGCATGTACACGCAAAGCCATTTCGACTACGCGGCCGAGGTGATTGCCGAGGTCAGGCAAAAGGCCGATCACATCCGCGGCGTGAAGATCATCAAGCAGCCGAAGTTCCTGCGCCACTTCACCTGCGAGTGCGCCTGGGTGTGAGGCAGGTGCGGCGGGTTAACCAGTGCGCCGCATGGCGCCGTTGCCGCCCCGCTCGCGCAGCGCCTCATATAGCTGCGCCGGCCCCAGCAAAATGGACTTGAGCCCGGCGCGCACGCGCTCGCTGTCCAGCGACTGTTTGCTCATCGTTGTGTACTTGGTGAACCCGTCGATGATGGCGTCAATCAACGCGCGATCCAGGTCGGGCGAGTTGTCGAACTGGGCCTTGCTGTTGTTGCTGGCCTGCTGCACCAGGATGTCCGATTCGAGCAACTTGCCCTTGACGTGGTTCACATACACCAGCCGGTCGTCGTCGGAGAGATCCCCGTCGAACAGGTCGTTGACCTTGGCGACGATCTCCGACAGCAGCAGCTTTTGCTTGTCCTGCACCGCGCCGGCGCCTGTTTCGGTCAGGGGCTGCAGCTTGTACTCGCTGGCCATATCGTGCAGCGCCAGGCTGCGTGCGCCCTGGTCTTTCAGCCGATGGTGGGTCAGCACCACCTTGGAGAGGTCCACCCCCTCCCGCTCGCGGCCAAAGTCCAAGAGCGGCAGCAGGCGCTTGAAGAAGATGGCGCGCTTCTCGATAGCCGTGTTGCCGTAGTCGAACACCTGGCCCAGAAAGGCATACACGCGCACAAAGCTGCCCAGGTCGCGCTTGAACAGTTGCAGCGCCTCTTGTTCGTCCTTGGCGGCCTGCGTGCCCGGGCCGTCTGAATCCGCCTGCTGTGCCTGTTGCGCTGCACGGTAGCGCCTGAGCAGCCGGTCGGCCACGGGCTCGATGGCGGCGGCCAGCATGGCCTGCGTGGCCCTGGGGTTGAGCTCGGCCAGTACCACGCGCTCGACCTCGAAGTCGTCGTAATGCCCCGCCGCGTCGAGCTTGGCGCGCAGGTCGTAGACCAGGTGCGGGGCGGTCACCCCGGCCAGCTCGGCGGTGTCGTAATAGGTCTTGAACGCGGCCACTGGCGCACCACGCGCAGGCGGTTGGCGCCGTAGCGCGCCTGCAAATCCGGGTTCATGGCCAGCGCGGGCTTGAACTGCGCGAGCCTCAAAGGGCTTTTCAGCCCCAGCAGGTCTATGCCCACACGCAGGACTTCGAGCGTGCCGCGCTCGTCCAGCGCGCGGCGCAGGCGATCGAGCAGCATGGCGGGGGCCGCCGCGCCGTGGTTCTTGGCCAGCACCTCCCAGGCCTGCGGCTGCGTCTGCTGCACCCAGGTCAGCAGGTCGGCGGGGTACAGGGCGCGGGCGGTGTCGTAGCCGCTGGCGTCGCCCTCGGCGCCGGGTGCGCCGTAGAGCCAGCCATGCTGCGCCAGATGGTTGCAGATGTCGGTTTCAAACGCGATTTCTTGGTGCAGGGCCATGGCAAACCGTGGTTCAGTGGGTGGAGTCTGCGTCTTGCTGGTCCAGCCGATCCAGAATCGCCAGCGCCTGCGCGGCATCGCCACTGGCGGCCAGGGTGCGAAAGCGGGTTTCCGCATCAAAGGCAGCAATGGCCTGGGTGCTGAGTTCTTCCATCAGCTTGTTGATGCTCAGGCCCCGGGTGTGGGCCAGGTTCTTCAGGCGCTGCGCGGTGTCGTCGGGCAGGCGGATGGTCAGGGTGCTCATGGCTGCTCCTCCAAAAATTGGGCGGGGGTCAAAATGCGCAAGCGCGGCCAGGCCAGCTCGCCCCGCGCCAGGTCGCGCACGTTGTGCGTCACCACGGCCTGGGCATTGCCCGCCACGGCCAGCTCGATCAGGTGGTTATCGCCCTCATCGCGCAGATTGGGGCGCCAGCCGTAATACACCTGCACCCAGCGGCCCGCACGCGCCAGGGCGGCCAGCACCTGCAAGCGCTCTTCGGGCGTGGTGGCGCTCGTCCAGACGTCGCGCCCCAGCAGGTCTTGGTACTCCTGCCACAGCGTATTGCCAAACAGCGGCGTAGCCTGCCCTTGCAGGATGCGACGCAACACCTGGCGCGCCGCCCCGCCGCCCGAGCGCAAAGCGGAGACAAAAACGTTGGTGTCCAGAACGATGGTGCGCATGGCTCATGCTAGCACGGGTGCTGGCATATCCATCATCTGGAGTATGGTCGAATGGTGCAAAAACTGGCTTGAAATGACTGCCAGATAAGCCTTGGCAGCTATGAATTTCAAGAATCCGCCCGCGCGCGCTGATCTTCCCGCTGACGGTCACCTCCAGCAGCACCAGCAGGTCTTGGGGTTTGGGCTCCATGGTGGCATTTGCTATTCACGAATAGAGAATGCGCCTTGCGGGTCATGGCCGCCAGCTCAGGGAACAGAGGGTGCTGCACGTTGGCGTTGTGCCGGGAACAGCAGGTGCTTGGCGGCCAGCTCGGCCAGCACCGCGGCTTTGGTGGATTCGAGCACGCAGTCCAGGCGGCGCAGCACGGTGAAGGGCAGGATGACCTTGCCGTAGTCGGACTGCTTGTAGTCGCCACGCAGCAGGTCGGCAACGGACCAGAGGAAGGCGGAGAGGGTTTGCTGGTTCATGGAAGCTGGGGGCTGGGCCGTTGGGGTGTGGCGAATCCGCTAAAAGACAAAGGCCATACCGGGCGGGGCATGGCCTTTGCGAAGAAGCGGCTTGAGCGCGCTCAGCTGAAGAAGCTCTTCAGCCGGTCGGTCCAGCTATCGGTGCTGGGCGAATGCTTGGCGCCGCCTTTTTTCAGCGACTCGTCCAGCTCCTTGAACAGCTTGCGCTGGTGCTCGGTGAGCTTGACCGGCGTCTCGACGACGATGTGGCAGTACAGGTCGCCGGGGTAGCTGGCGCGCACGCCCTTGATGCCCTTGCCGCGCAGGCGGAACTGCTTGCCGGCCTGCGTGCCCTCGGGGATGTCGATGGCGGCCTTGCCGGCCAGCGTGGGCACCTCGATCTCGCCGCCCAGGGCCGCGGTGATGAAGCTCACCGGCACCTGGCAGTGCAGGTCGTCGCCGTCGCGCTCGAATATGTCGTGCTTTCTGACGCGGATCTCGATGTACAGGTCGCCCGGTGGGCCGCCGTTGGTGCCGGGCTCGCCGTTGCCGGTCGAGCGTATGCGCATGCCGTCGTCGATGCCGGCGGGGATCTTCACCTCCAGCGTCTTTTGCTTCTTGATCTTGCCCTGGCCGTGGCAGCTGGTGCAGGGCTCGGGAATGATCTTGCCGGTGCCGCGGCAATGCGGGCAGGTCTGCTGCACGCTGAAAAAGCCCTGGCGCATCTGCACCGCGCCGCTGCCCTGGCAGGTGCCGCAGGTCTTGGCGCTGGTGCCGGGTTTGGCGCCGCTGCCGTGGCAGGTGTCGCAGGACTCCCAGCTCGGGATGCGGATCTGCGCGTCCTTGCCGTGGGCGGCTTCTTCGAGCGTGACGTCCATGGCGTAGGACAGGTCGTTGCCGCGATACACCTGGCGCCCGCCGCGCCCGCCGCGCTGACCGCCGAACATGTCGCCAAAGATGTCGCCAAAGGCTTCGGCAAAGCCGCCAAAGCCCTCGGTGCCGCCCATGCCGCCGCGCATGTTGGGGTCAACCCCGGCGTGGCCGTACTGGTCGTAGGCGGCACGCTTCTGCCCGTCGGAGAGCATCTCGTAGGCCTCTTTGGCCTCCTTGAATTTCTCCTCGGCATTCTTGGCCGCATCACCCTGGTTGCGATCCGGGTGGTGCTTCATCGCCAGCTTGCGATAGGCCTTCTTGATGTCGTCCTCGCTGGCGTTCTTGGGAACGCCCAGGACTTCGTAATAGTCTCGTTTCGACATGGTTGGATTCGCCTGCTTGGAAGAGGAACGCCGCGCGGGCTCTCCTTGTGGGGGAGGCCGGCGCGGCGGTGTGTTTCAGCGCAAGCGCTGGATGATCACTTCTTCACTTCTTTCACTTCGGCATCGACCACGTTGTCGTCCTGCGCTGCCGCGCCGGCAGACGCCCCTGCAGCGGCTTGCGCGCCAGCAGCTTCGGCACCTGCGCCCTGGGCTGCCTGGGCGTCGGCGTACATCTTCTCGCCGAGCTTCTGGCTGGCGGTCATCAGGGCCGTGGTCTTTTCCTCGATGGCGGCCTTGTCCTCACCCTTCAAGGCGGCTTCCAGGTCCTTCACCGCGGCTTCGATCTTCTCCTTCTCGCCGGCGTCGAGCTTGTCGCCATGCTCGGCCAGGCTCTTGTGCACGGTGTGCACCGCGGCCTCGCCCTGGTTGCGTGCCTGCACCAGTTCCAGCTTCTTGTGATCCTCGGCGGCGTTGAGTTCGGCGTCCTTCACCATCTGCTGGATCTCGGCCTCGGACAGGCCCGAGTTGGCCTTGATGGTGATCTTGTTTTCCTTGCCCGTGCCCTTGTCCTTGGCGCCCACATGCAGGATGCCGTTGGCGTCGATGTCAAAGCTTACCTCGATCTGCGGCGTGCCGCGCGCGGACGGCGGGATGCCTTCCAGGTTGAATTCGCCCAGCAGCTTGTTGGCGTTGGCGATCTCGCGCTCGCCCTGGAACACCTTGATGGTCACGGCCGGCTGGTTGTCCTCGGCGGTGGAGAAGGTCTGGGCGAACTTCGTCGGGATGGTGGTGTTCTTGGTGATCATCTTGGTCATCACGCCGCCCAGGGTCTCGATGCCCAGGGACAGAGGGGTGACGTCCAGCAGCAGCACGTCCTTGCGGTCGCCGCTCAGAACCTGGCCCTGGATGGCGGCGCCGACGGCCACGGCCTCGTCGGGGTTGACGTCCTTGCGCGGCTCCTTGCCGAAGAACTCCTTGACCTTGTCCTGCACCTTGGGCATGCGCGTCATGCCGCCGACCAGGATCACGTCGTTGATGTCGGAGACGCTGATGCCGGCGTCCTTGATGGCCGTGCGGCAGGGCGCGATGGTGCGCTCGATCAGGTCATCGACCAGCGATTCGAGTTTGGCGCGCGTGAGCTTGATGTTCAGGTGCTTGGGGCCGGTGGCATCGGCCGTGATGTAGGGCAGGTTGATGTCGGTCTGCGCGCTGTTGGACAGCTCGATCTTGGCCTTTTCGGCGGCTTCCTTCAGGCGCTGCAGGGCCAGCACGTCCTTGGACAGATCCACGGCCTGGTCCTTTTTGAACTCGCCGATGATGTAGTCGATGATGCGCTGGTCGAAGTCCTCGCCGCCCAGGAAGGTGTCGCCGTTGGTGGCCAGCACCTCGAACTGCTTCTCGCCGTCCACGTCGGCGATCTCGATGATGGACACGTCGAAGGTGCCTCCGCCCAGGTCATACACGGCGATCTTGCGGTCGGCCTTGTCCTGCTTGTCCAGGCCAAAGGCCAGGGCCGCGGCGGTGGGCTCGTTGATGATGCGCTTGACATCGAGGCCGGCGATGCGGCCGGCGTCCTTGGTGGCCTGGCGCTGGCTGTCGTTGAAGTAGGCGGGCACCGTGATCACGGCCTCGGTCACCGGCTCGCCAAGATAGTCCTCGGCGGTCTTCTTCATCTTGCGCAGGATTTCGGCGCTGATCTGCTGCGCCGCCAGCTTCTGGCCGCGTACTTCCACCCAGGCGTCGCCGTTGTCGGCCTTGGTGATGGTGAAGGGCATCAGGTCGATGTCCTTCTGCACTTCCTTCTCGTCGAACTTGCGACCGATCAGGCGCTTGACGGCATAGATGGTGTTCTTGGGGTTGGTCACTGCCTGGCGCTTGGCCGAGGCGCCGACGAGGATCTCGCCGTCTTCCTGGTAGGCAATGATGGAGGGCGTGGTGCGCGCGCCTTCGCTGTTCTCGATCACGCGCGTGGTGTTGCCTTCCATGATGGACACGCAGCTATTGGTGGTGCCCAGGTCGATACCGATGATTTTTCCCATGTTTTTCTCCGAAGGTTTTTTCAAAAATGTGGATGACGGTTATGTGTGGATAGCTGGTCTGGCTTTCAAGGGTTGAGCGCGTTGCGTGTTGCGTCTGGCGTCAATACCGCCATGCGCTCAACGCTCAACCTCACTTGGGCGCCGCCACCGTCACCAGCGCCGGGCGCAGCACGCGGTCGGCAATCAGGTAGCCCTTTTGCAGCACGGTCACCACGGTGTTGGCCTCCTGCTCGGCCGGCACCATGCTGATGGCCTGGTGCTGGTGCGGGTCGAACTTGTCGCCGCCGGCGGGGTTGATCACCACCACCTTGTTGCGCTCCAGCGCACCGACCAGCTGGCGCAGCGTGGCGTCGGAGCCCTCGCGCAGCTGCTCGGCGGTGGCGCTTTCGATGGCCAGGGCCGCGTCCAGGCTGTCGCACACGGGCAGCAGGCTTTCGGCAAAGCTTTCGATACCGAACTTGCGCGCCTTGGCGACCTCTTCCTCGGCGCGGCGGCGGGCGTTTTCGGCCTCGGCCTTGGCACGCAGGAACTGGTCAGCCAGCTCGGCGCTCTTGGACTTGAGTTCGGCCAGCTCGCCCTGCAGGCGGGCCAGCTCGTCGGCGGCATTGGCCGCCAGTGCGGCTTCGATTTCTTCGGGGGCTGGATTCTGGATGTCGGACATGTCGGCTAGGGTTGGCTTTGATTAATGCAGCTTGATGCGCGGCTACATGGGGGCGGTTCGGCAGACTTCAAGCGACAAGACGCCCCGTCCCGTTCGGTGCCTGTGGTGTCCCCCCGGTTGGCAGGCGCCAAGTGTACAGGCTTGGGGATAGTGGTTATAATGCCGGGCTTTGCCTTGCCACACCGCTACACAAGACGCGGCGGGTGGTGTCATCCAAAAGGAGTTTGCATGCGTCACTACGAAATCATTTTGTTGATCCATCCGGATCAAAGCGAGCAGGTTCCGGCCATGCTGGAGCGCTACAAGGGCATGATCACCGCCGGCGGTGGTCAGGTGCACCGCGTGGAAGATTGGGGTCGCCGCCAACTGGCCTACCTGATCAACAAGCTGGCCAAGGCCCATTACCTGTGCCTGAACATCGAAGCCGACCAGGCCGTGATGGCCGAGCTGGAGCATGCCTTCAAGTTCAACGACGCCGTGCTGCGCCACCTGACGGTGCAAAAGAAGAAGGCCGACACCGGCCCGTCTTCCATGATGAAGACCGTCGAGCGCGAAGAGGCACGCAAGGCCAGCCAGGCCGAGTTTGCCGCCACCGAGCGCTGATCACCGGAGGATGTGAGCAACCATTGCACCCTGACTGCCTGTATCGCCGAGGCCCAGCCCCTGCGGTACACGCCCGCCGGTCTGCCAGCGTTGGATCTGCGACTCGAGCATGAGTCATTGCAGCGCGAGGCAGGTAGCGAGCGCCAGGTCAAGGCCAGCGTCAAGGCGATTGCCTTTGGCACTCTGGCCGAGCGGCTGGCGCGACAGGCACTCGGAAGCAGCTGGACATTCCAGGGCTTTCTGGCCATGGGACGCGGCGGCAAGGGTTTGGTGTTTCACATCCAGGATATTCAACAAAATTAACTTCCAAGAGGCTTCAAATGGCCGCATTCAAGAAATTCAACAAGGACAAGCGTCCTAAGCGCAACACCCAATCGCTGCTGTTCAAGCGCAAGCGCTTCTGCCGCTTCACCGTCGCCGGCGTCGAAGAAATCGACTACAAGGATGTCGACACCCTGCGTGACTTCATCGCCGAAAACGGCAAGATCATTCCCGCACGCCTGACCGGCACGCGCGCCATTTACCAGCGCCAGCTGAACACCGCCATCAAGCGCGCGCGCTTCCTGGCCCTGGTGCCCTACAGCGACCAGCACAAGATCTAAGGAGCCGGAACCATGCAAATCATTCTGCTCGACAAGGTCGTGAACCTCGGCAACCTGGGCGAAATCGTCAAGGTCAAGGACGGCTACGCCCGCAACTTCCTGATCCCTACGGGCCGCGCCCGCCGCGCCACCACCGCCGCCAAGGCCGAGTTTGAAGCGCGCCGCGCCGAACTGGAAAAGGCTGCCGCCGAGAAGCTGGCTGCCGCCCAGGCACAAGGCGAAAAGCTGGCCGGCTCCTCGGTCAAGCTGACGCAAAAGGCGGGTGTCGATGGCCGCCTGTTCGGCTCCGTCACCAACCAGGACATCGCCGAAGAGCTGAACAAGCAAGGCTATGGCCTGGTGAAGTCGCAGGTGCGCCTGCCCAATGGCCCCATCAAGACGGTGGGCGACAACACCATCACGGTGTCGCTGCACACCGACGTGGCCGTCGAGGTCACGGTGTCGGTCTACGGCGAAACCGCCTGATCGCCACGCAACTTCGGTTGCGCCACGCAAAAGCCGCCCCATGGGCGGCTTTTGCTTTTTGCACGACCGCGTTTTGCACCTGCGGCCCACCGCCTGTGCACTCCTTATCCACAGGGTTGTGCAATGACGTCCGCCCGCGTGGCGGCTAGCATTTCACGTTTGTCCGTATCGAAAGCAATAGTCCCATGTCAGCCGTTCTGCCCCTGCCCATCGATGGCTACCTTGCCGTGCCACCCGACCGCGAGGTGGCCCAGCTGCGCGTGCCGCCGCATTCGATAGAGGCCGAGTCCAGCGTGCTCGGCGGCCTGTTGCTGGACAACATGGCCTGGGATCGTGTGGGCGACCTGCTGGTCGATGGCGACTTCTACCGCCACGAGCACCAGCAGATCTACGCCGCCATAGGCGCCCTGGTCAACGCCAGCAAGCCTGCCGACGTGATCACCGTGTACGAGCAACTGCAAAGCCTGGGCAAGGCCGAGGAGACGGGCGGCCTGGCCTACCTGAACAGCCTGGCGCAGTACGTGCCCAGCGCCAGCAACATCCGCCGCTATGCCGAGATCGTGCGCGAGCGCGCCATCCTGAGAAAGTTGGTCACGGCCAGCGACGATATCGCCACCAACGCCTTCAACCCCCAGGGCAAGCCGGTGGAGCGCATCCTGGACGAGGCCGAGCAGAAGATCTTCGCCATCGGCGAAGAGGGCTCGCGCATGAAGCAGGGCTTCCAGTCGCTCGACACCCTGGTCATCGACCTGCTGGACCGCGTGCAGGAGATGGCCGACAACCCCATGGACGTGACCGGCGTGCCCTCGGGCTTCGTCGATCTGGACCGCATGACCAGCGGCCTGCAGGCCGGCGACCTGGTGGTGCTGGCGGCGCGGCCCTCGATGGGCAAGACCTCGTTCGCCGTGAACATCGCCGAGCATGTGGCGCTGAATGAGGGCCTGCCCGTGGCCATCTTCTCCATGGAAATGGGCGCGGCCCAACTGGCCGTGCGTATCGTGGGCTCCATCGGCCGCGTGAACCAGGGCAACTTGCGCACCGGCAAGCTCAGCGACGAGGAATGGCCGCGCCTGACCGAGGCCATAGAGCGCTTGCGCACGGTGTCTCTGCACATCGACGAGACCCCGGGCCTGACGCCGTCCGAGTTGCGCGCCAACGCGCGCCGCCTGGCGCGCCAGTGCGGCAAGCTGGGGCTGATCGTGGTGGACTACCTGCAGCTGATGAGCGGCTCCGGCTCCAGCAGCTCGGACAACCGCGCCACCGAACTGGGCGAGATCTCGCGTGGCCTGAAGATGCTGGCGAAAGAGCTGCAATGCCCGGTGATCGCGCTGTCGCAGTTGAACCGATCCGTGGAGCAGCGCACCGACAAGCGCCCGATGATGAGCGACCTGCGCGAATCGGGCGCCATCGAGCAGGACGCGGACATCATCATGTTCATCTACCGCGACGATTACTACAACAAGGACAGCAAGGAGCCGAACATCGCCGAGGTCATCATCGGCAAGCAGCGTAACGGCCCCACGGGCACGGTGAAGCTGTTCTTCCAGAAGAACCAGACAAGATTCGAAAACCTGGCCATGGGTTCGGGTGACGACTATTGATACTACTTAATTGATAGCTGCTTGCGCTTGATGGATAAGCGCTGGAACCTTGTTTGACCTTGAGGAGGCGTCATGCCCGATTCGCACACGTATTTGCAGCAGGTATTGCAGGATCTGGGCCTGAACCTCCAGGCCTTCGCGGGCAGCGACTGCACCATCCGTGCGCCGCGCGATGGGGCGGTACTGGCCCACTTGAAATGGTGCGGTGCCGCGCAGGCCCAGGCGCAGATCGCCAACGCACAGCGCGCCAGCCAGACCTGGCGCAATGTTCCCGCCCCCGTGCGTGGCGATCTGGTGCGCCGCCTGGGTGAGCTGCTGCGCCGGCACAAGGCGGCCCTGGGCGCCCTGGTGTCGCTGGAGGCGGGCAAGATCACTGCCGAGGGCCTGGGCGAGGTGCAGGAGATGATCGACATCTGCGACTTCGCCGTCGGCCTGTCGCGCCAGCTGCACGGCCTGACGATTGCCAGCGAGCGGCCCGGCCACCGCATGATGGAAACTTGGCACCCCATGGGCGTGGTGGGCATCATCTCGGCCTTCAACTTCCCTGTCGCCGTGTGGTCGTGGAATGCCGCCCTGGCCCTGGTCTGCGGCAATGCCATCGTCTGGAAGCCGTCGGAAAAAACGCCGCTCACGGCCATCGCCTGCCAGCATCTGCTGCTGCAGGCCATGGCAGCCTTCAATGCCGACAGGCCAGGCACGGTGCCCGAGGGTCTGAGCCAGCTCTTGATCGGCGGGCGCGAGCTGGGCGAACTGCTTGCCGCCAGTGCGCAGGTGGCGGTGGTCAGCGCCACGGGCTCCACGCGCATGGGCCGCCAAGTCGCGGTAAAGGTGGCCGAGCGCTTTGGCCGCGCCATCCTGGAGCTGGGCGGCAACAACGCCATGATCGTCACGCCCACGGCCGACCTGGAGCTGGCGGCGCGCGCCATCACCTTTGCCGCCGTCGGCACGGCCGGCCAGCGCTGCACCACGCTGCGCCGCTTGATCGTGCATGAGTCCGTAGCCGACGCGCTGCTGGCGCGGCTGGCGGCGATCTACGGCAGCATCGCCATCGGCGACCCGCTGACGGACGGCACCCTGGTCGGCCCGCTGATCGACCGCGCCGCGTTTGATGCCATGCAGCAGGCACTGGCCCAGGCCCGGGCCGAGGGCGGCCAGGTGCTGGGCGGCGAACGCGTGCGCGAGGATCTGGGGCAGGAGGCCTGGTATGTGCGCCCGGCGCTGGTGCAGATGCCGCAGCAGTCCGCGGTGGTGCAGCACGAGACCTTCGCGCCCATCCTTTATGTGCTGCGTTACGACGGCGACACCGACATGGCCATCGCGCTGCAGAATGCTGTGCCCCAGGGTCTGTCGTCTGCCATCTTCACGCAGAGCCTGATGGATGCCGAGCGCTTCATGTCCGCTGCGGGCAGCGACTGCGGCATTGCCAACGTCAACATCGGCACCTCGGGCGCCGAGATCGGTGGCGCCTTCGGTGGCGAGAAGGAAACCGGCGGCGGGCGCGAGTCGGGATCGGACGCCTGGAAGGGCTATATGCGCCGCGCCACCAACACCATCAACTACAGCGGCGCGCTGCCGCTGGCGCAGGGCGTGCGTTTTGACGTGTGAGGCATAAAAAAAGGCGGGTTTTGAATCAAAACCCGCCTTTAGGCTTATTTGTGCTGCGCAAGCAGCTATTCTTTTAGAAGTGATGCTCGCGTCACAGCACCTCGCTAGCAAAGTCCGCCAGGCGCGAGCGTTCGCCGCGCGCCAGCAGGATATGGCCGCTGTGCGGCCAGCCCTTGAAGCGATCCACGGCGTAGGTCAGGCCCGAGCTGCCCTCGGTCAGGTAGGGCGTGTCGATCTGCGCCAGATTGCCCATGCAGATGATCTTGGTGCCGGGGCCGGCGCGCGTGATCAGGGTCTTCATCTGCTTCGGCGTCAGGTTCTGCGCCTCGTCGATGATGACGTACTTGTTCAGGAAGGTGCGCCCGCGCATGAAGTTCATGCTCTTGATCTTGATGCGGCTTCGGATCAGCTCGTTCGTTGCAGCACGCCCCCATTCGCCAGCGTTGCCGCCGTCACCCTTGGCCAAAAATTCGAGGTTGTCGTCCAGCGCACCCATCCAGGGGCCCATCTTTTCCTCCTCGGTGCCGGGCAGAAAGCCTATGTCCTCGCCCACGCTCACCGTCGCGCGGGTCATGATGATCTCGGTATAGCGGCGCTCGTCCAGCACCTGGGTCAGGCCGGCGGCCAGGGCCATCAGCGTCTTGCCCGTGCCGGCCGTGCCGGTCAGGGTGACGAAGTCCACGTCGGGATCCATGAGCAGGTTCATGGCGAAGTTCTGCTCGCGGTTGCGCGTGTTCACGCCCCAGACGGCGTTCTTGGCCGAGCCGTAGTCCTTGAGCGTCTCCAGCACCGCCGTCTTGTCGCGGATCTCGGTCACGCGCGCGTACAGGCTGGGCTCGCCCGGTGCCTCGAAGTAGACGAACTGGTTGATCATCAGCTGTGCCACCACCGGCCCGCCGATGCGGTAGTACATGTGCACGCCGCTTTGCCAGCTCTCCACGTTCTTGCCGGCCTTGCTCCAGAAGTCCTGGGGCAGGGCCAGGCTGCCGGAGTACAGCAGGTCGCCATCCTCCAGCGTCTTGTCGTTCTGGTAGTCCTCGGCCGCCAGGCCCAGGGCGCGGGCCTTGACGCGCATGTTGATGTCCTTGGACACCAGCACCACCTCGCGCGGCGCGTGCAGCTTGCGCAGGGCCTCGACCACGCCCAGGATCTGGTTGTCGGCCTTGCCCTGGGGCAGGCTGGCGGGCAGCTGATAGGACAGCGGGGCCGTCTGAAAGAACAGGCTGCCCGTGGCAGCGCGCTGGCCCGTCGCATCCAGCTTCAGGCCATGCGCCATGTCGGCCGCGCCATGGGCTGCGGCCAGCGCGTCCAGCGTGCGGCTGGCCTGGCGGCCGTTGCGTGCCACCTCGGTCATGCCCTTTTTGTGGGCGTCCAGTTCCTCGAGCACGATCATCGGCAGGAAGATGTCGTGCTCCTCGAAGCGGAACAGGCTGGTCGGGTCGTGCAGCAGCACATTGGTGTCGAGCACGAACATCTTTTTCGGGCCCGTGGCGCGGCGCTTGCGTGCTGCGCCGGCGGGTGCGGCGCGCAGCGGCATGACGTTGCTGGGCGTGGCGTCACTGCCATCGCTGGCGGGTTTGTCCGCTGCGGGCCGGCTGCGTGCCTGTGTGACGGGGGCGGGGCCGGTGATGGCCGGCTTGGCCGGGGCAGCGGCGACCGCAGGTGTTGCCGTGGCGGTGCCGGTGATGGCTGGGCCTGCCACGCTGCCGGCCTTGTTTTTGCTGGTGGCGCGCTTGCGCGTGGCGCTGGGCAATGTCTCTGTGTCGGCGCTGTTGGGTGCTTCTTCCTGGGGTGCTGCCAGACGGTAGGCATCGGGAGAGAGCAGGGCGGCGCGCTTGGTCGGGGCGGGGGGCAGGGGCATGGTGTGAAAGGCCTCGCTGGAGGGGCATTCAAAAAACACAAAGCCGCCTGGAGACCGAGGCGGCTTTGTGTGGAGAGGGGCAGGTAGCGTTTTTCAGCCGCATGAATTCATTATGCATGCCCCATGTGACGGCTCCGGGTCGTGTCGTACCGGGTTTACGCGGCCTTCTTGACGGGTGCCTTGATGGCCTTCACGGCCTTGAGTACCTCGTCCACATGGCCGGGCACCTTCAGGCCGCGCCATTCCTGCACCAGGATGCCCTCGGGATTGATGAGGAAGGTGCTGCGCTCTATGCCCTTGACCTTCTTGCCGTACATGATCTTGTTCTTGACCACGCCGAACATGTGGCACATCTTCTCTTCGGTGTCGGCAATGAGCTCGAAGGGCAGCTCCAGCTTCTCCTTGAAGTCGTCGTGCGACTTCATGTTGTCGCGCGACACGCCAAATACCACGGCACCGGCTTTTTCAAAGTCCTTGAACTTGTCACGGAATTGCATGGCCTCGGTGGTGCAACCCGGTGTATTGTCCTTGGGGTAGAAGTACAGAATCAGGATCTGGCCCTGGTGCGATACATTGGAAACCTTGATTCCGCCGGTCGCATTGGCTTCAAATTCGGGAAGGGGTTTGTTGACAACGATCGCCATGGCACTTCTATCTCACAGGTATTAGTCGACAAAAGTCGACGAAAAGCCGGGGGAGTGGGGTGGTGGACTCTAGGCATGGTGCCCCCGACCGCAACAGGCGATTTTACCCTGAAACCCCTTGTCGTGCCCGATATGCATGCCCGCGGGAGGGCATTGGCCGCTGGCGCGAGCGGCGCTGCCCGGCCGCCGGCGATCTACATACCCAGGGATTTGAGCAATGCCTCGGTGTCTGCGTCCGGATCGGGAAGGGCCGCCGTGGCCGTTGCCGCAGCCCCGGCGGCCTGGGCCATCAGGGCGTCGGGGTCGGGCGCATCCTGGGGCTCGAAATCGTAGAGCTTGATGAACTGCGTGCGGTCTATCGCCAGTTCCAGGTAGAAGATGTTGTTGTTGGCGGTGTAGAAGGAGACGCGGCGCGCCTCGGGCTGATCCAGATTGGCGTCCACGCTCAGCATCACCTGCTGGTTGATCACCAGCATCTTGGGCTGGTTTTGTGTGATGTGGGTCTGCAGCTCGCGCCGCACCTTGCCCGTGAAGTCGCCCACCACCTGATTCATCAGCTCGCCCATGACGTTGCTCACCTCGTCCGAAGTGAAGGAGCTGGCCAGTTCTTCGCGTGCCATTCCCATGCTGAGCATGTAGCGCTCGTAGATCTCCATGGCAGCGGCGGCCGAAAAGTTGATGATGACCAGCCCGGAGAAGCCGCCATCGAACAGCACAAAGCAGCCAATGTCCGGTTTGAGGCAGGTCTTGGTGATGCGCTGCACCATGGCCGAGTAGTGCACCGGCCCTTGCGTGGCCACGGAAAGCACACGCGTGACGGAGTTGCACAGGGACAGCAGGATGTTCTCGGTGCCGAAAACGACGGGGGTGTTTGGGGGATTCATCGCTGTATCAGAGTGTAATCAAGCCGAGGCAATCTTTGGGTGGCCATGCGTTGATCTGGTGCGCCGCCGCAACATGGGAGCCCTGGATGTTCATAAAATTTGAACTAAAACAACAATTCGATTGAAACCAGGCGCATTGGTCGCCCCCTAAACTTCATAAGTCATTGATTTTTGAACCCTTGAAGGGGCAATGGCACAAAAGACCGACGATCCAGTTTCTTGTACGCATATTCCATGAGCCCTGTTACTACGCAACGCCCCGCACGCTATGGTGCCCCTGCTATCGCCCTGCATTGGGTGCTGGGGCTGGCCATCGTGGTCATGCTGGTCGCGGGCTGGTACATGACCGGGCTGCCGTTTTCGCCGCAGCGCCTCAAGCTTTACAACTGGCACAAGTGGGCGGGCATGGCGGTGCTGGCCTTGTCGGTGCTGCGCCTGGTGTGGCGTTTCATTCGCAGACCGCCCGCGCTGCCCGCAGACATGCAGGCGGCCATGCCGCGCTGGCAGCAGCGGGCACAACACGGTACGCACCACCTGATGTACGGCTTGTTCTTCATCGTCCCCTTGCTGGGTTGGGCATATAGCTCCGCGGCGGGTTTTCCGATTGTGTTTCTGGGCTGGCTGCCGTTGCCCGACTTTGTGCCCGTCAGCCCTGAATTGGCAGATGCCCTCAAGCCCTTGCATGGGTTGGCTGCCTATGCATTGGCGTTGCTGGTGGTGCTCCATGTGGCGGCGGCCGTGAAGCATCACTTCATTGACCGTGACGGCTTGATGGCACGCATGCTGCCTGGCCGCGGCTGATGCCCGCCTTCATCCAATAACGCACACAGGATTTTTGAATGACAACCATGGTTTTTTCCCGACACATGGCCTGGGCCCTGGCTGGCGCGGCCTGCCTGGCCACTGGCCCCGCTCTCGCTCAGCAAAAACTGATAGCCGAGAACAGCGAAATCGCCTTTGTCAGCAAGCAAATGGGCGTTCCCGTCGAGGGCCGGTTCAAGAAATTCGACGCACAGGTGGCGTTCGACCCTGCCAAGCCGGCAACGAGCAAGGTGGCTTTCACGGTGGATACCAGTAGCGCCACATTGGGTGTGCGTGAGACGGATGCCGAACTGCCGAAGGCCGTCTGGTTCAATGTGCCCAAGTTCCCTCAGGCCACCTTCGAGTCCACTGCCATCAAGGCGGTGGGCGCTGGCAGGTACGAGGTGGCGGGCAAGCTCAGCATCAAGGGGGCGGTGCATGATGTGCTGGTGCCCGTCACATTGACCCAGGCCGGTGGCAACACCACGGCCGCCGGCAGCTTTGTCATCAAGCGCCTGGCTTTCAAAATTGGCGAAAACGAATGGGCGGATACGTCCATGGTGGCCGATGACGTCCAGGTCAAATTCAAGCTGGCCTTGACCGGCGTGCCGAAACTTTGATTGCGACTTTTTCTCAACACGACTGTTCAAACAACTCTGGAGTACCGATTCATGCGTTCTGCCTTCCTCACCATTGCCGCTGCTGCATTGACCGCCACCGCCGTGCATGCCGAGCCTGCGACCTATGCCATTGACCCGACGCACACCTTTGCCACCTTTGAGATCGGGCACTTTGGCGCCAGCGTGAACCGCGGCCGCTTCGACAAGAAGGAGGGTTCGGTGCAGTTCGACAAGGCTGGCCGGGTGGGCAAGGTGGAGCTGACGTTCCACATCAACTCCATCAATACCGGCACGGCGCAGTTCGACAAACACCTGCAGAGTGCCGAAATTTTTGATGCCGCCAAGTTCCCCACGGCGCAGTTCGTCGGTGACAAGTTCACCTATGAGGGCGACAAGCTCACGGCTGTCTCGGGCAACCTGACGATCAAGGGCAAGACCCAGCCCGTGACCTTCAAGGCCAATCAGTTCGCCTGCTACGACAGCCCCATGCTCAAGCGCGAGGTTTGCGGTGGCGACTTTGAAACCACGATAGATCGCACGGCCTTTGGCGCGGACTATGGCGTGCAGTACGGTTTTCCGAAGAATGTGCGCATCGTGGCGCAGATCGAGGCCATCAAGCAGTAAGTACGGGATTGAGACCGCCTGAAAAAAAGGGCTGGCGCCGCGAGTGGCGCCAGCCCTTTTTGTTGTCAGTAATGGAGCTTACTGATTGCGCGTGGCGCTGTTGACCACGGCCAGGGCGGTCATGTTCAGCACGCGGCGCACGGTGGCAGCGGGCGTGAGGATATGGGCCGACGCTGAGGTGCCCATGAGCACGGGGCCCACGGTCACGCCACCGCTGGTCGTGGTTTTGAGTACGTTGTAGAGAATGTTGGCCGCGTCGATGTTCGGGCAGACCAGCAGGTTCGCTGGGGCGGTGAGCGTGGAATCCTGCAAGTAGGTGTTGCGCACCTTGGGCTCCAGCGCCGCGTCGCCGTGCAGTTCGCCATCGCATTCGATGTCGGGATGGCGCGCCACGAACAGGTCGCGCGCGGCGCGCATCTTGCGTGCCGAGGCACGCTTGGACGAGCCAAAGCTGGAGTGCGACAGGAATGCCACCTTCGGCGGGATGCCAAAGCGCTGCACCTCCTGCACGGCGGCCCAGGCGATGTCGGCCAGCTCCTCGGCGGTGGGGTCTTCGTTGACGTAGGTGTCGGTGATGAACAGTGTTCCGTTGTTGGGAGTCATCAGCGCGTTCAGCGCCGCGTATTGTTTGGCGTCCGGGGAGTGGCCCAGGATGTGGTGGATGCGCTCCAGATGCGTCTCGTAGGTGCCGACCAGGCCGCAGATCATGGCATCGGCGTCGCCCAGCTTCACCATCAGCGAGGCGATGATGGTGTTGGAGCGGCGCACGGCGGCCTTGGCCATCTCGGGCGTGGCGCCGTCGCGCTTCATGAGCTGGTAGTAGGTTTCCCAGTACTGGCGAAAGCGCGGGTCGTCCGAGGGGTCGCACACTTCCACATCCTTGCCAGGCTCCATGCGCAGGCCGGCCTTGGCGATGCGCGCGGCAATCACCGCCGGGCGACCGATGAGGATGGGGTGGGCCACGTTGTCGTCAATGGCGAACTGGGCGGCGCGCAGCGCGCGCTCGTCCTCGCCATCGGCGTAGGCAACGCGTTTTTGTGCCTTGGGCAGGGACTTGGCGGCATTGAACACCGGGCGCATCAGCATGCCGGTCTGGTAGACAAAGCGCGTCAGGCTGCTCCTGTAGGCATCCATGTCGGTGATGGGGCGGGAGGCCACACCGGACTCGAGCGCCGCCTGGGCCACGGCGGGGGCGATCTTCAGGATCAGGCGCGAGTCGAATGGCGTGGGGATCAGGTAGTCGGGGCCGAAGGCCAGCTCCTTGCCGGCGTAGGCGTTGGCGACTTCTTCGCTGATGTTTTCCTTGGCCAGCGCGGCGATCTGGCGCACGCAGGCGAGCTTCATGGCCTCGGTGATCTTGGTCGCGCCGCAGTCCAGTGCGCCGCGGAAGATGTAGGGGAAGCACAGGACGTTGTTGACCTGGTTGGGGTAGTCCGAGCGGCCGGTGGCGATGATGCAGTCGGGGCGTACGGCCTTGGCCAGCTCGGGACGGATCTCGGGCTCGGGATTGGCCAGTGCCAGGATGATGGGCTTGTCGGCCATGGTCTTGACCATCTCGGCGGTGAGCACGCCGGGGGCCGAGCAGCCCAGGAATACATCGGCGCCGTTGACCACATCGGCCAGGGTGCGCGCCTCGGTCTTTTGCGCGTAGCGCGCCTTGGAGGCATCCATGCCGCCGGGGCGGCCCTCGTAGATCACGCCCTTGGAATCGACCATGAAGACATGCTCGCGCTTCACACCCAGGCCCACCATCACGTCCACGCAGGCAATGGCCGCCGCGCCGGCGCCCGAGACGGCTACCTTGACCTGGTCGATCTGCTTGCCGACCAGCTCCAGGCCGTTGAGCAGGGCGCTGCTGGAGATGATGGCCGTGCCATGCTGGTCGTCATGGAACACGGGGATGTTCATGCGCTTGGACAGCTCCTGCTCGATGTAGAAGCATTCCGGCGCCTTGATGTCCTCCAGGTTGATCCCGCCCAGCGTGGGCTCCAGCGCGGCGACGATCTCGATGATCTTGTCCGGGTCGCGCGCGTCGAGCTCGATGTCGAACACATCCACGCCGGCGAACTTCTTGAACAGACAGCCCTTGCCTTCCATGACCGGCTTGCCGGCCAGCGGGCCTATGTCGCCCAGGCCCAGCACGGCCGTACCGTTGGTGATCACGCCCACCAGGTTGCCGCGCGAGGTGTAGTCAAACGCCTTGCTCGGGTCGGCCTGGATGTCCAGGCAGGGATAGGCCACGCCGGGCGAATAGGCCAGCGACAGGTCGCGCTGGTTGGACAGCGGCTTGGTAGGGGTGACGGAAATCTTGCCCTTGCTGGGGTTGCGGTGGTATTCCAGGGCGGCTTCGCGCAAGGCGACTTCGGCGGCGGACAGTGGCTGGTTCATACGAAATCCAATCAGTAGCAAAGGGACGGCGAATACGGGGCGAACAAGCTTACTGCAAGCGCGCCGGTATCGGCGGTGATTCACGGGTAAATAGTGCGCGACGCGGCGGTCGGCTCATACGCGCTGCGCGGGGCTCCGGGCCCCGCGCTGCATGGCCCTGTGCGGGCCGGGGCTGGCGTTGGGCGGTCAGTGCGCCTCGGCCTGCTTGGCGGCCTCGATGGCGGCGCGGGCGTCATGCTTGGCGCCATTGAAGAACACGTTCAGCGCCACGGCGGCCAGCGAGGACAGCAGGATGCCGGACTCGATCAGCGGGTGGATGGAATGCGGCATCCACTGGCGGAAGTTGGGCGCCACCAGCGGGATCATGCCCACGCCGATGGAGACGGCAACGATCATGGCGTTGTTGCGGTTGTGCTGGAAGTCCACCTTGGACAGGATGCGTATGCCGGTGGCGGCGACCATGCCGAACATCACCAGGCCGGCGCCGCCGAGCACCACGGTGGGCAGGGATTCGACCAGCGCCGCCATCTTGGGCAGCACGCCGAGAATGATCAGGATCACGCCACCGGCCACGCAGACCCAGCGGCTCTTGACGCCGGTGACCGCCACCAGGCCCACGTTCTGCGAGAAGCTGGTGTAGGGGAAGGTGTTGAAGATGCCGCCGATCAGTGTGCCCAGGCCATCGGTGCGCAGGCCGCGCTTGAGGTCTTCCTGCGAGATTTCCTTGTCGGTCATCTCGCCCAGGGCCAGGAACATGCCGGTGGATTCGATCATGACCACGATCATCACCAGGGTCATGGTCAGGATCAGGATGGGGTCGAAGACCGGCATGGCGATCTGGAACGGCAGCACGATGTCGAACCACTGCGCCTTGCCCACCTTGTCAAAGTTCATCAGGCCCATGGCAGCGGTGAGCACCCCGCCCACGGCAATGCCCAGCAGCACCGAGATATTGGCCCAGAAGCCCTTGCCAAAGCGGGCGACGAGCAAGATGGTCAACAGCACGATGCCCGAGATGCCCACGCCCGTCAGGTCGGCGTACTTGGGGTTGGGAATGGTGGGCACGATGGCAAAGCCCTTGGGCACGGGAGCCAGGGACGAGCCCGGCGCGCCGGCGGCGGCCTGGGCCTCGGCCAGCCATTTCAGGTGTTCCGGGTTGGGCACGGAGGGCGCAGTGGGGCCGACCGGGTTGCCAAAGATCCAGTTGATGCCGACGCGCATCAGGCTGATGCCGATGACCGCGATGATGGTGCCGGTGACCACCGGCGGAAAGAAGCGCAGCATGCGGCTCATCATGGGCGCGATCAATATCGAGATCACGCCCGCGCCGATCACCGCGCCAAAGATCAAGCCCGCCCCGGCCTGGCCGCCAGTGGTCTGCGCCATCGACACCATGGGGGCGACGGCGGCAAAGGTCACGCCCATCATCACCGGCAGCTTGATGCCGAACCACTGCGTGGCGCCCCAGGCCTGGATCAGCGTGACCAGGCCGCAGACGAACAGGTCGGCCGAGATCAGCAGCGCCACCTGTTCGGGCGGCAGGTTCAGCGCGCGGCCGACGATCAGCGGCACGGCGACGGCGCCGGCATACATCACCAGCACATGTTGCAAACCCAGGGCCGTGAGGCGACCCAGGGGTAATGTCTCATCGACGGGGTGGACTGCGGTGGTCATGGGGGGCTGTCTCCAGGAATATGGGCGGGCTCAAGGGCTGATGGATGTGCTTGCATACGCGCGCGTCAGGTGGCAAGCGCTTTCGTATGGAAAAAGTGTATACACCCTATAAGCATTGTTGATTCGGTAGTAACCCGAAAGGCCGGCGTTCAAACCCCGGCTGTAGCTGCGGAGGGCACGGTTTGTTGCAACAAAAAAGCCCGCTGCAGCAGCGGGCTGGGTGATTGCGGATGGATAGCTGATCAGGCCATCAAGTCATGCAGCGCCCGTGCCACGACCTTGGTGGCGCGGCGCAGGTCTTCCAGCTGTACGCGCTCGTCGGCCCGCTTGGCGTGGCTCTCCAGCACGGTGCGCGGGCCGGCGCCGTAGATCACGCCGGGAATGCCGCGCTCCACGTACAGGCGCACGTCGGTGTACAGCGGCGTGCCCACGGCGGCGGGCTTTTCGCCAAACACCGCCTCGCCATGCTTCTGGATGGCGTCCACCAGCGGCGCGTTGCCGGGCAGCGGCGTCATGGCGTTGGCCAGCAGGATGCGCCTGATGTCGGTGCGCACGGCGTCCTGGCCCTGGTAGTCGCGCTGCTGGTTGAAGTCCTGCACCGCCTTGGCGATGACGGCGTGGATGCTGGCCTCGACCTCGGCCGGGTTTTCCTCGGGGATCATGCGGCGGTCGATCTTCAGCACCACCTTGCCGGGAATCACGTTGGTGTTGGTGCCGCCCTCGATGCGGCCGATGTTCAGGTAGGGGTGCTTGATGCCGGCGACCTTGGACGTGACCTGCTGGTACTTCACGTTCTCGGCGTACAGCGCATTCATGATGGCCGTGGCGCCCTGCAGCGCGTCGACGCCCGTGTGCGGCACCGCGGCGTGGGCCATCTTGCCGTGCACCGTGACTTCCATCTGCAGGCAGCCGTTGTGTGCGGTGACGACCTCGTAGCTGAAGCCTGCGGCGATCATCAGGTCCGGCTTGGTCAGGCCTTGCTCCAGCAGCCAGCCGGGGCCGAGCAGGCCGCCAAACTCCTCGTCGTAGGTGAAGTGCAGCTCGATCGTGCCCTTGGTGGGCCTGGCCACGGCCTCGAGCGCGCGCACGGCGAAGGTGAAGGTGGAGAAGTCGCTCTTGCTCACGGCGGTGGCGCGGCCGTACATGGCGCCATCGACAATCTCGGCGCCGTAGGGGTCGTGGCTCCAGCCCTCGCCCGGGGGCACCACGTCGCCATGGGCGTTCAGCGCCACGGTGCGGCCACCGTTGCCGTAGGGGCGGCGCACGATGAGATTGGTGATCGACTCCATGCCATAGGCCTGCACCTCGGCCTGGGGCACGGCATGTTTCTCGGCCTCGAAGCCGTAGTCTTTGATGAGTTCGGCGGTGCGTTCGGCGTGCGGCGCGTTGTTGCCCGGTGGCGTGTCGGTGGGCACGCGCACCAGGGCCTGCAGGAACTGCACCTGCTCGTCGAAATGCTGGTCTATCCAGGCGTCCAGTTGTTGGTAGTTGCTCATGGGGACTGCATTCTTCAGGCCTCTTGGGCCAGTTGGTTCAAGACATGGCTGAAGGCATCGACGGCCAGCTGCATGTCGTCGCTGGTCGTCGCCTCCAGCGGGTTGTGGCTGATGCCGCTGTTGATGCCGCGCGTGAACAGCATGGCCTGGGGCATGAGCTCGTGCAGCTTCATGGCGTCATGGCCGGCGCCGCTGGGCATGCGATACAGCGGCACGCCCAGGGCGGCGACGGCCTTTTCCCAGCGCTGCTGCCACTCGGGCGCGCTGGGCGCGGCGGCCGCGCGCATGGTTTCCTCCAGGCTGTAATGCACGAAGCGGCGCGCGCAGATGGCCTGCAGCTCGGCCTCTATGTCGTGCACCAGGCGGTCGCGCTGCGCGTTGGTGGGTGCGCGCAGATCCAGGCTGAAGCGGCAGCGCCCCGGCACCACGTTGATGGAGCCGCTGGGCACCTCCAGCTGGCCCACGGTGCCGACGCTGTCGCCGTCCTGGGCGGCGCGCTTTTCCACGTAGAGAATCAATTCGGCCACCGCGGCGGCGGCGTCGCGGCGCCGATCCATGGGCGTGGTGCCGGCGTGGCTGGCCATGCCGCACACCTCGCCGACGAAGCGCACGCTGCCGTTGATGGAGGTGACCACGCCCAGCGGGATGTCCAGCTCGTTGAGCACCGGGCCCTGCTCGATATGCACCTCGACAAAACCCAGGTAGTTGGCGGCCTCGCGCTTCAGCTTGGGGATGTCGTCCACGCACAGGCCGGCGTGCTGCATGGCCTGGCGCATGGTGATGCCGTCGGCGTCCTTCTGCTCCAGCCATTCGGCGCGGAAGTCGCCAACCAGCGCGCCCGAGCCCAGGAAGGTGGCCTTGTAGCGCTGGCCTTCTTCCTCGGCAAAGCCCACCACCTCGATGCCGAAGGGCAGGCGGCGGCCGGCGCGGTGCAGCTCGCGCACGCAGGCCATGGGCACGAAGATGCCGAGGCGCCCGTCGTACTTGCCGCCGTTCCTCACGGTGTCGTAGTGCGATCCGGTGAGCAGGTATTTGGCATCGGGCTGGGCGCCGTGGTAGCGGCCCACCACGTTGCCCACGGCGTCGATCTCGACCTCGTCGAAGCCGCAATCGCGCATCCAGTGGCTGATGCGCTGGGCGCAGGCGCGGTGCGCGTCGGTCAGGTAGGTGACGGTCAGCTGGCCCTTCTCGGCGTAGCCCGGGTCGCTGTGCGTGCTGAGTTTTTCCTGCCAGTCCCAGACATCGTTGCCCAGCGTGGGGGCAAAGCCGAACTTGTCGTTCAGGCGGATCTCGACGATGCGGTGGATGTTGCGCAGCGCCTCGGCCAGCTCGAAATCGACCGGGTTCTCCAGCCGGCGCGCAAAGGTGTCGATGATTTCCTGCTTCGGCAAGCCTAGGCCGCGCGGGCCGCGCACGGCCAGGATGAAGGGGAAGCCGTGGCGCGCGTTGTAGTCGCTGTTGAGCTGCTGGATGCGGGCGAACTCTTCGGGCGTGCAGTCGGTCAGGCCGGCCTTGCTTTGCTCGTTGGTCGATTCCGCCGTCAGCGTCTTGCTGACCATGGCCTTGCCCGCCAGCTCCGGGTGGGCGCGCACCAGGGCCAGCTGCGCCTCGCGCGGGGCGGCGGCCAGCACCCGCACCATGGCGTGCTTGAGATGGGCGAGCGACGTGAAGGGGCGCTGCGCCAGCGCCTGCTCGGCGATCCAGGGCGTGTGCTCGTACAGGCCGTCGAGCATTTGCGTGGCCTCGGGCAAGGGCGCGCGGTTCAGTTGTTCCAGGGTCAAAGCCACGGTGTATCCTATTAAAATGATAGCTGTCAGCGCTTGATGGATAAGCGCTAGAGCCTGTTTTCTTTACAAAATTGGTGCGGGAAAGCGCTCTTTCCAGTGGCGCGCGATGTCGATGCGCCGGCAGATCCAGACCTTGTTGTGGCCCTGGATATGGTCCAGAAAGCGCTGCAGCGCGGTGATGCGTCCGGGCTTGCCCAGCAGGCGGCAGTGCATGCCTATGCTCATCATCTTGGGCGCGTTGTCGCCGGCCGGGTCGCCTTCGGCATACAGGGCGTCGAAGCTGTCCTTCATGTACTGAAAGAACGGGTCGGCGTGCGAGTAGCCCTGGGGCAGCGCAAAGCGCATGTCGTTCACGTCCAGCGTGTAGGGCACGATGAGCTGGTGCGCGGCGCTGCCGTCGGTCTTCTGGACCTTCATCCAGAACGGCAGGTCGTCGCCGTAGTAGTCGCTGTCGTACTCGAAGCCGCCATGGTCGGCCACCAGGCGGCGCGTGCGCGGGCTGTCGCGGCCCGTGTACCAGCCCAGCGGGCGGCTGCCGGTCAGACCCTGGATGATCTGCATGGCCTCCGCCATGTGGGCGCGCTCCACCTCCTCGGGCACGCCCTGGTAGTGGATCCATTTGAGGCCATGGCAGGCGATCTCGTGGCCCAGCTCGGTGAACGCGGCCGTCACATCGCGGTGTCTTTGCAGCGCCGTGGCGACGCCAAAGACGGTGAGCGGCAGGCCGCGGCGCTCGAACTCGCGCAGGATGCGCCACACGCCGGCACGCGAGCCGTATTCGTAGATGCCCTCCATGCTCATGTGGCGCTCGGGGTAGGCGGCCGGGTTGAACATTTCGGACAAAAACTGCTCGCTGGCGGCGTCGCCATGCAGCACGCAGTTCTCGCCGCCTTCCTCGTAGTTGAGGACAAACTGCACGGCCACGCGCGCCTGGCCCGGCCACTGGGGCTGCGGGGGCGTGCGGCCGTAGCCGATCAGGTCGCGGGGGTAGGGGGCAGTGGCGTCGTAGGTCATGGTGTTGGAGCGTGCTGCAGTTCTCAGGCAGAAAGGGCCATGGAAAGGTCGCTGGTCGGAACGTCGCGGTCGAAGGTCAGGCCCGCCTCGACGTTGTCCAGGTGCTGGCGCATGAGCTGCACGGCATGGTCGGCGTTGCCGCCGGCCAGCGCCTCGACGATGTCGGCATGCTCGTCGTGCGAATGCTCGGCGGCCACGTTGGACTGGTACATCAGCGTGATCAGGGCGCAGCGTGAGATCAGTTCGCCCAGCAGCTGGGCCAGCACCTCGTTGCCCATGAGCTCGGCCATGCGCACATGAAAGTCGCCCAGCAGCTCGGTGCGCTGGCCTACGTCCTCGCGCTCCATGGCCTTTTTCTCGGCGGCCACATGCTGGCGCAGGCTGCGGATCTTGGCCGGCGTGCTCTGGGCCATGAAGGCGCGCACCATCTCGGCCTCCAGCATGCGGCGCACGGCGAATACCTGGCGCGCCTCAGCCACCGAGGGCGTGGCCACGAATGCGCCGCGCGCCGGCTCCAGCTTGATGAGCCGGTTTTGCGACAGTTGGAACAAGGCCTGGCGCACCAGCGTGCGCGAGACGCCAAAGTGATCCGCCAGCTTTTGCTCGGCCAGCTTGGTGCCGGGCAACAGGCGGTGCTCCACGATGGCGCGGGTCAGGTTCTCGACGATGAAACTGGTGGTGGAGGTTTCCATGCGCACCATCTTAGCGGCGGAACACTGGTTTGTATACAGTTTTTGTGAACCGTATTTAGAACTTTGGCGCCGACTCGCTGAAATGCTGTGCCAGGAACTCCACGAAGGAGCGTACTCGCGCGGTGGCGGCATGTCGCTGCGGGTATACGGCGTGGATGTCGGCCGGCGGCGTTTGCCAGTCCTGCAGCACCTGAACCAGTCGCCCGCTGCGCAGGTAGCGGGCGATGTCCCACTCGGCGCGCATCACGAGCCCCAAGCCCGCCAGTGCCCAGTTCACCGCGATCTCGCCGTCGTTGGTGCTCAGGTGGTTGCGCAGCTTGATGGATTCCAGCCTGTGTGGCCCCACGAAGCGCCAGACGCCGTAGGCATCATCGCCCTGGCGTATGTCAATGCAATCGTGCTGCTGCAGATCCGCCGGTCGGGCGGGCATGCCCCGGCGGGCCAGGTAGGCGGGGGCGGCGCACAGCAGTCGCCGGTTGGGGGCGATGCGCCGCGCGATGACGCGGGCATCGGGCGGCTCGCCGAAACGGATGCACACGTCGAACGCGTCGTCCGCCAGCGGCGGTGGCTGCACAGAAAGCTGCAGCTGTAGCTGGATCTGCGGATGGCTCTGCACGAAGGCCGGCACCAGCGGCGCAACATGGCTGCGCCCGAAACCCAGCGTGGCGTTCACGCGCAGCAGCCCCTGGGGCTCCGACTGCATGTCGGCCACGAGCTGCTCCATGGCGTCGATTTCCGCCAGGATGCGGCGCGCGTGCTGTAGGTAGGTCTCCCCCTCGGCCGTCAAATGCAATCGTCGCGTGGTGCGGCTGACGAGCTGCACACCTAGGCGCGATTCCATCTGCGCGAGGCGCTTGCTGGCCGCGGCGGTACTGATGCCCTGTTCGCGCGCGGTGGCCGACAGGCTTGCACAGCGCGCCAGCAGGCTGAAGAAGGCCATCTCCGAAGGGGCGGTCGAAGGGGTGCTCATTGTTGAATGAAAGTGAACAATGGCATTACTTTAGCGGCATTCGAGGCCTGCCTTCCATGGATAGATTCGGGGTTCATGCCACGGCATCGCGTGGCCCGGATTTCTACCAAGGAGCGAGCATTCCCATGAGCAAGACCTATCGCATTGCCTGCATTCCCGGCGACGGCATTGGCAAGGAAGTCATTCCCGCAGGCCAGTCCGTGCTACAGGCCCTGGCCGCATCGCAGCCCGGCCTGGGCTTCGAGTTCACTAGCTACGGCTGGGGCGGCGACTGGTACCGCGCGCACGGCGAGATGATGCCCACCGATGGCCTGAACGAGCTCAAGAACCAGGACGCCATCCTGTTCGGATCGGCGGGCGACCCGCACATTCCCGACCACATCACGCTGTGGGGCCTGCGCCTGAAGATCTGCCAGGGCTTCGATCAGTACGCCAACGTGCGGCCCACGCGCATCCTGCCGGGCATCGACGCGCCGCTCAAGCGCTGCGGCCCCCAGGATCTGGACTGGGTCATCGTGCGCGAGAACTCGGAGGGCGAATACGCCGGCGTGGGCGGCCGCGTGCACCAGGGCCACCCGCTGGAGGCGGCCACCGACGTGAGCATGATGACCCGCGCCGGGGTGGAGCGCATCATGCGCTTTGCCTTCCGCTTGGCAGAGTCGCGTCCGCGCAAGCTGCTCACCGTCATCACCAAGAGCAACGCCCAGCGCCACGCCATGGTGATGTGGGACGAGATCGCCGCGCAGATCGGCCAGGAGTTCCCCGATGTGCAGTGGGACAAGGAGCTGGTGGACGCCGCCACCGCGCGCATGGTCAACCGCCCGGCCACGCTGGACACCATAGTCGCCACCAACCTGCACGCCGATATCCTGAGCGACCTGGCCGCGGCGTTGGCCGGCAGCCTCGGGATCGCGCCCACCGGCAACATCGACCCCGAGCGCCGCTACCCCAGCATGTTCGAGCCCATCCACGGCTCGGCCTTCGACATCATGGGCAAGGGCCTGGCCAATCCCGTGGGCACGTTCTGGAGCTGCGTGATGCTGCTGGAGCACCTGGGCGAGCAGGCCGCCGCGCAGCGCCTGATGTGCGCGGTGGAGCAGGTGACGGCCGACCCGGCTCTGCACACGGGCGACCTGGGCGGCAGGGCCACCACGCGCCAGGTGACGGACGCGGTCTGCCGCTATCTGGCGTCGAGCGCCGTGGCTTCAAGCGCAGTGGTGGCCTGAATCCCCACCGTGACAACACCATAAGGAGACACACCATGACGCATTGGAGTAAACGCGCCCTGCTGGGCACCCTGGCCGCAGCCGCAGCGGGGCTGGCATTGCCATCTGCCTGGGCGCAGGTCTGGCCAAGCCGGCCGGTGAGCATCATCGTGCCGTTCCCGGCCGGCGGCACGACCGACGTGCTGGCGCGCGCGCTAGGACAGGAGCTGTCCAAGACCCTGGGCCAGCCCGTGGTGGTGGAAAACAAGCCTGGAGCCGGCGCCACGCTGGGCGCGGACTACGTGGCCAAGGCCAAGCCCGATGGCTACACCTTGCTCATGGGCGCGGTGCACCACACCATCGCCACCAGCGTCTATCGCAAGCTGGGCTACGACTTCGAGAAGGACCTGACCCCCATCACCACCGTGGCCCTGGTTCCCAACGTGCTGGTCGTGAACCCGCAACTGCCCGCCAAGACCGTGCAGGAGCTGCTGGCGCTCGCCAAGGCCCAGCCCGGCAAGCTCACCTACGGCTCCAACGGCACGGGCACGGGCCAGCACCTGATAGGCGCGCAGTTCGAGGGCATGGGCGGCGTTGAGCTGTTGCACGTGCCCTACAAAGGCAGCGGTCCGCTGACCACCGACCTGCTGGGCGGACAGATCAGCATGTCGTTCGACACCGTCACGCCGGTGCTGCCCCACATCAAGGCCGGCAAGCTGCGCGCGCTGGCCGTGACCACGGCCAGGCGCTCGGTGGCGCTGCCCGATGTGCCCACGCTCGACGAGGCGGGCCTCAAGGGCTTCGACATGGGCACTTGGTTCGGCATGCTTGCGCCCGCGGGCACGCCCAGGGAGGTGGTGACACGCCTGAATGCGGACATGGTCAGGATCATCCACTCGCCCGAGTTCCGCAAGAAGATGGACGACATAGGCGCTGACGCCATCGGTAACACGCCCGAGCAGATGGCGCGGCAGATTAGGGATGACACGGCGCGCTTCGCCAAACTAGTCAAGGACGCCAAGGTATCGCTGGATTGAGGGCGAAGCAGTTTTGACTTGCCTGCAGGGTTTGCGCGGAATGCGTGCTTCGATAATGTCCGGCAGGAGACACAACGCCATGACCGCGACACCGTACACGCCCATCGCAAACCCCCAGGTCTTTCTGCTCGACCTGTACCGCGTGGCGGTGCAGCGCGCACAGCCGCTGCACAGCATGGGGCAGCATCTGCCGCCGGTTCCGAAGGGCCGTACCGTGGTGCTGGGCGCCGGCAAGGCCGGCGGTTCGATGTGCCAGGCGCTTGAAGCGCTGTGGCCGCAGGAGGCGCCGCTGTCCGGCCTGGTGGTTACGCGCTACCACCATATTCCGCCGCGCCCCGAGGGGCTGGCGCAGCGTATCGAACTCGTTGAGGCCGCTCACCCCGTGCCGGATGCCGCCGGCTTGCTGGCTGCCGAGCGCATGCTGGCGCTGACGCAAGGGCTGACCGAGGACGATCTGGTGCTGTGCCTGATCTCTGGCGGCGGCTCGGCCCTCTTGACCCTGCCGGCCGAGGGTCTGGATCTGGCAGAGAAGCAGCGCATCAACCAGGCCTTGCTGGAAAGCGGCGCCGCCATTGGCGAGATGAACTGTGTGCGCAAGCATCTCTCGCGCATCAAGGGCGGCCGCCTGGCCGCCGCCTGCCACCCGGCCCGGGTGGTCACGCTGACCATCAGCGACGTGCCGGGCGACGACCCCTCCATCATCGCCAGCGGGCCCACGGTGGCCGATGCCTCAACCTGCGCCGACGCGCTGGCAATTCTGCAGCGCTACCAAATTGCCGTGCCCGATGCCGTGCGCGCCGCGCTGCAGGCTGGCGCGCTGGAAACCCCGAAGCCCGGTGACGCGCGCTTTGCCGGTCACCAGGTGCACCTGATCGCCACGCCCCAGCAGTCACTGCAGGCCGCGGCCCGGGCGGCGCAGGCCGCGGGCATTGCGGCGCATATCCTGTCCGACGAGATCGAGGGCGAGTCGCGCGAGGTGGGCAAGGTGCATGCGGCGCTGGCGCGCGCCGTGGCCCGGCGCGATGAGCCGTTTGCGCGGCCCTGCGTGATTCTTTCGGGCGGGGAAACCACGGTCACGATACGCCCCAGGCAGCCCGGCGCCGCCAAGGGGCGCGGCGGGCGTGCCGGCGAGTTCTGCCTGGGCCTGGCCCAGGCGCTGCAGGGGCAGGAGGGTGTCTGGGCGCTGGCGGCCGACACCGACGGCATAGACGGCGTGGAGGACAACGCGGGCGCCCGCGTGGCACCCGACACCCTGGCGCGCGCGGCACAAAACGGCCAGCGCATCGGCGACCACCTGGATCGCAACGATGCCTATGGCTTTTTCGAACCTCTGGGCGATCTGGTGTTCACCGGGCCTACGAACACCAATGTGAACGACTTTCGCGCCATCCTGGTGTTGTAGGCGCCCAGGGACGCTTGCCGTCCCCGGGCTGCTTCATCAGTGTGCAGCGGCGCTGGCGGCGCCCACGCCGGTCTGCGCGCGCACGTACTGGTCATCAAATGCCGCACGCTCCTTGTCGGCCTGGGCGCTGCTGTCCAGCCTGGAGAAGACATAGATCGCCAGGAAGGCCAGCGGCATGGCAAACAGCGCCGGCTGGGTGTAGGGGAAGAGCGCGGCCTTGTTGCCCAGCACATCCACCCACACCGACTTGGAGAACAGCACGAACAGCACCGAGCTGATGAGACCCGTGTAGCCGCCCACCAGCGCGCCGCGCGTGGTCAGGCCCTTCCAGTACATGGACATCAGCAGGACGGGGAAGTTGGCGCAGGAGGCCACGCCAAAGGCCAGCGCCACCATGAAGGCCACGTTCATCTTCTCGAACGCCATGCCCAGCAGCACGGCGACCACGCCCAGGCCCAGGGTGGCCATCTTGGAGACGCGGATTTCCTTGGCCTCGCTCGCCTGGCCCTTCATGATCACGCGGGCATACAGGTCGTGCGAGATGGCCGAGGCACCTGCCAGCGCCAGGCCCGCCACCACCGCCAGGATGGTGGCAAAGGCCACGGCCGACAAAAAGCCCAGCAGCAGGTTGCCGCCCGCGGCCTTGGCCAGGTGCAGGGCCACCATGTTGCCGCCGCCAATCAGCTTGCCGCCGACCACGCCGCCCTCGAAGAAGTCGGGATTGGTGCCCACCAGCACGATGGCGCACAGGCCCATGATGGCGATCACGTTGAAGAAGAAGGCGATGATGCCGGAGGCATAGAACACCGACTTGCGCGCCTCCTGCGCGTTGGTCACGGTGAAGAAGCGCATCAGGATATGCGGCAGGCCGGCGATGCCGAACATCAGGCCCAGGCCCATGGACAGGGCCGTCACCGGGTCGGCCAGCAGCTTGCCGGGCGAGAGCATGTTGGCGCCCAGCTTGTGCACCTCCATGGTCTTGGTCAGCAGGGTGTCCAGGCTGAAGCCGAACTGGGAGAAGGCCAGCAGCATGATGGCCGTGCCGCCCGCCAGCAGCATGCAGGCCTTGATGATCTGCACCCAGGTGGTGGCGACCATGCCGCCGAAGATCACATACACCATCATCAGCACGCCGACGACCACCAGGGCCACGTTGTAGTCCAGGCCGAACAGCAGCTTGATGAGCTGGCCGGCGCCGACCATCTGCGCCACCAGGTAAAAGCACACCACGGTCAGCGAGCTGACGGCCGCCATGGTGCGCACCGGGCCCTGGGAGAGGCGGTAGGCGGTGATGTCGGCAAAGGTGAACTTGCCCAGGTTGCGCAGGCGCTCGGCCATCAAGAACAAAATGATGGGCCAGCCGACGAAGAAGGCCACCATGTAGATGTAGCCATCGACACCGTCGCCATAGATCATGGCCGTCAGGCCCAGCAGCGTGGCCGCCGACATGAAGTCGCCGGCAATCGCCAGGCCGTTTTGCTTGCCGGTGATGCCGCCGCCGGCGGTGTAGAAGTCGGACGCCGACTTGGAGCGGCCGGCCGCCCAGTAGGTGATGCCCAGCGTCATCAGCACGAAGACGAAGAACATGCCAATGGCGTGCCAGTTCAGCGGCTGCTTTTGTGTGGCGCCCAGGTCCGGGGCGGCGATGGCCAGTGCCGGCAGCAGCAAGGACAGGGCCGCAGCGCTGCGGCAGGCGAGAGAAATAGGGCGCTGTATCATGCTGTCTTCCTCATGGCGTCGGCGACGATCTGGGCGTTGCGCGCATCAAAGTCGCTGTTGGCGCGGCGCACATAGACCCAGGTCAGGGCGCAGAAGAACACAAACTGGGTAAAGCCCAGGGCAATGCCCAGCGTCAGATTGCTGCCCTCGAACAGGCGCAGCGCAATCACTTGCGGCTGGAAGGCCACCAGCAGCACAAAGCCAAAGAACACGGCAATCACCAGCAAGGCCAGCGTCGTGGCAAAGCGCGCCCGCTCGCGCACCAACTGCGCGTAGCGCGGGTCGCGCTTGATGTTTTCATACAAGGGGTTGGACATAAACCTGACTCCATCAATGGCATCGGCTGCGCACGAAATTGTGCAGTGCAGCATTGACGCGCGGATTCTAGGAAGCACGCCTGTAGCAAGACTTACAACGCAGTGGACTGGTAGGAGAACGAGTGGGGCGCGCTTGTGTAGTCCCAGGTGTCATCCGCCCTTGGGCAGTTGTTCCCACCAGGTGCTACCGAAGCGTCCCTGCAGGAAGGCGATGAAGGCCTGCACCTTCTGCGGCACCAGGCGTGGCGAGGGGTAGACGGCGTGAATCTCCTGCTCGGGCAGGCGGCAGGTCTTGAGCACCTCGACCACGCGTCCCGCCGCCAGCGAGTCATGGGCCACATACCAGGGCAGGGCGGCGATGCCCATGTGCGCGCGTGCCGCGGCCAGCAGGGCCGAGAGATTGTTCGAGCGCAGTCGTCCGCTGACGGGCACGGATACCGCCTCGCCGCTGGCATTGCGCAGGCGCCAGACGTCATTGCCCTGCACGCTGCTGTAGATCAGCGTGGCGTGCTCCTTCAGATCCGAGGGGCGGCGCGGCGTGCCGTGCTTCTTCAGGTAGTGGGGCGAGGCCACCAGCACCCAGGGGTTCACGCCCAGGGTGCGTGCGCCCAGCGTGGAGTCGGCCAGTTTGCCCAGGCGCAGCGCCACGTCTATCCCGTTGGCCACCAGGTCGGTGTAGCGGTCCTCGAAGCTCAGGTCCACCTCGACCTGGGGGTTGTGCTGCATGAAGTCGAGCGCCAGCGGGATCACCACGCGCCGCCCGAAGGCCACCGAGCTGCCTATGCGCAGCTGGCCCTGCACCTGGTGCTGGCGCACCTGGACCACGTTCTCGGCCTCGGCCACGTCGCTGACGATGGCCTTGCATTTCTCGTAGTACAGCGTGCCCGGCTCGGTCAGGCTCACGCCGCGCGTGTTGCGGTTCAAAAGGCGCACCTTGAGCCGCGCCTCCATGGCCGCGACCTGCTTGGTCACGGTGGGCTGGGTGGTGGCGAATTCGCGTGCCACCTGGGTAAAGCTGCCGGTCTCCACCACCCGCACAAACATGTGCATGGCGTCCAGTCTGTCCATTGCATCTTCCTTGTTTATTCCAACACGGAATAAATTCTATGGTCTCCCGTGGCCTTCCGCCATGGTGCCGGTTTGCCTAAAGTTGCACCCACTTCAAGGAGATAGGCCATGGCCAAAATGAAAGCGATCGAAGCCGCCGTCAAGGTGCTCGAAAAAGAGGGTGTCAGCGTCACGTTCGGCGTGCCCGGTGCCGCCATCAATCCGTTGTACGCGGCGATGAGGGAGCATGGCGGCATAGGCCATATCCTGGCGCGGCATGTGGAAGGCGCCAGCCACATGGCCGAGGGCTATACCCGTGCCGTGGCCGGCAACATCGGCGTCTGCATAGGCACCAGCGGCCCGGCCGGCACCGACATGATCACCGGCCTGTACTCGGCCAGCGCGGACTCGATTCCCATCCTGTGCATCACCGGCCAGGCGCCGCGTGCCCGCCTGCACAAGGAGGACTTCCAGGCGGTGGACATCGCCACGATCGCCAAGCCGGTCACCAAGTGGGCCACCACGGTGCTGGAGCCGGCCCAGGTGCCGCGCGCCTTCCAGCAGGCCTTTCATTTGATGCGCTCGGGCCGCCCCGGCCCGGTGCTGATCGACCTGCCCATCGACGTGCAGCTGGCCGAGATCGAATTCGACATCGACACCTACGAGCCGCTGCCCGCCTACAAGCCGGCCGCATCGCGCAAGCAAGCCGAGAAGGCGATTGCCATGCTCAACGCATCCGAGCGTCCGCTCATCGTCTCGGGCGGCGGCGTGATCAACGCCGATGCATCCGAGCTGCTGGTCGAGCTGGCCGAAATCCTGAATGTGCCGGTGATCCCCACGCTGATGGGTTGGGGCAGCATCCCCGACGACCACCCGCTGATGGCCGGTATGTGCGGCCTGCAGACCAGCCACCGCTATGGCAACGCCACCATGCTGGCGTCGGACTTCGTGTTCGGCATCGGCAACCGCTGGGCCAACCGCCACACGGGCTCGGTCGAGGTCTACACCAAGGGCCGCAAGTTCGTGCACGTGGACATCGAGCCCACGCAGATCGGCCGCGTGTTCGCGCCCGACTATGGCATCGTCTCCGACGCCGGGGCCGCCCTGGAGCAGTTCGTCGCCGTGGCCAAGGAGTGGAAGGCCGCCGGCAAGCTCAAGGATCGCGGCAGCTGGGTGGCCGAATGCCAGGGCCGCAAGAACAGCGTGGACTACCTGCGCAAGACCCACTACGACGACGTGCCGATGAAGCCGCACCGCGTCTACCAGTGCATGAACCGCAACCTGCCCAAGGACACGACCTATGTCTCCACCATAGGCCTGTCGCAGATTGCCGGCGCCCAGTTTCTGCATGTCTACCAGCCACGCCACTGGATCAACTGCGGCCAGGCCGGCCCGCTGGGCTGGACCACGCCGGCCGCCTTGGGCGTGCGCGTGGCCGACCCGACGCGCAAGATCGTGGCCCTGTCGGGCGACTACGACTTCCAGTTCATGATCGAGGAGCTGGCCGTGGGCGCGCAGTTCAAGCTGCCCTATGTGCATGTGCTGGTCAACAACAGCTATCTGGGCCTGATCCGCCAGTCGCAGCGCGCCTTCTCCATGGACTACTGCGTGCAGCTGGCGTTTGACAATATCAACATGGAAGAGGGCGAGGCCGCGCGCGGCTACGGCGTGGACCATGTGAAGGTGGTCGAGGGCCTGGGCTGCAAGGCGATTCGCGTGCACCGCCCCGAGGACTTTGCCGCCGCCATGACCCAGGCCGAGGCCTGGATGGCCGAGCACCAGACGCCCGTGGTCATCGAATGCATCCTGGAACGGGTGACGAATATCTCCATGGGTGCCGAGATCGACAATGTGGTCGAGTTCGAGGAGCTGGCCCTGAGCGGCGCCGACGTGCCCAGCGCGCTGGCCATGCTCGATTGACGTATTTTTTTGACTGGAGACCCGATATGCCCCGTTTTGCCGCCAACCTCAGCATGCTGTTCACCGAGGTGCCCTTCCTCGATCGCTTCGAGCGCGCCGCCCAGGCCGGTTTTGAAGCCGTGGAGTTCCTCTTCCCCTACGCCCACACGGTCGAGGAGATCAAGGAGCGCCTGGATGCCACCGGCCTGCAGATCGTGCTGCACAACCTGCCCGCGGGCGACTGGGATGCCGGCGAGCGCGGCATCGCCTGCGACCCGCAGCGCGTGGATGAATTCCGTGCCGGCGTGGCCAAGGCCGTGAGCTATGCCCACGCCCTGGGCGTGCCGCAGCTCAACTGCCTGGCCGGCAAGGCCCCGGCCGGCGTGGACGCCGCCGTGCTGCGCCGTACCTTTGTCGAGAACCTGCGCTTTGCCGCCGCCGCGCTGAAGATGGCCAAGCTGCGCCTGCTGATCGAGCCCATCAACCCCTTCGACATTCCGGGCTTCTACCTGAACCGCACGGATCAGGCGATTGCCATCCTCGACGAGGTGGGCGCCGACAACGCCTTCGTGCAGTACGACATCTACCACGCCCAGCGCGTGGAGGGCGAGCTGGCCGCCACGCTGCAGAAGAACCTGGCGCGCATCGCCCATGTGCAGCTGGCCGACAACCCCGGCCGCAACGAGCCGGGCACGGGCGAGATCAACTACCCCTTCCTGTTCGCGCACCTCGACCGCATCGGTTACGCCGGCTGGGTGGGCTGCGAGTACAAGCCCGCCCAGGGTACCGAGGCCGGCCTGGGGTGGCTGGAAAAATTGGCAGGAAAAAAGGCTCTAGCGCCCGCCTGATAAGCGCAAGCAGCTATATATTTTGATTATTCCAAGAGACAAGGAGAAAACCACATGACCTCATCCCCCCTCAAGCTCGGTTTCATCGGCCTGGGCATCATGGGCGCGCCCATGTGTGGCCACCTGATCGCCGCCGGCCACCAGCTGTTCATCCACACCCGCAGCAAGCTGCCCGCGGCGCTGGCCGAGAGCAGCGCCACGCAATGCACCACGGCGCGCGGCGTGGCCGAGCGCGCCGACATCGTCTTTCTGATGCTGCCCGACACCCCTGACGTGGAGGCCGTGCTGTTCGCCGAGGATGGCGTGGCGGCGGGCCTGAAGGGCAGCGCGGCCAAGGTGGTGGTGGACATGTCCTCCATCTCCCCCGTGGCCACCAAGGATTTCGCCAAGCGCATCGAGGCCGTGGGCGCGCAGTACCTGGACGCCCCGGTCTCGGGCGGCGAGGTGGGCGCCAAGAACGCCACCCTGTCCATCATGGTTGGCGGGCCCGATGCCGTGTTCGAGCGCGTCAAGCCGCTGTTCGAGAAGATGGGCAAGAACATCACCCTGGTCGGCGGCAATGGCGACGGCCAGACCGCCAAGGTGGCCAACCAGATCATCGTCGCCCTGAACATCGAGGCCGTGGCCGAGGCGCTGCTGTTTGCGTCCCGCGCCGGCGCGGACCCGGCGCGCGTGCGCGAGGCCCTGCTGGGCGGCTTTGCCTCGTCCAAGATCCTGGAGGTGCATGCCGAGCGCATGATCAAGCGCACCTTTGATCCGGGCTTCCGCATCGCCCTGCACCAGAAGGACCTGAACCTGGCCCTGTCCAGCGCGCGCCAGCTCGGCGTCTCGCTGCCCAACACGGCCCAGGCGCAGGAGCTGTTCAACAGCTGCGTGGCCCATGGCGGCGCGGCCTGGGACCATTCCGGCATGGTGCGCGCTTTGGAGAAGATGGCGAATTTCGAGGTCGGCCAGAAGGCGCCGGCCTGATTCCCAACTGACGCAAAAAAAGGCCGCGCCCGGTGGGTGCGGCCTTTGTGCTGGGCGCGCCTCGCCTCAATAGCCCAGCGTCTGCCCGTCCGGGTTGCGCGGGTCGGACGCGCCATACAGCATGCCGTCCCGGATCTGAATGGTCTGCGTGCGGCCCATGGAGGGTTTCACGGCCACGTTGTGCCCCCATTGGCGCAGCAGCGCCAGCGTGTCGGCGCTGAAGCCCTTTTCTATGCGCAGCTCGTCGGGCGTCCACTGGTGGTGAAAGCGCGGCGTGGCGGCGGCCTCTGCCGGGTTCATGCCGAAGTCAATGGTGTTGACGACGGTCTGCAGCACCGTGGTGATGATGCGCGCGCCGCCGGGGCTGCCGGTGACCAGCGTGGGCTTGCCGTCCTTGAGCACCAGCGTGGGCGTCATCGACGACAGCGGGCGCTTGCCGGCGGCCACGGCGTTGGCCTCGCCGCCCACCAGGCCATAGGCGTTGGCCACGCCGGGCTTGGCCGAGAAGTCGTCCATCTCGTTGTTCAGCATGATGCCCGTGCCCTTGGCGACGATGCCGCTGCCGAAGTTGGTGTTCAGCGTATAGGTCACGGCCACGGCGTTGCCGGCCTTGTCCACCACCGAGTAATGCGTGGTCTGGTCGCTCTCATACGGCTGGGGCTTGCCGGGCTTGATGTCCTTTGCGCTGCGCGCCTGCGTGGCGTTGATGCCGGCGGCCAGCTGATCGGCGTAGCGCTTGGAGATCAGGCCCTTGAGCGGCACCTTCACGAAGTCCGGGTCGCCCAGGTATTCGGCGCGGTCGGCATAGGCCAGCTTCATGCCCTCGGCCATGTGGTGCATGCTTTTCGCGCTGTTCACGCCCCATTGGTTCATGGGCCAGCGCTCCATCATGTTCAGGATCTGGATCAGGTGCGCGCCGCCAGATGACGGCGGCGGCATGGTCACGATCTGGTAGCCGCGGTAGCTGCCGCGCACGGGCTCGCGCTCGACCACCTTGTAGTTCTTCAGATCCTGCAGCGACAGCGCGCCGGCATGCGGAGCCATCTCGGCGGCTATTTTCTGGGCGATGGCGCCCTCGTAGAAGGCCTTGGCGCCCTGCTCGCCAATCAGCCGCAGCGACTGCGCCAGGTCTTTTTGCGTGAGCAGGTCGCCGCGCTTGAGTGGCGCGCCGTTCTTCCAGAAGATGGCCTGGGTGGCGGGCCAGCGGCCCATGTTCTTCTGTTCCTGCTGCAGGATCTTGGCCAGGGTCTCGCTGACGGGAAAGCCCTTGTCCGCCAGCGCCACGGCCGGCGCCACCACCTTGGACAGCGGCAGCGTGCCCCAGCGCTTCAGGGCATGCTCCATGCCGGCCACCGTGCCGGGCACGCCCACGGCGTAGTGGGTGTAGAGCGACTTGCCATCGATCACCTTGCCCTGGGCGTCCAGGTACATGTCGCGCGTGGCCTTGGCGGGCGCGACCTCGCGGAAGTCCAGTGCCACGCTTTTGCCCGTCTTCGCGTCGTGCACCATCATGAAACCGCCGCCGCCGATGTTGCCGGCGTTCGGCAGGGCCACGGCCAGCGCAAAGCCCATGGCCACGGCGGCATCGACGGCGTTGCCGCCGCTCTTCAGGATGTCCAGGCCGATGCGCGAGGCCAGTTCCTGCTCGCTGGCCACCATGCCGTTGCTGGCGACCACCGGATGGAAGATGTCCATGTCGAAGTCATACGCCGCAGCGGCAGCCTGCGCTGCGCCGGGCTGGGCCGTGGCGGCTGCCGATGGCTGCTGCGGCGTGCTGCCGCAGCCGGCCAGGCCGAAAAGAGCCAGCGCCAGGCTGGCGGCCAGTAGGGTGGGGCGAAGCTGCATCGATGTCTCCTTGGATGTGAAGGGCTGCAGGGTAAACGCCCAATCAAAACCTGGCAACAGCGTACAAAAGTTGTATACACTTTGACGGCGCCACGCTTGGCGCTGTCAATGTTTTCAGGAGACACACCATGGGCCTCAGCACCCACGTTCTAGACACCATGCATGGTTGCCCCGCTGCGGGCATGGCCGTTGCGCTGTATGCCACCCAGGGCGACCAGGCCACCTTGCTCAAGAGCCTGGTGCTCAACCACGATGGGCGCACCGATGCGCCGCTGTTCGACAACCACAGCCTGAAGGCCGGTACCTATCGCCTGACCTTTGATGTGGCGGGCTACTTCAAGGCGCGCGGCGTGCAGCTGCCCGAGCCCAATTTTCTGAACCAGGTCAGCCTGGACTTTGGCGTGGCCCATACCGACCAGCATTACCACGTGCCGCTGTTGGTCAGCCCGTGGAGCTACTCGACCTACCGCGGCTCGTGACGCTTCAGAGCTGCCCCTCGGTCAGCGTGTCGAGTTGAAAGTGCCCCGACTTGTCCCACAGCCAGGTGTCGGTGTAGGTCACGCGCTGCATGCGCGCGGGCACGGGGAAGGGCGCCGCGGCGCGCACCGTGCGCTCGATCTCGCGGATCACCTCCGGCGCGTGGCGCGGTGCGCGCATCCAGCGCAGGGCGGACACGCGGCCCATGCGGTCTATGTCCACCTCCAGCACGCCAATCGCGTACAGCAGTGGCGGCAGCTTGCCCTTGTAGATGCGCTGCGGGTTCAGGCCGTAAAGGTGGCTGGCAGCGTCCCTGCGGTAGGCGCGCGGCGTGGCGGCGGCCGAGCTGCGCACCGGGCCGGCCGCCGTGCCGACTGGCTGGGGCGGCGGCGCATCCTGTGCTGGCGGAGGCTGGGGGCCGGACTTGCAGGCCGCCACGATGGCGGCCACCGCCGCCATCAGGCTGGCGGGCAGCCACCAGGGGCGCCTGGCATGGCGCGGGGTGTTGGACGGTTTCAAAGGCATGGTGGGTGGCGCTATGCTGTGGCGCGCAGTCTTGGTACATGGCTGACGGGAGGCCACGAGTGGCGGCATTGAATAGTCTGCTGGAGCGCATCAAGACCACCCCCGCGTGCCTGGTGACGGTGGAGTCTACCCAAGGCTCGGTGCCGCGCGAGGTGGGTGCCTGGATGGCTTTGTTCATGGGACAGACGCCGGCGCTGGGCACCATAGGCGGCGGCCATCTGGAGCTGCAGGCCATGCAGGAGGCGCGCGAACGCCTGGCCGAGCATCTGGCCGGCCTGCCGGCGCGCCCGCCTTTGCTGCGGCAGGCACTGGGCCCGAGCCTGGGGCAATGCTGCGGTGGCGTGGTGCATCTGCGTTTCGAGTGCGTGGATGCGGCCGATGCGCCGGCCCTGCGCCAGCGCCTGGCGCCGCGGCTGCAGCCGGTGGCGCTGTTTGGCGGCGGCCATGTGGGCCATGCGCTGGCGCGCGTGCTGGCGCCGCTGCCATTTGCCCTGCACTGGATAGACAGCCGCGATGAGGTGTTCCCGGCCCAGGTGGATGCGGACACGCTGTGCGAGCATTCCCACCCGGTGCAGGCCGCCGTGCCCGAGCTGGCGCCGCAGTCCATGGTGCTCATCATGAGCTTCAGCCATGCCGAGGATCTGGACATCGTCGCCGCCTGCCTGGCGCGCCAGCGCGAGCGCGCCGACCTGCCCTTCATCGGCCTGATCGGCAGCCGCACCAAATGGGCCACCTTCTCGCATCGCCTGCAGGCGCGCGGGTTCTCCGATCGGGAGCTGGCCCAGGTGACCTGTCCGATCGGCGTTTCTGGCATCACCGGCAAAGAGCCCGAGGTGATCGCCGTGGCCGTGGCGGCGCAGCTGTTGCAGCGGCTTGGCACAAACTAATACAACCCACTTCGGGAAATCCCGGGTTTCCGCCCGTGGAGTTGGCGGCAAAAACTGCATACACTTAATGTCCACAAAGTCGGTCGCAGCGGTGTCTCGGTAGCTTCATGCCAAGGTGCGCGGCCCATTGTTTTTCTGCTCAGAGCACCCGCAGTGGTGAGCAGCTTTCGGGCAGGCCACGAACGCCTGCCGAGGTTGAGACACTATGGAAAGCTACCTTTTGGACTGGGCCAACCTGCTGCTGCGCTGGTTGCATGTCATCACCGCCATCGCCTGGATCGGCTCGTCGTTCTATTTCGTCTTTCTCGACAGCAGCCTCACGCCGCCCGAGGACGAGGGCATGAAGCGCGACGGCGTCAGCGGCGAGCTCTGGGCCGTGCACGGCGGCGGCTTCTACCACCCTGTCAAGTTCAACGTGTCGCCGCCGAAGATGCCCGACCATTTGCACTGGTTCTACTGGGAGAGCTACACCACCTGGCTCAGCGGCTTTGCGCTGCTCACGGTGTCCTACCTGTGGAATGCCGGCATCTACCTGGTGAGCCCATCCAACCCGCTGATGTCCAGCTCCATGGCCATTGTCGCGGCGCTGGGCTTTCTGGTGGTGTTCTGGCTGCTGTATGACGCCATCTGCCGCGCCTTTGGCCAAAAGCCCAACGGTGACGCCACCGTCGGCGCCATGGTGCTGGTGCTGGTGTGCATTGCGGCCTACCTGGCCTGCCATATCTTTCCGGGTCAGGCGGCCTTCCTGCTGATGGGGGCCATGCTGGCTACGTCCATGAGCGCCAACGTGTTCTTCTGGATCATCCCCGGCCAGCGCAAGGTGGTGGCGGCGCTCAAGGCCGGGCAGCCGGTCGACCCGATGCATGGCAAGCGCGCCAAGCAGCGCAGCGTGCACAACACCTATTTCACGCTGCCGGTGCTGTTTGCCATGCTGTCCAACCACTACGGCTGGCTCTACAACCACGAGCTCAACTGGCTGGTGCTGATCCTGATGATGTTCGCCGGTGCCGCCATCCGCCAGTTCTTCGTCATGCGCCATGGCTTCAAGCTGGGCCGCAACACCCATCCCTGGCCCTATGCCACCGTGGGCGTGCTGGTGCTGCTGGGGGTGCTGGGCTGGCTCAAGCCGGCACCGCAGGCCGCCGCTGCAATGGCCTCTGGCGCGGCTACCCAGCCGGCCGGCTATGGCCAGGTGCAGGCGGTGATGCAAAAGCATTGCGTGGTCTGCCACAGCGCGAATACCGTGGCGCAGAAGAACGTGAAGTTCGACACCCCCGACGAGGTCAAGGGCCATGCCCAGCAGATCTACCAGCAGGTGGTGCAGCTGCGCAAGATGCCGTTTGGCAACCCGGGCGCGCTGTCGGCCGAGGAGGTGGATACCTTCAAGCGTTGGTACGAGGGCGGGGCAACGGTTACGCCCTGAATCTGCGGTTTGAATGAAAACGGGCTGCAGCGCTTGTCAGTCAAGCGCGAGCAGCTCTTTTTTTATGAGTGATCGAGTGATCGCTAGAATGCGCGCCAGGAGTATCACCGTCATGAGCATCAAGAGCGACAAGTGGATTCGGCGCATGGCCGAGCAGCAGGGCATGATCGAGCCCTTCGAGCCCGGCCAGATCCGCGAGCAGGACGGCAAGAAGATCATCAGCTACGGCACCAGCAGCTACGGTTACGACATCCGCTGCGCGCGCGAATTCAAGGTCTTCACCAACATCCACAGCACCGTGGTCGATCCGAAGAACTTCGACGAGAAGAGCTTTGTCGACTTCGAGGGCGACTATTGCATCATTCCGCCCAACAGCTTTGCGCTGGCGCGCACCATGGAGTACTTCCGCATTCCGCGCGACGTGCTCACCATCTGCCTGGGCAAGAGCACCTATGCGCGCTGCGGCATCATCGTCAATGTCACGCCCTTCGAGCCCGAGTGGGAGGGCTATGTGACGCTGGAGTTCTCCAACACCACACCGCTGCCGGCCAAGATCTACGCCGGCGAGGGCTGTGCCCAGGTGCTGTTCTTCCAGGGCGACGAGGAATGCGCTGTTAGCTACAAGGACCGCAAGGGCAAGTACCAGGGCCAGCATGGCGTGACCTTGCCGAAGGCATGACGCCGCCGCAGCGCCGCGCGCCGCAAATGTGAAACTTGTTGAACTTCGTGACCAGCCTCGCGTACGGCCGGCCGGTGCCGCGCAGGCGCGGATGGCGGGCGTAACATGCACCGCTGAGCGCCTGACGCGCACGGGAGACAGTCAATGAAATGGGAAGGCAATCGCGAATCGGACAACGTGGAAGACCGCCGCAGCAGCGGTGGCGGCGGCGGCTTTGGCGGCGGGCGCTCCATCGGCATTGGCACGGTAGTCCTGGCCTTGATCGGTTGGGGCGTGTTTGGTATCAACCCGCTGACCACCATTGGCGTGCTCTCCGGCGCCGATGCGCCCCAGGTGCAGCAGGCGCCGGCCCAGCGCCCGCCGGGCGATGACCGCCAGGCGGCGTTTGTCTCCACCGTGCTGGCTTCCACCGAGGATGTCTGGGGCCAGATCTTCCAGCAGGGTGGGGCGCAGTACCGCCAGCCCAAGCTGGTGCTTTTCAGGGGCGCAACGCCCACGGCCTGTGGCACCGGCCAAAGCGCCATGGGGCCGTTTTACTGCCCGGGAGACCAGAAGGTTTACCTGGACATGGACTTCTTCGACACCATGAGCCGCCAGCTGGGTGCTCCCGGCGAGTTCGCCCGTGCCTATGTGATCGCCCACGAGGTGGGCCACCATGTGCAGACCCTGTTGGGCGCCACGGCCAAGGTGGACGGCATGCGCGGGCGCATCAGCCAGCGTGACCAGAACGCGCTGTCGGTGCGCCTGGAGCTGCAGGCCGACTGCTACGCCGGCATCTGGGCGCGGCATTCGCAGCAGGCCAAGAACTGGCTGGATCAAAGCGACATCGAATCGGCCATCAACGCCGCCCAGCAGATCGGCGACGACACGCTGCAGCGCCAGCAGACAGGCACCGTGCGCCCCGACGCCTTCACCCACGGCTCCAGCGCCCAGCGCGTGCGCTGGTTTTCCCAGGGCCTGAAGACCGGCAGCGTGCAGGCCTGCGACACCTTCAAGGCGCAGGCGTTGTAGTTTTTGCGGTGCTTTTCGGGGGTGGATTGGGGCGCAGCGGCCGGCGCCCTGGCGCTTTGCTTTGCTGCAGTGCGACAATAGCGGCTTGATGACACAAGCATATTCCTCCCTAGCGCTGGCAGAACCGCTCAAGCGCGCCGTAGCCGACATGGGCTACGAGAACATGACGCCGATCCAGGCCCAGGCGATCCCCGTGGTACTGACCGGCAAGGACGTGATGGGTGCGGCCCAGACCGGCACCGGCAAGACGGCGGCGTTCTCGCTGCCGCTGCTCGAGCGACTGCTCAAGCACGAAAACAGCTCGGCCTCGCCCGCGCGCCACCCCGTGCGCGCCCTGGTGCTGCTGCCCACGCGCGAGCTGGCCGTGCAGGTGGCCCAGCAGATCGCCCAGTACGCCAAGTACACCAAGCTGCGCAGCACCGTGGTGTTTGGCGGCATGGACATGAAGCCGCAGACCATCGAGCTGAAAAAGGGCGTCGAGGTGCTGGTGGCCACGCCCGGGCGCCTCTTGGACCATATCGAGGCCAAGAACGCAGTCCTGAACCAGGTCGAATACGTGGTGCTGGACGAGGCCGACCGCATGCTGGACATCGGCTTTCTGCCCGACCTGCAGCGCATCCTGTCCTATCTGCCCAAGAGCCGTACCACGCTGCTGTTCTCGGCCACCTTCTCGCCCGAGATCAAGCGCCTGGCCGGCAGCTACCTGCAGGACCCGGTGACCATCGAGGTCGCGCGCCCGAACGAGACGGCATCCACCGTCGAGCAGCGTTTCTTCAGCGCGCAGGACGACGACAAGCGCCGCGCCATCCGCCATGTGCTCACCGAGCGCGGGCTCAAGCAGGCCTTCGTTTTCGTCAACAGCAAGCTCGGCTGCGCGCGACTGGCACGCAGCCTGGAGCGCGACGGCCTGAAGACCGCGGCGCTGCACGGCGACAAGAGCCAGGACGAGCGCCTGAAGGCCCTGGAGGCCTTCAAGAGCGGCGAGGTGGATCTGCTGGTGTGCACCGACGTGGCGGCGCGCGGCCTCGATATCAAGGACGTGCCGGCGGTGTTCAACTACGACGTGCCCTTCAACGCCGAGGACTACGTGCACCGCATCGGCCGCACCGGCCGCGCCGGCGCCTCCGGCCTGGCCGTGACGCTGGTGGCCAGCAGCGATACGCGCCTGGTGACCGACATCGAGAAGCTCATCAAGAAGAAGATCGAGCTGGAGCCGCTGGAACTTGCGGAAGACCGCCCCAGGGGCCGCTTCAACGACGGCCGACGCGCCTGGCGTGAAGATGGCGAAGACAACCGGGGTGCGCCACGCGGCGGCCGCGAACGCAGCAGCTATCGTTCGGCCCCGGCGGTGGTGCGTGACCCGTTCTTCGACAAGCCTTATGAGGCCGCCACCGCCGACAGCCTGCCACCCAGCTGGGAGGTGGTGCCCAAGGCAGCGCCGGCACGCGGCAGCATATCGGCCAACATCAAGCCCAGGCGCAAGCTGGCGGCGCTGTTCAAGGCACCTGTGCCGGAGGCCGAACCCACGGCCCAGTGAGGGGGCCGGGACCCCCCCGGAGGTTTATTTGATAAAAATAGCTGTTAACGCTTATGCATAAAGCGCTGACAGCTATTTTTTTAATAGTAAATTATTGGTGATGGCTATGTCCGCCGCCGCTGGCGAGCTCGGCCACCAGCGCGGCGTCGATGGCACCAAAGGCCAGCACCACGCCGCCACGCCGCTCGGCGAAGGCATCGGCCGCGGCGCGTGTTGCAAAGGCTGGCAGGTTGCCGGCGCGCATGGGCCCCTTGGCCGACGAGCCATGCACGTAGTAGGCCGACAGCGCATCGACCCAGGGCGTGCGCTTGCCGTCCGGTGGTGCGGAGGCGTCGGTCACGTAGTGGGCCGCGATCTGCCCGCTGCTGCGGCCGGGGCTGTAGCGCGCCACATCCTGCAGGTACATGAACAGCGACAGGGGCGAGTCGAAATACTGCGCGTCGCCGTTGCTGAAGATGATCTGCGCCGCCCATTGCGGCGAGCGTGCCGGGAACATGCCGCAGACCGGGCAGCGCACATCGGGGGGTACGGCGCGCGCGGCCGTGGGTGGCAGGCCGCTGGCCGGGTCGTAGGGTGTGGGCGGGGCGACGATGCACACATCGGGCTCCAGCGAGGCTGGTGCCTCGGGCGACAGCATCTGGCGCAGCGCCGGCACGCTCCAGGGTGTGCTGGCGGCCAGAACGCCCAGAGCGGCCAACGCACCCATGGCCAGCGCGCGCCTGCGGCGCTGCTGTAGTGGCGGGAGCAGGGGCGCGGCGGGCATGGCTTACATGCGCGTGTCGTGCAGCGCGCCGCCGCTCAGATCCACCATGTCCAGCTTGATGTCGCCAAAGCGCAGCACCTTGCCGCCGTGCTCGCCGGCGAATTTCGTGGCGTCGGCTTCCTGGGCAAAGCTGGCAATGGTCGGGCCCATGGAGCCGTGGCGCTTGCTGCCCAGTACGTAGATGGCGCTCTTGGCGTCTATCCAGTGGCCCTTGGGCTCTTCCCAATGGGCCTGGCCCATGTCCTGCACATAGACGGCGCGTATGGGGCGCACCTGCTCGCCGGCGAGCAGGGTGTTGAACAGCTCCACCGTGTCGCAGAAGAAGGAGGGCTTGTCCTGGCCCGCGTAGTGGATCTGCGCCTTGGGACCGGGGTAGTCGGCCAGCAGCATGCCGTCGAGCTCGCAACTGGTGCTGCGGTCGATCTCCACCGGCGCCAGCGACTGCTGCTCGGCAGCCTTGTCGCCGCAGCCGGCAAGCAGTGCGCTGACGGGCAGTGCCGCCAGGGCTGCGAACCCCAGGGCGCGGCGGCGGGTGATGCAGGAACAGGTCATGGCTTGAATCTCCAGTTGGCCAAAGCGAGCGGCAGAGCTATCCAGGCGGCCATCACGCCGCCCATGGTCAGCGGATTGCCCAGCGACTGGGGCACGACGCTGGCCAGGCCGTACAGGGTGCGCACGTCCTCGAGCGAGAACACGTTGAGGATGCGGAACACGTCCGCCGGGTTGAGCAGCAGCAGCCAGGCAAAGCTGTCGCCGGCAAACTGCCCGCCGGTGGTGACCAGCAGGCCCAGCAGCAGCAGGTCGAACACCAGCACAAAGAAGAACCAGGTGGCAATCGCCAGGCCCGAGGCACGCGTGCGCTCGCGCGCCAATACCGAGATCAGCACCGCCAGGCTCAGAAAGGCCAGGCCCAGCAGTACCGAGGACAGCATGAAGCCACCGTAGTGAAACAGCGCATTGGCATTCATGTGGCGCCACAGCAGAACGGCCACCAGACCGAAGCCAACCACGGTGGACAGGGACAGCGCCAGCGCCAGCCCCAGGTATTTGCCCAGCAGCAGCTCCAGCCGCGTGATGGGCAGGGCCAGCAGCAGGTCCAGCGAACCACGCTCGCGTTCGCCGACGATGGCGTCAAAACCCAGCAGCAGGGCGATCAGCGGGATCAGGTAGATCACCAGGCTCACCAGGCTGGCGATGGTGAACTCGATGGAGCGAAAGCCCACCTGGCCCTGCTGGGCGCCGCCAAAGTAGGCAATGACCAGCGAGAACACGGTGAACACCAGGGCCACAGCCAGCACCCAGCGGTTGCGCATGCGGTCGCGGAACTCCTTGGCCGCGACGGTGAGGATAGGGGTCAGTTCCATGAATAGCATTGCCCGAGAGCGGGCCTTAAGCGGAGATGCCGAAGAACATGTCTTCGAGCGAGGGCTCGTGCAGGCGCAGGTCCTGCACGCGTGCGCCCAGGGGCGTGAGCGCGGCCAGGGCTGCCATCTTGTGCTCGCGCGGACATTGCAGCTGCAGCCCGGACGGGGTCTGCGCCGGCTTCACGCCGGTGACCTGGTGCAGCACATGCAGGGCGTCGTGGCAGTCCTGGGGCGCGAGATCGACTTCGATGATCAGCGGCAGGCCGGTGCGCTCGCGCAACTCATGCACGCTGCCCAGGGCCTCGACCTTGCCCGACACAAGTATCGCCAGGCGGTCCACGCGCTCCTGCAGCTCGGCCAGGATGTGCGAGGTGATGATGACCGTCACGCCCTGCTGCTGCAGGCCGCGCAGCGTGGCGTAGAAGTCGCGTATCGCCTGCGGATCGAGGCCGTTGGTGGGCTCGTCCAGAAACAGCACGCGCGGACTGCCCAGGAGCGCCTGCGCAAAGCCCAGGCGCTGACGCATGCCCTTGGAATATTCGCGCACCGGGCGCTTGCCGGCGTGGGCCAGGCCCACTTTCTCCAGCATGGCCGGGCACTCGGCCAGCGGCGCGCCCTTGAGGCGGGCAAAAAAGTGCAGGGTCTCCAGGCCGTCCAGGTTGTCGTAGAGCACCACGTTCTCGGGCAGGTAGCCGAGCTGGCGGCGCGCGGCGCGGAAGTTGCGCCCGCCCACGGGCGTGCCGGCCACCAAAATGCTGCCGCTGGTTGGGGCCAGCAGGCCCAGCATCATCTTGAACAGGGTGCTCTTTCCGGCGCCGTTGTGGCCTATCAGACCAAAGATCTCGCCCTGGGGGATGTCCAGATCCACGCCGTCCACGGCATGCAGGGCGCCAAAATGCTTGCGCACGCCGCGCAGGGAAATCGCCATGCCCGGCGCGTTACTGGCCGGGGAAATGCTTGCCACGCCACTGACTCCAATCTTGATGATGAGGGCGCATGCGCGGGTGGGGATCGACCACCGAGGGCACACGCAAAACGGGAAACTGCTGGCCCACCAGGCGTAGCGCCTGCACGGCCGGGCTGGCCAGCAACAGCTTGATGCTGGGGTGACGCCAGGTCAGGCGATCAACCATGTCGTTGGCCTCGTACTGCACATCGCCCTTGCCGTCGTTGTTGCGATCCCAGCCGAGGTAGTTGCTCCAGTAGTTGCCACGCTGCTTGCCCCAGACCTCGTCGCGCGCGCCCACGTAGCGCACCTGCTCGCGGTTGGCGATGAAGTCGTTGCCCTCGACCTCGTTGCGCGTGGAGCCGGCCGACAGGTGCACGCCCACGACGTTGTCCACGACCAGGTTGTCGTTGAGCTTGATGTACTCCACGTCGTAGATGAAGAAGCCCCGGTTGTTGCCGGCGACCACGTTGCCCGAGATGTCGGAATCCTGCAGCGTGCGCAGCATGATGCCGTGGTCCGAGTTGCCCCAGGCACGGTTGTTGCGCACCTCCTGGTGGCGCACCTCCATCAGCGCCAGGCCGCCGCGGTTGTAGAACGTGTCGTTGTCCTCCCACAGGTTGTAGTAGGAGTTCATGTAATGCGTGCCGTAGCGGCTGTGGTGCAGCTTGTTGCCCTTGAACAGCGCGTTGTGCGAGACATCGACATACAGCGCGTCGCGCACGAAGCTGATGTCGTTGTTCAGGATCTTGGCGCCCTTGGTGTTGTACAGCTGCACGCCGTTGCCACGCTGGGGTGAGGCGTATTCGCGCTTGCCGGTGATGGTGTTGTGCTCGATCAGCACGTCGTTGGCCTTCTCTATCCACAGGCCGAACAGGTTGTAGGTCAGGTCGCAGCGGCGCACGATGGCGCGGTGCGCGCCCGGGTAGAGGTAGATGCCGGCGTTCTGGTCTTTCAGGCTGTCGCCCGAGTCGCGCACGATCAGGCCCTCGATGAGCACGTCCGGCGCCGTCACGCGTATGGTGTCGCCCTGGTTGCCGCCGCTGATGGTGGGGCGATCGAGGCCGCGCAGCGTGAGCGGCTTGTCGATCAGCAGGTTGGCGCGGTACTGGCCGCGCGCCACCTCGATCACATCGCCAGCCTGGGCCTTGGTGACGGCCTCGGCCAGATCGTCGCCGGGGCGCACCGAGATGGTGGCTGCCTGGCAGGCCCCGGCGATGGCCAGCGCCAGGGCCGCAGCTAAATGGGGCAGCATTGTCATGCGATGAGCCAGCCCAGGGTCTTGAGCATCAGGAACAGCGCAGCGCCAATCATCAGGTTCTTGAACCCTACGTAACTCATCATGTCCATCGCACCGGCGATGCGGTACTGGTCGCGCCACCATGGGCCATCCTTCACATAACGGCGACCGGACAGACGAATCAACACCTCGTACACGCTCCAGCCAAACCACCAGCCGATGATAGCGCCCGAGGACAGGTGGCCCAGGGCGGCCTGCACCCAGGCAATGGTGGCGGCGATGGCCAGCGCGAGGCCGGCGATCTGCAGGGTCTTCTGGCTGTGCCAGCCCTCGCGGCTCCAGGGCCAGAGGTGGTCGCGCAGCTCCAGCCACAGCCATTGCAGCAGGCCCACATCTTCCTTGTGCGCGGGCAGGGTGCGGTCGGTGGGCATGCGCGGATCGACGCCCTTCTTTGCCTTGGGGCTGATCTGGTCTTCCACCTTGGCCGGGTGAATGGGGATGAAGTAGCCGTTCTTGCCAATGGGCGTGATCTCCAGGCCATCGCGCTCGCGCCGTTTGCGCTCCATCGCCAGGGGCGGGCAGCCCTTGGTGTCGGTGTAAAGGATCATGCAGTCCAGGCAGTGCAGGCATTCGCGGTGGTCGATGCGGCCGTCGGCGTCGATGGCCTGCGCGCCGCAGCCCACGGCGCAGGCCTTGCAGCTGTTGCAGTCCTGCTTGCGCTTCAGGCCAAACCAGCGGAAGGTGCTGGGCATGGCCAGCGACGCGCCGAGCGGGCAGATGTATTTGCAGTATGGGCGCTCGATGAAGATGGACACGCCCAGGATGGCGGCCACGAACAGGCCGTAGGGCCAGGCGCGGTTCATCACGCCGACCAGGAAGGTGGTCTTGAAGGGCTCGACCTCGGCCAGCTTCTCGGCCAGGCCCATGGAGAACATGGAGACGGCCAGCAAACCGAAGAAGACCGCGTACTTGACCCACTTCAGCCGGTCATGCCATTTCTGCGGCAGCGCCGTCTGGAAGCGCTTCAGGCCCACCGCCTTGGCGATCTTGTAGATGCCCTCCTGCAGCGAGCCGAACGGACACATCCAGCCACAGAACAGGCCGCGTCCGAACAGGAAGACGGTGACGATGATGAAGATCCAGAACAGGAAGATGAACGGATCGGACAGGAACAGCGACCAGGTCCACTGGAACAGCAGCGAATGGAACCAGGTCAGCACCTGGGTGATGGAGGGCTGTGCCATGTAGCCAAAGCCGATCCAGAAGATGCTGATGGCCCAGAAGGTGTACTTGAAGCCATTCACCGGCCATTTGTTCTTGTGCGTGGACAGCCGCGTGAGCTTCTCGCGCAAGGCGTAGACCACGGTCACGGCGACCAGCAGCAGGGCGAACAGGCTGATCGGCAGGGCCTGGGACTTCCAGATGCGCACCCAGGGGGCTGCAGGCTCCTCGACCTTGGGGCGGCCGCCTTCGAGCAGGGCTGCGGGCAGCCAGTACTTGGACTCGAACATGGCAAAGCTGCGCTGGCCCGTGGCGCGATCGACGCGGTTACCCAGGAAGGCGAACTTCCACGGATAGGCGGCCGAGAACGAGTGTGAGCGGATGATGAAGATCGCCGACTCGGTGTAGCGCGGCGCACCCTGGGCCTCCAGGCCATAGAGGTTGAGCGAATCCAGGTCGCGGAAGGTGAACGAGTCCGCCCCTTGCTTGACCTGCACGCGGTCGTAAATGCCACCGCGCACGAAGCCCGAGCCCTTGAACGATTCCTGGCCCGCCGTCTTGATCACGAACAGGGCGTTTTCGCCTTCCTTCAGACTGGCATGCAGCCGCTCGTAGTTGTGCTTGCCCAGCAGGCTGGTGCCCACGTCGGGGTGGTTCAGGTCGCCGTACCAGAGCTCGATGAACGGCTCGGGGCCGCGCGGCAGGCCCACCTGTTCGGGTTTCACCAGCAGTTGCTTGACCACGCCCATCTGCACCAGCTGGGCCCAGTCGTAGTTCTGGCCACCGGCGATAAAACGCGCCGGCTCGCGTACCGTGGGGGCGATGATGCCGGTCTGGCGCGCGACGGCCGCGCCCGAGGCCATGACCACCTGGTTTTGCGCCACCACGGTGACGGTGGCGCCCGAGATGGCATCAACGCCAATCACGTTTTCATCGGGGCGCGAGGGGCCGACCTCGATGGTGTCGGTGACCGACTTGCCCAGGTACTGGTTGTTGAAGTTGATCAGGGCCGATTCGGGGATGCCCAGCAGCAGGATGGGCTCGGAATGCTTGAGTACCTGGATGCCGACGAAATGGCCTTCCTTGTCCATGCCGATCAGCGTCACCACGGGCTTGCCGGAATAGGCGGGGGTGTCCGTGATGTCGGTGGACAGCATTACGTAGCCGAGCAGCTTCTTGTCGGCTCCGTCGCTGTCGTAGGCCTCCACGTAAGGAGGCTGGCCCTTGCGTTCGGAAAAATGCTTGGCGCCAGGAAACACCTCGCCGCAGGGCAGCAGCGAGCACATGTCGGGTGTGGTTGCCAGGTTGGCGGGCAATTCCGCCTCATAGGCGCCTGCATGGGCGCGCGGGGCCGCCAGGGCAAGGACGAGAAGCAGGGCGGCCCAGAAGAACGCAAATCGCTGGCCAAAAGCAGACATCACACTATCCTGAAAAAAAATGGGCGCTGCGCTACCAGCGCAGCGCCCACTGTTGGCGAGAGGCTTATGCCTCGACGATCATACGCGTGCGCATTTCAAGGTGCAGCGCGTGGCAGAAGTGCGTGCAATAGCACCAGAACACACCGGGCTGGTCGGCGATGAAGGTTACCGACTTGGTCTCCAGCGGGTTGACGATGAAGTTGACGTTGTAGTTCGGGATGGCGAAGCCATGTGTCAGGTCTTCGATCTTGTCCAGGTTGGTCAGGATCAGAGTCACCTCGTCGCCCTTCTTGACCTTGAACTCGCGCAGGCTGAAAGCCGGGGCCTGCGAGGTGATCTTGACCGTGACCTTCTTGCCATTGCGTGTGACGCCGGACTCCTTGGGATCCTTGATGGCCAGTGGCGACTCGTCCAGGTCATACACTTGCTTGGGCTTGAGCAGATCGCGCTTGAAGATGATGAAGTCATGCGGCTCGCCACGCACCGGGTGGTCGGCCAGCAGCACCATCTTTTCGCCCGAGATGTCGATCAGCTGCTCGTTCTCGGCGTGCAGCGGGCCCACGGGCAGGAAGCGATCCTTGGAGAACTTGCAGCCCACGGCCAGGTATTTGCCGTCCGCGACCACGGTCTCGGACTGTGACGCGTTGATGTGGCCGGGCTGATAGTGCACGTCGATGCGATCCACCACGTACTTGGCGTTCTTGTCGCCCTTGTGGAAGGCGATGGCCTTTTCGATGTTCCACTTGACGATCTGGCTGTCCAGGAACAGCGTGGTGTAGGCGTTGCCGCGGCCGTCAAAGGCAGTGTGCAGCGGGCCCAGGCCCACTTCGACTTCGGCCACGATGGCATCGTCGAGTTTTTCCATCTTGCCGTCGAACCAGTCCAGCACCTTGACCAGCTCGATGGTGGTGGTGGTGGGCGAGAGCTTGCCGGCACAGATGAAGTACTTCTGGTCGGGGCTGGCGTTCACACCGTGCGGGTTCTTGGGAACGCTGACGTACGCCGTCAGCGCGGTGAGCGGATCCTTGTTGGAATCACGTGTGCCGTCAACCACGGGTACTTTGGACGTGCCAAAGGTTTTGAATTTGCCGGCCTTGACCGCTTCTTCGATGCGGGCCACGTTGAAGAACAGGCAGGCGTCGCGCTCGGCGGACATCATGTCCTCATAGTGCACGCCGCTCTCGGTGTTGTACTGGTTGGTGGCGGCCAGCTTGCCATCGAAGGAGGTTGCCACTAGGTCGCAGTTGCCGTCGATCAGCACCTGCCAGCGCACTTCCATGGTCTCTGCGTCCACGCAGGAGAACAGTGAGCGGTACTTGCTGCCGTCCTCGATGCCGGTGTTGTTGGGCAGGGGAATGCCGAACTCACCGCCGCAGAACACGCGCGTGGTGTAGTTGATGGCCGGATCGACCGGGTCGCGCTTGTCCGGGAAGATGCCGTGGAAGCCCTGCACGTTGGGCAGCTGCGTGATCTTGTCGCAGACGAAATAGTCCAGGCGGATGCGGGCGATGCGGCTGTTGATCTTGTCGTTGATCCAGGCGTAGCGGCCGTCGTAGTTGCCGTCCTTGTAGGAGGCGTGCGTGTGGTGGGTGTCGGCCACCGTGTACTTGAGGTGGCCATCGGGCTTGGTGCCCATGACCGCCTTGGATTCGTTGGTGACGCCCCAGCCGACCAGGGCATCAGGCACAAAGCAGGGGATGCGGTGGAGTTCGCGACCCGAGGGCATGCCCAGCACGCGCATGTCGCCGGTATGACCGCCGCTCCACAGGCCGTAGTAGGTGTCGAGCTCACCGGGCTTGAGGTGGGTGCTGGCAGCAGCGCCGCTGGCCGCGGCAGGCGCGGGTGCGGGTGCCGGAGCGGATGCCGCAGGGGCTGCCGCGGGCTTGTCGTTGCACGCGGCAACGCCCACGGTCAGGCCGGCCAGGGCGGCGGTGTTGATGAAACGGCGGCGGCCAATGCCGGCGGTTTCGGTGCTCAGGCTGTCTTTCTTGTCGCTCATGAAGTCCTCTTTTCAGGATGGGTAAACGGAAGGGAAAACCGGGGGGGCTCGCGCCGGCGGTGGCGCAGCCATGGGGGGCAGGGCATGCGCTACTGACGGTGGAGCGAATGTGTAGTGGGGCAGGGGTGCGGCCTGCGGCAAGGGGCGGACAGGCGGCGGTGCCGACGCGCCCAGAAGGCACAGGGGGCAGTCCATGCCCAGGGTGTCGGGTGCGGCCTTGCCGTCGCTGGAATGCACGACCAGGCTCAAGCCATTGCCGCCGGTGCAGACCAGCTCCATGGTGCGCGCTTGCACCATGGGCGCCGCCAGCGCCGCGCCCAGGCTCAGGAAGAACCAGGCCACGATCCACCGGCGCTGGCGATTCAGGAGGCGGAGGAAGTCCATGACGGTGGTGCAGGTTCTGGTGGCGGAAATACGGGTCACCACTTTGGCGACGGTGTATAAATGTTCACTCCAAATGTTCCTTTTGATGTTGATGTAAATCAAATAGTGAATTCTGGAAAACACCAAACTGGCGTCCATGCCAGAAGGGGTGTGGCGCGCCGCATGGTGCGTCTGCAGCACTCGCCCTTGGGGCTTACCAACGTTTCCGTACAAGAAAGGCTTTCATGAAAAAGACATCTCTGACCATGGCGCTGGCCGCCGCAACGCTGTTGCTGGCTGCCTGCGGCAAGAACGAGGCGCCGGCACCCGCGCCCGCCCCGGCACCCGCTGCCGAGGCGCCCGCCGCGGCACCCGCGCCTGCTCCCGCACCCGCCCCGGCGGCGGAAAACACCGCCGGCAAGAGCGTGTACGGCAAGACCTGCGCCATGTGCCACGCCGCCGGTGTGGCCGGCGCGCCCAAGCCGGGCGACAAGGCCGACTGGGGCCCGCGCATCGCCCAGGGCAAGGACACGCTGTACAAGCACGCCATCGAGGGCTTCACCGGCGCCAAGGGCATGATGCCCGCGCGCGGCGGTGCTTCCGCGCTCAGCGATGACGATGTGAAGGCCGCCGTGGACTTCATGGCCGACCAGTCGATGTAATGCAAGGAGTGCGTGCCATGAACAACGCAAGGCAAGGCGGGCGGCTGTCGCGGCGGCGCTTCGCCCTGGCGCTGCCCCTGCTGGGCGCCGTGGCCTGGGCCAGCCCGGGCCTGGCGCAGGCCGCAGGGCCGCAGCGTGCAAGCCGCAACCTCATGGGCACGCGCGTGGACATCGTCGCCGACGGCGGCGATGCGCGCCGTCTGCAGGCCGCGATAGGCCTGGCCTTTGACGAAATGCAGCGCCTTGAGGCGCTGCTGAGCCGCTACCGCGAGGACAGCGTGGTGCGGCGCATCGGGCACGCGGCCGGGCGCCACCCGGTTGCCGTGTCGCCCGAGGTGCTGGCCATTCTGCGCAACGCCCAGCAGGTATGGCGCGAGAGCGCTGGCGCCTTCGATCCCACCGTGGGGGCCTTGTCCGGCTGGCATTTCGAGGCGGGCCAGCAGGCCATGCCCGCCGCCACAGACATCGCGGCCGCGCTGCGCCATGTGGACGCACGCAAGCTGCGCCTGGATGAGCGCGCCGGCACGGCCTATCTGAGCGAGCGCGGCATGCAGCTCGACCTGGGCGGCATCGCCAAGTTGCCCATTCTGGCTGCGGGCCTGCGCGTGCTCGAGCGCGAGGGCGTTGCCAACGCGCTTGTCAACGGCGGCGGCGACGTGCTCGCCAGCGGCCGCCTGCAGGGGCGCCCCTGGCGTGTCGGGGTGCGCGATCCGCGCGCGCCCGAGAAGCTGCTGGGCGCCATCGAGGTCGAGGGCTTCGGCATCGTGGCCTCCTCGGGTGACTACGAGCGTGGCTTCATGCACCAGGGCCGGCGCCTGCACCATGTGCTGGATCCGCAGTCCGGCTGGCCGACATCGGGCGTGCATGGCGTGGCGCTGCTGGCGCGTGACGTGCGGGCCGTCAACGGCTGGGGCACGGCGCTGATGGTGCAGGGCATGGCCGCCGTGCCTGCCTGGAGCGCTGGCCACCCCGACGTGGCCGTGCTGGCTGCGGGCAGCGATGGCGCGCTGTGGCAGTCGCGCGGCATGGCGGCTGCGCTCAAGTCAATTGCTGCATAAAAAGCATAGCTGTTTGCGCTTGATGGCAAATGTTTTTTGGCTATTTATTGCCTGAAAGTGGTATTGATAAAACGTAGGCAGCTTTTAATTTTATAGCGAACTACTCTCCTGGCCGCTGGGCTTGTGGGCATTGCACCTTGCAGTGCTCGCGCTCGGCCAGCGTGGCGCCAAAGCGCACGGCGCTCAGTGCGCCGCCCCAGACGCAGCCCGTGTCCAGCCCCAGGATGTCTGGCCGGCTGATCCAGCCCAGCGTCGACCAGTGACCAAAGGCAATCAGTGTGCCGCGGGTGCGCCGCCCGGGCGCATCAAACCAGGGCACCAATCCTTCGGGCGCCTGCGCGGCGCTTTCGGTGCTGTCGAAATCCATGCGCCCCTCGGGCGTGCAAAAGCGCAGCCGGGTCAGTGCGTTGACGATGATGCGCAGGCGATCCGCGCCCTGCAGGCCCGCGTCCCATAGATCCGGGTGGTTGCCATACATCCGGCGCAGGAATTCAGCCAACCCCGGGCCGCTAAGCTGCGCCTGCACCTCGCGCGCCAACGCCAGAACATCGTCCGCAGACCACTGCGGCAGCACGCCGGCGTGCACCAGCAGCAGGGGCTCGCCGCCATGCTCCACCTGGCGTGCCAGGGGTTGCTGGCGCAGCCAGTCCAGCATCGCGCCCCGGTCGCTCGCCTGCAGGATGCCGTCCAGCGTGTCGCGCCGTGAAGGGGGGCGCACGCCATGCGCCGTGGCCAGCAGGTGCAGGTCGTGGTTGCCCAGCAGCGCGCGCACGCTGTCGCCCATTTGCATGCAGCGGCGCAATACCGCGGCCGAGGCGGGACCGCGATTGACCAGATCGCCCAGCAGATAAATGGTGTCGCGGCTCGGAGAAAAGCCGATCACGGACAGCAGCCGCTCGAAAGCATCGCCACAGCCCTGGATATCGCCCGCACAGTAAAGCGCCATGTGTTAATCGTCGATGGTGGTTTTGAATGGGGCGATTGTCCCGCACCGGACAGGCAGGCGCTGCGAACGGGTGAATCGGGTGTGGTGGACAAATGCTTTCTGACCATTGAAGTTGGTGAATACTCATTCAATGAGCGGACGGGCGTGATGACTTGCCGGGTTCACCAACATTCATCAGTCATTCATGCCGATAAACTCGTTACATGAACGGAATTATTTATCTATAATCGCGCCGTCTATTAATTCTCAACCCAAGCAAACTATCATGAACCCCAGCTATAAAGACCTGTTGAAGCAGCGTGAAGCCCTTGAACTGCAGATCAGTGAAGCGCGCGATCGCGAATTGGCCGCCGCCGTTGCCCAGGTGCGCGGTTTGATTGCCGAGTTTGGTTTGACGCAGCAGGAGGTCTTTCCCGTGGGGCGTGGCGCGCGCACTTCTGCAAGTATCGGCGTGAAGGTGGCGCCCAAGTACCGCGATCCGGCAACGGGCCAGACCTGGACGGGCCGTGGCAAGGCACCGAAGTGGATTCAAAATGAGGATCGTGAGAAGTTCGCCATTTGATCCGGCATGGCCGGCGCCCCGGGCTGGCCTTTGGCACCGTGGCGCAGGCCCTCTTGGTTTGCCCTCGGTAAAAACCCGCCTTTGGCGGGTTTTTTGTTTATTGGGACAGAACGGCACAACCGGCGCCGCTTGGCCACGACATGCATTGACTGGCACCTGATCGCGGCAGATGTGCCGGATTTGCATGCCGATCGCCATTTTTAACCATGGCGTGGGCCAAAGGTATTGGCCCTGATCATTGGCGATACCGTCGCTCCCTGCCAGAATGGGACGTTGTCCTTCCCAACCGGAGTTGCTGTATGGCTGTCACCACCACCCCAAGCCACGCCTTTGCTTCCACCGTCAAGAATTTCACCACGGCGTCAGGCAAGAAAGGCAAGTTCTATTCCCTGCCGGAGCTGGCACACAAGTATCCCCGTGTGAGCCGCCTGCCGGTTTCCATTCGCATCGTGCTTGAATCGGTGCTGCGCAATTGCGATGGGCGCAAGGTGACGGCTGAGCATGTGCGGCAACTGGCCAGCTGGGGCGCCAATGCAGCGCGCAAGGACGAAATTCCCTTCGTGCTCTCCCGCGTCGTGCTGCAGGATTTCACCGGCGTGCCGCTGCTGGTGGATTTGGCAGCCATGCGCAGCGTGACGCAGCGCCTGGGCAAGGATCCGAAAAAGGTCGAGCCGCTGGTGCCCGTGGATCTGGTGGTGGACCACTCCATCATGGTGGATTACTACGGCAGCAAGAATGCGCTGCAGCTGAATATGAAGCTCGAGTTTCAGCGCAACCGCGAGCGCTACGAGTTCATGAAATGGGGCATGCAGGCCTTTGACACCTTTGGCGTCGTGCCGCCGGGCTTTGGCATCGTGCACCAGGTGAACCTGGAATATCTGGCACGCGGCGTGCACAAGAGCGCCGATGGCGTGTACTACCCCGACACCCTGGTGGGCACCGACAGCCACACCACCATGATCAACGGCATTGGCGTGGTCGGCTGGGGCGTGGGCGGCATCGAGGCCGAGGCGGCCATGCTGGGCCAGCCGCTGTACTTCCTGACGCCGGACGTGGTGGGCTTCGAGCTCACCGGCCAGCTGCGCGAGGGCGTGACGGCCACCGACCTGGTGCTCACCGTGACCGAGCAGTTGCGCCGCGCCAAGGTGGTGGGCAAGTTCGTCGAATTTTTTGGCGAGGGCACGCGCTCGCTGTCGCTGCCCGACCGCGCCACCATCGGCAACATGGCGCCCGAGTACGGCGCCACCATGGGCTTCTTCCCGGTGGATGAGGCCACCCTCGACTATTTCGAGGGCACCGGGCGCACGCAGGACGAGATTGAAACCCTGGAGGCCTACCTCAAGGCCCAGGGCCTGTTCGGCATTCCGCGCGCGGGCGATATCGACTATTCACAGGTCGTGCGGCTGAATCTTGCCGACGTCACGCCCAGCCTGGCCGGACCCAAGCGCCCGCAGGACCGCATCGACCTGGGCCAGGTCAAGCAGCAGTTCACCAGCCTGTTTTCCAAGCCCGTGGAGCAGGCCGGCTTCAACCTGGCGCCCGAGCGCCTGCATGAGCGCCATGCCGTTGCGGCGCATGCACCCGATGCCGCGCAGGCCGTGCCCGACGAGCGCCCGGCGACCGAGGGCGCGCCGCGCTTCGAGGCCGAGATGGTGCACAACAAGCCGCGCCTGGAGGTGCAGCATGTGGACGCCCCCATGCACGGCCACCAGGGCGACCGGCTCACGGTGGGCAGCGGCGATGTGTTGATCGCGGCCATCACCAGCTGCACCAACACCTCCAACCCCAGCGTGCTGCTGGCCGCCGGTCTGCTGGCCAGGAAGGCCGTGGAGGCGGGGCTGAAGGTGCAGCCGCACATCAAAACCTCGCTGGCGCCGGGCTCGCGCATCGTCACCGAGTACCTGACGGAAACCGGCCTGCTGCCCTATCTGGAAAAGCTGGGCTTCACCGTGGCCGGCTACGGCTGTACCACCTGCATTGGCAATGCCGGCGATCTGACGCCACAGCTCAACGAGGCCATCACCCAGCACAACCTGGTGTGCGCCGCCGTGCTGTCGGGCAATCGCAACTTCGAGGCGCGCATCCATCCCAACATCAAGGCCAACTTCCTGGCCAGCCCGCCGCTGGTCGTGGCCTATGCCATTGCCGGCACCATGCTCAAGGACTTGATGACCGAGCCTGTGGGCAAGGGCAAGGGGGGCAAGGACGTGTACCTGGGCGACATCTGGCCCAAGGCCGAGGAGGTGCAGGCGCTGCTGAAGTTCGCCATGAACGGCAAGGCCTTCCGCGAGAACTACGCCAAGGTCAAGACCGAGCCCGGCGCGCTGTGGGACAAGATCCACGGCGTGAGCGGCGAGGTGTACTCATGGCCCGCCAGCACCTATATCGCCGAGCCGCCGTTCTTTGCCGATTTTGCTCTTGATACTGTAGCTGTTGGCGAGCAAGGGGAGGGCGCTGGAGGCCAAAAACACTCTGAATCTGTCACCGGCATGCGCATCATGGCCCTGTTTGGCGACTCGATCACCACCGACCATATCTCGCCCGCCGGCTCCATCAAGGAGAGCTCGCCCGCCGGCCTCTGGCTCAAGGCGCATGGCGTGGCCAAGGCCGACTTCAACAGCTATGGCTCGCGCCGCGGCCATCACGACGTGATGATGCGCGGCACCTTCGCCAACGTGCGCATCAAGAACCTGATGATCCCGGCGCTGGCCGATGGCTCGCGCGAGGAGGGCGGCATGACCCTGTACCAGGGCGATGGCCCGCAGCGCGGCAGCAAGATGGCCATCTTCGATGCCGCCATGCAGTACATGGCCAGCAAGACGCCGACGGTGATCTTTGCCGGCGAGGAGTACGGCACCGGCTCCAGCCGCGACTGGGCGGCCAAGGGCACACAGCTGCTGGGCATCAAGGCCGTGGTGGCCAAGAGCTTCGAGCGCATCCACCGCTCCAACCTGGTGGGCATGGGCGTGCTGCCGCTGCAGCTGCGTGCCGGTGACTCGTGGGAGAGCCTGGGCCTCAAGGGCGACGAGATCATCGACGTGCTGCCCGACGCTGCCCTGACACCGCAAAGCCAGGCGCTGCTGGTGATCCGCCGCGCCGATGGCTCGCGCCAGGAGGTGGCGGTGACGCTGCGCATAGACACGCCCATCGAGGTGGACTACTACCGCGCCGGCGGCATCCTGCCCTACGTGCTGCGTCAGTTGCTGAGCAGCTAACCCGGGCCGCGCCTGCGCCGACAATCACGGCATGCAAAAACAAGTCTTGATTGCCGGTGGCGGCATAGGCGGGCTGGCTGCCGCGCTGGGCAGTGCGCGCGCCGGTTGGGAGGTGCGGCTGTTCGAGCGCGCCGGCGCATTCACCGAGGTGGGCGCCGGCGTGCAGATCGGTCCGAATGTGGTGCGGCGCCTGCAGGCCTGGGGCCTGCACCGGGCCCTGCTGGCGGTGGCCAGCTTTCCCGAGCGGCTGCGGGTGCGCAGCGCGCTCACCGGCGCCGAGCTGGGCGCGCTGCGCCTGGGCGCCACCGCGGTCGAGCGCTACGGCGCGGCCTACGCCACCATCCACCGTGCCGATCTGCACGGCCTGTTGCTGGATGTGGCGCGCAAGTCATCGCTGGTGCATCTGAACCTGGATCACCAGGTGGAACGACATGAGGAGCAGGGCGACGCCGTCACCGTGCGCCTGGTGCGCGGTGACGGCAAGGTTATCGAGGTCGAGGGTGATGCGCTGATTGGCGCCGACGGCCTGCGCAGCGGCACGCGCACGCAGCTGCTGGGCGAGGCGGCCACGCGCGTGTCGGGCCATCTGGCCTACCGCGCCGTGCTGCGCCAGGATGCGCTGCCCCAGGCGCTGCGTTCGAATGACGTCACCGTCTGGCTGGGGCCAAACCTGCATGTGGTGCAGTACCCGCTGCGCCGCGGCGAGCTGCTGAACCTGGTGGCCATACGCCATGGCCAGCCGCCGGCCGATCTGGACTCCTGGGACCACGGCGTGAATGCCGCTGATCTGGAATCCGCCCTGGCGCAGACCTGTACGCCGCTGCAGGACTTGGTACGCGTCGTGCCTCAGGTGGGGGAGGGCTGGCGCCTGTGGCCGCTGCTCGACCGCCCGCCCGTCGCCGGCCCGCAGGAGATGGCGCGCGGCCTGGTGGCGCTGCTGGGCGACGCGGCCCACCCCATGCGCCCCTACCTGGCCCAGGGCGCCGGCATGGCCATCGAGGATGCGGTGGAGCTGGAAAAATCGCTCGCCATGCACGATGTGGATGTGGCCCTGTGCCTGCGCCGCTATGCCTTGAACCGCTGGCAGCGCAACGCCCGCGTGCAGGAACGATCGCGGCGCAACGGGCAAATTTTTCATGCCAGCGGCCCGCTGCGCTGGGGGCGCGACGCGGCCATGGGTCTGCTGGGCGAGCGCCTGCTCGATCAGCCCTGGCTCTACCGCGGCTGACGCGGCTGCGTCAGTCTGCGTAGCCGGGGTTGGGCAGGCCGGCCGTCAGGCGCGGCACATTCGGCTGGCGCGCTGTGACCTTGCCGCCGCGCGCCTTCAGCCATTGCTCCACCAGCTCCCAGACCATGGGGTTGCCGGCCTTGGCGGCATCCTCGGCCACGGGGGCCCAGCCGGCCACCTTGTAGGTCTTGTTCGGGTCGATCAGCTCGCCCTTCAGGCGCATGTCGCTGACGCGCTTGCCCATGCCCTGCAGCGGGTCGAAGGCATAGGTCAGGCCGCCCACGCGCACCATGTCGCCGCCCTGCTGGTAATACGGGTCGGGGTTGAACAGGTTGTCGGCCACGTCCTCCATCACCGTCTTGATCATCTCGCCCTTCATCTCGGTGAGGGTGGCGAAGCTGTAGGTGGTGGCCGTCATGTCCAGCAGCCATTCGCGTGTGATGGGCTGGCCGGGCAGCAGCGTCGTGCCCCAGCGGAAACCGGGTGAGAACGCCAGATCGGCGCCCTGCACCTCCATCAGCGCATCGACGATGAGCTGGTCGCCCGTGCCGTTGAAGTTGCCGCGCCGGTACAGCAGGCCCTCGGTGATGGCCAGTTGCTCGGCCAGCTTGCCCTCGTAGGGGGCGCGGATCTTGGTGATGAGCGCGTCCATGTCCTTGTCGGGCGGCAGCATGTTGGCAAACACCGGCAGCAGCTTGTAGCGAAAGTCCGCCACCTTGCCGCCCTTGACGTCGAAGTCCAGCACGCCCAGAAACTTGCCGTTGCTGCCGGCGTTTGTGACTATGGTCTGGCCGCCGGCGTTCTTCACGATGCTGGCCACGGGCATGCCGTCGTGCGTGTGGCCGCCCAGGATGGCGTCTATGCCGCGCACGCGACTGGCCATCTTCAGATCCACGTCCATGCCGTTGTGGCTGATGACGACGACCACCTGCGCGCCCTTGGCGCGGGCCTCATCGACCACCTTTTGCATGTTCTCGTCCTGGATGCCGAACTCCCAGTCCGCCACCATCCAGCGCGGGTTGGCGATCGGTGTATAGGGAAAGGCCTGGCCGACGATGGCGCAGGGCACGCCGTTGATCTGGCGAATCACGTAGGGCTTGAACACCGGGTCGCCAAAGTCGGTGGTCTTGATGTTCTGCGCCACGAAGTCCACCTTGCCGGCGAAGTCCTTCTCGACGATCTCCTGCACCCGCTTCATGCCCAGGGTGAACTCGAAGTGGCCGGTCATGGCGTCCACGCCCAGCAGCTTGCAGGCGTCCACCATGTCCTGGCCGTGGGTCCACAGCGCCGTGCCGCTGCCCTGCCAGGTGTCGCCACCATCTAGCAGCAGCGCGCCGGGGCGGCTGGCGCGCATGCGCTTGACCAGGGTCGCCAGGTGGGCAAAGCCGCCCACCTTGCCGTAGCGCTGGGCGGCCTGCTCAAAATCCAGGTAGGTCAGGGCGTGCGCCGCCGCCGTGCCGTTCTTCATGCCGGCGGCCTTCAGCAGTTGTTCACCCACCAGGTGCGGCAGTCGCCCCTGCATGTCGCCCAGGCCCAGGTTCACGCTGGGCTCGCGAAAGTAGATCGGCTTGAGCTGGGCGTGGCAGTCGGTGATGTGCAAAAAGGAGACGTTGCCGAACTTCGGTATGTCGTACAGGCCCTGGGCGGCGCTGTCGGTGCTGGCGTGGGCATAGCGGCCCAGGCCCATGCCGGCGGCACTGGCGGCGGTGAGCACTTGCAGGAATTCGCGTTTGGTCAGGTTCATGGCGGGCTCGCAGGGCTGGTATGTGGCAGCGGCCTTGGGCGCGGCGGGTTTCCACCGCAGCCAAGGCCGCAAACGGTTGCTGAAAAGCTTATTGATTCACGGGAGACTGGGGGTCGAGCAGCAGCGCCACCAGGTCGGCCACCTGGCTTTTGGTCATGATGCCCATGTGGCCCGCGCGCGGCATGTTGGAGCAGGCGCTGTAGGCCTTGCTGTTCCAGATCTTGCCCCAGGTGTATTCGACCATGGCCCGGGCTTCCGGCGCGTTCGGGTCTTTCACGCCGCGCAGCTTGCCGTAGTGGTAGAGGCTGGGGCCAATGGTGCCGAAGGAGATCTCCTTCTTGTCGATCTGGTGGCAGTTGTAGCAATTGCCGCCGTTGGGCGTCTTGGCCGTGTCGGTGAAGGTCAGGCCGCGGCCACTCTGGGCCAGTTTTTCCCCCTCCTTCCAGCTGCCCAGGAACTTGCCATCGCTGGGCCACTGCACGGTCTTCATGTTCAGGGCCTCCAGGCGCTTGGCGGTGGCGTCGTCCAGCGGCTTGCCGGCCGCGTCGGCGGCGTTGCACGCGCTGATGGTTTCGTCGTCGGCGAAGACGTTTTTCACCTTGACGATGCCGTGGTCCTTGAATGATTCCTGCACGGCCTTCTGCGTCAGGGCATCCAGCTCGGCGGGCGAGGGCAGGCCGGCGGTGCGGCTGGCACCGGCACAACCGGCCAGTGCCGCCGCGGCAAGCAGGCCGAGGCAGGCGGTGGTGATCTGTGGCTTCATGGTCATCCTCCTGCGGTTCAACGCTTGATGGTGGGCACGGCCGACTTGTCGCCCGTGGCGTTCACGCCCAGGAACACGCCAAGGGCCACGGTCACGTCGCTGGCAAACACCACTTCCGGAAAGCGCTGCTGGCGGTAGCAGTCGTGCAGGCGGTGCTGCATGCTCCACATCTGGCCGTTGGAGACGCGGTAGGCGGGCCAGGCGGCAAAGCCTATGCCGTCGCCGGGGGCCTTGCGCAGGTCGGGCAGGTCTTGCAGGCGGATGCGCTTGCCCGCCTCGCCATGGCAGGAGGCGCAGGAGAAATCATGCGCGCCGCCGCGCTGGTAGAACAGGCGCTTGCCCACTTCGTACATGGTGCGCTCCTGCGCATGGCCTTGCGGCAGGTGGAAGGCCATGCCCTTGGACTGCGCGGCAATCCAGGTGGCCAGGGCCGTGGTGTTGGCACGCTCGCCCTTGCCCCACTGGCCGTCGATGATGACCTTGGGGTCTATGCCCTGCAGCGCGCTCATGCAGGTGAGCAGGCGTGACTCCAGATCCTGCACCTTGCCGGTGTCGGCAAACCAGCGCGGCAGCTCGACGAAGGCGCCTTTGACCACGCCCGGTCCCAGGCCCAGGTCGCAGCCTTCCAGCGACGCGTTCTTGGGGCCGCGCTTTTTCTTCCACAGGTCTTCGCCCTTGGCCTCGAACAGGTCGGCCGGGTTGCCGTCCTGCAGCATCTCGCGGTACTCCTCTATGGCCTCTATCGATGTCTTCTGTGCCAGAGCCAGGCCCGATAGGCCCATCAGGCCCAGGGCCGCCGTGATCAACGCGATGGATTTGCCTCGCATGGTGTTTGTCTCCTCCGTGTGTAGCAAGAAAGCGGGGCCTGGCCTGGTGCAGCGCGGCCCGCCCGGGCGAGAGATGGGTCAGGACACCGTGGCCTCGTCGGTGCGGCTCTCGCCCTTGTTGTCCTTCCAGGTGACGCTGAGCTTGTCGCCGGCCTTGGCGCCCTTGACCACGAATTGCAGGAAGGGATTCTTCGAGACCCCGGGGCCCCATTCGCAGGAAAACACCTGCTTGCCGTTCAGGCTGGCGCTCACGTCCTGGATATGCCAGGCGGGCACCAGATTGCCGGAAGCGTCCTTGCGTTGGCCGGACTCCATTTCGTGGCTCATGAGCACACGTACCGTGGCCTTGTCGCCCTGTGCCTGGGCGCGGATGCGCATCGGATCTGCCATGTCGTTTCTCCTTGATTTCTTGATAGGGGTGCTGGTGCTAGTGCTGGTGCTGGTCAGCCGCCGCAACCACCCAGGGTGACCTTCACTTCCTTCTTGGCAAAGTGCGCCTTGCCGTCGCCGGTGATGGCCACCGCGTACACGTCGGACGATTCCCCCATCTTGGCGCGCGTGGCAAAGCTGGCCTCCAGCTCGGGGCCCATGTTGAACACGGCCACCAGGGCGTTCGGGTTCTTCTCGACCAGCAGCACCAGCTGCTTGATGCCCGGCAGCGTGCTGGCCACGGCCAGTGGCACCACGGCGCCGTTTTCGGCGATGTCCGGTGCCGTGAGGGTCACGGCGCTGCTGGCTTCAGGAGCGCCGTTGGCGCCCAGGGCCTTGAGCGCGTCCGCCAGGCTCTTGGCGTCGAATGCGGCCTTGTTGAAGGCCAGCGCATATTGCGGGAACAGCCCCGTTCCCGCCAACAGGCCGGCAACGACGGCGCTGTGCTTGAGGACTTGCCTGCGTGTGGTTTGCATGAAGAGGTACTCCTTGGATTGAAGCGAACGCGGATTTGCGTGTGGTGATGGAATGTGTGTCAACGCCCGCGGCCTGTCACTTGCCGGCGCCACCGGCCAGCCAGGCGGCAATGGCCCCGGTGTCATCCTGTGGCAGGGTTTGCGGCGGCATGGGGATTTCGCCCCAGAGGCCGGAGCCGCCGGACTTGATCTTCTCTGCCAGGTAGTCGGCCTTGCCGCCATGTTTCTTGGCGATGTCGGCAAAGCTCGGGCCGACCAGCTTGCCCTCCATGTTGTGGCAGGCGGTGCAGGCGTGCTTGTGGGTGAGCGCGATGGCGGCGGCATTGGGGCTGTTGTGGCTGGCCGGGCCCACCACCTTCACCGGGCCGGCGGCGTCGCCCAGCCAGCCCTCGGGCCGGGTGGTGTCGGAGCCGCGCTGCGCGCCCACGGTGCGGTTTTGCTCGCGCAGATTGCCGTGGTTGTTGCGCGCATGCTCGGGCAGCACCGACGTGACCACGGGCTCGGGGCCGCAGTTGCTCATGCAGGCCTTGGCCTGTATGTCGGGTTGGGTCGCCAGGCCGGGCATGTCCTTGCCGGGCCACAGGGCGTGGGCCAGGGTCATGCCGTTGCGGTTGGGCATTTTTTGCTGCACTTCGGCGATGTTGTCGTTGGACAGCGTGAAGCTGTCGGGGACGACATGAGCCAGGTTGAGCAGAAAGGCAGTGACGGCGTAGACCTCGTCGGGCTTGAGTGACTTGGGCTTGTCCCAGGGCATGGCGCGGTGGATGTAGTCCCACAGCGTGGAAACCGTGGGCACCTTCATCAGCGTGGTGCGGCCGGGGTAGTCGGTGCGCCGCAGGGTGGCGACGCGGCCGGTCTTCACGTCATCGGCGGTGGTGCCGCCCACGAGCGGCATGAAGACCGAGTTGGACTCGCCAAAAAAGCCATGGCAGCTGGCGCAGCGCTCCTCCCAGATATCCTGACCCTGGGCCACCGTGCCCTTGCCGGGTGGCAGGCCTTTGAAGTCGGGGCGCACGTCGATGTCCCAGGCGGCCACCTCCTTGGGGGTGGCGGCGCGGCCGATGCCGGGGAACTTGTCCTGCGCCAGGGCCGGCAGGGCGACGCCCGCGGCCAGCAGCGCGGCGGCGAGGGTGTCACGCAATCTGAACATTTTTCACCTCGCCGTTTTCCTGCACCAACCAGGACTGGATGGCGTTGTTGTGATAGATGGAGCGTGTGCCGCGCACCGCGCGCAACTGCTTGTAGCTGGGCTGCACATAGCCCGTCTCGTCCATGGCCCGGCTTTGCACGATGGTGGGCTTGCCGTCCCAGACCCAGTCCAGGTTGAAGCGCGTCAGGCATTTGTCGAGCACCGGCGTCTCCAGCCGCGCCGTGCGCCAGTTGCGCCCGCCATCGACGGACACGTCCACGCGCTTGACCTTGCCGCGCCCTGACCAGGCCAGGCCGGTGATGTTGTAGAAGCCTTTGTCCAGCAGCACCTGGCCGCCCGAGGGGGTGGTGATGACGCTCTTGCACTCCTGGATACTGGTGTACTGGCGGTGCTGGCCGTCGGGCATCAGGTCGATGTAGTGGATGGCCTCGTCCTTGCTGGCCCAGGGCTGGTCGCCCAGCTCGATGCGGCGCAGGTACTTCACCCAGCTCACGCCCTGCACGCCCGGCACCACCAGGCGCAGGGGGTAGCCGTTTTCGGGGCGCAGCATCTCGCCGTTCTGGCCATAGGCCACCAGCACCTGGCCGCTGGTGACCAGGCTCATGGGGATGGTGCGCGTCATCGACGAGCCGTCCGCCCCTTCGGCCAGCACGAACTTGGCCGCTTTCAGGTCGGCGCCGGCATGTTCGAGTAGCGTGATCAGCGGCACGCCGGTGAATTCGCTGCACGACAGCATGCCGTGCGTGTACTGGCAGGTGGGCACGGCCACGTTGCCCCAGTCCACGGCGGTATTGGCGCCGCATTCGATGAAGTGAAAGCGCGACACGCTGGGCAGGCGCATGATCTCGTCCATGGTGAAGACCTTGGAGGTCTTGACCATGCCGTTGATCATCAGCCGGTGCTGGGCGGGATCGACGTCCCACCAGCCCTGGTGGTGGCGCTCGAAGTGCAGGCCGCTGGGCGTGACGATGCCAAACAGCGACTGCAGCGGCGCAAACGACACCGAGGCCTGGTTGGTCTGCGTCAGCCCCGGGCTCTGGCGGCGCTGTACATTGCCCTCGTACTGCGAGGGGCGGCCGTAGCCATCGGTGGCCACGGGCTGGCCCAGGCCGGTGCTGTGCACGGGCAGGTTCAGGATGGCGGGGTCACCATCGCCCGTGTCCCTGGCTTGCGCGGCCGCATGGCTGGCGGCGCTGCCCGCCATGGCGGCGGCAAAGGCGCTGCGGATGAAGTTGCGGCGCCCCTGCCTGCCCTCGGCGAACACGGTGCGCACGCCCGTGGCGTCAAGAAAATGCTCGGGTGCCTTGCGCAGCCGCCCGCGCTCTTGGCTGGCGGGTGCGGGCTGGGCCTGTATCTGGGCCATGGGGTTGTCCCTCCATATATTAGCGACCGCTGATGTTATCTACTATTGCGGTAGCGCAACCCAGGGTTTATGCGGTCGATGTAGCCAACCAGGTCATGGATTTCCCTGGATTCAGCGTATTCCCTGGGCCGTCAGCTGCAGCACGCGGGCGGCGCGCGCCGCTGCCGCGGCCGAGTGGGTGACCAGCACCAGCGCTGCACCATGCTCCCGGGTCTGGGCCAGCAGCAGATCCATGATGCGTGCCGCCGTGCCGGGGTCGAGGTTGCCGGTGGGCTCGTCGGCCAGCAGCAGGGCGGGGCGGTGCACCAGCGCGCGGGCAATGGCCACGCGCTGCAGCTGGCCGCCGCTGAGCTGGTGCGGCAGCCGGTCGCCCAGGCCGTCCAGCCCCACGGCGGCCAGCATCTGCCCGACGCGCGCGGCATCGGGGCGGCCCTGCAGCAGCAGCGGCAGGCCGACGTTCTGCGCCACGTCCAGGTGCGGCAGCACATGGAAGGCCTGGAACACAAAGCCCACATGGCTGCGCCGCCACAGTGCGCGCTGGGTATCGTCCAGCCTGCCCAGATCGACGCCCTGGTGCAGCACCTGGCCCGCGTCCCAGCGGTCCAGCCCCGCCAGGCAGTTGAGCAGCGTGGACTTGCCCACGCCCGAGTCACCGACGATGGCGACGAACTCACCCGCGTGCACCTCCAGGTGGACGTTCTCGAAGACGCTCTGCGCGCCGTAGCGCCGGGCCAGGCCGCGCACCTGCAGCAGTGGCGCGGCGCCGGTCATGCGCCGGTGCCGAGCACATGCGCGCAGACGGCGCGCACCAGTTGTGCGCCGGCGTCGGGCGCGTCACAGGCGATGGTGTGGCGCCCCGGCATGCCGCGCAGCCAGGTGATCTGGCGCTTGGCCAGCTGGCGCGTGGCGGCAATGCCGCGTTCGGGCAGGCTGGCCATGGGGTGCAGACCGTCCAGCGACTCCCAGGCCTGGCGATAGCCCACGCAGCGCATGCTGGGCAGGTCGGGGTGCAGGTCGCCGCGCGCGCGCAGGCGCAGCACCTCGTCGAGAAAGCCCGCCGCCAGCATGGCGTGAAAGCGCTGGGCGATGCGCTCGTGCAGCCAGGTGCGGTTCTCTGGCTCCAAGGAAAAAAGGCTTGTAGCGCTTATGGGGCGGGCGTTAGCAGCTTCTGTTTTGATAGTGTGAAAGCTCGACAGCGGCCGGCCCGAGACATGCCAGACCTCCAGCGCGCGCTGTATGCGCTGGCTGTCGCCGGGCGCCAGGCGTGCGGCCGTCTGCGGATCGACGCGCGCCAGCTCGGCGTGCATGCCGGCCCAGCCTATGGCTGCGGCCTGCTGTTCCAGGCGCGCGCGCACGGCGGGGTCGGCGGCCGGCATGTCGTCCAGGCCATCCAGCAAGGCCTTGAAGTACAGCATGGTGCCGCCCACCAGCAGCGGCAGGGCGCCGCGCGCGTGGATCTCGGTGATCAGCCGCGTGGCGTCGCGCACGAACTCGGCCGCACTGTAGGCCTGCAGGGGGTCGCGGATGTCGATCAGGTGGTGCGGCACGCGGGCCAGCTCATCGCGCGTGGGCTTGGCCGTGCCGATGTCCATGCCGCAATACACCAGGGCCGAATCGACGCTGATGATCTCCACCGGCAGCCGTGGCGCCAGCGCCTCGGCAATGGCGAAGGCCGCCGCCGTCTTGCCCGAGGCCGTGGGGCCGGCCAGGGCGATGGCGGGGATGGGGTTACGGGGCATGGGCGCTCTCCTGCGGGGCGTGGCGCTGCACCAGCGTCCAGGCAATGGCAGCCAGCAGCAGCGACCACAGGGCCACGCCCTGCACCAGCGGCCAGACGGTTCCGTCCAGCGCGCCGCCCAGCCAGCGGCCAATGGCAAAGGCCGCCAGCATCATCATGAAGCCATTGAGCGCCGATGCCACGCCAGCCGCCTGCGGAAACGGCCCCACTGCGCCCGATTGCCCGCAGGGCTGGTGGATGCCATGGCCCAGCATGAACAGGTAGAACGGCGGCAGCAGCGCCGCCACGCTGTGCCAGCCCAGGGCGGCGGCCAGCAGCATCAGCAGCCCGCCGCTGGCGCTCAACAACCCGGCAATGGCCACCGTGCGCTTCAGGCCATGGCGCGCCAGCAGGCGCCGGCACAGCAGCGTGCCCAGCAGGTAGGCCGCGGCGGTGGACAGCAGCGTCAGCCCGTACTGCGTGCGCGAGCTGCCCAGCACGTCCAGGTACACGAAGGACGAGGCCGCCAGAAAGGTGAACAGCCCGCCATAGCTGGCCGTGGTCAGCAGCGAGAAGGCCCAGAACGTGGGCGTGCGCAGCACCAGTGCCCAGGTGCGCACCAGCGTCGCCGGGTGCAGCGCCCGTGGGTTGCGCTGGCCCAGCGTCTCGGGCAGGCGCAGGGCCACCAGGGCCAGCGTGGCCACGGCATAGGCGGTGAGCACTAGCAGCGCCGCGCGCCAGCCCAGCCATTCGGTCAACAGGCCGCCCAGCGGGGCGCACAGGCAGGCGATCAGCCCCAACCCGGTGAGCGCTTTGGACATGGCGCGCGCCCCCGCCAGCGGCGTGTACAGGTCGCGCACGATGGCGCGCGCACACATCACCACCGCGCCCATGGCCAGGCCCTGGGCCGTGCGCCAGGCCACCAGCAGATCCATGGACGGCGCCAGCACCGCACCCACCGAGGCCAGCGTGTACAGCCCCAGCCCGGCGAGCAGCACCGGCCGGCGGCCAAAGCGATCCGACAGCGGTCCCCAGGCCAGCTGCGAGCAGCCAAAGGCCAGCAGCAGCGCCGACAGCGTGAGCTGGCCTGCGGCCACGTCCGCACCCAGGCCGCGCGTGAGCGCGGGCAGGGCGGGCAGGTACAGGTCGGTGGTGACGGGCTGGATGCTCAGCAGCAGGGCCAGCACCACGATGGCCAGGCCAGCGGGCACGGCCGGTGCCTGCTGCGCTCCTATGGCTGCGGACGGGACGGACATGATGCGCGCGAGGGTAGCAGAGTCTGATCGGCCGTGCAGGGCGTGCCAATACGATCAAAAATGGCTGCAGCGCACTGTAGTTAAGCGCAAACAGCTATTAATAATATAGTATGAATGGGCGCTGAAGAGGCGCTGTTCAGGGGGTGCAAGCTGCGGTGGGGCGTGCCGCGCGGCGGCTTTGCCACCGCTGGCGCACCGGGTTCACAGCGCCGCGCGCAGGCGTTCGGCGTAGCCGGCCAGCGTCTGGGCCGGCGGCTCCTGGCGCGGCCAGGTCAGGCCCAGGCCATCGCCCTCGTGGCGCGGCACCACATGCATGTGAAAGTGGGCCACGGTCTGCCAGCCCAGTATGCCATTGGCCTGCAGCAGGGTCAGGCCCGGCGGGTCGAAGCTGGCCTGTATGGCGCGCGCCACGCGGTGCGCGGTCTGCATCACGGCGGCGGCCTCTTCGGGTGTGGCGTCCAGCAGCGTGGCCGCGTGACGCCGGGTGGCCACGAGCACATGGCCCGGTGTGACCTGGCCGATGTCCATGAAGGCGATGGTCAGCGCGTCCTCGTACACCTTGGCGGCGGGGATGCTGCCCTGCACCAGTCGGCAAAAGATGCACTGGCCGGGTGGTGAGGTATCGACAAACATGGGCATGGGGGGCTTCTCCGTCTTCGTGTGGTCAGGGGCAAAAACAAGGGGCACGCGGCCATCAGCCAGCGTGCCCCGTGCGCGAGAGCTTAAACCGATCAGAAGCGGTGGCGTATGCCCACGCCGAAGCTGTTGCCTGTCGGTTGGCTGGTGATGCGGTCGTTCATGAACATGGCGTACACGTCGGTGCGCTTGGACAGGTAGTAGTCGTAGCCCACGGTCAAGGTCTTGCGATCCAGGTTGGAGGCCGACAGCTCGGTCTTGGCCCAGGACGCCAGCAGGCTGCCGCCGCCCAGCGGTGCGGATGCGCCAAGCTGCAGCGTCTTGGCCTTGTCCGGGCTGTTGTCGGCCTTGGTCTGGCCATAGCTCAGGTAGGGCTTGACCGCCTTGAAGTCATAGGCGGCGGCCAGCATCCAGTCCTTCTTGGTCGTGCCCAGGTAGGTGTTGGGAACCGCGGGGTTGCTGATCTGGTCGCGTTCGTAATAGCCCGTCACCGTCAGGGGGCCGCCAAAGTAGAAGAAGTTGGCGCCAATGTTCTTCTTGCCGTTGTCGCCCGGCTGCTCGCCAAACTGGTATTGCAGGTTGGCCTTGAAGCCGCCGATGTTGGGCGTGCTGTAGACGATCTGGTTGCTCCAGCCGGTGTCGGACGGCGTGGTGGCCTTCCAGTTCGAGGCGTTGAACAGCGGCACGTTCTTGTGCAGGATCAGTGGTGAGAACTCGAACGAGTCGCCCAGCGGATTGCCGATGACCGAGGGCAGGAAGTTGGGCGCCATCCAGCGGCCCAGCAGCACCGAGCCAAAACCGCCCGACAGGCTGACGTTGGCGTCGCGCGAGAAAAAGGTGTCCTTCGGAAAGCGCCCCTGGGTACCGTCATCGACCTGGATGAACGAGGTCAGCTGGAAGCTGGCCTTGAGGCCGCCGCCCAGGTCTTCCGTGCCCTTGAAGCCGAACCACGAGGTGGTCATGCCGCCGCTGTCGACGACCGACTTGCGCTTGGCGTCGCCGGCCATCTTCATGGAGCCGGCATACACATCCATCAGGCCGGTGACCTGGACGGAGGATTGGGCGTGGGCGCCGGCGGCGCACAGCGCGGCGGTGGCAAGGGCAATCAGCTTGTGGTTCATGGGTTTGTCTCCGGTGGGGCCTGGCATGGCTGGGTGCCTGCAGGCGATCCTGTGGGGGGTGTTGCACGGCGCCGGGCCTGGCGCAAGCGTGTCAGCGCGCCATTTTGGTGACGCGCCATCCATGTCGCCAGTTTTTTCGGCCGTACGGGTGCAGAGTGTTGCGTGTATACAAAAATAGCATGCAAAGAGCCGCATATTGTTGACGGCCGTGCTAACCCACTATTGATATTCCTCAAAGTGCAAAAGTGGGTACGCCGGCACAGTGGCGCCTATGTTCCCCATTCCGTCCTCAGACCAGTCCGTGCAGATCGAGGTGGCCACCGCGGGCGAAGTGCTGCGTCAGCGCCACCAGCAACCCGCCTCCGTGCTCTACCTGGACAGTGGCCGAGTGCTGCTGGGCGTGCGCGAGGACGGCGTGTTGCGCCACCAGCTCGGCGTGATCGAAGGGCCGTTCTGGCTCGACGCCGCCACGGCCCTGCTGGACCAGCCCTGCGCCGTGGACATGGTGGCCGACACGCGCGTGCAGTTGCGCCGCGTGCCGCTGGAGGACTTCAAGCGCAGCTTTGACGATCTGCCCGAGCCGGCGCAGGCCCTGCTGCGCGACATGGCCACCGGCTATTGCCAGCAAACCGAGCTGGCCGTCAGCCGCCTGGCGCAGGACGCCGAGGCGCGCTGCGCCCAATGGTTGCTGCGCCACGCGCACAACGCCGAGGATGGCGGCCTGCGCGTCACCCTGCACCAGCGCAAGCGTCTGATCGCCGCGCAACTGGGCATCGCGCCCGAGACCCTGTCGCGTGTGCTGCGCCACCTGCGCGAGCATGGCTTGATCACCGGCACCGGCAATGTACTGAACCTGCCGCAGCCACGCGCGCTGCAGATGGTGGCGGGGTTTTAACCACCCCTGTCTTGCTTTCAGCAGGCAAAAGCGCTGAAACCCGGCGGTTTCAGCGCTTTTTGCATCTATTTGTTTCAAATATGACGTGCATTTGCCGCGTGTCAGGGTTTTCATCCGTGGCTCACAGGGTTCCACCCAAGCCGGGCCATGGAGGCGCTGCGTATATTGGCCCGAGGTCATTTTCTCGCCCGCCCATATGCAGCGCTTCACCTTCCATCTGCTTGCCACAGGCGCTTCAAAAGCGGAGTGGGTATGAACTTGCCTGCGCATCAACCCGCGGCGTGGGAGCCGGAGGCTGAGGAATCGACGGCCTCGGGCTGGTTCCCCGGGCCGCTGGTGCGCAAGCTGCTTCTGGTGGCGCTGGCCGCCATTGCACTGTCTGGCTCGCTTGCTGCCTGGTGGGTCTCGCATGCCATGGGCCAGGAGGCCATGGACAGGCTGGTGAGCCAGCAGAACGACGAGGTGGAGTTGGTCGCGCGCCTGCTGGCGAGCAAGATCGAGCAGAGCCAGAAGGTGCTGTCCACCGTGGCCGAGGGCATCACGCCGGAGATACTTGAATCGCCCGCGTCGCTGGGCTGGCTGCTGCAGCAGGGCCTGCCGGCGGTGCGCTTCTTCGATGCCATCCAGGTGGCGCGCAAGGACGGCACCCTGAGCGTGAATCTGCGCTATGGCCGGCTGGCCAAGGCCTCGGATCTCGACCCCACCGAGCGCGACTACCTGGTGCGCACCCTGGTCAACGGCAAGCCGCTGGTGTCGGGCCTGATCGGCAATAGCCCGACCGATGCGCGTGTGATGTTCACCATGCCGCTGCTGCGCGGCGAGGGGCGGGTCATGGGCGTCGTGTCGGGCGTGCTGCGGCTGCAGTCGCAGGGCTTGCTGCCGCATTCGCTGTCGTTGCCGGAACGCAGCGATTCACGGCTGGTCATTTTCACGCGCGACGGGGTCATCCTGTCGCACCCGAATCTGGAGCGTGTGCTGGGCCAGGTGAGCGATGAGCCCGGCCTGGCCCAGGCCTATGCCGATTGGCGCGCTGCCGGGCAAACATTCGCGGGTGGCGCGGCCGCGCAGCCGCAGGCCGATCATGTGGTCAGCCTGGCCGGCGTGCCCATGCCGCAGTGGATGGTGGCGCGGGTCAGCGACGCCCAGTCCATGTTGGCGCCGTTGCAGCAGGCCCAGCGCCGCGCCTGGGGGCAGGTGGCGGTGGCCGCGGGCGGCGTCTGCCTGCTGGCCACGCTGTTCATGCTGTGGCTGGCGCGGCCGTTGACGCTGCTGCGCCTGCGCGTACGGGCGGCGCTGGAGGCCGACGAGCGCTCGGCCTCGACCGCCGAGGGGGCTGACGAACCCTGGCCCCGCTCCAGCGGTGAAGTGGACGATGTGGTGCGCGTGTGCACCCGGTTGCTGGAGGGCCGGCGCAAGTCCCAGCGCGGCGCGGACACCCTGGTGCGCCAGCTGCAGGCGGTGCTTGAGCATGTGCCGCTGGGCATTGCGGTCACGCGTGCCGAGCAGGTGGAGGTGGTGAGCCAGCAGGTTTGCCGCCTGCTGGGTCATGCGCCACAGGAGTTGCAGGGGCGCAACCTGATCGACCTGCTGGCCCCGCATGAGGATGGGCTGGATACGGCCCAGCAGGTGCATGAGGCGTTTGCCGCGCATGGCGCGTTTGACGGTGAACTGCCCCTGCTGCGCAAGGACGGCAGCGTCTTGTGGGGCCATGTGCGAGGCCAGCTGGTGCAGCCCGGCGAGCCCGGGCGCGGCGTGGTCTGGACCGTGCAGGATTGCACCGCCGAGCGTGAGGCGCGCGCGCAGCAGGCCTGGGAGAGCAGCCACGATGCGCTGACCCAGCTGCTCGACCATGGCGAGTTCGAGCGCCGCCTTCGGGTGCTGCTGGCCGAGCGGGCCCAGCGCGCGGCGCAACCGGGCGCGCTGGCGCCGGAGCAGGGCGTGCTGCTGTTCATGGACGTGGATCATTTCACCGTGGTCAATGATCTGGCGGGCCGGGCCGTGGCTGACGATGTGCTGCGCCGCCTGGCACGCCTGCTGGAGGCCGAGGTCCAGCGCAGTGGCTGGGCGGCGCGCCTGGGTGGTGATGAATTCGCCGTGCTGCTGCCCGCCAGCAGCCTGGCCAATGGCCAGGCCGTGGCCGAGCGTTTGCGTGCCACGGTGCGGGCCTGGGAGCCCGCCTACCAGGGGCGCAGCTTCACGCTGGGCCTGAGCATAGGCCTGGTGCCGCTGGCGCCGGGGCTGCGCGACGCGGCCGCCGTGCTGCACGCGGCCGACATGGCCTGCTACGAGGCCCAGTGTGCCGGGCGCAACCGCGTCCACCTGGGAGCGGTGCGCGTTCGCGCGTGATGCACGATGCTGCGGCGCGGGGGGGCTGTGCCGGAGCGTTGATACTATTAAATAAATAGCTATCAGCACGCATTGGGGAAGCGCTATATGCCTTTTTCATTCAAAATCGCAAGACAAAAAACTAGGAGACAATCTCGGCATGAATCCACCCCCCCAATCTGATGCCGCCGCCATGCCCACGCGGGCGGCGCCGCGGCTGCAGTTGGCGGGCATCACCAAGCGCTACCCGGCCGTGCTGGCCAACGACGCCATATCGCTCACCGTGCAGCCCGGCGAGGTGCATGCCGTGCTGGGCGAGAACGGCGCCGGCAAGTCCACCTTGATGAAGATCATCTACGGCGCCGTCAAGCCCGACGCCGGGCAGATGCTGTTCGACGGCCGGCCCGTGCAGGTGAAGAACCCACAGGAGGCGCGCCAGCTCGGCATTGCCATGGTGTTCCAGCATTTCAGCCTGTTCGACACCCTGACCGTGGCCGAGAACGTCTGGCTGGGCCAGGACAGGCGCCTGCCACTGGCCGAGGTGGCGCGCCGCATCAGCGCCACGGCGGCCGAGTACGGGCTGGACATTGACCCGCAGCGGCCCGTGCACACCCTCTCGGTGGGCGAGATGCAGCGCGTGGAGATCATCCGTGCGCTGCTCACCGCGCCCAGGCTGCTGATCCTGGACGAGCCCACTTCGGTGCTCACGCCGCAGGCCGTGGACAAGCTCTTCGTGGTGCTGAGAAAGCTGGCCAGCGAGGGCTGCTCCATCCTCTACATCAGCCACAAGCTGCACGAGATCCGCGAGCTGTGCAGCGCCTGCACGGTGATGCGCGCGGGCCGGGTGACGGGCGTGTGCAACCCGGCGCAGGAGTCCAACGCCTCGCTGTCGCGCCTGATGATTGGCGCCGAGCCGCCACGGCTGACGCACCGCGCGCTGAGCGCGGGCGAAGTGGTGCTGCACACGCGCAACCTGAGCTTGCCGGCCACCGACCCGTTTGGCGTGCCGCTGCTGGCCATCGACCTGGATGTGCGCGCCGGCGAGGTGGTGGGCATTGCCGGCATCTCGGGCAACGGGCAGAAGGAGCTGCTCTACGCGCTGTCGGGCGAAGACCAGCGCGCGCAACCGGCCATGGTGCAACTGGCGGGCAAGAACGCCGGCCGCCTGAGCCCGCGGCGCCGGCGCGCCCTGGGCCTGCACTTCGTGCCCGAGGAGCGCCTGGGCCGTGGCGCCGTGCCCAGCATGAGCCTGGCGCACAACCTGCTGCTCACGCGCGGCAACGCGGTGGGCCGGGGCGGCTGGCTGCGCATGGGGCAGCTGCAGCACCAGGCGCGCGCCATCATCGAGCGCTTCCATGTCAAGGCCGGTGGGCCGAATGCGCCGGCCCAGTCGCTGTCGGGCGGCAACCTGCAGAAGTTCATCGTCGGCCGCGAGATCGACGCCGCGCCCAGGCTGCTCATCGTCAGCCAGCCCACCTGGGGCGTGGACGTGGGCGCGGCGGCGCAGATCCGTGGCGAAATACTGCAGCTGCGCGACAAGGGCTGCGCGGTGCTGGTCATCAGCGAGGAGTTGGACGAATTGTTCGAGATCTGTGACCGCCTGCATGTGCTGGCCAAGGGGCGGCTGTCGCCCAGCGTGCCGCGTGCCGAGGCGACGGTGGCGCGCATAGGCGAATGGATGAGCGGCCTGTGGCATGCCGATGTGCAGCAGCACCTGGGCGCTGGCGGCGCAGATCAGGGGGGCGGCCATGCTCAAGCTTGAGGCGCGGCCCCAGGCCTCGCGCCTGTGGGCCTATGGCTCGCCGTTGCTGGCGCTGGCGATCACGGTGCTGATCGGCGTGGCGCTGTTCGCCGCGCTGGGCAAGGACCCGCTGCGCGGCCTACAGGTGTTCTTCTGGGAGCCCATCAAGTCGCCCTATGCGCTGGGCGAGCTGGCGCTGAAGGCCACGCCGCTGCTGCTCATAGCCCTGGGTCTGGCGGTGTGCTTTCGCTCCAATGTCTGGAACATCGGTGCCGAGGGGCAGTTCGTCATCGGCGCCGTGGCCGCCGGGGGCGTGGCGCTGCTGGCCGACAAGGGCACGGGGCCGTGGATCGTGCCGGCCATCCTGGTGGCGGGCGTGCTTGGCGGCATGGCCTGGGCGGGCATCACGGCGCTCTTGCGCGACCGCTTCAATGCCAACGAAATTCTGGTCAGCCTGATGCTGGTCTATGTGGCCACGCTGCTGCTCGGCTACCTGGTCTATGGGCCGTGGAAGGACCCGATGGGCTACAACTTTCCGCAGACCAAGATGTTCGAGCGCGTGACGCAGATGCCCAAGCTGTTTGCCGGCTCGCGCGTGACCATCGGCCTGCCGCTGGCGCTCATCGGCGTGGCGCTGCTGTGGGCCTTTCTGTTTCGCACGCGCGCCGGCTTTGCGCTGCAGGTGGGCGGGCTGGCGCCGGCGGCGGCGCGCTACGCGGGCTTTTCGTCGCGGCGCGCGCTGTGGACGGCGCTCTTGATATCGGGCGGCACGGCCGGCCTGGCCGGCGCGCTGGATGTCGCCGGGCCGATCGGTCAGCTCACACCCTTCGTGCCGGCGGGCTACGGCTTTGCGGCCATCATCGTGGCCTTCGTGGGGCGACTGCACCCGGTGGGCATGGTGTTTTCGGCCCTGCTGATGAGCATGTTCTACATCGGCGGCGAGCTGGCGCAGTCGCGCCTGGGCCTGCCCAAATCGCTGACCGGCGTGTTCCAGGGCCTGCTGCTGTTCACGCTGCTGGCCTGCGACACGCTGATCGCCTACCGCCTGCGCTGGGTGGCAACGCAGAAGGGGCTGGCTTGATGGAATCGTACGCATTGCTGCTGGGCAGCACGCTGAGCGCCGGCACCGTGCTGGCCATTGCTGCGCTGGGTCTCTTGATCAACGAAAAAGCCGGCATCGTGAATCTGGGGGCCGAGGGCATGATGCTGTGCGCCGCCATCGCCGCCTTTGCCACCGTGGTGCATACCGGCAGCTTTGCGCTGGGCCTGCTGGCCGGCATGGCCGCGGGCGCGCTGCTGGCGGCGCTGTTTGGCTGGCTGGTGATCTGGCTGGGCACCAACCAGTACGCCACCGGGCTGGCGCTGTCGCTGTTTGGCGTGGGGTTCTCGGCCTTCGTGGGCATTGGCTACGTGCAGGCCAGGCTGCCGGATACGCCCAAGTTTGCCTGGCCCGTGCTGGGCGAGTTGCCCGTGCTGGGGCAGGCGCTGTTTCGGCTGCATCCGCTGGTGTATCTGACCATGGTGTTGGCGCTGTTCATGGTGTGGTTTCTGTTCCGCACGCGCGCCGGCCTGGTGCTGCGCTCGGTGGGTGAATCGCCCCAGTCGGCCCATGCGCTGGGCTACCCGGTGCGCCGCATACGCCTGGCCGCCGTCATGGCCGGCGGGGCGCTGTGCGGCTTGGCGGGTGCTTATGTCTCCACGGTCTATACGCCGCTGTGGGTCGAAGGCATGGTGGCTGGGCGCGGCTGGATCGCGCTGGCGCTGACCACCTTTGCCACCTGGCGGCCGGCGCGCGTGCTGCTGGGGGCCTATTTGTTTGGCGGCGTGACCATGCTGCAGTTCCACCTGCAGGCATCGGGCGTGCACGTGGCCAGCCAGCTGCTGTCCATGCTGCCCTATCTGGCCACTATCGTGGTGCTGGTGTTGATCTCGCGCAACCCGACCTGGATTCGTGCCAATATGCCGGCCTCGCTGGGCAAGGCCTTCCACCCCGGCAGCTGATTTTTTACCCCTCCGTTGACTCCCATGCAGCACCTGAACAAACGCACCCTGCTCAAAACCGCCGCCCTGTCGGCCATTGCACTGGCGGCACTGGCCGGCTGCGGCAAGAAGGAAGAGGCCGCCGCACCGGCCGCCGCTCCCGCTCCCGCCGCCGCGCCCGCGGCCGACAAGCTGAAGATCGCCTTCATGTACGTCAGCCCGATTGGCGACGGCGGCTGGACTTTCCAGCATGACCTGGGGCGCAAGGCCATCCAGGAAAAGTTCGGCGACAAGATCGAAACCTCCTTCGTCGAGAGCGTGCCCGAGAGCGCCGACGCCGAGCGCGTGATGCGTGACATGGCGGGCCAGGGCAACAAGCTGATCTTTGCCACCAGCTTTGGCTACCAGGAGTTCGTGCAAAAGGTGGCGGCCGATCTGCCGGACGTGAAGTTCGAGCACGCCACCGGCTACAAGCAGGCCGCCAACGTGGCCACCTATGACACCAAGACCTTCGAGGGTGCGTATCTCGCCGGCATCGTCGCCGGCGGTATGAGCAAGACCAAGACCGTGGGCGTGGTGGCATCCGTGCCCATCCCCGAGGTGGTGCGCAACATCAACAGCTTTGTGCTGGGCGCGCAGAGCGTCGATCCGTCGATCAAGGCCAAGGTGGTCTGGGTCAACGAATGGTTCAGCCCGCCGAAGGAGGCCGAGGCCGCCACCAGCCTGATCAACGGCGGCGTGGACGTGATGTACCAGAACACCAACTCGCCCGCGGTGCTCAAGACCGCCGAGGAGCGCGGCATGCGCGCCTTTGGCAAGGACGGCGACATGAGCGCCTTTGCGCCCAAGGCGCACCTGGGCTCGGCCGTGATCGACTGGACGCCGTACTACACCAAGGTGGTCACCGACATCCTGGGCGGCCAGTGGCAAAGCGGCAACTTCTGGTGGGGCGTGAAGGAAGGCGCCATCGACCTGCTGAAGATCGCCGACGACGTGCCCCAGGACATCAAGGACCGCGTGGCCAAGGCCCGCGCCGGCTTGAAGGACGGCAGCTTCGCCGTCTGGACCGGCCCGGTGAAGGACAACACCGGCAAGGAACTGCTGGGCGCCGGCCAGGTGGCGGACGACAAGTTCCTCACCGGCATCAATTTCTATGTGGCGGGCGTGGAGGGCAAGGTGCCCGGCACCGAAGGCAAGTAAACCCCAGCAACGCGCCTGACCACATTCAGGCGCGTTTTTTTGTGTTCATCATCTGAAAGAAAACATGACCGATCTGCACAAGCGCTCCCTGTTCAAGCTGGCCGCCCTGTCGGCCGTCGCCGCCACCGCACTGATGGGCTGCGGCAAGAAGGAAGAGGCCGCGCCGGCCGCCCCCGCCCCCGCGCCCGCGGCGGCACCCGCGGCCAAGGCCGAGCCGCTGAAGATCGCCTTTGCCTATGTCGGCCCGGTGGGCGACGGCGGCTGGTCCTATGCCCATGACCAGGCGCGCAAGAAGCTCGAGGCCGAGTTTGGCGACAAGATCCAGACCTCTTACGTGGAAAGCGTACCCGAGGGCCCGGACGCCGAGCGCGTGCTACGCGACCTGGTCACGCAGGGCAACAAGCTGATCTTTGGCACCACCTTCGGCTACATGGACGTGATGCAGAAGCTGGCCGGCGAGTTTCCGGACGTGAAGTTCGAGCACGCCACCGGCTACAAGACCAGCGCCAACATGCGCATTTACGACAGCCGCACCTACGAGGGTGCCTACCTCGCTGGCATCATCGCCGGCGCCATGACCAAGACCAATACCCTGGGCGTGGTCGGCTCGGTGCCCATCCCCGAGGTGCTGCGCAACTTGAACAGCTTCACCCTGGGCGCACAAAGCGTGAACCCGAAGATCAAGACCAAGGTGGTCTGGGTCAACGAATGGTTCAGCCCGCCGAAGGAGACCGAGGCCGCCACCAGCCTCATCAACGGCGGCGCCGACGTGCTGTTCCAGAACACCGACTCGCCCGCCGTGCTCAAGACCGCGCAGGAAAAGGGCAAGCGTGCCTTCGGCTGGGACAGCGACATGACCGCCTACGGCCCCAAGGCCCACCTGGGCTCGGCCGTCATCAACTGGGCGCCGTACTACATCAAGGCCACGCGCGACGTGCTGGACGGCAGCTGGGCCACGGCACAGAACTGGTGGGGCGTGAAGGAGGGCGCCATCGACCTGGTGTCCATCGCCGAGGATGTGCCCGCCGACATCAAGGCCAAGGTGGATGCCGCCAAGGCCGGTCTGAAGGACGGCAGCTTCGTGATCTGGAAGGGCCCCATCGTGGACAACACCGGCAAGACCGTGCTGGACAAGGACGCTGCGGCCGATGACAAATTCCTCACCGGCATCAACTTCTACGTCCAGGGCGTGGACGGCCAGGTGCCGGGCGGCGACAAGAAGTAAGCCTGGTCTGACCCTCTGAACCCGGAGGCCGCCGCAAGGCGGCCTTTGTTATGTGCGCCCAGCATGGGCGCACTCTTGGAGGTGCAAGTCCTCCCGTAAGTTGTTTACAGCGAACGAAGCGAAGCGCAACTGCGAGAGGGTGACTGACCGTGGAGAGGAAGCGTGGAGCGAAGCTGCGAGCCGATGAAAAAGAACCGGATAGAAGGCGGTGCCGAGCAGGGCGAGCGGGCATGAAACCGCAAAGCTCTCGTGATCAAGGCTCAGGCGGCGTAGATCCGGCGGCTGTGCAGCGAAGGAGTGCGTTCTTACCTGGGGAGATCTCGCCTTGTGGGTGAAAGCCCGACGCTCATGCCGGAGCGAGAAGTCAGCAGAGGTCGTAGTAGCTGGAGCCGGGGCCGATGAGGCCAGAAGGCGACAGCCAAGTGCCGAACGAGAGTGAGTGACCAAGGATCAGGAGATGTCAAAGGCCATGCGTCAGATGCCGGAGCAATCCGGGCGGGCAGGAGCACGCGGTGAAGCCGCGGGTGACTCTGTCAGTGACGAAGCCTGCGGCCCGCTCCTGCAGCACCGGGGCACAGGGTCGGCAAAGCCCAAGGCAGGCACCGGTGGCTTGCTGGAAGCGGCGCTGACGAGACAGAACCTGCAAGCCGCGTGGAAGCGGGTCAAGGCCAACAAGGGTGCGGCAGGGGTGGACGGGCTCGACATCGAGCGGGCCGCCCAGGTGATACGCCAGACTTGGCCCGACATCCGCCAAGCACTGCTGGCAGGAAGGTACCGGCCCAGCCCGGTGCGCAAGGTGATGATTCCCAAACCCGACGGCAGCCAGCGCGAGCTGCATCCGACAATGGAGGCTCCCTATGCCGATCGCGGTCATTGCAAACGCTCTTGCGCGGCCTGGCCGCCGGGGCATCATGGGGCCATCACGCCAAGGAAAGCCCCCATGCCGACAATCCCCATCATCGCTCCCGAACGCCTGCCGGCTCTGCTGGCCGCCATGCCAAAGGCCGAGCTGCACATCCACATCGAGGGCTCGCTGGAGCCCGAGATGATCTTTGCCCTGGCCCGGCGCAATGGCGTGGACCTGCCCTATGCCAACGTCGAGGCGCTGCGCCGCGCCTACGCCTTTACCGACCTGCAGAGTTTTCTGGACATCTACTACGCCGGCGCCAGCGTGCTTTTGAAGGAACAGGATTTTTACGATATGGCCAGCGCCTACCTTGCGCGGGCAGCTATGGATAACGTAGTGCACGCGGAAATCTTCTTCGACCCGCAGACGCATACCGCGCGCGGCGTGGCGATCGACACGGTGATCCAGGGCCTGCACCGCGCCTGCGTGGATGCGCGCGCCGAGCTGGGCATATCCGCCAGCCTGATCCTGAGCTTTCTGCGCCACCTGAGCGAGGAAGACGCCTTCGCCACGCTGGAGCAGGCACTGCCCTGGATGGACAAATTCATAGGCGTGGGCCTGGACAGCAGCGAGCTGGGCCACCCGCCAGAGAAATTTGCCCGCGTGTTCGCACGCTGCCGCGAGTTGGGCCTGCATGTGGTGGCCCATGCGGGCGAGGAGGGGCCGCCGGCCTATATCTGGGGCGCGCTCGATGTGCTCAAGGCCGAGCGCATAGACCATGGCGTGCAGGCTGTGCATGACGCGGCGCTGATGCGCCGCCTGGCAGAGGAGCGCATACCGCTCACCGTGTGCCCGCTGTCCAACCTCAAGCTGTGCGTGTTCCCCAGCCTCGCGGCGCACAACCTGCCGGCGCTGCTGGAAGCGGGCCTGGTGGCCACGGTCAATTCCGATGACCCGGCCTACTTTGGCGGCTACATCAACGCCAACTTCATCCAGACCTTTGCGGCCCTGCCCATCCTCACGGCGCGGCATGCCTGGCAGCTGGCGCACAACAGTTTCGAGGCCAGTTTCGCCCCGCAGGCCGAAAAGCGCGCCTGGGGCGACAGGCTGCAGGCATGCTTTGAGCATCATGCCTCGGCGTGAACGCTTCTTTTTTAATAGCTGCTGGTGCTTTATGGGTAAACTCTAGAGCCATAAATCGCTTGAAATTTGTAGTCCTCACGCCAGCGCCCGCAGCACGGCGCGCACCGGCGAGGCATCGGCCGTGGTCAGCTTGAGCGGCAGGGCGATGAGCTCGTAGTCGCCCTCGGGCACGGCGTCCAGCACCAGGTTCTCCAGCACGCGCAGGCCGCGCCGGCGCAGCACCTGGTGGCTGGGCAGCTCCCGGCTGTCAGCCGGGTCCACGCTGGCCGTGTCTATGCCCACCAGCAGCACGCCGGCGTCGGCCAGGCGCTCCAGGGTCTCGGGTGCGACGGCGCTCAGCTGCGCATCCCAACGATCGACGGGCGCGCTCGCATAGGTGCGCAGCAGCACGCGTGGCGGCAGGTCCGCGCTGACGGCGTGGGCGATGTGGCGCCATTCGACCAGCGGGCCGCAGCCCAGGGCGTGGATCACGCGGCAGGGGCCGATGAAGGCCTGTAGCGCCACGGCGCCTATGGCGACGCCTGCGTTGTCGTAGTGCAGCGGCGCATCCGCATGCGTGCCTATGTGGGGCGACAGGGTCAGGGTGCTGACGTTCACGGCGCTGTCCGGCCCGATGGTGGCGCTCCAGCGCTGCTCGTAGGGCGTGTCGCCGGGATAGACCGGGCTGCTGGCATGCAGCGGCGCCGAGATGTCCCACAGCAGGGGCTGGTAGCTCATGGTACCAGGCCTTCCAGCGGCGCCAGGCCGTGGCGCTGGCGCGCGCGGTTGCAGGCTGCGCTGCCGGCTTCGAACTCACGGCAGGGCGAGGGCCGCCACTCGTAGATGCCGCAGGCTGCGCGCTGGCCCACCTGGCCGGTGAGGGCGGCGCAGCGCGGCCGGGCATGGTCGGTGCCGCGCATGCGGGCGGTGTGGCCGGTCACCTCCACCACCAGGCCCTGGGGCACGCTGCCGCCCATGTCCTCGGTCTCGTGGACGGAGAAGTCGACGCGGAAACTGGCGCAGCAGGCGCCGCAGCTCAGGCAGGGATGGGTGCTCATGGGGTGACAGGAAGAAAGATGGGGATTGTGCAGTGCCTGCCAGGCGCTGAGCTGGATCAAGCCCAGGGCGCGCCGATGCATTAAAATGAGAACCATTTTTATTTGCAACACCCATAGAACATGCAACTCCAGGGCGATACCCAGGCAACCCAGCAAACCCAGGGACTCGACAGCCTGCCGCGCGGCGTGCCCGCCGTGGTGGCCGGCCTGCGCCAGGCCGAGGATGGGCGCGCCAGCGCCATGGCGCTGCGCCTGATGGAGATCGGCTTCCTGCCCGGCGAGCCGGTGCGCGTCATCGCCAAGGGCTTTCCCACGGCCGATCCACTGGCCGTGCGCGTGGGCCAGGCCACGTTTGCGCTGCGCCGCCATGAGGCCGCGCAGGTGCTGGTGCATGTGCCGAGGGGCGCGGCATGAGCGCGGGCCAGGCTGCGGCGGCAGCGTTTACCCATATCGCCCTGCTGGGCAACCCCAACTGCGGCAAGACGGCGCTGTTCAACCTGCTCACCGGCGCGCGCCAGAAGGTGGCCAACTACGCCGGCGTGACCGTGGAGCGCAAGGAGGGCGTGTTTGCCACCGCCAGCGGCCGGCGCGTGCGCGTGCTGGATCTGCCCGGCGCCTACAGCCTGCATGCGCAAAGCCTGGATGAGGCCGTGACGCGCGACGTGGTCACGGGCCGGCGCCCCGGCGAGGCCGTGCCCGAGCTGCTGGTCTGCGTCACCGACGCCACGCACCTGCGCCTGAACCTGCGCCTGGTGCTGGAGGCGCGCGAGCTGGGCCTGCCCATGGTGCTGGTGCTGAACATGAGCGACATGGCCCAGCGCCAGGGCATCGCCATAGACCGTGCGCTGCTGGCGCGCGAGCTGGGCATGCCGGTGCTGGCCACCGTGGGCGTGCGCACCGATGGCGCGCAGGAGCTGCTGCACTGGCTGGATCAGGCCAGGCCAGATGGCCCGGTACAACCACGGCCGCCGACCGATGCGCCGGCCCCGGCCCTGAACGCGCTGGAGCAGGATCAGCCGCAGCGCGTGCAGCGCCTGCACCAGGAGGTACGCCGCATCATGGGCCTGGCCGTGCGCGAGCCGGCGCAGCGCCTGGAGCAGGATGACCGCATCGACGCCGTGGTGCTGCACCCGCTGTGGGGCACGCTGCTGCTGGCGGTGACGCTGTTCTTGATGTTCCAGGCGGTGTTCAGCTGGGCCGAGCTGCCCATGGGCTGGATCGAGGGCGCCACGGCGCTGGCCGCCGAATGGCTCAATGCCCACATGGCCGACGGCCCGCTGCGCAGCCTGCTGGCCGACGGGGTGATTGCCGGCGTCGGCGGGGTGGTGGTGTTTTTGCCGCAGATCCTGATCCTGTTCTTCTTCATCCTGGCGCTGGAAGAGTCGGGCTACCTGCCGCGCGCGGCCTTTCTGCTGGACCGCATCATGGGCGTGGTGGGCCTGTCGGGGCGCTCCTTCATCCCGCTCTTGTCCAGCTTTGCCTGCGCCGTGCCGGGCATCATGGCCACGCGCTCCATCCCTGACTGGCGCGACCGGCTGGTGACCATCCTGATAGCGCCGCTGATGACCTGCTCGGCGCGCCTGCCGGTGTATGCGCTGCTCATCGCGGCCTTCATCCCCGAGCGCGAGGTGGCCGGCCTGTTCAACCTGCAGGGCCTGGTGCTGTTTGCTCTGTACCTGGGGGGCATCCTGAGCGCCATGGCCGTGGCGGCGGTGGCCCGGCTGGCGCGGCGCAGTGCCGGCGTGGCGCCGCTGCTGATGGAGCTGCCCAGCTACCGCTGGCCCAGCCCGCGCAACCTGGCGCTCGGCCTGTGGGAGCGCGCCGGCATCTTTCTGCGCCGCGTGGGCGGCATCATCCTGGCCGTCACGGTGCTGCTGTGGTTTCTCTCGACCTACCCGGCGCCGCCCGAGGGTGCCACCGGAGCGGCCATCGAATACAGCCTGGCCGGCCGCCTGGGCGCCGTGCTGGAAATGATCTTCGCCCCCATAGGCTTCAACTGGCAGATCAGCATTGCCCTGGTGCCCGGCATGGCCGCGCGCGAGGTGGCGGTGAGCGCCCTGGGCACGGTGTACGCCATTGCCGCCTCGGCCGACGACACGGCGGCGCAGCTGGCGCCGCTGCTGGCCGGCCAATGGTCGCTGGCCACGGCGCTGTCGCTGCTGGTGTGGTTCATCTTCGCGCCGCAATGCGTCTCGACCATCGCCGCCGTGCGGCGCGAGACCAACGGCTGGCGCTGGCCATTGGTGATGACGGCCTATCTGTTCGCGCTGGCCTATGGCGCCAGCTTCGTGACCTATCGCTTGGCCCTGGCATGGGGCGGAGGTTGAAGCATGTTGCAAGAACTCATCGTCGCCCTGATCGTTGTCGTTGCCGTGGCCTATATGGCCTGGCGCTATCTGCCTGCCGCCTGGCGCCAGCGCCTGGGCCGCGTGCACCCCGGGCTGGCTGCGGGGCCGGGTGGCTGCGGCAGTGGCGGTGGTGGTGGTTGCAGCAGCTGCGGCGGCTGCGGTACGCGGGCCAAGGCCGGGGTGCAGCAGCAGAGCGTGGCGCCGCCCGCGCCAGTGGCACGCAACGCCGATAGTTTGCAATCAAATCAATAGCTGTAGGCACTTGATGGACGGGTGTTAGAACCCATTTTTGCCCTATAAATTGGCATCAGGCCGCGAGCGGAAAATCTTCCCGGGGCGCATAAAGCGGCGGCAGGCCGTGGCGTGCACGCGCTTCGTTGCAGCGCTCTGTGCCCATCTGGAACTGGTCGCAGGTCGAAGGTCGTCGTTCGTAGATGCTGCAGATCGACTGCTTGCCGCAGCGTCCTGTCAGCGCCACGCAGCGCACCGGATGGCGCTGCGTGCCATCCATGCGCCAGCGGTTGCCATGCACCTCATGGGCCAGCGCATCGGGCACGCTGCCGCCCATGGATTGCAGTTCGTAGACGGGAAATTCGACACGGTATTCGTGGCAGCAGGCGCCACAGGTCAGGCAGGGATGGACGGAATCGGACATGGTTTCGGGCCAGGCGGACAGCCCGAAGGAGCGCGAGGCGCCTGTCAGGAGGGGGCTGCCGGTGGGCGTAGAGGAGGAAACGCGCCCGCGGACAAGCCACCGGGCGATCAGATCGGGGCGTGCATGCGATGCGGCGGGCGCATCATGTGGTGGCGGTAGGCGTCGGTCATGGGCGCGCGCCGCGTGCAGGAGGAAAAACCATGGGGCAGGATTTTCGCATCGGCGAGCATGTGCGCTGGAATTCCGAGGCCGGTTTCGTGACCGGCCGCATCATCGCCGTGCACACGCAGGATTTTGACTACAAGGGCCACCGGCACCGCGCGACGCCCGAGAACCCGCAGTACGAAATCCAGAGCGACAAGACCGAGCACATCGCCGCGCACCGCGGCGCGGTGCTGCAGCGCATCCCATGATGCCGACCGTCTACACCGTCGGCCATTCCAACCACAGCCTGGCGGATTTTCTGGCGCTGCTGGCGCAGGTCGATGTGCAGTGCCTGGTGGATATTCGCAAGCTGACCGGCTCGCGCGCGCAGCCGCAGTTCAACGCCGACGCGCTGGCCGCCGCGTTGGCCACGCAGGGCGTGGGCTATCTGCATTTGGCGGCGCTGGGCGGCCTGCGCGGACGCAGCCCAGGAATGGACGGCCAGCGCAATGGCTGGTGGAGCAACGCCAGCTTTCACCGCTATGCGGACTACGCCTGCACAGAGGCGTTTGCCCAGGGCCTGCAGCAGCTGCTGATGCTGAGCGAGCAAAAACGCTGCGCGCTGATGTGTGCCGAGGCCGTCTGGTGGCGCTGCCATCGGCGCATCGTCGCCGACCACCTGCTCGCGCACGGCTGCCAGGTGCTGCACATCATGGGACTTGGCAAGGTGGAGCCCGCGCACCTGAGCGCTGGAGCTGTCGTGGGGGAGCAAGGGATGGTGAGCTACCCGGGGGGTGATTGCAACCGCGTTGGCCTCACGCCACCCGGCCGAGCAGAAGGTACTCCATGAGTGCCTTTTGCACGTGCATGCGGTTTTGGCTTCGGCGCGCGGCCTGCGGCCGCTTCACATCCGCTGCGCGGATATGAGCCTGCGCCGGAATCGAATGCCTGCGCTGCGCGCAGCCGTGTGGCTTACGCCACCCGGCCGAGCAGAAGGTACTCCATGAGTGCCTTCTGCACGTGCATGCGGTTTTGGCTTCGGCGCGCGGCCTGCGGCCGCTTCACATCCGCTGCGCGGATATGAGCCTGCGCCGGAATCGAATGCCTGCGCTGCGCGCAGCCGTGTGGCTTACGCCACCCGGCCGAGCAGAAGGTACTCCATGAGTGCCTTTTGCACGTGCATGCGGTTTTGGCTTCGGCGCGCGGCCTGCGGCCGCTTCACATCCGCTGCGCGGATATGAGCCTGCGCCGGAATCGAATGCCTGCGCTGCGCGCAGCCGTGTGGCTTACGCCACCCGGCCGAGCAGAAGGTACTCCATGAGTGCCTTCTGCACGTGCATTCGATTCTCTGCCTCGTCCCAGACGACGGATTGGGGGCCGTCGATCACGTCGGCCATGACCTCCTCGCCGCGGTGCGCGGGTAGGCAGTGCATGAACAGGGCGTCACTCTTGGCCACGGCCATCATCTCGGCGTCCACGCACCAGTCGGCAAAGGCCTTCTTGCGCGCCTCGTTCTCGGCCTCGTAGCCCATGCTGGTCCAGACGTCGGTGGTGACCAGGTCGGCGCCGCGGCAGGCGTCCATCGGGTTGCTAAAAACTTTGTAGCAGTCTGCGCGCGGCTGGCGGGCGCCGAAGGCCAATTTTTCATCTACTTCATAGCCGCCGGGGGTGCTCACATGGACGGTGAAGCCAAGCAGGTCGGCGGCCTGCAGCCAAGTGTTGGCCATGTTGTTGCCGTCGCCCACCCAGGCCACCACCTTGCCGGCGATGGATCCGCGGTGCTCGATGAAGGTGAAGATGTCGGCCAGGATCTGGCAGGGGTGGAACTCGTTGGTCAGGCCGTTGATGACGGGCACGCGCGAATATTCGGCAAAGCGCGCGATCTTGTCCTGGCCGAAGGTGCGGATCATCACCAGGTCGGTCATGCGGCTGATGACGCGGGCGCTGTCCTCGATGGGCTCGGCGCGCCCGAGCTGGCTGTCGCCCGTGGTCAGGTGCACCACCGAGCCGCCCAGCTGGTACATGCCGGCCTCGAACGAGACGCGGGTGCGCGTGCTGGCCTTCTCGAAGATCATGGCCAGGGTGCGGTCAGCCAGCGGGTGGTACTTCTCGTAGCTCTTGAACTTGCCCTTGATGATGGCGGCGCGCGAGAACAGGTACTGGTACTCGTCGGCGCTGAAATCGGCAAATTGCAGGTAGTGCTTCATAACGGGGCTTTCATTCGGCCAGGAAGGCTTGCACCAGGGGCTTGAGCAGGGCGACGATCTCGTCGGCCTCGGCGGTCGTGAGGATCAGCGGCGGCACCAGGCGGATCACGCGCTCGGCCGTCACCGACAGCAGCAGGCCGGCGTCCGCCGCGCGGTCTATGAGCGCGCCGCAGGGGCGGTCCAGCTCCACGCCGATGATCAGGCCCTGGCCGCGCACCTCGTTCACACCGGCTATGCCGCCCAGCGCCTGCTGCAGCGCGGCCTTCAGGTGCGCGCCCACGGCCGTGGCGTTGTCCAGCAGCCGGTCTTCTTCCATGATGCGGATCGTCTCCACGCCGGCGCGCATGGCCAGCGGGTTGCCGCCGAAGGTGGAGCCATGGTTGCCGGGCTTGAGCACCTCGGCCGCCGCGCCATGCGCCAGCACCGCGCCCACCGGCACGCCCGAGCCCAGGCCCTTGGCCAGCGTCATCACGTCAGGAACGATGCCGGCCCACTGGTGGGCAAACCACTTGCCGGTGCGGCCCATGCCGGCCTGCACCTCGTCGAGCATCAAGAGCCAGCCGTTGGCGTCGCACAGCTGGCGCACCTGCTGCAGGTAGTCCACGCGCATGGGGTGCAGGCCGCCTTCGCCCTGGATGGGCTCCATCAGCACGGCAACGATGTTGGCGTTGCCCTCGGTGGCCTCCTGCAGCGCCTCGATGTCGTTGGGCGCCACGCGGATGAAGCCGTCGAGCAGCGGGCCGAAGCCGTTCCGCACCTTGGGGTTGCCCGTGGCCGTCATGGTGGCGATGGAGCGGCCGTGGAAGGCGTGGTCGTAGACCACGATCACAGGCTTTTCAATACCCTTGTCCACGCCGTACTTGCGCGCGATCTTGATGGCGGCCTCGTTGGCCTCCAGGCCGGTGTTGCAGAAGAACACGTTGGTCATCTGGGCGCGTTCGGTCAGCAGCGCAGCGAGCTGTTCCTGCCCGGGCACATGGTAGTAGTTCGACGTGTGGATCAGTTTGGCGAGCTGCTCCTGCAGCGCCGGCACCAGACGGGGGTGGTTGTGCCCCAGCGTGTTCACCGCGATGCCGCCCAGGCCGTCGAGGTACTGCTTGCCGTTCACGTCCCACACGCGCACACCCTGGCCGCGCTCGAGTGCGATGGGCACGCGGCCATAGGTGTTCATCACGTGGGGCGAGGCAGCCTCGATAAATGCGGTCATGCGGACTTCTCCTGCGGTACGGTCATGGCCCTTGTGGGCCGACAAAAGGGAAGCGCGATTCTAGGCGCTGGCCCCAAGCGCATCATTGAAGAATGCGCATCGCAGTCATGCGTACATCAACCATGCAGGGTGGGCAGCGGCTGTTATTAGGGTTAGCTCTTATATAAGAGTTAGAATCGGCGCCACGCTGACATACCAGGCCAGCGGCCTTTATTACGACCGGAACCCGATGGTTGCTCCCACCTCCAAAGAAGTCTTCATCCAAGGCATTACCCATGAAGGGCGAACCTTCCGACCCAGCGACTGGGCCGAGCGGCTGGCGGGAGTGATGAGCCAGTTCCGCCCTGGTGGCGCCCGGCCCGGCAGCCACCTGAGCTATTCCCCCTGGTGCATTCCGACGACGATGGGCGGCGTGAAATGCGTGGTGGTGAATCGCGAGCTACAGGACTTCGAGCCCATGGCCTGGGACTTTGTGCTCAACTTTGCCAAAGACAACAACCTGCAGATTGTCGAGGCTTGCCTGCTGCCCGATCCGCCGCGTTGACTGCGGGGCGCCATGCGCCAGACACAAAAAAACCGCCCTTGGGCGGTTTTTTGCTTTGCTGACAGCGCACCCGTTACAAACGGCGGGTGACTGCAATCACCCGGGCTGTTTGCCTGAGAGGGTCAGGCGGCCAGTGCCAAGGCCTTGACCTTGGCGGACAGGCGGCTCTTGTCGCGAGCGGCCTTGTTCTTGTGGAAGATGCCCTTGTCGGCAATGGTGTCGAGCACGGACTGGGCCTTGGCGAACAGCTCGGTGGCCTTGGTCTTGTCGCCGGCCAGGACGGCCTTCTCGACGTTCTTGACGGCAGTCCGGTATTTGGAGCGCAGCGAGGTGTTGGCTGCGTTGAGCTTCAGGCCTTGGCGGGCGCGCTTGCGGCCCGATGCCAGGCGGGGGTTCTTTTTCTTTGGCTTGGTAGATGCCATGGTATGTATTCCTTAGTGTCTGAGGATGTTGTCAGCAAAGCCGGCCATTATAGCCCGTGCGTTGCTTCGCGGCTAGCGCGGCGTCAAACGCATACACTTGCGCCGGTGTCACTGTTCAAAGCCGCTTCCACCGTATCCCTGCTGACCCTGGCCTCGCGCGTGACGGGGCTGGTGCGCGACCTGCTCATGGCCTCGATCTTCGGGGCGAATGTGTTGACCGACGCGTTCAACGTCGCATTCCGCATCCCCAACCTGTTTCGCCGCCTGTTTGCCGAAGGGGCTTTCAGCCAGGCCTTTGTGCCCGTGCTGGCGGCGCACAGGACGCAGCATGGCGAGGAAGCCACACACCAGCTGATCGACGCCGTGGCCACGGCCCTGTTCTGGGTGTTGCTGTTGACCTGCGCACTGGGCGTGGTGGGCGCGCCGCTGCTGGTGTGGGCCCTGGCGAGCGGGCTGCGCCAGGATGCAGCGGGTTTCGAGGCCGCGATCTTCATGACGCGCTGGATGTTTCCCTACATCGGCTTCATGTCGCTGGTGGCGCTGTCGGCGGGCGTGCTCAACACCTGGAAACGCTTTGCCGTGCCGGCCGCCACACCCGTGCTGCTGAACCTGTGCATGATTGCCGCCGCCTGGCTGGGTGCGCCGCAGCTGGCGGCGCGTGGCATCGAGCCCATTTACGCCATGGTCGGCGGTGTGATGCTGGGGGGCGTGCTGCAGCTTGCGGTGCAGCTGCCGGTGCTGTACCGCCTGGGCCTGCTGCCGCGCATAGGGATGAGCTGGGCCAGCGTGCGCAGCGCCTGGCAGAACCCGGGCGTGCGCCGCATCCTCACGCTGATGGCGCCGGCCTTGCTGGGCGTGGGGGTGGCGCAGATCTCGCTGATGATCAACACCCAGATCGCGTCCTATCTCACACCGGGCAGCGTGACCTGGCTGTTCTACGCCGACCGGCTGATGGAGTTTCCGACGGCCCTGCTCGGCGTGGCCCTGGGCGTGGTGCTGACACCGCAGCTGTCGGCGGCCAGGGCGGCGGGCGATGAGGAGCGCTATTCCGGCATGCTCGACTGGGGCCTGCGCCTGGTGGTGCTGCTGGCCGTGCCCTGCGCCGTGGGCCTGCTGACCTTTGCCACGCCGCTGGTGGCCACGCTGTTCCACCATGGCGCCCTGCAGGCCAGCGACGTGGGCCAGATCGCCGTGGCCCTGGCCGGCTATGGCGTGGGCCTGCTGGGCCTGGTGGCCATCAAGGTGCTGGCGCCGGGCTACTACGCCAGCCAGGACATTCGCACGCCCGTGCGCATCGCCATCGTGGTGCTGGTGTTCACGCAGCTCATGAATGCCGCACTGGTGCCGCTGTTGGCGCATGCCGGCCTGGCCTTGTCGATCGGCCTGGGGGCCATCATCAATGCGCTGTGGCTGCTCTCGGGCCTGCTGCGCCGCGGCAGCTTCCGTCCCCGGCCGGGCTGGGGGCGCCTGGGGCTGCAGGTGGTGGCGGCGAGTGCGTTGCTGGCGGTGTTTCTGGCCTGGGGCTCGCTGCATTTCGACTGGCTGGCGCTGCGCGCTCACAGCCTGGAGCGTGCAGGCTTGCTGGCGCTGCTGCTGGGCGTCGCGATCGTGCTTTATTTTGGTGCGCTGTGGGCCTGCGGGCTGAAGCCGCGCGAATTCCTGCGCCGGTAGGCCTGCGGATATTGGCGAGCAGCCCATGCCATCGAACTACTCTGTACCCACACCGCTGGAATATTTTGCTGCACTGGTGCAAGTGGGGCAGGGTGATGCCATTGCCCTGCTGGAGGCTGCGGCCTGCATTGCCCATGACACCTATCCAGACCTGGACGTGCAGCAGTTTCTGGACGAGATGGACAGGCTGCAGGAGCGCCTGCAGCGCCGCATGCCGCAAGACGCGCAGCCGCTGCAGCGGCTCAATGTTCTGAATCGCTTTTTCTATGGTGAGCTGGGGTTTAGCGCCAACCTGAACGACTACTACGCGCCCGACAACAGCTACCTGCATGTGGTGTTGAGCACCCGGCGTGGTATTCCGATATCGCTGGCCTTGTTGTGGCTGGAGCTGGCACAGGCTGTGGGGCTGAAGGCGTATGGGGTGTCCTTCCCCGGGCATTTTCTGGTCAAGGTGCTGTTGCCGGGCGGGCAGGCGGTGCTTGATCCGATTTCTGGCCACGCTCTTTCGCGCGAGGCGCTGAGCGAGCGCCTGGAGCCTTTTCGCCAGCATCAGGGCGCGGTACAGGAGGAGGTGCCCCTGGGTCTGTACTTGCAGGCCGCCAGCGCGCGCGACATGCTGGCGCGCATGCTGCGCAACCTCAAGGAAATTCACCGCACGCGCCTGGACTGGCAGCATTTCGTGGCCGTGCAGGACAGGCTGATCACCCTGCTGCCCGACGCCTGGGAAGAATGGCGCGACCGCGGCCTGGCACAGGCGGAACTGGGGCGGCCGCTGCAGGCGGCGCAGGATTTGGAGGTCTATCTGGCGCACGCCCAGGGCGCGGGCGATGTGCGGCAGATACAGCAGCGCATCCTGGAGCTGCGCAGGCCCTGAAAACGACAACGCCCGCCATGGTGGCGGGCGCGCAGGCGAGGGCGGCGCTCGTCAGGCTGTGGCCTTGACGGCCAGCACCGGGCATTCGACGTTGAGCAGGATTTCCTGCGCCATGCTGCCCAGCAGCAGCTTGCCCACGGGTGAGCGCTTGCGCAGGCCGATCACGAGCACCGACACCTGCAGCGCCGAGACCAGTTCCTCGATTTCATCAATGGCGCTCTTGCCGCGCACGAACTGGCGGAACTCGGCGGTGATGGGCAGCGCTGTGAGGCGTTCCTCGACGCGTTCGACTTCATAGCCGTTGACGATGCTGGGATCGTCCTGGCGCCCGCCAGGTCCGGCGTTGATGACGACCAGGCGCTCATTGCGGCGGGTCGCGATTTCTATCCCCTTGTCCAACGCGGCCCGGCCTTCTGGGCGAGGAACGTAGGCGACGAGAATGGTCATGCGGGTGTCTCCCTTGTGGTGAGTTGAAAAAATGTCGGGCGCTTTGACGCCAGACAGCAGAATAGCCCAAGGCCTGCCCATTGACGAGGGCAGGCATGGTGCATGAGAAAAAATCGCGGTGCCGTCGTCATATCAGGCGCGCCGCTGCCAGCTCTTTCTTGAGATAGGCATAAAACAAGGGGGCGGCCACCAACCCTGCCGGGCCGAATACCGCCTCGGCCACGAACATCACGCAAAGCAGTTCCCACACGCCGATATGGGTGCGCCGGCCCACGACCTTGGCGTTGATCACGTATTCGGCCTTGTGGATCAGGATCAGGAATGACAGGCAGGCAGCTGCGGCGATGGGGGATACCGACAGGCCCACCAGCGTGATCACGGCGTTGCACAGCAGGTTGCCCACGATGGGCACCAGCCCGGCCAGAAAGGTGAGGGTGATGAGCGCCGGCGTGTAGGGCAAGCGCAGATCCCACAGCGGCAGCACCAGCAACAGGAACACGGCCGTGAGCAGGGTATTGAAGGCGGCAATCCAGAACTGCGCCGCCACGATCTGGCGAAACGCCTCGCCCATGCGGGCCACGCGCAGCACCAGCTGCTGCGTCAGCGGGCCGCGCGCCGCGCCCAGGCTGCGCACGGCCGCCAGCGCGCCTATGAGCAGGCCGACATAGGCATACAGCAGGCCCGTGAGCCAGGCTCGTCCGGCCATGGCGAGGGTGCCGGCCTTGGCCGCCAGGTAGGAGGCGATGACGCGCTGCACCTCGGCCGTGCCGGCGGGCAATTGGTCTGCGATATCGGGCGGAAGTTTCTGGCGCAGCTCCAGAACGGTGCTTGCCAGATAGTCCAGCAACTCACGGTACTGCTGGGGTGCATCAACGATGTAGGTGCGCGAGTGCGACAGTGCGAAAGCGATCAGCAGCAGCGGTGACAGCATCACCACCGCCGCGGCCACGCTTTGGCCGCTGTGGGAATAGCCGCGCCCGCCCGGGCCCAGCCGGCGCAGCCGCACCAGTCGCGGCGCCAGCCAGCGCGTGAGCAAAAAGCCCAGGCACACGCACAACAACCCGGGCAGCAGTCCCTGCAGCATGACCAGCAGCAGGGCGGCACCCATCAGCACAAAGCTGGCGATGGCCACGCCGCGCGCCACTGGTGCAGCGGCGCTCTTGGACGTCGGCAGGGGTTCGGGTGCGCCTTGCGGCACCGGTCCCGATGACATGTTGGGTGGATGCCGTGGGTCAGGCAACAACCACGGCGGCGCCCGCGCCACGCTCGGCAATGGCACCAATCTGGTACACCGTCTCGCCCAGCGCACGCAGTGTTGCGGCCGTGGCCTCGGCGGCATCAGAGGGCACGACCACGACCATGCCGATACCGTTGTTGAAGGTGCGGTTCATCTCCAGGTCATCGATGCCGGCGGTCTTCTGCAGCCAGGCAAACAGCTCGGTCTGGGGCCAGCTGCCGGCCTTCAGGTGGGCCGCCAGGCCGTCGGGCAGCACGCGCGGAATGTTCTCCAGCAGGCCGCCGCCGGTGATGTGGGACAGGGCCTTGATCGGGTGTTGCGCCAGCGCGGCCAGGACGTTCTTCACGTACAGGCGCGTGGGCTCCATGATGGCGGCCTTGAAGGGCTTGCCATCGAGCTGCTCCGGGAGCGTGCCATTGGCGCTGGCCCGCTCTATGCACTTGCGCACCAGGGAGAAGCCGTTGGAGTGCACGCCGCTGGAAGCCAGGCCCAGCACCATGTCGCCGGCGGTCACGTTCTGGCCATTGAGAATCTTGGACTTCTCCACCGCGCCCACGGCAAAACCGGCCAGGTCGTACTCGCCGGCCGGGTACATGCCGGGCATTTCGGCGGTCTCGCCGCCGATCAAGGCGCAGCCGGACAGCTCGCAGCCTCTCGCAATGCCACCCACCACGGCGGCGGCCGTGTCCACATCGAGCTTGCCGCAGGCGAAATAGTCGAGGAAGAACAGCGGCTCCGCGCCCTGCACCAGCACGTCGTTGACGCTCATGGCCACCAGGTCTATGCCCACCGTGTCGTGCATGTTCCATTCAAAGGCCAGTTTGAGCTTGGTGCCCACGCCGTCGGTGCCCGAGACCAGCACCGGCTCCTGGTAGCGCTTGGGAACCTCGAACAGCGCGCCAAAGCCGCCGATGCCGGCCATCACGCCCTCGCGCATGGTCTTCCTGGCCAGGGGCTTGATGCGCTCGACCAGCGCGTCGCCCGCGTCGATGTCAACGCCGGCGTCTTTGTACGAGATGGGGGTGGAGGGGGTAGAGGAGCTCATGAATATTGCGGGACTTGGGGTTTGGCCGGTGCGGCACAAACCGGTAATTTTAAAGGCCCGCCGCGTGAACTTGGCCAATGCCCGTTTGGCAGGAAAAAAGCCCCGCCATGGGCGGGGCTTGAGGAGCATGGGGGCAGGGGTTCAAAGCGAGCCGTCGCCCAGCACGATGCCCTCACGCCGGGGGTCTGCGCCGCCCTGCAGTTGCGCCCTGCCATCCTTGGTCACACGCATGATGGTGGCCACGCCGCTGGACTGGGCATTGCTGCTGACCGTATGCCCCTTGGCCTTCAGGTCGTTGACCAAGGCCGTCAGATCCAGCGTGGTGTTGGAGCCGTCCACGCCGGTGGTCGGGCTGTTGGCCGCGCCAAAGTTGACCAGCGAGGTGGCCTGCTGCGCATCCAGCCCCCAGTCGAGCGCGCCGACCACGGTTTTCAGCACGTACTGAATGATGGCGCCGCCGCCCGGTGAACCCGTGGCCATGACCAAGTCGCCCGGCGCGTTGCCCTTGAAGACCAGGGTGGGCGCCATGGTGCTGCGCGGGCGCTTGCCCGGGGCGATGCGGTTGGCCACGGGCAGGCCATTGCTGTCCACCGGATTGGCCGAGAAGTCCGTCAGCTGGTTGGTCAGCAAGAACCCTTCCACCATGTGGAATGAGCCCATGCTGGATTCCACGGTGGTCGTCATCGACACCGCGTTGCCATAGGCATCGACCACCGACAGGTGGGTCGTGCCATTTTCCGGCGTCTTGTCCACGCCCTGCGGCACCGGGCCGAAGTCGCCCGGGGCGGCCGTGCCCATGCTCTTGTCCAGGCTGATCAGGCTGGCGCGCTGCTTGAGGTAGTCGGGGCTGAGCAGCGAGGCCAGGCCCTGGGCCGGCAGCGGAACGAAGTCGGTGTCGGCGACGTACTTGTCGCGGTCGGCGTAGGCCAGGCGCTCGGCTTCCGAGACCAGATGCACACCCATCACGCTGGGCACGCCGCCTTCGTTGGCCGGGTTGCTGGGCGCGTACTGCGCCAGGTCGAACTGGCTCAGAATGCCCAGCGACTGCGCAATGGCAATGCCGCCCGACGAGGGCGGCGACATGGTGCACACATGGTAGGTGTTGCGGTAGTTGGTGCACACCGCCTCGCGCTTCTTGGCCTTGTAGTTGGCCAGGTCGCTGAGGGTCATCAGGCTGGGGGTGATGGGTGTCTTGGCCGGGTCGTCGCCCACCGTCTGCCCGGCCTTGGCAACGATGGCCTTGGCGATGTCTCCCGTGTGCAGTGCATCTGCACCCTGGGCTGCCAGGGCCTTGAGCGTCCTGGCGTAGGGCAGGTTGGTCATGGTTTCGCCCGTGATACGCGGCGTGCCATCGGCGTGGAAGTAGGTGGCCATGGCGTTGGCATCCAGCGCCAGGCTGCTGGCATTGCTGGCGATGGCCGCGCCCAGGCGGCCGGGAATCTGGAAGCCATTCGTGGACAGCTGTATGCCGTAGTCGAACAGTCCGTTCCAGGCCAGCCTGCCATGCTCCTTGTGTGCCAGGTCGAGCATGCGCATCACACCCGGCACGCCGATGGAACGGCCGCTGCGCCGCGCACTTGGCACGGGTGTTGGCGAGGTCGTGTCGCCCTGGTCTTGCCGCACCAGGTAGTAGTTGGTGGCGGCCGCGGGAGCGGTCTCGCGCCCGTCGTAGGCCGTGACCTTCTTGGTTTTCGCGTCGTAGTAGACCATGAAGGCACTGCCGGCGATGGTGCTCGACTGCGGCTCCACCAGGCCCAGCACGGCCTGCATGGCGATGGCAGCGTCCACCGCCGAGCCACCGGCCTTGAGCACGTCGCAGCCGGCCTTGGTGGCCAAGGGGGTGTTGGCCACGGCCATGTATTTGCTGGAATGCTTGGCCGTCAGTCCCAGGCGGTAGCCGGAGGCCTTCTCCGGCGCCGCCGGGTCGCCGCTCACGCCGGAGCCCACGACCACCGCAGCGCCCCCGCTGCTGCGCACGGTGCAGCTGTTGGGATCGCTATCGACTATCAGGCGGTCGCCGTCACCGCCGCCGCAACTGGCGAGAAATACCGCCGCGGGCAGTGCGGCCATAACCCATAGAGTCTTCTTGTACATGGTCCATTCCTCTTGGCGAATGAGCGCGGTCTGGGCGTCGTCGCGGGCGCCTTGACCAGGTGCTCGGGTTTGGGTGATTTGCTCTGAAAGAGGCTGAAAAGCTTAGTGACGCGCCCCCGGATGGCGGCTGGTGCAAACCCTTGAATTCTTGTGTCGGTAGCACCTGGTTACCTCTGTCCCCATGGCGCGCCGGCTGGCACAAGGGGTGGCCGCCGTGGTACATGGCGACCGACTAAAATCAAACGTTTTGCATTTCGTCTCGGCCATGCCTGGCCGGGCTGTTTTTCCTGTCCCTGGGCCATGCCCTTTCCTTTGCCAAAGCCCCTATTCGCCGCACCTGCCAATGACCAGGTGCCGGCATCAGCCCCATGAAGCAACTGGCGCTCGACATCGGCCTGGCCACGGGCCCCACGCTGGACAACTTCCACGCCGGGCCCAATGCCCAGGCGCTGCAGCACCTGCGCCTGGCCGTGGGTGACGGCGCCGCGCCGCGCTCGCCCGTGCCCAGCTACCTGTGGGGCGATGCCGGCACGGGCAAGACGCATTTGCTCAAGGCCACCTATGACGCCCTGCGCAGCCAGGGCGCCAGCGTGGGCTGGCTCGATCCTTCGGTGGCCGTGCCGACCGCATTCGACGAGCGCTGGAGCGCCGTGCTGCTGGACGACGTGCAGCTCTACAGCACGGCCCAGCAGGCGGCGGCGTTCAACTGGTTTGTCAACGCCATCAACCCCACGGCCGGCGTGCCGCGCTGGGTGCTGGCCGCCGGCAACCTGCCGCCGGCCGACCTGCCGCTGCGCGATGATCTGCGTACGCGCCTGGGTTGGGGCCATGTGTTTCAGCTGCAATTGCTGGACGAGGCCGAGCGCCGCGCCGTGCTGCGTCAGCAGGCCGATGAACGCGGCATCGTTCTGGCCGACGAAGTGATGGACTACATGCTCAGCCGCTTCTCGCGCGACCTGGGCAGCCTGGCGCAGCTGCTGGAGCGCCTTGACGGCTTTGCGCTGCGCACCCAGCGCGCCGTGACCATACCGCTGCTCAAAACCATGCTGGAGACCGAATGACCGGCCTTCGGCTTCACTGGAAAACCCATGCCTTCTGACCAATCGGCGCCCCGTCCACGGCTGGCGCTGTTCGACCTGGATCACACCCTGCTGCCACTCGATTCGGACTACGAGTGGGGCGAGTTCACCACCCGCATCGGCTGGACCGATCGCGAGGAGTTTGGCCGGCGCAACCAGGCCTTTTACGACGACTACGTGGCAGGGCGGCTGGACGTGCACGACTATGTGCGCTTTGCCACCGAGGCGGTGCGCCTGCGCGGCGCTGCCGCCGCTGCCGAAGCGCACGCCCGGTTCATGCGCGAGGTGATTGCCCCGGCCATCCACGCGCAGGCGCGCGCGCTGCTGCAAAAGCACCATGATGCGGGCGACGAGGTGCTCATCATCACCGCCACCAACGAATTCGTCACCCGCCCCATCGCCCAGGCCCTGGGCGTGCCGCAGCTGCTGGCCACCGAGCTGGCGCGCGACGCGGACGGCTGGATCACCGGCGAGATCCTGGGCGTGCCCTGCATGCGCGAGGGCAAGGTGCAGCGCATGCAGCAGTGGCTGGCCGGGCGTGGCCTGTCGTGGCAGGACGTGGACAGCACGTTTTACAGCGACTCCATGAACGACGTGCCGCTGCTGGAGAAGGTGAACCACCCCGTCGCCACCAACCCCGATGCGCGCCTGCGCGCGCTGGCACAGGAGCGCGGCTGGCGCGTCCTGGACCTGTTTCACGCCTAAAAAAATGATCAAGACCTTCATCGACAAACTGCTCGGCAAGAGTCCCTCGGGCCGCGGCGCCAAGAGCCGCTTTGGCAAGCGCCAGGAGGTGCCCGCGGCAGTGCACGGCATTGATCCCGGGCTGGTGGACAGGCGGGCCAGCGACGTGGTGCGCACGCTCAAGGACGCGGGCTTCGAGGCCTACATCGTCGGCGGCGCCGTGCGCGACCTGCTGCTGGGCCTGAAGCCCAAGGACTTCGACGTGGCCACCAACGCCACGCCCGAGCAGGTCAAGGGGCTGTTCCGGCGCGCCTTCATCATCGGCAAGCGCTTTCGCATCGTGCATGTGGTCTACGGCCGCGGGCGCGAGCATGAGGTGATCGAGGTCTCCACCTTCCGCGCCTACCTGGACAACGCCGCGGCCGAGGCCGTGAGCGGCAACGAGAAAACCAGCAAGCACGCCCTGGCCGGCATGCAGCATGCCGTGGACGCCAGCGGCCGCGTGCTGCGCGACAACGTCTGGGGCCCGCAGGACGAGGACGCCACGCGGCGCGACTTCACCGTCAACGCCATGTACTACGACCCCGAGACGCAGGTGGTGGTGGATTTCCACAAGGGCATAGACGACGCCAAAAAGCGCGTGCTGCGCATGATTGGCGACCCGGCCACGCGCTACCGCGAAGACCCGGTGCGCATCATCCGCGCCGTGCGCTTTGCCGCCAAGCTCAGCGCCCTGGGCTTTGCGCTCGAGCCCAAGACCGCCAAGCCCCTGGTGGCCTGCGAGCCGCTCCTGCAGGAGGTGCCGCAAAGCCGTCTGTTCGACGAAATGCTCAAGCTCTTGCAGACCGGCCATGCGCTGGCTTCCATCGCACAGCTGCAGAAGCTGGGGCTGGAGAAGGGCATTTACCCGCTGCTGGACGTGGTGGTCGAGCGCGCGTCCAGCACCTTCGTGCAGGCGGCCCTGCAGGACACCGACCGCCGCGTCGGCGAGGCCAAGACCGTGGCGCCCAGCTTTTTGCTGGCCTGCGTGCTGTGGCAGGACGTCAAGGCCGGCTGGGAGCAGCGCCTGACACGCGGCGAGCACGCCTTCCCGGCGCTGCAGGACGCCATCGACGAGGTGTTCGACAAGCGCATCGGCGATGTCTCCGGGCGCGGCAAGCTGGCGGCGGACATGCGCGAGATCTGGGTCATGCAGCCGCGCTTTGAAAAGCGCTCGGGCAGCACCCCCTTCAGCATGATTGCCCATATCCGCTTTCGCGCGGGCTTTGACTTCCTGCGTCTGCGCGCCGATGTCGGCGAGGTCGAGGAAGGCCTGGCCGAGTGGTGGCAGCAGTTCTCGCTGGCCGACGATGCACGCCGCGAGGACATGATCGAGCAGGTGCGCGAAGAGCAGCGCGCGCGCCAGCGCAAGGCCCAGCCGGTGGTGCGGCGCGTGCCCAAGGCGGCCGAGCCGGCCACCGTGCCTGCGGCCGAAGGCCCGGCCGGCGTGGACGGCGCTGATGGCGACGCCGCAGCGCCCAAGAAGCGCCGCCGGCGCCGCCGCAAACCCGCCGGGGGCGGCGAGGCAGGCACGGGCTCAGACCTGGCGTGAGCGCCTGGATAGGCCTGGGTGCCAACCTGGGCGACGCGCGCGCCGCCCTGCGCAGCGCCGTGCAGGCCATGGCAGCCTTGCCGGGCACGCGGCTGCTGCGCGTGTCATCGCTCTACCGCAGCGCGCCCGTCGATGCCGGCGGGCCCGATTACCTCAATGCCGTGGCCGAGCTGGACACCACGCTGGCCCCCCTGGAGCTGCTGCACGCCCTGCAGCGGATTGAACAGGCCGCCGGCCGCGAGCGCCCCTACCGCAACGCGCCGCGCACGCTGGATCTGGACTTGTTGCTGTATGGCACGCTCCGGCTGGACAGCGCCGAGCTCACCGTGCCCCACCCGCGCATGGGCGAACGCGCCTTCGTGCTGCTGCCCCTGGCGGAACTGGCCCCGCCGCTGGTGGATGCGCAGCAACTCGCCGCCGTGGCCGGCCAGCGCATGGAGTGCGTGGCGACGGCGCAGCAGTGGCTGCAAAATTGATAGCTGTTCGCGCTTGTCATTTGGCGTTTATGAATGGAAAACATTTGATAAACGCCATCCATCAAGCGTGAGCAGCTATTGTTTTTAGTCCACCTTGGCGCCCGATGCCTTCACCACCTGCTGGTATTTGGCGCGCTCGGCGGCCATGAAGGCGTCGAACTGCTCGGGCGTGGTGGGCACGGGCTCGGCCATCAGGGCCTCAAAACGGGTCTTGGTCTCGGGGGCCCTGAGGGCATCGGTGAAGGCCTTGTTCAGCCGGGCGATCACCGGCCCGGGCGTGCCGGCGGGCGCCACCAGGCCCCACCAGGTGTCGATGGCAAAACCCTTGAAGCTGCTCGACAGCGGCGGCACGCCGGGCAGCATGGGGCTGGCGGCCAGTGAGGTCACGGCCAGTGCCTTGAGCTTGCCGGCCTTGATGTTGGGCGCGGCGGCAGCCAGGTTGTCGATGTTGAAGTCCACCTCGCCGGCCAGCAGCGCCAGCTGCGCCGGGCTGGCGCCGCGGTAGGGGATGTGCAGGGCGTAGATGCCGGCCTTCTGCTTGAACATCTCGCCCGCCAGATGGCCGGCGCTGCCGTTGCCGCCGCTGCCGTAGTTGAGCTTGCCGGGGTTGGCGCGGGCGTAGGCAATCAAATCCTGCAGGCTGTGGATTTTGAGCTGCTCGGCGCGCGCGGCGTTGACCACCAGCACATTGGGCACGCGCACCATCTGCGTGATGGCGGCAAAGTCCCTGGCCGCGTCGTAGGGCATGCGGCTGTACAGCCAGGGGTTGACGGCATGCGTGGCCGTGGCGGCAATGCCTATGGTCAGGCCATCGGGCGCGGACTTGGCCACCAGGTCGGCGCCAATGTTGCCGCCGGCGCCGGCCTTGTTGTCGATGATCACCGTGCCCAGGCTGTCGCGCACGCGCTCGGCCAGGGCGCGCGCGGTGACGTCGATGGGGCCACCAGGCGCATAGGGCACGACCAGGCGGATGGTGCCGTCCTGGGCATGGCCCAGGGAGGTGACGGAAGCTGCGGCAACGGCCGCTGCCGAAAGAAGAAGTTGTCTGCGGTTCATGGATGGGCGTGAGAGAAAGAAAAGCGATATCGGCTGCCCGCTGGCAGCCTGCGGTGTGCGCGGTTGGGCGATTTCAGCCGCCGTGCTTGTCGGCTTCCGAGGTGAAGGAGTCGGCGAAGAACTCCTCCGCCGGCAGGCCGCGCTGCTCGCCATAGGCGGTGCGCGCCGAATCGACCACGATGGGCGCGCCGCAGGCATAGACCTGAAAGCCCGAGAGGTCGGCAAAGTCGTCCAGCACGGCCTGGTGCACCAGGCCTGTGCGGCCCGTCCATTCATCTTCGGGCAGGGCGTCGGACACCACGGGCACGTAGTACAGCTGGGGCAGGTCGGCCAGGCGCTCGCGTATCCAGCCGTCCATGTACAGGTCACGCGGGCGGCGACCGCCCCAGTAGAGCGCGGCCGGGCGCCTGATCTTCTGGTGCTGCATGCGCTCGATCAGCGCCTTGATGGGCGCAAAGCCAGTGCCCGAGGCCAGCAGGATCATCGGCTTCTTGGAGTCCTCGCGCAGGAAGAAGCTGCCAAACGGCCCCTCCACGCGCAGGATTTCCTTCTCTTTCATGGCGCCGAACACATGGTCGGTGAACTTGCCGCCGGGCATGTGGCGTATGTGCAGCTCCAGGCCGGGCGTGGCCTCCTGGGTGTGCGGCGCGTTGGCCATGGAGTAGGCGCGGCGCGAGCCATCGCGCAATATGAATTCGATGTACTGGCCCGCGTGGTAGCGAAACTGGTCGTTGGCCGGCAGCTGCAGGCGCAGCTGCATCACGTCGTGCGAGGCGCGCGTGAGCGTGGTCACGCGCACCGGCAGCTTCTTGATGGGGTAGGCGCTCTCGTCGGTCACCTGGCGCGACTCCAGCACCACGTCGGTCAGCGCGCGCGCGCAGCAGGTCAGCACATAGCCGGCGTCTTCTTCCTCCACGCTCAGCGCCTTGTGCTGGTGCTCGCCATGCACCACCGAGCCGCTCAGCTTCTTGCACTTGCAGGAGCCGCAGGCGCCGTCCTTGCAGCCATAGGGCAGGCCCACGCCGCTGCGGATGGCGGCCGCCAGTATGGCTTCGTCGCCCTGCGCCTGGAATGTGCGGCCGCTGGGCTGCACGCTGATCTGAAAGGCCGCTGGCGCGGTCTGTGGACTCGTCATGTATCGGTATCCTTGGATGTTTTCATGCCGGGGCCGAGGCCCCGCCTCGCTCGACGGAGCCGATTTTGCCCTCAAACCAAAACCCTCTCGGCGCCCTGCCGGCGCGCTTTCGGCGCCAGCGCCTGCTCATCATCGGCTGCGGCGACATAGGCCTGCGCGTGGCGCGCGGCCTGCAAGCGCGCCTGCGGGTGCTGGCGCTGACCCAGTCGCCCGAGCGCGTACCCGCACTGCGCGCCGCCGGCATCACGCCACTCGTGGGTGACCTGGACGCGGCCGCGTCGCTGGCGCGCCTGGCCGGCCTGGCCACGCGCGTGCTGCACCTGGCGCCGCCCCCGGCGCTGGGCGAGATCGATGCGCGCAGCCTGGCGCTGGCGCGTGCGCTGCGCCGGCGTGCGCTGCCGCTGGCGCTGGTCTATGTCTCCACCAGCGGGGTGTATGGCGACTGCGCCGGCGACTGGGTGGCCGAGTCGCGCCCCGTGGCGCCGGCCACGCCGCGTGCGCTGCGCCGCGTGAATGCCGAACGCGCGCTGCGCCACCTGGGGCGCGCCGGCCTGCGCCTGAGCATCCTGCGCGTGCCCGGCATCTATGCGCCCGATCGCGCGGGCGGCACGCCCGAGGCGCGGCTGCGTCGCGGCACCCCGGTGCTGGCCGCGCCCGACGATGTCTATACCAACCATATCCATGCCGACGACCTGGCGCGCGCCTGCGTGGCCGCGCTGTGGCGTGGGCGGGCGCAGCGCGCCTACAACGTGGCCGACGACAGCCAGCTGAAGATGGGCGACTACTTTGACCTGGCGGCCGACCTGTACGGCCTGCCGCGCCCGCCGCGTGTGCCGCGCAGCCAGGCGCAGGAGCAGCTGCCGCTGTCGTTGCTGAGCTTCATGAGCGAGTCGCGCCGGCTGGTGACCACGCGCATGGCGCGCGAACTGCGCCTGCGCCTGCGCTACCCCACGGTGCATACAGGGCTGCTGCCTGCGGGTCAGCGTGGGTAGGTATTGCCCTGGGCGTCGTAGCAGCGAAACACGTTGCAGTTGGCGATCTCGCGCCGTGGCGGTGGCGGCATGGGGCGGGGTGGCACAACCACCACCGGCGGGGCGTAGTAGGGCGTGGCGTGGCCGGGGTGGTGGTCGCGGCGGCGCTCGGTGCGAGCCTGCTCGGCCGGGCTCAGGCAGGCCAGATCCGCCTGGCGCTGGGCGGCGTCCAGCCGCGACTGCTCGTCATACATGCCCTGGCCCATGGTGGCCAGCACCTGCTGCAGCTGCCGGCGCGCTTGCCGGCATGCCATGGATTGGGCCGGGTCGTCGCGGGGGGCGGTGGTGGCCTGGCGTGCTGCGCGTTCGGCCTGCTGTGCATCGCGCCGTTGTTCGGCCTCCAGCCGCAGGCGCTCCTGCCTGCGTTCCAGTGCCTCGGCCGCCTGCTGGCGCTCGCGCGCGATGTCCTGCGGGGACTGGCGCTCCTGCACCTCGCGCACCGCATCGCCGCGGTGGCAGCCGCCGTCGGTGTAGGTCACCTGGCCCGTGGCCGGGTCGGTGCAGCGCATGACCTGGGCCGCCGCAGGCTGCGCCCAGCACGCCATGGCCGCCAGCAGCAGGGCCAGGGCAGGGGTAGCAGGGGATGGTGTGGGCATGTACTAGCGCCAGTCGTAGCGCGGGTTGCGATGCTCGCGCTCGTTGTGCGGTTCACGCTCGCGTGGGTGGCGGCCGGCCTCGGCATCCATGTTCGGGCATTGCGGCACGCGCGGCTGGTGGGCATGCGGCTCCATGTGGCGCTGGCGCTCCAGCTCCCGGCGGCGCTCGGCCTCGTGGCGCATGGCCTCGCGTTGGCGCTCGGCGTCGCGGCGCTCGAAATCGCGGCGGCGCTCCATGTCGCGGCGTTCGTGCTCACGGCGCTCACGCGCCTCGCGCTCGCGGTGTTCGCGCCACTGGCGTTCGCGCCAGGCGTCCTCGCGCCAGCCGTGCGGCGGCGGCGGGTAGTTGCGCCAGCCCACGGGCGGGGGCGTGTAGATCACGCCGGGTTGTTCGTACACCGTGACCGATGCCGATCCCGGGTAGTAGCCGCCGCCGCTGTAGCCACCGTCGTAGTAGGGGTCACCCGGCACGCCCACGCAGCCGGCCATCAGCGCGCCGAGTACGCCGGCGCTGGCGATGCGCAACAAGGGGTGGTGCATAAGTGACATGTGTGGATCCAATCGTGCCGAGCACAGGGTGACTGGGTGTGAGACGCATCAGCCGGTATTTTGGTTGACCCAGGCGGCAATGGTTTGCCGTACTTTGCGCATTGTTCACGATGGTGTCTGTGCGTTTCCGATGCCGGGCAGGCAACAAAAAGCCCCGCGGGCGGCGGGGCTGTGTGTGGCCATGGGCGGGCGATCATTCCATGGTCAGCTTCTGCTTGTCCACCACGGTCTTGTAGGCGGTGTACTCGGCCTTGATTTCCTGGGCGAACTTCTCGGGCGTGTCGGCGACGATGAGCGAGCCCGTATCCTCGATGCGCTTGCGCACGGCGGGGTCTTTCAGCACCTTGTGTACGGCGGCATTCACCTTGTCCACGATGTCCTTGGGCAGGCCCTTGGGGCCGATGATGCCGTAGTAGGCCATGCGGTTCACGTTGGGTACGCCCACTTCGGCCAGTGTGGGCACGTCCGGCAGCACGGCCAGGCGCTGGGGCGCGGCCACCACCAGGGCGGTCAGGCGCTTGTCCTTGATGAAGGGCAGGGCGGAGGGCAGGTTGTCGAAGGTCAGCGGAATCTGGCCGGCCACGGCGTCGTTGAGCGCCGGGCCGGAGCCGCGGTAGGGCACGTGAATCATCTGGGCGCCGGTCTCCAGCATGAACATTTCCATCATCAGATGGCCGATGCTGCCGGTGCCGGGCGAGCCGAACGAGTATTTGCCCGGATTCTTCTTCACCTCGGCGAGGAAGCTCTTGTAGTCCTTGCCTGCGAACTGGGGGTTGGCAGCGATCACGTTGGGCGTGGCTGCAACGTTCACGACGGGCGTGAAATCGGTGAACACGTTGTACGGGATCTTCGGGTTGATGGCCGGGTTGGTGGCCGTGGTGGACACGGTGGCCATGCCCAGGTTGTAGCCGTCGGGCGTGGCGCGCGCGGTTTCGGCGGCCCCTATGGCACCGCCGCCGCCGCCCTTGTTCTCGACGACAACGGGCTGGCCCAGCTCGCGGCCCAGCGGCTCGGCCAGCACGCGGGCAATCAGGTCGGTGGTACCGCCGGCGGCAAAGGGCACAAGCAGGCGTATGGGCTAGGCGGGGTAGCTGGACTGGGCCTGAGCGGTACTGCCCATCATGGCCAGAATGCCCAGGGTGAGGATGCTGCGACGGATCATGCGGATGGTCTCCTTGTGTGAGTGGCTGGCGCTTTGGTGATGGATTATTGCAATAAAAATAGCTGCTAGCGCTTATGTATTAAGCGAAGGCAGCTATGGTTTTTGCTAGTTAACTCAGTTGGCAAAGGCGGCGATGCCGGTCTGTGCACGGCCCAGGATGAGCGCGTGCACGTCGTGCGTGCCCTCGTAGGTGTTGACCACCTCCAGGTTCACCAGGTGGCGCGCCACGCCGAACTCGTCGCTGATGCCGTTGCCGCCCATCATGTCGCGCGCCAAGCGGGCGATATCCAGGGCCTTGCCGCAGTTGTTGCGCTTGATCAGCGACGTGACCTCGATCACGTTTTGGTGCTCGTCCTTCATGCGGCCCACGCGCAGCGCGGCCTGCAGGCCCAGGGCGATATCGGTCTGCATGTCGGCCAGCTTCTTCTGGATCAACTGGTTGGCGGCCAGCGGCCGGCCGAACTGCTTGCGGTCCAGCGTGTACTGGCGCGCGGTGTGCCAGCAGGCCTCGGCCGCGCCCATGGCGCCCCAGGCAATGCCGAAGCGCGCGCTGTTCAGGCAGGTGAACGGGCCCTTCAGGCCGCGCACCTCAGGGAAGGCGTTCTCCTCGGGCACGAAGACGTCGTCCATGACGATCTCGCCGGTGATCGAGGCGCGCAGGCCCACCTTGCCGTGGATGGCCGGGGCGGACAGGCCCTTCATGCCCTTGTCGAGGATGAAGCCGCGGATCTGGCCCACGGTGCCGGATGGCTCGACTTCCTTGGCCCATACCACGAACACGTCGGCCACGGGGCTGTTGGTGATCCACATCTTGTTGCCCTTGAGGCGATAACCACCATCGACCTTATAGGCACGCGTGGCCATGCTGCCGGGGTCGGAGCCGTGGTCGGGCTCGGTCAGGCCGAAGCAGCCGATGTACTCGCCCGATGCCAGCTTGGGCAGGTATTTCTGCTTCTGCGCCTCGGAGCCGAATTCGTTGATCGGCACCATCACCAGCGACGACTGCACGCTGGCCATGGAGCGGTAGCCCGAGTCCACGCGCTCGATCTCGCGCGCCACCAGGCCGTAGCTGACGTAGTTCAGGCCCGCGCCGCCGTACTCGGTGGGGATGGTGGGGCCGAGCAGGCCGAGCTCGCCCATCTCGCGGAAGATGGAGACGTCGGTCTTCTCGTGGCGGAACATCTCCAGCACGCGCGGCGCCAGCTTGTCCTGGCAGTAGGCGTGGGCGGCGTCACGGATGGCGCGCTCGTCCTCTGTGAGCTGCTGGTCGAGGTGAAAGGGGTCGTCCCATTGGAAGGCGGCGCGGGTCATGGTGTCTCCAGTGCTGATGGATGATGAATCTGGGTGGGATCAACCTATGCATTGCAGGCATGAAAGATTGATGGCTGGGATCGTACCCCCTTGCTATCGTTGATGGCAAGCGAGTAATTTTCATCAAAAAATGACGTTTACGAATATATGGATAAGATGTCCGGCATGCGACGACATCTGCCATCCACCCAGGCCCTGGCCTGTTTCGAGGCCGCCGCGCGGCACGAAAGCTATACCCGCGCCGCACAGGAGCTGGCGCTGACGCAAAGCGCCGTCTCGCGCCAGATCCTGGCGCTGGAGGATCAGTTGGGCGTGCAGCTGTTCCGGCGCACGCGCCACGGCGTGGTGCTTACGCCCGCCGGGCGCCACTACGCGCGCCAGGTGGCGCGCTGGCTGCAGGCGCTGGAGCAGGGCACTCTGGATGTGATGGCGCACCAGGGCCAGGGCGGCGCCATCTCGCTGGCGGCGGTGGCCACCTTTGCCACACGCTGGCTGATACCGCGCCTGCCGCAGCTGGCCGCGCGCCACCCGGAGATCGTCGTGCATATCGAGACCCAGACGCGGCCCTTCCTGTTCACCGACACCGGCTTTGACGCGGCCCTGTACGCGGGCACGCCCGAGCAGGTCGCCAACTGGCCCGGCGTGCAGGCCCAGCTGCTGATGCCCGAGGATGTACTGCCCGTGTGCAGCCCGCGCCTCCTGGAGCAGGCGGCAGAGCAGTCGGGCATGCCGCGCGGCACCGGGCGCGCGCACCAGGGTTTGGCGCCGCAGCTACTGGCGCGCATGCCGCTGCTGCAGCAAAGCACCCGGCCCTATGGCTGGCAGCAGTGGTTCGAGGCCATGGGCGTGCAGGACGCGCCGCGTGCGCTGGACGGGCCGCGCTATGAACTTTTCTCGATGACGGCCGTGGCCGCGGCCCAGGGCCTGGGCGTGGCGTTGATACCGCCCATGCTGATCGAGGCCGAGATGGCGCGCGGCGAACTGGTCGTGGCCTGCGCCCGGCCGCTGCGCGGCGAGCGCGGCTACTACCTCGTCAGCCCGGCGCAGCCCCAGCCGCCAGCACTGGCAGCGTTTGCGCGCTGGCTGCAGGACATGGTGGCGGCCGGGCCTGTCGCCTAATGGGGTGCGGCGGTCCGTTGGTTCAGCGCTGTGGCATGTCCTTGGCGGAATAGCCCCGTCGGGTGGTATCGGCGGCATGGATGCGTCCCAGGCCTCCCAGGCGGCGCGCAGCGCGGCCAGCCGTTCGGGTTCTTGCCTGGGCAGGTTGGCGCGCTCGCGTTCGTCGCGTGGATTTGCATCCGGTGCGGGTGATTGGCCCATTGCGCGCCGCGCGTGCTCGCAATACCCTGTCGCCTACGTGGCGCGGGTGATGTGTCCGTGGAACATTGCCGGCGCCGCGCAATCCCAATCCATAAAGGAGAACGCCATGGCCACCGCTCAGCCCATGTACCACGCACCCACGTTCGAACCCACGGTAGACGAGATCGCCACGCTCAAGCAGCTTGAAATGGGCGAGGCCATCGCGGTGCCCGATGCGCTCAAGCATCATCTGTCGGGGCGGCTGCTGGATTGGGGTTACATCGGCAAGTCACCGACGGGGGTTTTTCATATCACCGACACGGGGCGCAAGCTGATCCGGCGCCAGGACAACTGACCGCGCTGGGGTCAGATGCAGAAGTACTTGCGCATGCGTTGCAAAATGTTAATATCCACTCGCGGTAGTAACTGAATGTGCACACGCTGCGTCCTGATCGGATGTGGTGATTGCGGGCGGAGCCGATTCCTGTCAATGGTGCCTATTGCAGGCACACAGGTGCAGGAAATGGTTGCGCCGGCGGTGGTCGGATTCATGCTGCACCATGGCCGGGCCAGGGGCTCAGCCGGCGTGCAGGCAATACGGCCCTTGTTGCGCATGCGGGCGCCGCAAGGTTGGCAGGATCTTCCGCGGGCAGCGTATCTGCGGGGCCTGGGCTTCGATTGGCGTAGCCCCGGGGCAGGTGCCAGGCACTTTGCCGCTGCCATGGTGGAGAGGCGCACAATGAGCGGGTCAGGAGGCAGATGGTCATGATGACGTGCATTGCACACATACACCGCCAACCGGCGGAGCCGCCCGTGGAGCCCGACGTTCCCGCGCCACCCCCCGAGCCAGCGGACACGCCGCCCCACCTGGGGTGATGAAACGCTGAGCAGTACAGCCCCGCTTGCGGGGCTTTTTCGCATCTTGGCCCAAAGAAAAAGCCGCACGTTCTGGGAACTGCGCGGCCTTATTCGTGGTGCCCGGGGCCGGAATCGAACCGGCACGCCTTGCGGCGGGGGATTTTGAGATTGAGTCCCGAGACTAGCATGGAACCACGCTGGAACCCGCAGAGCCTTGCTGCGCTTGGTTTTCCAAGAGGCTAGTCCCGTTTAGCCTTACGCCTAGACCAGACCGATTGCGGCAGACATTCCGATGCCGTGGCTCCTGGCTGGTTCCTGCGTTCGATCCCGAACTAGGAGGCGTCATGGCCAAGATCAAACTCACCAAATCCGCTGTCGATACGGCAGAAGTCACCGGCAAGGACTACGAACTGCGGGACACCATTGTCCCCGGCTTTCTCTGCAAAGTCACCGCCCACGGCCGCAAGGTCTTCATGCTCCAGTACCGCACGAACTGGGGCGAGCGCCGCAAGCCGAAGATCGGCCAGTTCGGCGAACTGACCGTCGAGCAGGCGCGGTCGATCGCACAGGACTGGCTGGCCGACGTGCGCAAGGGCGACGACCCCAGCGCTGCCAAGCTGGCCGCGCGCATGGCCCCTACGGTCAAGGAGTTGTGCGAACAGTTCATCGAGGAATACTCCAGGCCGCGCAACAAGCCCCGGACGATCGATTCCTACCAGGGCTACATCGACCGCCACATCCTGCCTGCCCTGGGCAAGCTCAAGGTGCCGGACGTAACGCGGGCGCACATCACCACGCTGATGAAGGACAAGGCGAGGATCGGCGTCACGGCCAATCGGGTTCTGGCCTGTCTGCGCAAGATGTTCAACATGGCCGAGGTGTGGGGCTACCGGCCTGACGGCTCCAATCCGTGCCGTCACGTCCCCAAGTACCGCGAGGACGGCGAGACGCGGTACATCAACAACGAGGAACTGGCGCGACTCTATGCGTACCTCGACCGTGCGGATGCCCAGGGGCTGGAGCATCCGACCGTGACACTGGCGGTTCGCCTGCAATTCGAGTTTTCCGCGCGGATGACCGAAATCCGCACGCTCGAATGGGCTTGGGTTGATTTCGAGAATCGCCGAGTCGTCTGGCCTGACAGCAAGACGGGCGATATGTCCAAGCCGATGAGCGAGGCGGCGTACCAGTTGCTGCGCAATGCGCCTCGCATCGACGACTCGCCTTACGTGTGTCCGGCCATCTTCGATGCCAAGAAGCCATTGCCCGACAGCACGTACTACAACGGCTGGAAGCGCATCCTGGGCCGCGCAGAGGTAGCGCATGTCGGGACGCACGGCATCCGCCATCGCGCGGCGACCGACATTGCCAACTCCGGTATTCCCATCAAGGTCGGCATGGCGCTGACTGCGCACAAGACCGTCACGCAGTTCATGGCGTATGTCCATGCAGAGGATGACCCGGTGCGGGCCGCTGCCGAGAAGGTGGCCACCCTGCGCCGGGGCGCCATCGACGGCCAGGCCCAGGCTGCGCCGACACCAACGGCGCCCGCCTCGGTTCTGGCGGTCGCGGATGGCGAAAAGACCCGTACGAGCCAGGGCAACTATCGCCCGTATCGCCATCGCAAGAGTCCAACGCGCGCTGTGCCGCCCGGCACGAAGCGGGCCGGATCGCCGTCAACGAAGGCGCCGGAAACGGCCATCGCGTGAGCTGCGGGGCGTCCAGCCTGTCGCCGCGCTGTTGCGACAGGCCGGGCATCCCGCCCCGCAGTTCCTTTGTCCCTTGACTTGAATTCGTCAATAAACGAAAATACCATGTACCGCATCGAGCACTACCTGACGGTCGACGAGCAGAAGGATGTCTACGACGATTGGCTGCGGCGCTTGCGCGATGCGCAGGCCAAGGTGGCGGTCATCCGGCGCGTGACCCGCGTCGAGCAAGGCAACTTCGGTGATCACAAGTTTTGCCGTGATGGTGTGTGGGAGTTGCGCATCGACGCCGGGCCGGGCTACCGGGTGTACTACGGGCTGGCTGGCCATCGGCTGGTGTTGCTGCTGTGCGGTGGCGACAAGCGCACACAGGATGCGGACATAGCCCGGGCAGTGGCGTATTGGCAGGACTGGCAACAAAGAGGCGACGAATGAGAAGCAGACCCCATGACGATGCGATGGCCGAGTTGTTCCGGGATGACCCGGCGCTCGCACTCGAAGTCATCAACGGCATCCTGGCCGATGGCGACCAGGCCGAGCTGATGGCCGTGCTGCGCCAACTCGCGCAGGCCGTGGGCGGCGTGCAGGCGGTGGCCGAGCAGGCGCACCTGAATCCGACTCAGCTTTACCGCACGCTGTCGCCCAAGGGCAATCCTGCACTCAGCAGCCTGTCGGCCATCCTCAAGGCGATGGGCCTGCGCTTGGCGGTGCAGCCCCTGGCCTTGCCGCCGTCCGCGCACGCGGCTTGATTCCCTGGGGGGGGAGCGCCCGCCGATTCTCGTATGACGGGCTTCCATCGCTGACGCCTTCGGCTTAGCTCGTTGAACTGATCGACTGCGTGTGTTTCTGCGCGGCGTCTTGCTGGGGCAGCGCATTTCCTCTATTGCGACCGCTGCGAAAAATTCGCGCGGCAACCGCCGCTATTCCCAGGGCCGGGCATCCGTGACGAGAGGAACTGTGTCAAGCCTGACCTTCGCAGGTGCCGTTGTGACGGACAAAGCCTCTGGCGACAAATTGTCCCGAACAACTGCAATACGACTCTTGAGCTTTGCTGCTGGCGTCTTGTGAAAGCGCCCAAGTTGACCCACCTGTTGGGCGGCCTTGTTCGCAAGCTCCCGGAGTTCATCCGTGCTCGCGCCGCTCGTGGCGGCGATCTCCAATTGCCGAACTCGCGTCCGAACTTTGGACTGTTTTTTGGGACTCAATGACGGTTTGCGGTTCACAGTTAGCTTCGTCGCGATCATCGGCTGCGAAGCCGAGAAAACCTCATGTTTCTTACGGCTCGCCTTCAAGCCGTGCTGAGCAAGCATTCCATAGACTTGGGCAATGATCCAAGTCTGAGTTTCCTTATCCAAATGTGTCGCTGATGACATTGCCATGTCATCCACATAACGGGAATAGGTGATGCCTCGCTGAGCGAACTTTGCATGTAGCCAGGGCTCGTACCGCCACATCACGAGATTCGCTAAAAATGAACTCGTAATGGCCCCTTGGGGAAGATAGCCATCCTTTGTGGTGAGCCTCGTTAGAAGCTTGGCAACGTCAGGAGAGAATCTGAAGAAGCCACACCACACGTCCTCAACAAAAGCCGCGCTCACAGAAGGGAAGAATCCCTTCACGTCTTCGCAGATCAGTATCTGCTTGCCCTTGTGAATAGATGCGTTTGTGACATAGTCACGTCCCTTCAAGCTACCTTGCAAGTATTCTGGAAAATCCACCTTGGAGAAGACATTGAGCTTTAAACGCTGATGGATCTCTTTGAGCTGCCCCATCGCGTCAAATGTCTGCCTGGTAGATCCCGGCTTTGGCTTCACGGTGCGCCACATGCCATTGGCTCGATCAGCCAGTTCCACCAGTGATTGCGCATCCCAGCGTAGGCCGCGAGCCAGTGCAGCAATGCTCTTGACGGGATTAGACCGATACCTCGGCTTGATCGGGTAGAGGTCCATTCAGAAGCTCCAATGCGGTGATTGCCAGTTGACCAGCAAGGTCTCTATTCAAGTGTCCGAGTTCCCCTTCTTCCGCGCCCAAGAAGAAAAGAATCTCTACCGGCATAACGAGCGCAGCGGCAATCCGTTGCAGAGTGGACAAAGGCGGGTCGCGTCGGCCACGCTCAAGTAGCGAGAGATAGGACACTGAGATACCAGCCCGCTTCGCCAGCGCAGCTTGGGAGAGCTTGCGCTTGGACCGAGCGAGTTGAATAGCCTGTCCGATGTTCATATGTGAATCTCACAAAACTAAGAATGGGCTTGGGGTGCCCATGACGGCCTCACAGCCAGTCTCGGATATTCGTCGCGATACTGACGAATGCCGCGATGACCTGGAGGGTGCGCACCTTCAGCGTTTCCGCATCCGTTGCGCTCTGGAGTTGGTCACAAAGCTGTTCTAGCTTCGAGACTTCACGATCCAGTTCCTTCATAGCACCAGTGTCGAGTTGGCTTCTGCATGCATCGCAAGCCTTCTTCAGGCTATTGATGTGGTTTTCCAAGATTTGCTTGTCCATTTAGGACCTCCTTTACACAAGGCACCATTGCCCTGCTTCCCCCGTTTCAAGGCAGCGCCGTAAAGGAGCCAACTCGACACCAACCAAGCCCACCACAGTTGCACGCTGCTGGCTCAACCTTCCCCCTCGCTGAGCAAGAAGCCGTATGGTCTTCGCACTCTGAGAGTTCTGATCGTCCTGCTGGTCACAGTAAGCTGAGCCAACTGTGCCGCGTTACAAGCCACGCACACTGTCTGCGTAGCGGACTTCATCAACTGAAGCCCTGATCACTGAGCCTTTGCCTTTTCGGGTCGGGAACAACAAATCTTCTGAACCGCAGCAGCACGATCACGTGCCGCCGTTTCGCATTGTACGCACAATTCAGACTGAATTTTGACTGTCAGTACGTCTTATTTGTAACGTTTTGCGTCTTCGCCGTTCCTTGGGGCAAAGAGCTGGGATCGCCAGCATGGACTCCCCGCTCGGGGTAAGGGGGCTGTCTCCCAAGGGGGCGGTGCATGTCGAACACCGAAGTCCGGGCGTCCCCGGCCACCTGGGAGATGGCCGGTCGCGCTGTCGTGCTGCGCATCGAGCCGCCTGCGGCGTCTCGCCCCTGACGGGCTTCCATCGTTCCCTCGCTCCGCTCGGCTGACGCCTCCGGCCCGGCTTCCAGCTTCAGGCCTGCGCGCTTCGCTTGCCGTGCGGTCGGCGTGTGGGGAGGGCCGTTGCCATGTCCAGCCGTCTTCCCTGACTCCATCACCTTGTCCGCGACTGTAGCCCGCGCACGTGTGCCGTCAAGGCGCGCAGGGCCGTGTCCTCGGCTGCGCCTGCGGGCCGCACCAACCCTGCGCTTGCCTCCTTGACGGCACCCGTTCGCGCGCTCCTGACCGTCGCGGGCGATGAACTCAGGAAAGACGGTGGCAACAGGGCCAACCGGGTTCCTCGTGCCGACCGCACCGAACAGCCGAAAGGCTGGGCTCCGAATCTTGGAATCCGGTGTGCGGTGTGAACAGCAAACCTCTTTTTGTCAGGAGAAAGACCATGCAACTCGCATCCCGTTTCGCTTCCCGCTCCCCTTCGCTGCGCAGTGATTACCCGCTGTCCGATGACCAGATTCGCAGCGTGGCCCCGTCCATCTTCGCGGACGCCCCGCATGAGAGCCGTTCCGAACGGTATAGCTACATCCCGACCGCTGCCGTGCTGACCGAGCTTCGCAAAGAAGGTTTCCAGCCTTTCATGGTGACGCAAACCCGCGTGCGCGATGAAGGCAAACGCGAGCACACGAAACACATGCTGCGCCTGCGCCACGCCAGCCAGATCAACGGCGCGGAGGCTAACGAAATCGTGCTGCTGAACTCGCATGACGGCACCAGCAGCTATCAGATGCTGGCCGGAATGTTCCGGTTCGTTTGCAGCAATGGCCTTGTATGCGGCGACACCGTGGCCGATGTGCGCGTGCCCCACAAAGGCGACGTGGCCGGTTCCGTCATTGAAGGCGCTTTCGAGGTGTTGAGCGGCTTCGAGCGGGTGAAGGAGTCGCGCGACTTGATGCGCGGCATCACCTTGGACGATGGCGAATCCGAAGTGTTCGCCCGTGCTGCGCTGGCGTTGAAGTACGACGACCCGGACAAACCCGCACCCATCACCGAATCGCAAATCTTGATGCCGCGCCGGTTCGACGACCGCCGCCCGGACTTGTGGAGCGTGTTCAACCGCACGCAGGAGAACTTGACCAAAGGCGGATTGCATGGCCGCAGCGCCAACGGACGCCGCCAGCAAACCCGACCTGTGCAGGGCATTGATTCCGATGTGCGCCTCAATCGCGCTCTCTGGATGCTGGCCGATGGCCTGCGCCAGTTGAAAGCCTGAACCGCTCCCCCGCCGGAGGGGCGGTTCCCCTCCATTCCCTTGTTTCACACGATTGGAGATTCACCATGAACGCCATCACCCAAACCGAAGCCCGCGCCGTCAATACCGCCGCCGCTATCCCGCTGGAAGCCGCCGACCCGACCAAGAACCTGATTCTGGTTCCGCTGTCGCGGCTGGTGCTGCGGCCCACGGGCCGCAACGTGCGCAAGACCCCGCGCATGTCCATTCCCGAACTGGCCGCATCCATCCGGCGTGTGGGCCTGTTGCAAAACCTGATCGTGATTGCATCCGCCGATGGCGAGCATTACGAGGTGGTCGCCGGTGGCCGTCGCCTCGCCGCGTTGAAGCTGCTGGCGAAAAAGCACCGCATCAGCAAGGAATGGGAAGTGCCTTGCCTGCTGGTGGCCGATGGCACGGCCCGCACGGCCAGCCTCACCGAGAACGTGCAGCGCGAAGCCATGCACCCGGCAGACCAGTTCGAGGCGTTCGCCGCGCTGGTGGCCGAAGGCCGACCCATCGAGGACATTGCAGCAGATTTCAGCGTCACGCCGCTGGTGGTGCAGCGCCGCTTGAAGCTGGCGAACGTCTCGCCGCGCCTGATGGCCGACTATCGCGCCGATGCGGTGAGCCTTGACCAGTTGATGGCCCTTGCCATCACCGACGACCACGCCGCGCAGGAAAGCGCGTTCTACGATGCGCCAACGTGGCAACGTCACCCGTCCAATCTGCGCGAACGCCTGACCGAGCGCGAAATCGACGCCTACCGGCATCCGCTGGTGCGCTTCGTCGGGCTGGATGTCTACGAACAGGCGGGCGGCAGGGTTCGCCGTGACCTGTTCGCGGAAGGCGATGCGGGCGTGTATCTGACCGATGCCGCTTTGCTGGAACGGCTGGTGCAGGACAAGCTGGCGGGCATCGCCGCCGAGACAAAGGCCGAAGGCTGGGCCTGGGTGGATGCAGCACCCGCTGCCACCTATGCCGACCTGCAAGCTTTCCAGCGTGCGCCGAGGGAGCGCCGCGAGCCGAACAAGCGCGAGGCACAGCGCATCGAGAAGCTGCAAGCCAAGATGCAGGAAGTCGCCGAAGCGGTGGATGCTGCGATGGACGCCGATGACGAGAACAAGGCCGACGCCTTGCAGGAGGAAGGCGAAACCCTGGGCGAACAGTTGCAGGCGCTGGAGGATGGCTTGCAGGACTACAGCCCGAACGTGAAGGCCGCAGCCGGTGCCATCGTCACCATCGACCGCAACGGCGAGGCCATCATTCATCGCGGCCTGATGCGCGAGGCCGAGGCCAAGGCGCTGCGCACGCTGGAACGGTTGCGCCAAGGATTCGGCAGCGAAGGCGAAGCCGAGAACGACGACGACGGCGAGGACGGAGACGATGATAGGCAACCCAAGACCGCCGCCATGTCCGATCGGCTGGCGCAACGCTTGAGCGCCCACCGCACCGCCGCGCTGCAAATCGAAGTCGCACGGCATCCGCAAGCTGCGCTGGCCGCAGTGGTGCATGGCATGGTGCAGACCGTCTTGCAGGAAAGCCGCTATGGCCGCAGCCGTGATTCTCTGCCGCTGGGCGTGGGCCTGAAAGTGCAAGACCGGCTGGAAGGCATGGCCCCGGACTGGCCGGAAGCTCCCGCCGCCGTGGCACTCCGCGAACTGCAACAGGTGGCGGGCGAAGCCTTGCCGGAGAACAGCGCCGAACTGTTCGCCGTGCTGCTGGCGAAGCCGCAAGATGAACTGGTGCGGCTGCTGGCCGTGTGCGTGGCTTCCACGGTGGACGTGGTGACGCCACGTGCCACGCCGCACCAGCCCGGCGCAGAACTGGCGCAGGCCGTGGGCCTCGACATGGCCGCATGGTGGCAGCCGACCGCAGAAGGCTACTTCAAGCACGTTTCCAAGGCCGTGATTCTGGATGCCGTGGGCGCGTTTGCACCGGAATCCGTCACCCGGCTGGCGAAGCTCAAGAAGGCCGACATTGCCAGCGAAGCCGAGCGACTGGCCGATGGCAAGGGCTGGATGCCTGCGATCTTCAAGGCCACAGGCCCGCAGGATGTGGCGCAGGAAGCAGGCCCGGAGCAGGACGCCCCGGAGGATGCCGAAGCAATGGCGGATGAACCCGCCGAGGCGCTAGCCGCTTGACCCGCGCCGAAGGCGAGCGCCCCGGCCTCGACCGGGGCGCTTCGCTGCAAGGAGAAGCCCCCATGACCCGCATCACCACCAGCCGCCCACGCATGGCGGCGATCTACGCGCCCGGCACGGTACGCGCCCGCCGCTGGCACGGCGCAGGCGACGTGCGCGGCTACCGCCCGCCCTCGGGCTGGTCGGCCCGCGCCGACCTCACCGACATTCACCCCATCACGGGCCGCGCCTTGCCGCGCGCCGTGTGGTGGCTCATCGAGACGAAGGAATAACCGCGATCAGCACCGCGCCCAGGCCGTTCCGCCCTGGGCGTGGTGAAATGCAAAATCCAGGCGCGGCGGTGGCCGCGCCCGGTGTTGAAGGCCAACCTCCGAATCAGAATTGAGCACTGCAACCGTGCGCCCCTTAAAATGCGGCGCCCAAATCACTGAATATTTTGGCCAGATCATCCGAGTCTATAGGCCAATTCTCTCGGGTCTGGGCAGGCATTTTCTCGACGAGGAAGTACGCCAGGAGTACAGCAGGTTGATTGAAGAAATGTCGCTGGCCGTTTTGCTCTTTGATCTTTTCAAAAATGTAGTTCTTGGCCGTCAAGAATTCCTCGATACGAGCACTGGTTTCCTGCGGCAGAAACTCCATGAAGGCATCGACCACAAGCTGATTGGATCGCTCCTGGCCAGGCTCTAGGCCGGTGCCCTTCCTGTAGGTCGTACTTAGGTAGTCCAAGAGTTGCCGCTGTGGCTCGCTGGCGCTGGCGAGATCCTTCATGGCTTGCTCGAAGAATTCGTCTGTAGCTTCGATCAATGCCATGCTCTTGGCAACAGTGCGCTTGATGGAGGGTTTTGCAGTGGTCTTGGGCTTGTAGAGCGTGTCGTGGGTTAGTTCGCTATGAGCATGCTGCAAGAGCGTGCGGATTTGCACTTCACACGCAAGGCCCTCGGGGAGATTCACCCCATCGACGGACAGCTCCGCCTTGGAGCGCAGTACGTAGTCGGCCCTGCAAAACCCAGCCAGCCCCCATAAACACTGGGTTTGCGCTGTTTCCCCGACAGCTCCATCCCCCGAGAATCAATTCACCAGCCATTGATTTCTGAGAGTTTTGTGATGCCCCAGCCCGGTCAAACCGCCGACTTCTTCCGCCAACCACTGGCCGAGATGATCGACCTGCACCACCCGCTGGCGGTGCTCGCCAGCCGCCTGCCCTGGGCACAGATCGAGGCAGCGCTGGCACCGCACTTTGCTCGCCAGGCACGCGAGGGCCGTGCAGTGGCACAAGACGACCTGTTTGGCCCTTCTGTGCAAGTGGCTGGCGGCGCAGTCGCCGCCGCAGGCCGTCCGCGCCTGCCCATCCGCCTGATGGCCAGCCTGCTGTACCTCAAGCACGCCAACAAGCTCAGCGACGAGGAGCTGGTGCAGCGCTGGGCGGAGAACGTGGTCTGGCAGCACTTCAGCGGCATGCGCTTCTACGAACCACGCCTGCCGTGTGACGCCACGCAGATCGGACGCTTTCGTACAGCGATTGGCGAGGCCGGCGTGGAAGAACTGCTCAAGGCCACCATCGACACGGCCGTCACCTCCAGGGCCATCGGGCCCGCCGAGTTCGAGCGGTTGATCGTGGACACCACGGTGCAGGAGAAGGCCATTGCCCACCCGGTGGACTCACGCCTGCTGGAGATCGCCCGCCACAAGGTGGTGACCGCCGCCAAGCGGGCGGGCATTGCCCTGAAGCAGACCTTTGTGCGCGAAGGCAAGGCCTTGCGGCGCAAGGCCGGCGGCTACGCCCATGCCAAGCAGTTCAAGCGACTCAAGAAGACCGTCAAGCGCCAGCGCACCATCCTCGGCATCGTGTTGCGCGAGGTGGGGCGCAAGATCAAGCAGATGCCTCAAGTGCCGGCCGAGGCGCTGACCGCCCTGCACGATCTGATGCAGCGCGCCGAGCGCATCCGCACCCAGCAACCCAAAGACAAGAACAAGCTGTATGCCATGCACGCACCGGAGGTCGAGTGCATTGGCAAGGGCAAGGCCAGGAAACCTTACGAGTTCGGCGTGAAGGTCAGCGTGGCGGTAACGCACAGGCAAGGGCTGATGGTGGGCGCACGCAGCTTTACCGGCAACCCCTATGACGGCCACACCTTGGCTGAGCAACTCGAGCAGGTAACGATCCTGACCGAAGACACGGGCCGCAGCCCCAAGCAGGTGGTCGTCGATCTGGGCTTCAGAGGGGTGGATGCACACAACCCGGGCGTTGAAATCATCCACCGGGGCAAGTTCAAAAGCCTCACCTCAGCGCATCGGCGCTGGCTCAAGAGAAGGCAAGCGGTAGAGCCTGCGATAGGGCACTTGAAACACGACAACGGCATGGATCGGTGCTGGCTCAAGGGATCCATGGGCGATGCGTTGCACGCGGTGCTGTGCGCAGCCGGCTACAACATCCGCTGGCTGCTGCGGGCGATCGTGCGTTTGGGCCTCAAGGGGCTTTTTGCGCCCCTGCTCGCACGACTGTGGATCTGGGCTGCGGCGCTGGCTATGGCCACGCAGGCGCGCAGAACCCGCTGTGGATCGCTGGGTTGGATGTTGCGGTGAATTTTGCAGGGCCGACTACGTAGTGAACCGATTGATAGGAGAACTCCAAGGGCTTGGCCAACCGCTCCTCTTCGTAGTCCTTGTCCTTGGACCATGACCAGAATGCTTCGCACTCACGGCTTTCGATGATCGAGCAGAACGTATTGATGTGCGTGGTCAACAGTACCACGTACCGCATGCCCACCTTGTCAGTAATGTCCTCATACGGATTCTTATAGGGCTTGCTGCGGTACAGGGCCTTGTCAATCAAGCTGGTGTCGCCTTTGAGGCGAGGCACCATGGGAACCTTCAAGAAGTAGTCCAGCGGCGTTGGGGCAATGGCGGATACAAGGCGCCTTTCGATTTCCTGGTCGATGAGCTTGGCCCAAGCTCTGTATAAGGGCTTGTCAGCTTCCCATCGCGCAAGGATTTCTTGTTCGTTCACTCTTGGTCTCGGATGTGGTCGCGCACCGTGATCTTGGTCCACTTGGGCACGTTGCCGTGCTCATCGGCATCACCGTCGATGGACTCGATTCGCACGTAGTTCTCGAATTGATCTGCGGGAGCGGTGAGCTTGATGTCATGCCCGAATGTGAGTTTCCGCAGCCGCAATTGGCTTTGAACCTCAGAGAGATCCTTATGGATGGCCGTATTGGGAAAACTCTTTTGCCCCATATAGGCCGTGTATGCATCTTGCAGAGCTGCGTCTCCCAGATAATTTTGGGAGAACACGTCCACCTGAATCGTGGCGGCCTGATCCGTCTTCAAGTAGGTGGTTAGAGCATTCAAGAGGTCGATTTTTTTCTCCGAATCGACATTGGCATTGCGGATGAAATCTTTGGTCAGTGCGTGGAACTGTTTGGTCTGAAATGCACTGTTGGATGGAAATTCCAACCCCAGAAAAGACTCATAAAAATACTGCGCAGCAGCGAGCTTGTTGCCCTGAGTAATCAGGTCATCAAACAGAAAGGCTCTCCAGCCGGTAGTGGGCTCCTGGGGTGTGGCTGCTGCGGGATCTTGTCGCAGGAAGGCTCCAATCTTGTAGAGCTTGGCCTGGGGTGTGAGGATGAGTTCCTTGATGTATTCCAAGGTCAAATGCCCGCCCGCTTGCCGCTTGGTGAAGCCCCCATGGGGCTCGGCTTTGATGACGCACATGAAGGACTTGGCGGGGTTGCCGCAAGTTCCTTCGATCACCACGACGATGCCGCCAGGGATGGTGCGATTGGCCTGGGCAACCGCCAACTTGCTGGCAATGTTTTGGGAGATGTTTACGAATTGGGCATCGTTGCCCTGCGCCTCGACGATTTCTTTAGCTCTGTGCCAAGTGCTGTCGGCCCCGGACTCTCGGATCGTCATTTCGACACCGTGAGATGATTTCCCGAGAGCATTCGTGATGCGGGCTTGCAAGGCATCCCTCGCGTCTTGAGGGAGCACCAAGAGCTGGTTCCCGTAAGTCGGCTGAACCAAGGCCCTGTCCGCGCCTCGTGCAAAGACTTCGTGGATGATCAGACGGCCAATCGAGAGATTTTCAAAGGACATGAGAGCTGGCTGAAAGTATCTTGATGCAACGAAATTTGCATTAAGGATACAACGATGAACCTATGCAGCGAACTTCTGGGCACTCGGTTCGCTGCACGTTTTCACTGATGTGAGCGTGTCGGCGCGCAGCGCCGCCGGGCTTTCGGGCTGCGCCCCGTGCCGCCTTCGCCGTCACGGCCATTCGGCTTCAATCCCTCACGCCTTCGCGCCTGTGGCGCTGCGCGCTTCGCTTGCCTCCAGAGGAAAGCCCTGCGGGCTATCCCCGCCGCGCGATGCTTGGCGCCCCCCGATGCCGCCGAACCGGCTGCGCCGGATCGGCCCGGCCAGTGCCCCGCCGCGATGGGCGGGGCTTGTGGGGCTACGCCCCGGCTTGCTGCGGCGGGTTGTGCAAAAGCGTGCCGTCCTCGACGCTGGTGATTCGTTGCCTGTACGTCATGAAGGACGGTTCACCGACACACCTCCCGGCCTCGCCTGATGGAGCTTCCACACCACGCCTCAAGCATGTGCCGCGAGCTGCGGCTGGGGCGCTCTGGCCTTGTCGTCGGGGCATTGACCTGGCCCGCGTCAGGGCGCAAGCCAGTGAAGCCGTCACGCGGGGATGCCGAGTCGGCCACGTCTCCATTCGGGAGCGGGCGGCCTGTGCGTCCTTGTCTTGTTGTGAATCCTGGCGGTGGCGCGGCTGCGCCTTGGGCTTCATGGCCGCAACCTTCCAGCGAAAACAATTTCCCCGCCGCTACGCGGCTTCCTCGCGGGACAAATTCTTTTCGCTTCCAGGTTCTCCACTGCGTTCCGACCGCTGCGCGGTGCGGCCAGCCCATCCCCCGCCGGACGGATCACAACAAGGACGCACTGGCGCGACCTTGTTCAACCCGAAAGGAGAAATCATCATGGCCAACATCGGCACCTTCACCGCAGACAAAGACGGCTTCAACGGCCAGCTCCGCACCCTGACGCTCAACGTCAAGGTCAAGCTGGTTCCCAACGACAAGGGCAACAACGAGAGCGCCCCCGACTTCCGCCTGCAAGCGGCTGGCCACGACATCGGCGCGGCGTGGAAGAAAACCAGCGAGGCCGGACGCCCCTACGTGTCCGTGACCCTGGACGATCCTTCATTCCCGGCAACGGTCTATGCCCGCCTGATCGAGAACGAGGACGGCACGCACGACCTGATCTGGTCGCGCAACAAGCCCAAGGCGGCCTGACGGCCGCCCACCGCGCCCCGCCCATTGCGGCGGGGCGCGGTGCTGCTCATCGCAGCACCGCACGCACGAGGTTCGGCAACGGGTGTCTCTTGGCATGTTCGCCAGGGCCGGTATTCATCGGTCGATGGATGGCTCGCAACCCGTGGCGTAGCAAGCACAGGATGGCGTGTCGGCGCTGCAAGCGCCGCCGGGCTTTCGGGCTGCGCCCCGTGCCGTCAAGCCGTCACGGCCATTCGGCTTCAATCCCTCACGCCTTCGCGCCTGCGGCGCTGCGCGCTGGCGCTTGCACTCCAGGGGAAAGCCCTGCGGGCTATCCCCGCCGCGCGATGCTTGGCGCCCCTCGATGCCGCCGAACCGGCTGCGCCGGATCGGCTCGGCCAGCGCCTACGGCTGGGCCGCTGCTGCGAGCTGGCTTTCAGCCTCGCTCATCAGCACCGCCGTGCTGCATTCGAGCGCGCCGGCGATCTTGAAGATGATCGCCAGCGTGGGCATGTGCTCGCCGCGCTCGACCTTGCCCATGTGCGAACGCTCAATGCCGGCGAGGTGTGCCAGCGACTCCTGCGCGATGCCGCGCTCCGTCCGCAGCGCACGCACCGCCGCGCCGAAGGCTTGCGCCAGCTCGGCATCGTAGGTGGTGGCGCCGGTCGGCCGGCCGCGCTGGATGGATCGCTTCTGCATGGACAGAAGCGTCGATTCGCAGCACAATTAAAACCACGTTATCTTTAACTCATACATGCCTTTGGCCCTTATTCGTGCTTTTACGGAAATCCGCTTCTACGGTTTCCGACAGAGCCGGAAAGCCGCCAACGTGTCTTTGCGGATTTCTACAATGCCGCTTTTGCGCTTTCGTGTTTCAACGGCTTCCGTGGAAATCACATCCGCGCTTCGGCGTGGAAGCGCAAAACCGGCATTCCATGTTGGAACAGGAGCACCACGATGAACGCTCCCCTCGTCACCGATGCGCAGCGCGCCGCGCTGCTGGCGAACGGGCGGCGGGTTGCCGCCGCTGAACCGCACGACCCGTTGCCGGTCGTGCGGCTGTTCACTCCCGACGCGCACGCCATCTGGCTGCTGGCCTCGCTAGATCCTGCCGATGGCGATACGGCGTTCGGCGTCATGGACGTGGGCATCGGTATGCCCGAGCTGGGCCATATCAAGCTGTCCGACCTGACCTCCATCGTCGGCCCGAACAAACAGCCCGTGATGCGGGATTTGTATTTCCAGGCGGTGCACCCGCTGTCGGAATATCTGCGGCTGGCGCAGGAAAACGGTTCTATCGTCGATTGAACGTTCGCGCTCCGACCAAGCCGGGCGCATTCAGACTATTTCGGTCTTATTCCTGGCCCGCAGAGTCTGAATTCGCACTCTTGCATCAAACCGAATATCTGTGACTGAAACAGTCACGATCATTCACGCGGCTTGCGGCACGGTGTTTTGTGCCGCGTGACGTTTGTGGATCAGGCGGCCGTCGCATTCAGACGGATTTCGCAACACGCCGGAGCCTATCGGTCTTGACACCAGCAGTTACAGCTTAACCGGATTTCTACCTGGATTTGATGCTCCCGCATGTTTGACGCCGTGGCGACGTTCCTGCTGTTCGACAGGAGCTTTCGTCATGGTCAGCCCCCACCATTTCGCGCACTGGTATCCCACCGCCGCGTACCTCTACGTCCTGTGGCTGGATACGCTCGCACTGGCCTGGGAATACCTGCGCCGTCATCCTGATTACCGGCTCGACTGGCTGCGCCGCGCGCGACGCCCCGATGCTGCGCATCGTTGGGGCTTGCGCCTGCTGGAAGACCCGGCGCTGGATGCGCGTGACGCGCATCCGGCCTGGCAGCCCGGCCACGCTGCCGTGGTGCAGCTCCACCCCGATGCTGATCCGCCCGTGGATGCCGAATCCTTCGCGTTCTGGCGCATCCCCGGCCATAAGCAACTGCTCCATGACGGCAAACGGCTGGCGCTGATCGCGCACAGCCCAGGCCATTGCCTGCGCTTCGCGCTGGCGCCTGGCCTGGAAGACGGCATGGCTGTCGCCTATGCCGTGCGAACCGACGCCACGGCATCGCCGCGCTATCGCGCTTGCGGCACCACACTGGCGACTCCCGCAGCCGTTGCGTTGCCCAGGCCAGCACCGGTGGCGCTACTGGAACTGCACACCTTGCAGGCGCTCGACGCGACCCTGGCGGGCGCGTCCTTGCGCGAGGTCGGCGAAGGCTTGTTCGGCGTGGATGCCGTGGCCGACTGGTACGCCGACGGCGGCTTGCGCTCCAAGGTGCGCCGCCTGGTGCGGCGTGGCGATGCGCTGATGCGCGGCGGCTATCGCCGCCTAGCACAGCTTCCACCACTTGAGAAGGGTCGTTTTGATGCGGACGCGAAACGACCCTGAGCACGCGGGCCGCGTTTTCTGAGACTGCCTCCATCCGGTTGCGCTGTGTGGCCGGAGCTTTGAAAGCTATGGAGGTTCACACCATGCGTCCCGCTCCCTTGCGGCCTGCCGCCACTGTCTCGACCGCTGCCGCGCAGCCCCAACGCTATCTCACCAACGACGAAGCCGCCGAGTACCTGCGCCTGTCGCCGCGCACGCTGGAAAAGCAGCGCGTGATCGGCGGTGGCCCGCGCTTTCGCAAGTTCGGCCGCCGCGTCATGTACGCCGTGGCTGACCTCGATGCCTGGGCCGCCGACCGCAGCTTCGAGACGACTTCCGATCCCGAATACGCCGAGCACCACTCGGCCGACAGTCGTGCGCGCTGATCGGCGGCGCGTGGGCGGCCTTCGCCATGTCCAAACCCTTGCAGGAACGCGAACAGCTCGACCTGTTCCGCGCGCTGCCGGGCGACATGGCGCCACGCGACAGCCAGGATTTGATGGCCTTTCCGTTCTTCTCGCTGGCGAAGTCGCGGCGCACGGCGCCGATCGACTTCCGCGCGAGCAACGTGACCATCCGCGTGGAAGGCACAGCCGAGCACGGCATCGCCACGATCTGGGATGCCGACATCCTGATCTGGGCCGCCAGCCAGATCGTGGAAGCGCGCGACGCGGGCCTGCGGCCCTCGCGCTTGATGCAGGTACGCCCCTACGAGGTGCTGCGCTTCATCGGGCGCGGTACGTCGCTGCGCGACTACCAGCGCCTCAAGGCCGCGCTCGACCGGCTGCAATCGACCACGGTAGCCACGTCCATCCGCGAGACGACCGGCCGGCGCCTGCACCGCTTCTCGTGGATCAACGAATGGAAGGAACTGGCCGATGCCAGCGGCACGCCGCTGGGCCTCGAATTGATCCTGCCGGACTGGTTCTATGCGGGCGTGCTGGATGCCGCCCTGGTGCTGACCATCGACCCGGCGTATTTCCGGCTGACCGGCGGCATCGAGCGGTGGCTGTACCGCTTGGTGCGCAAGCACGGCGGCCGACAGCCGGGCGGCTGGCAATTCGACTTCCAGCACCTGTACCGCAAATCGGGCAGCGTGGCGCGCTACTACGACTTCGCCGCCGACCTGCGGGCGCTGGTGGCGCGGCAAGCCTTGCCGGGCTACCTGTTGGGCATCGAGCACGTATCCGGGATTTCCTCGCCGCTGCTGACGTTCCGGCCCGTGCCGCAGACGGCACGGGGATAACTTCGGGAGAGTCTGTGGATGGACTCGTGCTATCAGGCAACAGAGGTATCGTGCTATCAGGCAACGAATCCTCGTGCTATCAGGCAACAAAATCGTCCGCAAACCCGCGCCAGCATTGGGTTTGCGCGCCCTCTAACTTCCCTAACTTAAATTCTCTAACTTTTAGTAGAAGCGCCGCGCCACAGTGGACAACCGCCACGCGGCACGAAAAGCAGCAGCAACAGCCCGGCTTTCCAACACGGAGGGCCGCGCCATGATCGTCGCTCTGCTCAACCAGAAAGGCGGCGTGGGCAAGACCACGCTCGCCACCCACATCGCCGGCGAGCTGGCGATGCGCGGGCAGCACGTCGTACTGCTGGACGCCGATCCACAAGGCTCATCGCTGGACTGGACGCAGCGCAGAAGCCAGCAAGGCTTGCCACGGCTGTTCAGCGCCGTAGGCCTCGCACGCGAAACACTGCATCAGGAAGCGCCAGAACTCGCCAGGCGGGCCGATCACGTCGTCATCGACGGCCCGCCGCGCATCGCCGCCTTGGCGCGCTCCGCGCTGCTGGCGGCCGAGCGCGTGTTGATCCCCGTGCAGCCCAGCCCCTACGACCTGTGGGCCAGCGCCGAGATGGTGGCGCTGATCCGTGAGGCGCAGGTGTTCCGGCCTGCGCTGCGCGCGGCCTTCGTCATCAACCGGCGCGTCAGCACCACCGTGATCGGGCGCGAAGCGCGCCAGGCGCTAGCCGACCAACCGCTTCCTGCGCTGCGTGCGGAAGTGCATCAGCGCATCGTGTTCGCCGACAGCGTGGCCGCTGGCCGGCTTGCACGCGAGACGGCGCCGGACAGCGCCGCCGCCCGCGAAATCACCGCACTGGTGGACGAACTGCTGCGGTGGACGCCATGACCGCGAAGCCGCCACCGAACGGCAAGCGCACGGCAAAGCGCGTCAGCATCGGCGCGCGTCCACCCGCGAATCCGCACGCCGAGGCGTGGATTCGCCAGGGCGATGCCGATGCGCTGGGCAAGGGCGACCTCTACACGGCTCGCTTGACCCTCGACATCACGCCCGCGATGCGGGCGCGCATCAAGGTTTCGGCCTTCACGCAAGGCGTGACCGTCGCCGACCTGCTGCGCGGCCTGCTGGAGCGGGAGTTTCCAGAGCACCGCAGGGAGAACACCCCATGACTGCATCCGTTTCGTCTGCCGCCGCGCCTGTTGCCTGCGCGGCCACGGCTGCGCTCGCAGCACCTTCCGGCCAGCCCGCCAGCGCGCCGCTGACGCGCGTGGCGCTGGCCTACATCGAACCGCGCTTCAAGCTCTACCTGCGCTTCGGCGAACCTGCGCGCACGCTCCAGCTCGACCGCTGGCGGCGCTGCGCGGTGTTCCTGCCGGGCGCCATGCTCTGCCGCATCCGCTGGCAGGCCAACGACTACGGCACGATCCGCTGGCAGCTCATGGTGATGCAGGCTTGCACGCCGCTCGATGCGGCGCAGCGCATCCCCGGCGTGCAGCCGGGCGCGCGCCTGCTGCTACACGCCGAGGGCGAGAACCAGGTGCGCGCCGTGCTGGAGCGCATCGACGCCATCGAGGCGCTGGGCATCGCGCCTAACGGCGCCTCGCCCGCGTACTGGCGCACGCTCGCCAACCGGCTCGCTGCGCGCCTGCCGCTGCCCGAATACACCGCCGAGCGACATGCTGCCTGGCTCACCGGGAGGGCGCTGTCATGACGTTTCCATCCGCCGTTGCCGGTGCAGCGGGCATTCCGCCGCGTCCTCGCTCGCGCCTGCGCGCTCGTATCGTGCTGGCGGGCCTGTCCGCCTGCGGCCTCGCTGCGCTGGCCTGGGCGTCCTTCGTGCAGCCGATGCCGCGCCTGATCTACAACCCGTCCGACAGTGTGGCGGTCGGCTGGTATCGCGTCGATCCGCTGGGCCACGATACCGGCTCGCTGCCACGTCCTCTGTCCGTGGGCAGCATCGTCCTGACCACGCTGCCGCCAGACGCCGCCGCGCTGGCCGCGCAGCGTGGCTACCTACCGGCGCGCGTGCCGCTGCTCAAGCGCGTGGGCGCCGTCGCGCCGCAGGAGGTGTGCATCACTGGCCGCGTCGTCCGCATCGACGGCGTGCCTTCGGCCGCCGTGCTGCCTGCCGACCGCTGGGGCCGGCCGCTGCCATCTTGGCAGCAGTGCCGTCACCTAGAACCCGGCGAACTTTTCCTGCTCAGTGTGACCAACCCGGCGTCGTTCGACAGCCGGTATTTCGGGCCGGTCAGCACATCCGCCGTGATCGGCGTCGCGCATCCGGTCTGGCTGGAGTCCCGCCCATGATGGCCGCCGACTCGCTGCACGTCGCCGTGCATCTTGTCGTGCCATCGGGCGTGTCGTGCTGCTGGCCGTCGCCGTGTCGTAGCGCGTGCAGTGCGAGCGCATCCGCGCCGCACTTCGCGCTGCCTTCGGCGCAGCCATCCAACGTGCAGGCGTCTTGCCTCGAACGCGCCCGGTCTGTGGCCGTGTTCGCGTTCGCCGGCGCGCTGGCTGCTCGCGCAGCAGCGCCGCCGGGCCGCCGCTGCCCGGAGCGCCAGCGAGGGGCAAAGGCGGAAGGCAAGACAAAAGGGTGCGGCACCTGTCGGCCCGCAAAGCCAGTCTGCACGTGGGGGTGGCGCGGCACGGAGCGGCTTCGCCGCCGTGCCGCGTGGGGCGCGAAGCCCGCGCCAATGCAGGCATGTCCGCGTGCTTCGCACGACCGGACACGCCAGAGCTTGCAGGGAGCGCAGCCATGACCGACCGCCGCGACGATGATTTCCGCATCCGCCCCAGTGCCCCGAAGAACCGGGGCCAGGGCTTCGTCTCCAAGGTGCTCAAGCAGGCAGGCAAGGCCAGCAGCGGCAAGTCCTCGGTGCGCCGTCCTGGCGCCAGCGGCAGCGGACAGCGCGCCGGCCAGCGGCCCGGCTCGCGCCTGGGACGCGGCCACACGGCAGCGCGCTTCGCGGGGGCGAAGCTCACGCCCATGTCGCGGCGCGTGGCCATCAAGACGCTGCTGGTCAATCAGCAGCGGGCCAGCCCGCAGTCGCTCGCCAAGCACCTGCGCTACATCGAGCGCGACGGCGTGGGCCGCGATGGCGAGCCGGGCCAAGCCTACGGGCCGCAGACCGATACCGCCGACCTCGACGCCTTCAAGGAACGCTGCGCCGATGACCGGCATCATTTCCGCTTCATCCTCTCGCCCGAGGATGGCGCCGAGCTGGAAGACCTGCGCACCTACACGCGGCACCTGATGGGCCGCATGGAAGCTGACTTGGGTACGCGGCTGGAATGGGTGGCGGTCGATCACTGGAACACCGACAACCCACACACGCACATCGTCGTGCGCGGGCGCGACGACACCGGCAAAGACCTCATCATCGCCGGCGACTACATCGCCGACGGCTTCCGCCATCGCGCCGCCGAACTGGCGACCGAATGGCTGGGGCCGCGCACCGAGCTGGAGATCCAGCAGACCTTGCGGCGCGAGGTGGATCAGGAGCGGTGGACGAACCTGGATCGCACGCTCAAGCGCGAGCTGGGCGACGATGGCCTGGTGCATGTCGAACGGCTCAACGAGTCGAGGTTGCAACGCCAGTGCCTGCTGCTGATCGGCCGCCTGCAACGCTTGCAGCGCCTGGGCCTGGCCGACGAGACGCAGCCCGGAACCTGGGCCATTCATGCCGATGCCGAAAAGACCCTGCGCGCCCTGGGCGAGCGCGGCGACATCATCCGCACCATGCAGCGGGCCATGCGGGGCGAGCCGCGCGAGCTGGCGGTATTCGAGCCTGGCGACGATGGTCGCACCATTGTCGGCCGCGTGGCCGCGAAGGGGCTGGCCGACGAGCTGCGCGACCGGGGCTATCTGGTCATCGACGGCGTGGACGGCAAGGCCCACTACGTCGCGCTCAACGCCCGCGACGAGCTGGCGAACTATCCGGCCGGCGCCGTGGTGGAGGTGAAGGGATCGGCCGACGTGCGCGCGGCCGACAAGAACATCGCCGCACTGGCGAGCGATGGCCTGTACCGCACCGACCACCACCTTGCCATCGCGCAGGGTCAGGCCGCGCCGGGCCGTGATCCACAGGAAGTCGTCGCGGCCCACGTCCGCCGGCTCGAAGCTCTGCGCCGGACTGGCATCGTGGAGCGCGTGGCCGAGGGGCTATGGAAGGTGCCGGACGACCTGCCCGAGCAGGGCCGCCAGTACGACGCGCAGCGCCTGGGCGGCGTAGCCGTGGAGCTGAAATCGCACCTGCCCATCGAGCGGCAGGCGCGCGTGATCGGGGTCACCTGGCTCGACCAGCAACTGATCGGCGGCGGCTCGGGCCTGGGCGACCTGGGCTTTGGCGGCGAGGCCAAGCAGGCAATGCAGCAGCGCGCCGACTTCCTGGCGGAACAGGGACTGGCCGAGCGGCGCGGGCAGCGCGTGATCCTCGCGCGCAACCTACTGGGCACACTACGCGATCGGGAACTGGCACAGGCCGCCAAAGACATTGCGGCCGACACCGGCCTGGAGCATCGCCCGGTGGCCGACGGGCAGCGCGTGGCCGGTATCTACCGGCGCAGCGTCATGCTCGCCAGCGGTCGGTACGCGATGCTGGACGACGGCATGGGCTTCAGCTTGGTGCCGTGGAAGCCAGTGATCGAGCAGCGACTGGGGCAGCAGCTTGCGGCGACGGTGCGTGGCGGAGCGGCCTCATGGGAAATCGGGCGTCGGCTTGGAGTTTCTTTGAGCTAGTCACTTGAGGCTATGTGCCCCATGAACATGACCCCTGCGCGTTGCTGGCTCGTGCACCTGGCGCGATGCTGAGGACAGTTCGGTCAAGATGCCGCACTGGCTGGCCTGCTGGGATTCCCGGCAGCTTTCCCGCAAGGTCTTGAGCTGTCGTTCCAACGCTTTCAATTCCTTGATGCGGGTAGCCACATGGTCGATGTGCTCGTCGAGCAGGTCATTCACCTGGGCGCAGTTCTCGTGCGGAGCATCCTTGAAGCGCAATAGAACCCGGATTTCATCCAGTGTCATGTCCAAACCCCGGCAGTGCCGGATGAAGGACAGTCGGTCAACGTGTTCTTCTGCGTACATGCGGTAGTTGCCATCTGTACGGGCCGTTTCTGGTAGCAAGCCTTCACGCTCGTAGTACCGGATCGTCTCTACCTGGGTATGTGCGGCCTTAGCCAGTTCGCCGATTTTCATAGCTTCATCTTGAGCGGTCGCGAGTTTTTCTCCAAGGCTCATTGTAGGCGCTTGACTCTGTAGTGGGTATAGGGTTTCCAATTTGCCTGAAAAGGAGAATTTCATGAACCCTGCCCACCAACGCCAACACGCCGACGCTGCTTGCTGCGGGAGTAGCTGTGCAACAGTGCCTGCGGTGCCCGAGCCAACACCGTCTGATCCAACGACTGTCGAGCCGCAGCGCTTTCGCATAGCAAACATGGACTGCGCCTCGGAGGAGTCGGAAATCCGCCGGGCGCTGGAAGGCATGGCGGGGATTCGCGGCCTGCGATTCAACCTAGGGGATCGAGAGCTTGCCATTGCCGCCGATGACCACGCGCTGCCCCAAGCCCTGGAAGCGATCCGCAAAGCGGGTTTCAAGCCAGAACCCCTCGGCGCGAAGAATGCCCAGCGCTTCCGCATTGCAAACATGGACTGTGCCTCGGAGGAGTCGGAAATCCGCCGGGCGTTGGACGGCATGGCGGGAATTCGTAGCCTGCAATTCAATCTGGGCGACCGCGAGCTGGCCATTGCCGCCGATGATCCTGTCTTGCAGCAGGCGGTGGACGCGATCCGCAAGGCAGGCTTCAAGCCGGAACCTCTTGGCGATACCGGGTCGTCGGCTGCTGCCGCTGCGGTTGCCTCGCCAACGGGCTTCTGGACGACCTGGGGCAAGTCGCTGGGCGCCTTGGGGCTCGCCGTGGCGGCCGAAGGCTTGGCATTCGCCTTCCCAGACAGCGTGCCAGTCAAGGCGCTGGGAATGGCACTGGCTGCGGCGGCCATCGCGCTGTCGGGTTTCTCGGTTTACGGCAAGGGACTGGCCGCGCTGCGACAGGGCCGCTTGAACATCAATGCCCTGATGACCGTGGCCGTGACCGGCGCTTTTCTGATCGGCCAGTGGCCCGAAGCGGCGATGGTGATGGCCTTGTATGCCATTGCGGAAGCCATCGAGGCGCGCGCCGTGGATCGGGCGCGCGGTGCCATCAAGAGCTTGCTGGCGCTCGCGCCGGAGCAGGCCGAAGTGCGTCAAGACGACGGCAGTTGGGCACGCATCGGCGTCAAGGAAGTCACTGTGGGCGCGACGGTGCGTATTCGCCCCGGCGAGCGCCTTCCTCTGGATGGCATCGTGACCTTGGGCCAGAGCGCCATTGACCAATCCCCCGTGACCGGCGAAAGCCTGCCGGTGGACAAGAGCCCTGGCGATGAAGTCTTCGCCGGCACCATCAATCAGGCTGCGGCGCTGGAAATCCGTGTTACGGCGCCTGCTTCCGACAGCACGCTGGCGCGCATCATCCACGCCGTTGAGCAGGCCCAGTCCTCCCGCGCCCCCACCCAGCGTTTCGTGGATCGCTTTGCCGCCATCTACACGCCTGCGGTGTTTGTCCTGGCCGTTGCCGTTGCGCTGTTGGCTCCGTGGCTCATGGGGCTGACCTGGATGCAGGCCGCCTATAAGGCTCTGGTGCTGCTGGTCATTGCCTGCCCCTGCGCCTTGGTGATTTCCACGCCCGTCACCGTCGTCAGCGGTTTGGCCGCCGGGGCGCGGCGGGGCATCCTGATCAAAGGCGGTGTGTACCTGGAAGAGGCGCGCAAGATCAAGGCCGTGGCGCTGGACAAGACCGGCACCATCACCGAAGGCAAGCCCAAGCTGGTGGCCTTCGAGCCCGTGGACGCAGGACTCGGTCAGCAAGTCCTGGAGGGGCTGGCCAAGAGCCTCGCGGCGCGGTCGGATCACCCGGTGTCCAAAGCCATCGCGGACGGCGTGTCATCCGCCGCGCAAGAGGTGGACGAATTTCAGGCCGTTGCCGGGCGCGGCGTGCAGGGGGTGATCGACGGCCATACCTATGTGCTGGCCAACCACCGCTGGATCGAAGAGCGCGGGCAATGCTCGGCTGAACTCGAAGCCCGCCTCGCAGTGCATGAACAAGCGGGCCGTACCGTCACGCTGCTGGCCAGCAGCGAACGGGTCATGGCCATCTGCGCGGTGGCTGACACGATCAAACCCTCGTCGGCGCAGGCCGTGGCCGACCTGAAGGCGCTGGGTGTGACGCCGGTGATGCTGACGGGGGACAACCTAGCGACGGCGCAAACCGTCGGCGCCCAGGCGGGCATCGCCGAGGTGCGCGGCAACCTGCTGCCCGAAGACAAGCTGCGCGCCATCGGCGAGCTTCAGCAGCGCCTGGGCGTCACGGCGATGACCGGCGACGGCATCAACGATGCCCCCGCGCTGGCGAAGGCTGACATCGGCTTCGCTATGGGCGGCGCGGGCACCCACACGGCGATGGAAGCCGCCGACGTGGTGGTCATGAACGACGACCTGCGCCGCCTGCCCGAAACGATCCGGCTATCCAAGCGCACCCACGCCGTGCTGTGGCAGAACATCGCGCTCGCGCTGGGCATCAAGTTGGTGTTCTTGCTGCTGGCCATCTTCGACGATGCCTCCATGTGGATGGCCGTGTTCGCCGACATGGGGGCGAGCCTGCTGGTGGTCTTCAACGGGCTGAGGCTGCTCAGGCAGCGGGCGGGTCAGTAAAACTGAATATGGAGTGTTGAAAATGGGAATTCTGGATCGAATTTTTGGCGGGCATGGCGGGGGGCATGGCAGTTCCCACGGGCATGGCAATAGCCGCGGCCACGGTAGCCCCAGCAGCCACGACTGGGGGCACAATCCAGCGCCTTCGGTCAGTGGCATCACCTGCCCGCAATGCAAAGCGATCAATCCGAACGGCGCTCGCTTTTGCGGCCAGTGCGGGACATCGCTGGTGCCAGCGTCGTGCACGAAGTGCAGTAGCGTCATTCCGATCGGCGCGAAATTCTGTGCTCAGTGCGGCAACGCGGTAACTTAAGTCATGGTGATCTCGGCCTGGATCTACACCTTGATCCCGGCAGCGGCCGCCATCATCGGAGCTGCGGTCGCGGTGAACGTGCGGCCGGGGCCAACACTGGTCAGCGCGATTCAGCATTTCGCCGCTGGCGTCGTGTTCGCGGCGGCGGCCGGCGAAATCTTGCCCGACATCATGCACCGGGCCTCGCCTTGGGCGACGATGATCGGCGGCGGAATCGGCGTCGCCACCATGCTGCTGGTGAAGCATCTGGAAGCGTTGGCGAAGGGGCCGGCCGGTCTCCTGACCGTGATCGGCATCGACATCCTGATTGATGGCTTGGTGCTTGGTATCGGGTTTGCGGCTGGCCCAAAGGTCGGCTTGCTTCTGACCATCGCCCTGACCATCGAGGTTCTGTTCCTGGGATTGACAGTGGCCACGGAACTCGGCGAGAGCGTTCGCTCCCGTGCCAGGGTCGTCTGGATCACGGCCGCGCTCGTGCTCTTGCTGCCGATCGGGGCCTTGCTTGGAGCGCCGGTGGCGCTGTTGCCCAACCCTCTTCTGACTGGCTTCTTCGCGTTTGGTCTGATTGCGTTGCTCTACCTCGTGACCGAAGAACTGCTGATCGAAGCACACGAAACGCCAGATCGCCCCTGGGTGACGGCGATGTTCTTTGTCGGCTTTCTGGCGCTTCTCCTGCTGGAAGAAGTAATTGGCTAGTGGAGCCAGTCTGTTGGTGGTGCCCGATCCGTTGACTATTGCGCGCGCGGGGTGGGCACCATGAGCCCGATAGACGTGATGCCGTTGCTCGAATCGACCATCGTCCGCCCTCCGTGCATGCGGGCGATGGCAGCCACGATGGCCAAGCCCAGTCCATGATTGCGGGCGGCATCCGACCGCGCTGCATCTGCCCGGTAGAAGCGGTTGAACAGATTGGGCAAATGCTCGGCTGAAATCGTCTGCCCCTCGTTCACCACCCGCAGGGCGATCTCGCCGTCCAGCCGGTCGATTTGCACGACAACGGTGCTGTGCGGATGCGCGTGCCGGGTTGCGTTGCCGATCAGGTTTGACAATGCGCGCTGCAATAGGCGCACGTCGGCCAAGCCAGTGGCATCACCATTGATACGAACTTTCAGCCCGGCTTCCTCAATGGCTGCCTCGTGCAATTCCACCACCGTGCGCGCAACGCCTGCCATGCTGGCGACGTGCTCGCGGCGGGCCTCAGCCCCACGGTCGGCTTGCGACAGAAAGAGCATGTCCTGCACGATCATCGACATGCGCTGGAGATCTTCGAGGTGCGAGCCCAACACGTCTCGCAACGTGTCGGCATCGCGTGCTTTGCGCAAAGCAACTTCAGTGCCCCCCATCAACGTCGCCAACGGCGTGAACAGTTCATGCGCAACGTCAGCATTGAAGGCTTCCAGTTGTTCGTAGGCTTTGTGCAGACGCTTCAGCAACTCGTTGACGTGAGCCACCAGCGGAGCCAGTTCGTCGGGTTGAGCGGAGCCATCCAGAAGCCGGTGCAGAGTATCGGCCTCCAGTGCCTGGATCTGAGCCGAGAGGTCGCGCACGGGACGCAGCCCGATTTGCACCAGCGTAAATCCGCCAGCAGCAATCACCACTGCGCCAGCGAGTGCGGCGGCGACGAGCGTGCGGGCTAGGCGTTCTAGCACACGATCGTCCTCGCTGACATCAAGACTCAGCACCGCCTGGATGGGGGGGATGCCGGTCGTAGCCTCGAATCGCATGTCGATCACGCGGTGATGCACTGGAATGCCGGCGCTGGCATAGATGACGCTGCCGTCGGCACGGGTCAGGATCAATTTCATGTCCTGTCGGCCGACCATGCCATCGTCAAGCTTGTGTGCAAGCGTACCGCTTCCCAACCCTGCTGCCTCAGCAATGAGATGGTTCACCTGGATCTGCTGTTGCCGCAGCGTGTCCATCTGCCGCTCTTTGAAGCTCAGTGCGGTGACGGTGTAAATGCCCAGACAGGTCAAGGCCAGCCCGACCAGGGTGAGAAGTGCGAGCCAGCGGGCAAGCCGCCGCCCCAGCGATCCGGCACGCCTGGGTCTCACGGTTGCCGATCTTCGAGTACGTAGCCCATGCCACGGACGGTGTGCAGCAGTGGGCGCTCGAAGGGCAGGTCGAGCTTGCTCCGAAGGCGACGCACAGCGACGTCGATCACGTTGGTACCGTGATCGAAGTTCACGTCCCATACTTGTTCCGCGATTTCGGTACGTGACAGAACCTCGCCCTTGCGGCGCAAGAGCAGCGTCAGCAGTTGGAATTCCTTTGCGGACAGATCGATGCGCTGGCCGGCCCGAGTGGCGCGCCGCCTCGCCAAGTCCACTTGCAAGTCTCCCAGGCACAGCACCAGCGCATCAGGCGCGGGCACAGTACCAGCGGCGCGGCGCAGCAGCACCTCGATGCGTGCCACCAGTTCGGAAAAGGCGAACGGCTTAACGAGGTAGTCGTCCGCTCCCGCCTTCAGTCCGCGTACGCGATCCTCGATGCGATGGCGGGCTGTCAACATGATCACCGGCGTCTGCTTGCTCTGCCGCAGCGCGGCCAGCAAGCCGAAGCCATCAATGCCCGGCAGCATGGTGTCGAGGACGATCAGGTCGTAGTGGCCGTGGGAGGCCATGTGGAGGCCATCGATGCCGTTGGCAGCCACATCGATCACATAGCCTTCTTCAGAGAGTCCCTTGCGAAGATAGTCCGCGAGCTTGGCTTCGTCTTCAACGATCAGCAGCTTCATGCGCAGCGTTCCCGCTGCGGCCTCTCGCAACCTGTCCAAATTGTCATCTGCACGTTTTACTCCCGTTCTGTGCCGGTTCTTACATTGTCCTCATGCCTTCGGGCATATCGATTATCTGCACTTAGCAATGGAAAGGACCATGAAATGAAACTGACCCATCTTGCTGCCTTGAAGGCGATCATCCTGGCTACGGCACTCCCCCTGACGGCCCAGGCCAGTTCGATGTGGCACCCGGCCCCCACCGAGGAGGGCTTCACGTACCACCCGGATCACTTCCAGAGTACCAAGACACGCGCCCAGGTGATGGCCGAAGTCGAGGCCGCCCGTAAGGACGGTACGCTGGCGATACTGCAACGTGGAGCACCGTTGCCCATCAAGAGTTCCGAAGCGCCGAAGACGCGCCAGCAGGTTCTCGATGAGATGCGCAGCGAATCACCAGAAGCTCGACGTGCGCGGCTCGAAATGTACTCCGGCGGTTGACCTGCTGCTGCCCGTACCCTGCGCTGTGGCGCCCCCTCGTGTCGCCCCAGTCGTCAAAGCGGCCACAACTCGCCGAATATCGAAGCGGCTCTGATTTGATGCAGGATGAACCTGAGAGGAGGCACGCTACGCGCACGGGGCTCTGAGAAAACCCAAGCAGCGAGGAGTGGCAAAGTAAAGCCTGTAGCTGCTACACTGTTACCCCTATGCGCAAATGGCTGGCCCTCGTCTTGCTGGTGTTCTTGCCGCTTCAATTCAGTTGGGCGGCAGTGGCCAGTTATTGCCAGCATGAAACCGGAGCTGCGGCCAAGCACTTCGGCCACCATGCGCATCAGCACAAGGCGGCCGACGGCAAGGATGCCAGCCCTGATCCGGCCAAGACCCTGGGTGGCGATCCTGATTGCGCGTCCTGTCATGCCGGGTGCTTCTCGGTCTTGTCAGGGGATGTGAAGCTGGCGTCGCCAGTCAGCCCGTCCCTGGTTACGGGGTATCCCCCGGAGCACCTTGCTGCGCCTCCACCTGAACGTTTAGAGCGCCCTCAGTGGCGTGTCCTCGCCTGATCGGCGGGGAGCGCGTTCCTTTCCCTTCGTCCTCACCCCTGCCGTCGCGCATGGCGCGCTACGGTATCCAGCAGGCTTCGCGCGGCTGATGTGATGACGTTGCTGGCGATCATCTGGATTGCCCCCCGCCGATTCCCTTGTGTATTTCAAATCACTGGAGAATCGGATGCTGAAGGATATTCACAATTACAACGCGAGGGCGGTTGCGGCAGGCTTGCTCCTTGCGCTCATGACGGGGACGGCTTTCGCTCAGTTATTGCCGACGGCACCAGCTCTTGGGCAGAGCGCCAACGGCGTAGAGCAGATTGAAGCAGCAACGCCCCTGACCCTGCAAAAGGCCGTCGCGCTGGCTTTGGAGGCGAATCTTGACCTGACTGTCGCCCAACGGGAGATCGAGGCCGTGGAGGGCCAGGTAATTCAGGGACGAGTACGTCCTAATCCCGAGCTGGCGTACTCGCTCGAAGACCAACGCACGCCAACCCGCACGCAAAGCGTCCAGATCAATCTGCCCATCGAGCTGGGGGGCAAGCGCGCTGCCCGCATTGCCGCGGCAGAGCGAGGGCGTGACGTCGCAGTTGAAGAACTGAACACGCGGCGCGTCGAAATTCGCGCCGCTGTGGTTGCCGCCTTCTTTGAGGCGCTGGCCGCCCAGGATCGCACGGCCTTAGCCCAGGACAGCGTTGACCTGGCCAGGCAAGCGACGGATGCCGTTGCCAAGCGCGTGACGGCGGGCAAGGTGTCCCCGGTCGAAGAAACCAAGGCTCGGGTGGCCGAAGCCGGCGTGCGGGTTGAACTGGCACAGGCGCAGAGCGAACAACGCAGTGCCCGCGCGCGGCTGGCTAGTTTGCTCGGGGCCAACCCGCCGCGTTTCACCCAGGTAGCGGGCAGCGTGGATGATCTTCCCAACGTCCCTTCGCTGGATGACATCCAGCAGCGCCTGTCGGCCTCTTCGGCACTGCGCCGGGCGCAGTTGGAGATCGAACGTCGCCGGTCGCTGGCCGACGTGGAGCGCAGCAAGCAGACGCCCGATGTCACGGTCAGCCTGGGCGTGAAGCGTCCGAACGAGTTAGCGCGCAATCAGTTAATGCTCGGCATTTCCGTGCCGCTGCCTTTGTTCGACCGCAATCAGGGCAATCTGCTGGAAGCGTTGAAGCGTGAAGACAAGGCGAGGGATGAACTTCAGGCGTTGAATCTGCGCCTCAGCACAGAGGTGTTGCAAGCCCGCGAGCGGCTGGCGTCGGTTCGCGGCGAGATCGACGTATTGCAGCGAGAGGTGCTGCCAGGGGCCAAGAGCGCCTATGACGCGGCCACCGTGGGCTTTGGTTACGGCAAGTTCAACTTTCTGGAAGTGCTGGACGCGCAACGCACCTACTTTGCCGCCAAGTCCCAATACCTCAAGGCGCTCGCCGATGCGCACCGCGCGGCGGCGGACATGGATCGCGTGATCGGCGCATCCGAATCCACGACCACCCTGCCTGCAAACAAGGAATGAACATGAAACCCGAAACGAACAAACTGAACGTCAGCAAGAAGCAGTGGTTTGCCATCGCCGTGATCGCCGCAGTGGGCATAGGACTGGGCAGCGCCATTCTCGGCGGCAAGACGGATAAGAGCGCTGAGGGTGAGGGTCACGGCAGCCACGTGGAAGCCAAGGCCCACAGTGATGGTGAGCATCATGGCAAGACGGGCGCAGACTCCCACGAGGACGACAAAGGCCATGCGGACGGCGAGCACCACGAGGGGTCAAGCAAGGGGCCGCATGGCGGCAAGCTGTTCAAAGAAGGGGACTTCGGATTGGAAGCCTTACTCGCTGAGGACGGCGGCGAACCACGCCTGCGAATCTGGCTCTACGAAAGGGAAAAGGCGCTAGCCAGCAGCGCCGCCAAGGTTAGCGCTACCGTTACACGCCTGACTGGGGAAAAGCAGGCGCTCAACTTCACTCCCGACAAGGACAGCCTGTTGAGTCGAGAGATTGTCCCGGAACCTCATGCGTTCGAGATCAGCATCGTGGCTCAGACGGCCAACGCGCCTTTCACGTTCAGCTTCAGCCAGGAGGAAGGAAAAGTCGAACTCAGCGATGCGCAAATCAAGGCTGCATCCATCGGCATTGACACCGCAGGGGCTGCAAGCATCAAGTCTGCCCTGCAATTGCCGGGTGAGATTAGGCTGAATGAAGACCGCACCTCGCACGTTGTTCCGCGCATTGCGGGTGTTGTCGAAAGTGTGCAGGCCAGTTTGGGGCAAACGGTCAAGAAGGGGCAGGTGCTCGCCGTTATCGCCAGCCCTGCCGCATCCGAGCAGCGCAGCGAGTTGCAGACGGCGCAAAAGCGGCTGGCCTTGGCCCAGACAACTTTTGAACGCGAGAAGCGGCTGTGGGAACAGAAGATTTCCGCCGAGCAGGACTACCTGCAAGCCGGCCAGGCACTGAACGAGGCGCAGGTCGCCGTGGCCAACGCGCAGCAGAAGCTGTCGGCCGTGGGCTTGGCCCCAGGGTCTTCGGGCGGGCTGAACCGCTTCGAGCTGCGTGCGCCTTTCGATGGCGTGGTGATTGAAAAGCACCTCAGCTTGGGTGAGGCTGTCAAGGAAGACGCCGCCGTGTTCACGGTGTCCGACCTGGGCCAGGTCTGGGCAGAGATTAACGTGCCCGCCAAGGACTTGCCGCTGGTCAGAGTGGGTGAGAAGGTCAGCATCAAAGCCACGGCATTCGATGCCAGCGCACAAGGGACCATCACTTTCGTGGGTGCGCTGATCGGCGAACAAACCCGCATGGCCAAGGCTCGTGTGGTCTTGGCCAATCCCCAGGGCGCGTGGCGTCCCGGCCTGTTCGTCAATGTGGAAGTGATCGCGTCCGAAACCGCCGTGCCAGTCAGTGTGGCTAGCGACGCTATTCAGAGCGTGGGGGACAAGCCGGTCGTTTTCGTCAAGGTGAAAGACGGCTTTGTAGCCCAGCCTGTGCAGTTGGGTCGCAGCGATGGCAAGCGGGTCGAGGTACTGCAAGGTCTTCAAGCAGGGGCGGCATATGCGGCCGCAGGCAGTTTCGTCGTGAAGTCTGAACTCGGCAAAGCCTCTGCCGAGCACACCCATTGATGCCGGAGCTACGCCCATGTTTGAAAAACTTATTCGCGCGGCCATCGAGCACCGATGGCTAGTGTTGTTAGCTGCCATTGGCATGGCCGCCGTCGGCGTGTTCAGCTACCAGAAGTTGCCCATCGACGCCGTGCCGGACATCACCAACGTCCAAGTGCAGATCAATACCCAGGCGCCGGGCTATTCACCGTTGGAGACCGAGCAACGGGTGACCTACCCCATTGAAACCGTGATGGCGGGCCTGCCCAACCTGGAGCAAACCCGCTCTCTTTCGCGCTATGGCCTCTCGCAAGTGACCGTGATCTTCAAGGACGGCACCGACATTTACTTTGCGCGCCAGTTGGTCAATGAGCGCATCCAGGAAGCACGGGATAAATTGCCGGTCGGCATCACACCTGCGCTGGGGCCGATCTCCACCGGCCTGGGGGAGATTTACCTGTGGACGGTCGAGGCGAAGGACGGTGCGAAGAAACCCGACGGCATGCCCTACACGGCAACAGACCTGCGCGAGATTCAGGATTGGATCATCAAGCCGCAGTTGCGCAACGTGCCCGGTGTGACTGAAATCAACTCGATTGGCGGTTATGCCAAGGAGTATCAGATCGCACCTATACCCGCTCGCTTGGCTTCGCTCGGCGTTACCCTGCAAGACATCGTGACGGCACTGGATCGCAACAACGGCAACGTGGGTGCGGGCTATATCGAGAAGCGCGGCGAGCAGTACCTGATCCGTGCGCCTGGGCAAGTCAAGACCCTGGAGGACATTGGCAACGTTATCCTCAGCAGTGCGGGCGGCGTGCCGATACGGGTGCGTGACGTGGCGGACGTGGGGCTGGGGCGCGAACTGCGCACCGGCGCGGCCACGGACAACGGCCGCGAGGTGGTGCTGGGCACTGTGTTCATGCTCATCGGCCAGAACAGCCGTACGGTTTCGCAGGCCGTGGACAAGAAGATGGTGGAGATCAACCGCAGCTTGCCCGAGGGCGTGCATGCGGTGACGGTCTACGACCGCACTGTGCTGGTGGACAAGGCCATCGCCACAGTGAAGAAGAACCTGCTGGAAGGTGCGATCCTGGTGATCGTGATCCTGTTCCTGTTCCTGGGCAATATCCGCGCGGCCATCATCACGGCGACGGTGATTCCCTTGTCGATGCTGTTCACCTTCACAGGCATGGTGCATTACAAGGTGAGCGCCAATCTGATGAGCCTGGGGGCGTTGGACTTCGGCATCATCATCGACGGGGCGGTGGTGATCGTCGAAAACTGCGTGCGCCGCCTGGCCCATGCGCAGGCCCACTACGGCAGGCCCTTGACGCGCACGGAGCGCTTCCACGAGGTGTTCCTGGCGTCCAAGGAATCGCGCCGCGCGCTGCTGTTCGGACAGCTCATCATCATGGTGGTGTACTTACCCATCTTCGCCCTGACGGGCGTGGAAGGGAAGATGTTCCACCCGATGGCGTTCACGGTGGTGGCTGCGCTCGTGGGGGCCATGATCCTGTCGGTGACTTTCATTCCGGCAGCGGTCGCCCTGTTCATCGGCCATCGGGTCAGCGAGACGGAAAACTTCCTGGTTGTGCAGGCCAAGCGCTGGTATGGCCCGCTGCTGGATCGCGTGATGGCGGCCAAAGCGGTGGTGCTCGCGGCAGCCGCCGTGGCAGTGGTGCTGTGCGGCCTGATCGCCACCCGCATGGGCAGCGAGTTCGTGCCCAGCCTGAACGAAGGCGACTTCGCCATCCAGGCCCTGCGCATTCCCGGTACCAGCCTGTCGCAATCGGTCGCGATGCAGCAGCGCCTGGAGGCGACGCTGAAGGCTAAGTTCCCCGAGATCGACCGCGTTTTCGCGCGCACCGGCACGGCGGAAATCGCGTCCGACCCCATGCCGCCGAACATTTCCGACGGCTACATCATGCTCAAGCCGGTGTCCGAGTGGCCGGAGCCGCGCAAGTCGCGCGACGAATTGCTGGCGGCCATTCAGGAGGTCGTGGGCAAGGTGCCGGGCAACAACTACGAGTTCTCGCAGCCGATCCAATTGCGCTTCAATGAACTTATCTCAGGGGTTCGCAGCGATGTGGCGGTGAAGATTTTTGGCGACGACATGGATGTCCTGAATAAGACAGGTGAAGAAATCTCGTCCATGTTGCAGAAGATTCCCGGCGCGTCCGAGGTCAAGGTGGAGCAGACCACCGGCTTGCCCATGCTGACCGTGAATATCGACCGCCAAAAAGCCTCGCGCTATGGGCTGAACGTGGCCGACATCCAGGACGCCGTGGCCACCGCCATCGGCGGGCGCGAGGCTGGCACGCTGTTCGAAGGCGACCGCCGCTTCGACATCCTGGTTCGCCTGCCGGAGTCCTTGCGCAACGACCTGGAAAGCATGAAGCGCCTGCCGATTCCGCTGCCGCGCGGAACGGGTGGCACCGGCAGTGCCGAAGGACGGACGAACTTCATCCAACTGGCCGAGGTGGCGAGCTTTGAACTGGCACCCGGCCCCAACCAGGTCAGCCGCGAAAACGGCAAGCGCCGCATCGTGGTGAGCGCCAACGTGCGCGGCCGTGACGTGGGCTCATTCGTGGCTGACGCCGAGGCGGCGCTGGCACAGGTCAAGATTCCCACGGGCTACTGGACGAGTTGGGGCGGCACTTTCGAGAACCTGCAATCAGCCACGCAGCGTTTGCAGATCGTCGTGCCGGTGTCGCTGCTGCTGGTCTTCCTGCTGTTGTTCGCCATGTTCGGCAACGTCAAAGACGGCTTGCTGGTCTTCACTGGCATTCCGTTCGCGCTGACCGGCGGCATCTTGGCGCTGTGGCTGCGCGACATTCCTCTGTCCATTTCCGCTGCCGTGGGCTTCATCGCGCTGTCAGGTGTGGCCGTGCTCAATGGCCTAGTGATGATTTCCTACATCCGCAGCTTGCGCGAGGACGGAACACCACTGGATGAAGCCATCCGCGAGGGCGCGCTGACGCGCTTGCGGCCGGTGCTGATGACAGCCCTGGTGGCGTCGCTGGGTTTTATCCCGATGGCAATTGCCACGGGAACAGGCGCGGAAGTGCAGCGCCCCCTGGCTACCGTAGTGATCGGAGGCATCTTGTCTTCCACGGTGCTGACGCTGCTGGTGTTACCGATTCTGTATCGGCTGGCCCATCGCCCGGACGAGCAGGAAGAGGATGTCACGGCAGAGCCAGCACATGAGGGCGTAACCGCTTGAAAGGAACAACGATGAACGCCGTTACGGCACCACGACAGACTCCTTCAAGCTTTACAGGGACATCGACTCATGGAATTGCGTCACCTCCGGTACTTTCTGGCCGTTGCCGAAGAGCTTCACTTCGCCCGCGCTGCGGAGCGGCTGCATATCGAACAGTCACCACTGTCGCGCGCCATCAGGGAATTGGAAGAGGAATTGGGCGCGCAACTGTTCGTGCGTACCAGCCGCAGCACGCGCCTGACGCTGGCGGGCAAGCTGCTGATGGAGAACGCGCCTCGCGTGCTGCTGGCGCTGGACCAGGCGCGTGAGAGCGTGAAGGCGGCAGCCAATGGCTTTCACGGCCGGTTGCGCGTGGCGCTGTCCGACGGCATCACCCCCTCGCGCCTGCCGGCGCTGCTGGCGCGCTGCCGCGAGGAAGACCCGGAGATCGAGATCCGCCTGTTCGAGGTGCCGCTGGCCCAGCAACTCAGCGGCCTGCGTGACGATCTATACGACGCGGGCTTCTCGATGGCCGACGAGGTGGGCGACGGCATCATCATCGAACCCGCCTGGGAGGATGAGCTGATGGTCGCCATGCCCGCGCGCCATGAACTACTGGCCCACAGGCGGGTACCGCTGGATGAAGTGCTGCAACATCCCCTGGTGCTGGGCGACCCGGCAGTTTGCGAAGGCCATGCCAAGCAGATCGACCGCATCCTGCGCAAGCAGGACCGGGAGCCCTTGATCGAACAGTACGTCGCCACGTTCGACGTGATGATGACTTTCGTGTCGGCCGGCTTGGCGCTGGGGCTCGCAGGCGCCGCGCACATCGCTTCCAGCCGCGAGCCGGGCGTGGTGGGCCGACCGCTCGCGGGAAAGTCGCCCATGCTCACTACCTATCTGCTGCGCCGCGACGCCGAGCCGTCGCAGGCGCTAGCCCGCTTTATCGAGCGGGTCGAAGCCCTGGGACCGGGAGACGCTTAGCCATTGGCCCCGTTTCACTTCGGAGGATTCAAGCCATGAACCTATCCAAGATCATCGCTATGTCGTCGCTAGCAGTTCTGCTGGTCGCCTGCGGCAAGTCTGAGCCGTCCAAGCCCGCCGCCGTGCCCAGCGTGGAGGAACTGGCTGCTGACCCCGTGCGTTTGCGAGAACTGCGCCAGCAGTGCAAGACGGATCGTCCGACGATGGGCGACGTGCTGTGCAACCGAGTGGCCGAGGCGACGAACCGGCGTTTCCTGGGTGACGGCAAGGTGCCTTATACGCCGCCGAAGGAACCGCCGAAGTTCTGATGGTCGGTTTGCCGCAACGCACCTGCGCGTGCCTGCGCCTTTTTGCGCGCTGCGCAGCAGCGCGCCCGTTGTGGCGGTCTTTCGCCCCAGTTCTTCCCTGCCGGAAACCATGCTTTTTGCGGCATCAACCTGCCGATAACGGTCTTTGACCGGCACGCCCAGCGGCACTGATCCTCACGAGGGCGGCACATGCCTGTGCCGCGATCGGAGGCTGGATGATGCAGGGAACGAACGTGCTGTTCGGTCAGATTGCCGTGGTGTTCGGCATCGTGATCGCTGGGGTGTGGAGCGCCACGCAATGGACAGCCGCCGCCCTGGGCTATCAGCTACGCCTTGGCTCGCCCTGGTTCGATTTCTTCGGTACGCCGGTCTATCACCCGTGGCGGCTGTTCGAGTGGTGGTTCGTCTTCGATGCCTATGCGCCGCGCGTGTTCGACACCGGCGGCGCCATCGCAGGCGGCAGCGGATTGCTGGCGGTGGTGGTCGCCATCGGCATGTCGATCTGGCGCTCGCGGCAATCGCGCCTGGTCACGACCTACGGCTCGGCCCGCTGGGCGAACGCGGATGACATTCGCAAGGCCGGCCTCACGCAGCCGACCGGCGTGTTCCTCGGCCAGCACGACCACCAGTACCTGCGCCATGAAGGCCCGGAACACATCCTGACCTTCGCGCCCACGCGCTCGGGCAAGGGTGTGGGCCTCGTGGTGCCGACGCTGCTTTCCTGGCCAGCTTCGGCCGTCATCCACGACATCAAAGGCGAGAACTGGCAGATCACCGCCGGTTGGCGCTCGCGCTTTTCGCATTGCTTGCTGTTCAACCCGACGGATAGCCAGTCAGCGGCCTACAACCCGCTGCTGGAAGTGCGGCGCGGCGTGCATGAAGTCCGCGACGTGCAGAACATCGCCGACATTCTGGTCGATCCCGAAGGGGCGTTAGGGAAATCCTGCAAAACCTCCCCATTTGTCTGGTAGCTGTCAGCCACCGCTGGCATCCTCAGCATCTATGAAGCAAATTGGCCTCGCCCTGAACCTGAGCACGCGCCAGACCCGCAAGCAAGTCTTTCTCGAACAGATGGAGCAAGTCGTGCCCTGGCAAGACTTGGTGCAGCTGATCGCCCCGTACTACCCCCAGGGCAGGAACGGGCGCCCGCCCTTTGAGCTGCAGACCATGCTGCGCCTGCACTTCTTGCAGCAGTGGTTCAAGCTGTCGGACCTGGGGATGGAGGAAGCCTTGTTTGACACGCCCCTGTACCGAGACTTTGCCCAGCTCGATGCCCACGGGCGGCTGCCTGACGAGAGCACCATCTTGCGCTTTCGCCACCGCCTGGAGCGCCACAAGCTGGCCGAGCAGATGCTGGCCACCGTCAACGACCTGCTGTGCGCCAAAGGCCTGCAGCTCAAGGAAGGCACCATCGTGGACGCCACCTTGATTGCCGCGCCGAGCTCAACCAAGAACAAAGACAAGGCGCGAGACCCCGAGATGCATTCGAGCAAGAAGGGCAACCAGTGGTACTTCGGCATGAAGGCCCATATCGGCGTGGACGCCGACAGCGGCCTGGTGCATACCGTGCGCTGCACCTCGGGCAACGTCGGCGACGTGGTCGAAGGCAACAGCCTGCTGCACGGACAGGAGGTGCAGGTCTTTGGTGACGCTGGCTACCAGGGAGCGGACAAACGCGCCGATGCGCCCAAAGACGTGCCGTGGCACGTTGCCATGGGGCCGGCCAAACGCAAGGCATTGGACAAAGAACGCAGTGCCGTAGATGCCCTGGTCGATCAGCTCGAGCGCGTGAAGGCGCAAATCCGCGCCAAGGTGGAGCACCCGTTTCGCGTCATCAAGCGCCAGTTTGGCTACACCAAGGTGCGCTACCGAGGTCTGAAGAAAAACACCCTGCAGATCGTGACGTTGTTTGCGCTCTCGAACCTGTGGATGGCGCGCCATCAGTTGATGCAGCAGCAAGGAGCACGGGGATGAGTGCGCCCGAAAACAGGGCGCGGGCCGCCAAAAGCGGCAAAAAGCCCTGTTTCAAGGGCAAAAAGGCAGGGGAAACTGCCGAAATCAACTCAAGTTTGCACCATCTGAAAAATAGCCCAGGCGTAGCACGCCTGGGGATGGGTTGTTCAGGGCATCCTTAGAGAAACGCAATCATTGGGAGAAGACCAGCCATGCGCTGCTGGTCGGCGCGATTCTGCACGTGCTCTATGCCGGCGAGGACAAGACGCTGTGCGGCGTCGCCAACTTCCTGTCTGACCCGGCTTGCCCGTTCGAGCTGACGCTGCACCGGATGATGACGACCCTGCACCTGGGCGATCGCTCGCACCCGGTGGTGGCGTCGGCCGCGCGCGAAGTGCTCAACAAATCGGACAACGAGCGTTCCGGCGTGTTGAGCACCGCCATGTCGTTCCTCGGCCTGTACCGTGACCCCACGGTGGCCGAAGTCACATCGCGCTGCGACTGGCGCATCGCCGACCTGATCGCGGCCGAGCATCCGGTGTCGCTGTACCTGGTGGTGCCGCCTTCGGACATTTCGCGCACGAAGCCGCTCATTCGCCTGATCCTCAACCAGATCGGCCGGCGCCTCACCGAATCGCTCGATGGCTCCGATGGCATCGAGCGCCGTCACAAGCTGCTGCTGATGCTCGATGAGTTTCCGGCGCTGGGGCGCCTGGACTTCTTCGAGACGGCGCTGGCCTTCATGGCGGGCTACGGCATCCGCAGCTTTCTCATCGCGCAGTCGCTCAACCAGATCGACAAGGCGTATGGGCAGAACCATTCCATCCTCGACAACTGCCATGTGCGCGTGACGTTCGCCACGAACGACGAGCGCACCGCCAAGCGGATCTCCGAGACGCTGGGTACGGCCACCGAGCTGCGCGCCCAGCGCAACTACGCGGGCCACCGGCTTGCGCCGTGGCTGGGCCACCTGATGGTGTCGCGCCAGGAAACCGCGCGTCCGCTGCTGACGCCGGGTGAAGTCATGCAGCTTCCGCCCGACGAGGCCGTGGTGATGGTGTCCAGCGTGGCACCGATCAAGGCGAAGAAGCTGCGCTACTACGCGGACGCCAATTTCAAGCGCCGCGTGCTGCCGCCGCCTGTGCTTGCAGGCGGTCAGTACGCCGACGCGCCGCCGCTACGCCCGGACGACTGGAGCGGGCTGGCGATCCCCGCCGTGCCCGCCGCACCGGCCACGGCATCCGCCGATGGCCTGGGTTCCACGGATGAAGGCGGCCCGCGCCGTCAGCCTGAACTCTCCGAAACCGTCGCCTACGACCCCGAGCTGGCCGCGCCCGCAGCCGACCTCGGGTTGCTCGATGACGACGACGACTTGCCGCTTCCCCTTCCGCGCCAGCTTGATCCGGCCATGCAGCGCACGGCCCGGCTGGCTTCCCTCGACCCTGACGACGGAATCGACCTATGACCCAACACCGCCTCAACGTGTTCATCCAGCCTGAGCATGGCAAGCGGCTCGACGAACTGGCCGCCAAGAAAGGCGTATCCAAGTCCAGCATCGTCGCTGCCGCCTTGGCATCGTGGCTGTCGCCCGATGCCGCCGACCAGCGCGAAGCAGCAATTGCCAAGCGCCTGGATCGCTTGTCACGGCACGCCGAGCGCATGGAGCGCGACCTGAACATCCAGATCGAGACGCTGGCACTGTTCATCCGCTACTTCCTCACGGTGAGCACGCCCGTGCCCGAAGCGCATCAGGACGCAGCGCGCGCCCAGGGCAAGGCGCGCTTCGAGCAGTTCGTCGAACAACTCGGGCGGCATTTGCTGCGCGGTCGCAGTCTGGTGCGGGACGTGGTGGAAGAACTGCATCCAGACCCGGCACGCATGGACGACGCGCAGGAGCGCGCGTCATGAGCGCCGTTCCTTCCTTCACCGCCGTTTCCCTGGATCGCCGCATCCAGATGCTGCGCACGGCAATGGGGCCGCTGATCGCCGCCGCGCTGGAAGACCCCGACGTAGTGGAAGTCATGCTGAACCCGGATCGAACCTTGTGGATCGACCGGCTTTCGTCGGGTCGCGCACCGATGGGTGTGGAGCTGTCCGAGGCGGACGGTGAACGCATCATCCGCCTCGTCGCGGCCCACGTCGGCGCCGAGGTGCATCGCGGTCAGCCGCTCCTGACGGCGGAGCTGCCCGAGACGGGCGAGCGCTTCGAGGGCATCTTGCCGCCCGCCGCACCGGGGCCGGCCTTCGCCTTGCGCAAGCGCGCCTTTGGCGTGATCCCGCTGTCGCGCTACATCGAGGACGGAATGATGACCGCCGCGCAGGCGGGTCTGCTGGTGCGCGCCGTGCGCGAGCGCCAAAACATCCTGATCGCAGGTGGGACGAGCACCGGCAAGACCACCTTGGCCAATGCGCTACTGGCGGAGATCGCCGCCACGGGCGACCGCGTGCTGGTGCTCGAAGACACTGTGGAGCTGCAATGCGCGGCCCGCGACCATGTGCCGCTGCGCACACGCCAGGGCGTCGTGTCCATGACCGAGTTGGTGCGTTCGTCCATGCGCCTGCGCCCGGATCGCGTGGTCGTCGGCGAGGTACGCGGCGCCGAAGCGCTGGATCTCATCAAGGTGTGGGGTACAGGCCATCCGGGCGGCATTGCCACGATCCATGCCGGCTCCGCGCTGGGCGCGCTGCTGCGTTTGGAGCAACTGATCCTCGAAGTGGCGGTGAACCCGCCCCGTGCGTTGATCGCGGAAGCGGTCAATGTGGTCATCCACATCGCTGGGCGCGGGCGCAAGCGCCGCATCGAGAGCATCGCCCGCGTCATCGGCTTCGATGGCGTGGGCTACCACCTGGCGGATGCGCTTGAGGCTCCATTCCCGGAGCTGCTGCCGCAGTCCGACCTTTCCTCCCCGTCCCCCGACCACTCTGGAGAACTTCCATGACGCACGTTGATGCTTTCCGTATTTCCGCAAATCCGCTTCCTCGGCCCGCACGGCTGCATGGCTTGGCTCGCCCGGCCATTCAGGGCTTGATGCTCGCTGCCTTCATGCTGCTGCTCGCAGGTACTGCGCAGGCCGCCGGTTCTTCGATGCCCTGGGAAGGACCGCTGCAATCTATCCTCGAATCCATCCAGGGGCCGGTGGCGCGCATCGTCGCAGTCATCATCATCATCGCCACGGGCTTGGCGCTGGCCTTCGGCGATACCTCGGGCGGCTTCCGCAAGCTGATCCAGATCGTGTTTGGCCTGTCCATCGCGTTCGCCGCTTCGAGCTTCTTCCTGTCGTTCTTCAGCTTCTCCGGTGGGGCCGTCGTATGAACGGCCCGCACGATGGAATGCCCGGCTTCGAGGTGCCGCTACATCGGTCTCTGACCGAGCCGATCCTGATGGGCGGCGCTCCGCGCACCGTGGCCATCACCAACGGCACGCTGGCCGCCGCCGTGGGCCTGGGCCTGCAACTGTGGATTCCCGGCGTGGTGCTGTGGATCGCCGGCCATTCGCTGGCGGTGTGGGGTGCCCGAGTCGATCCGCAGTTCATGGCCGTGTTCGCGCGGCACATCAAGCACCGGCCGCTGCTGGACGTGTGAGGGAATGCCATGCTGAACCTTGCCGAATACCGCCAGCGGCCCGCGCTGCTGGCCGACTGGCTGCCTTGGGCTGGACTGGTTGCGCCGGGCGTCGTCCTGAACAAGGACGGCAGTTTCCAGCGCACGGCGCGCTTTCGTGGCCCCGACCTCGATAGCGCAACGCAGGGCGAGCTGATCGCCACGGCTGCGCGGTTGAACAACGCGCTGCGCCGGCTCGGTTCGGGCTGGGCGCTGTTCATCGAGGCCGAGCGCCGCGCCGCCGCCGACTATCCGCACTCGGAGTTTCCCGAGCCGCTTTCGTGGCTGGTGGACGAGGAACGCCGCGCTACGTTCGAGGACTCGGGCAACCACTTCGAGAGCGGCTACCACCTGACGCTGGTGTACCTGCCGCCCGAGGAATCGCGCGCCCGCGCGGCGGGGATGCTGTACGAGAACCGGCCCACCGAAGGCGTGGACTGGCGCGAGCGCCTGACGGCCTTCGTGGCGGAAACCGATCGCGTCTTCGACCTGCTCGATGGCGTGATGCCGGAAATCGCCTGGCTCGATGACGGCCAGACGCTGACCTATCTGCACTCGACCATCTCCACGCGGCGCTACCGCGTCAGCGTGCCCGAAGTGCCATTCCACATCGACGCGCTGCTGACGGATTCCGCACTGGTTGGCGGCCTGGCGCCCATGCTGGGCGACCAGCACCTGCGCGTGGTGTCGGTGCGGGGCTTCCCGACCTCGACCTGGCCGGGGATTCTGGACGACCTCAACCGCCTCGGCTTTGGCTATCGCTGGTCAACCCGGTTCCTCTGCATGGACAAAGCCGATGCGGAAAAGGAACTTTCCCGCCTGCGCCGCCAATGGTTCGCCAAGCGCAAGAACGTCATCGCGCTGCTGCGCGAAACCATCTTCCAGCAGGAAACCCCGCTGGTTGATACCGACGCCAGCAACAAATCGGCCGATGCAGACGCAGCGTTGCAGGAGCTGGGCAGCGACCAGGTGGCCTTCGGGTATGTCACCACCACGGTGACGGTGCTCGACGCCGACCCGGCAAAGGCCGACGAGAAGCTGCGCATGGTGGAACGGGTGATTCAAGGGCGTGGGTTCGTGACGATCCCCGAGACCTTGAACGCGGTGGAGGCGTGGCTGTCGTCGATTCCCGGCCACGCCTACGCGAACGTCCGCCAGCCCATCGTCTCGACGCTGAACTTGGCGCACCTGATGCCGGTGTCCGCCGTATGGGCCGGGCCGGAGAAAAACTCCCACCTCGACGGCCCGCCGCTGATCGTGACCCGCACCGAAGGCGCAACGCCATTCCGGCTGGTCACGCACATCGGCGACGTGGGCCACACGCTGGTGGCCGGGCCGACCGGCATGGGCAAGTCCGTCCTGCTCGCTACGCTGGCGATGCAGTTTCGGCGTTATCGCGGCTCACGCATCTTCGCCTTCGACATGGGGCGCTCGATGCGCGCCACGATCCTGGGCCTGGCCGGCGAGCACTACGACCTCGGGATGGATGGCGAGATTGCTTTCCAGCCGCTGGCCCGCATCGACCGTGAGGGCTACCGCACCTGGGCGGCCGAATGGATCGAAGGGCGCTTGCGGCACGAAGGTGTCGCGGTCGGCCCCGACGAGAAGGTTGCCATCTGGTCGGCGCTCGGCAGTCTCGCTGGTGCGCCCGTGGAGCAGCGCACGATGACGGGTCTGTCGGTGCTGCTGCAATCGAACTCGCTGCGGCAGGCGCTCGCGCCCTATGTGTTGGGTGGCGCGCACGGCAAGCTGCTGGACGCCGACCATGATCGGCTGGGCATGGCCGACGTGCAGTGCTTCGAGATGGAGGAGCTGATGCACAGCAAGGCCGCCGTCATGGCCGTGCTGCATTACCTCTTTGCGCGCTTCGATGAACGCTTTGACGGTGCGCCCACGCTGCTGATCCTCGATGAAGCGTGGCTGTTCCTCGATGACCCGGTGTTTGCGGCGCGCATTCGCCAGTGGCTCAAGACGCTGCGCAAGAAGAACGTCAGCGTCATCTTCGCCACGCAGAGCCTGGCCGACATCAAGGATTCGAGCATCGCGCCCGCGATCATCGAAAGCTGCGCGAGCCGCATCTTTCTGCCGAACCCGCAGGCGACCGAGCCGCAAATCCGAGCTATCTACGAAGGCTTCGGCCTCAACAGCCGCCAGATCGAGATCGTCGCTACCGGGCAGCCCAAGCGCGACTACTACTACCAATCCCGCCTCGGAAACCGCCTGTTCGACCTCGACTTGGGGCCGGCGGCGCTCGCCTTCGCGGGTGCGTCCACACCGCAAGACCAGCGCGACATCGACGCGGTGCTCGCCGCTTCATCCGCTGTCACCCCGTTTGCAGCCGCGTGGCTGCGCCATCGCGGCCTGCATTGGGCCGCCGACCTGCTTTCCACGTTCCCGTCCACCCACCTCCAGGAGAACCCATCATGAAAAGGCGTCTACTCGCCGCCGCCGTCGCGGCCATGCTTTGCACCGCCACTGCCCATGCGCAATGGGTCGTGATCGACCCTACGAACCTGATCCAGAACACGCTGACGGCCATCCAGACGCTGGAGCAGATCTACAACCAGATCAAGCAGCTTGAGAACGAGGCGCAGATGCTGCGTAACCAGGCGCGCAACCTGGCCAGCCTGCCGTCCAGCGTGGTCGGCCAGTTACGCGCCAACCTGGCGACCACCCAGCGGCTGATCGCCCAGGCCCGAGGCCTGGCTTATGACGTGACGAATCTGGATCGGGAGTTCCAGCGCCTGTATCCAGAGCAATACGCCGCCACGGTGAGCGGCAACCAGATGTACCGCGACGCGCAGGAACGCTGGAAGAACACGCTCAATGGCTTGCAGACCACCATGCAGATGCAGGCCCAGGCATCGCAGAACCTGAGCGATGACGAAAGCGTGCTGGCCGACCTCGTGGGCAAGAGCCAATCGGCCGTGGGTGCTTTGCAGGCCATGCAAGCCACCAACCAGCTTCTGGCCTTGCAGGCCAAGCAGTCCATCCAGACACAGCGCCTGAACATCACTCAGGATCGTGCCGCTTCGCTAGAGCTGGCGCGGCAGGCCGCCGCTGTGGAGCGGGGCCGCGAGGTGAACCGGCGCTTCTTGGGTGGAGGCACGCCGTACACGCCTCAGACCGTCGATTTTTATAGCCGCTGACGGGGTCGGGCCATGAACGACGTTTCGGTCATCGACCGTTTCCTCGATGTTTTCTCGCGCTACATCGACTCGGGGTTTGGGCTGTTGCACGGCGAGGTGGCGTTCCTCACGGCCACGCTGATCGTCATCGACATGACGCTCGCCGGGCTGTTCTGGGCAATGGGCCATGCCTCCGGCCAGGGCGAGGACGTGATCTCCAAATTGCTCCGCAAGGTGCTTTATGTCGGTGCCTTCGCCTACATCATCGGCAACTTCAACATGCTCGCCAGCGCGGTGTTCCGCTCGTTCGCGGGCCTGGGCCTGACGGCCAGCGGCTCGACCCTGAGCATGGGCAACTTCTTGCAGCCGGGACGGCTCGCCAAAGTGGGCATCGACGCCGGGGCGCCCATTCTTGAGCAGATCAAGGAGATGGCGGGCTTCCCCGAGGTGTTCATCCACATCATGCCCATCGTCGTGCTGTTCTTCGCATGGATAGTGGTCATCGTCAGCTTCTTCGTGCTGGCGGTGCAGCTTTTCGTCACGCTGATCGAGTTCAAGCTGACCACGCTCGCGGGCTTCGTGCTGGTGCCGTTCGCTCTCTGGAACAAGACGGCGTTCCTCGCCGAGAAGGTCTTGGGCAACGTGGTGTCTTCGGGCATCAAGGTGCTGGTGCTGGCCGTGATCGTGGGCATCGGCTCGGGGTTGTTCTCCGAGTTCAACATTCCGGCTGGCTCGGAGCCGTCTATCGACCGGGCGCTGGTCATCATGCTGGCCTCGCTGTCCATGCTCGCCCTGGGCATCTTCGGGCCGGGCATTGCAACTGGCTTGGTGTCTGGCGGGCCGCAGCTCGGTGCGGGCGCAATGGCTGGTGCCGCCATCGGCGCAGCCGGAACCGCTGTGGCGGTCGGTGCCGCGGCTACGGGCGTCGGAAGTGCCGTGGCGGCCGGGGCGCGCATGGCACCCGCCGCCGCTCGCTCGATGGCATCGACCGCCAGCAGCGCCAGGTCGGCGTACCAGGCGGGCTCCGCTTCGGCCGGTGGCGGCCTGAAGGGTGCCGCTGCTGGCGTGGGCAATGTCGCCAAGACTGGCGCGCAGGCGGCCGGGCAGAAGGTGGCCGATGGGGCGCGCTCGATGAAGGAGCGCATGGCGGCGGCCTTTCGGCCCGATGACGCGCCAGCCTCCGGCGCCGCACCCGCCGGCCCTGACGCTGCCGGATCGGCTCCGTCTGCCGAACAACCCGCCTGGGCCAAGCGCCTGCATCGAAGGCAACAGCTCACCCATGCCGCTACGACCGCCGCCCACACGCTGCGCGGCGGCGACGGTGGCAGCTCCAGCCAGGGGCCAAGCCTGCGTGATTCCGATTCATGAGGAGAACTTCCATGCGATTCAAACGACCGCAGGTGCGCTACGCCGACACGCCGCAGCCTGCCACTCCGTACCAATCCGCAGCTCAGGTCTGGGACGAGCGCATCGGCTCGGCCCGCGTGCAGGCCAGGAATTGGCGCTTCATGGCCTTTGGCTGCCTAACCTTGGCCGTGCTGATGGCCGGCGGCCTGGTCTGGCGTTCCGCGCAGTCCATCGTGACGCCCTACGTCATCGAGGTAGACAACGCGGGCCAGGTGCGTGCCGTCGGCGAAGCCGCCACGCCGTACCGGCCCAGCGATGCGCAGATTGCCTACCACCTGGGCCGCTTCATCGGCCTGGTGCGCTCGCTGTCCATCGATCCCATCGTGGTACGGCAGAACTGGCTGGATGCCTACGACTACACGACCGACAAGGGGGCGGTCGTGCTCAACGAGTACGCGCGGGTGGCCGATCCGTTCACGCGCATCGGCAAGGAGTCGGTGACGGTGCAGATCAGCAGCGTGACGCGCGCCAGCGACACGTCTTTCAACGTGCGCTGGACGGAGACGCGCTTTGTCAACGGTGCGCTGGATCGCACCGAGCGCTGGAACGCGGTGGTTTCCATCGTGCAGCAGACGCCGCGCACCGAGCAGCGGGTGCGCAAGAACCCCTTGGGCATCTACGTCAACGGGCTGTCGTGGAGCCGCGAACTGGAAGGAAACGAAGGAGCAAAACCATGAATGATTTTTTCCGTAAGTCCGCCTTGCCGGCGATGCTGCTGGCATTCACTGTCCTGTTTGCAGGCTGCGCTTCGCAGGGCAAGCCGCCGCCGCGCATCTCGCTCGATGAGCCGGTGCAAGCCCAGCCGCTGCCCGAGGCGCCGAAGCCGGTGGAAGTGGTGGCCGTGCCGCAGGTACTGCCGATGCCGGCGCAGATGAAGCCTGTGCCGGATGCCAAGCCCGTCGCAGAACCCGCCGATGAAACCGTGCGCGTGTCCCGCGCCAATGCCGAAGCGCGCATTGCGCCGACGCGCGAGGGCTACGTCAACGCGATCCAGGTGTGGCCCTTCACGGATGGCGCGCTGTACCAAGTCTATGCGGCCATGGGCCGCGTGACCGTGATCGCGCTCCAGCCGGGCGAGGAACTGGTGACGGTGGCGGCAGGTGATACCGTGCGCTGGATCGTCGGCGATACATCGAGCGGCGGCGGCGATGCGCTGCGCGTCAACGTGATGGTCAAACCGATCCGCTCGGGCTTGAAGACCAATCTCGTCATCACCACCAGCCGGCGCACCTACCTGCTGGAGCTGACTTCGACCGAAAAGACGTGGATGGCATCGGTGTCCTGGGAATATCCGAAGGACAAGATGCTGGCCCTGCAGCGCCAGGCGCAGGCTGCGAGCGCCGCCGCGCTGATCGACAGCGGCCTGTCGCTGGAGAAGATCCGTTTCCGCTACGCGGTCAGCGGCAGCAATCCGCCGTGGAAGCCGCTGCGCGCCTTCGACGACGGCGAGAAGGTCTACATCCAGTTCCCGCCCGGCATCGCGCAAGGCGAGCTGCCGCCGCTGTTCGTGATCGGCGCGCAGGGCGATGGGCAATTGGTGAACTACCGTTTCCGCTCGCCGTACTACATCGTGGATCGCTTGTTCGGCGCGGCCGAGCTGCGCCTGGGCGGTGACAAGGGCGACGTGGTGCGGATCGAGCGCACGGATGGTGTCTCGGGTGGCACGCGGAGGAACTGACCATGAGCCAGGATGATTCCCCTGACCTTGCACCGCAGGCGGGCAAGGTCGCGCCCGAGGCGGTGGCGCTGCGCGCCCAGCCGCGTCCGGTCACGCGCCTGAACCGACGCACGCTGGCCATGCTCGCCGGCGGCCTGTCGATCGCCGTGCTGGGCGCGACTATCTGGTCGCTTCAGCCGCACAGGCGCGGCGCCAATGAGCAGACCGAGTTGTACAACGTCGATCGCGTGTCGAAGTCCGAAGGGCTGGACGGCCTGCCTTCGGACTACTCCAAGCTGCCGAAGGTGCCGGAGCTGGGGCCGCCGCTGCCGGGCGACCTTGGCCCGGCCATCGTGAAGTCGCAGCAGCCCGTGACGCCCGCCTATGCGCCGCCGGGCCACGACCCGGAGGATGCACGTCGCAAGGAGGCCGATGCGGCGGCGGCTTCGTCGGTGTTCTTCCGTTCCGGCAATCAAGGCAAAGCCGCTGCGTCAGCCACGGCGCAAGTCGCTGCGGCAGGCCCGACATCGGGCTTGGCGGGATTCGATCCGCTGGCGGCTGGCCCGGCCTCGACAGCGGCCCAGCCTTCCGATCCGACCGTTGTGCAGAACCGGCAAGACCAGAAAGAGGCTTTCCTGAAGGGCGGTTCTACGGAAACCCGCAACTCCGGCGATCTGCAGATGCCGTCCTCGCCGTATCAGGTCATGGCAGGCACCGTGGTTTCTGGCGCGCTGGTCACGGGTATCAAGTCCAATCTGCCGGGCGATGTGATCGCCACGGTAACGGAGCCGGTTTACGACACGGCCACGGGCAAGTTCCTGCTGATTCCGCAGGGCTCGCGCATCCTGGGAAAATACAACAGCCAGGTGAGCTACGGGCAAAGCCGCGTGCAGGTGGTGTGGAACCGCGTCATCCTGCCGGACACGTCCTCGCTAAAGCTCGACAACCTCGCGGGCACCGACTCAGCCGGTTATTCTGGCCTGGAGGATGGCGTCGATTGGCATTGGGGACGCATCTTCGCGGGTGCGGCGCTGACCACGCTGCTGGGCGTGGGCGCCGAGCTGGCCGCGCCGGAGAACCGCCAGGACGGCAACCGCATCGTCATCGCCGGGCGCGACAGCGCACAGGACAGCATCAATCAGGTCGGCCAGGAGATCACCCGGCGCAACATGAACATCCAGCCGACGTTGACTGAGCGGCCGGGCCTGCCGGTGCGCATCATCGTCAACCGGGATCTGGTGCTGCGGCCGTATCAGCCCCTGTTCTTCAACCGGGGAGCTTCGCAATGAGCACGATCAAGAAGCTGCGGCTCGGGCCGCTGTCCAAGACCGAGAGCGTCAAGTTGACCTTCGCGTGCCCGGCGAGCCTGAAAGCCGACCTCGACCGCTACGCCGCGCTGCACGCGCAGGCGTATGGGGAGGCGGTCGATGCCATGACGCTGATCCCGCACATGCTGGAAGCGTTTATGGCGGGGGATAGGGGGTTCAGGCGTAGGCAGGCCAAGAGCGAAAAAGCCGCCCCCGTGTGAACAGGGGCGGCTTCCGAATTGGTGCCCGAGGCCGGAATCGAACCGGCACGCCTTGCGGCGGGGGATTTTCTTCCCACTTCGGCTTTCGCCGCCGCCGTCTCCGAAGAAACGGCGTTCGTGGGCTGGAGCACGCCTTCACCGTAGCCTTTCGGCCTTAGGTGCCCGCCGTCTGCTCTCTACACCTTCCGAGGAGCCTTTCGGCTCCAGGGCTTGGCTCGGTATTAGCTCGGACTTGCGTCCAGGGCCTTCGCCGAGTTTGACGGGCTTCACCTCGGGGGTTTCCCCCTGAGGGCTCAAATTTGGTCTGAGTCCCCTGCGTCTACCAATTTCACCACTCGGGCATGACGCACGATGCTACTTCAACTACCTACTCCTCACTGGGAGCCAGCTTGCATCGTCCTGGCTCCTAGCTGACTCCTGGCTCGAAATGCTGGCATCTCGATCAAGAGGCGATTCATCACTCAATCCCTTGTCCCATGTGGCTTGGCAGACGGCGGACTCAAGCAAGACCTACGTAGAAGTCCCTATTTTTGAGTCCCCTGCGTCTACCAATTTCACCACCCGGGCAGGCGCTAAAAGCGAAGTCGTAAATTATGGCACAGTAAGGGCGTATGAAGACCTATCCCACCATTGAAGACGCCATCGGGCGCACACCGCTGGTCGCCTTGCAGCGCATAGCGGCACAGGACAATGCGGCGCGCGGCAATGTCATTCTGGGCAAGCTGGAGGGCAACAATCCCGCGGGCTCGGTCAAGGACAGGCCGGCCCTGGCCATGATCCGGCGCGCCGAGGAGCGCGGTGAGATCAAGCCCGGCGATACGCTGATCGAGGCCACGTCGGGAAACACCGGCATTGCGCTGGCCATGGCCGCTGCCATCCGGGGCTACCGCATGGTGCTGATCATGCCCGAGGATCTGTCGGTGGAGCGGGCGCAGACCATGAAGGCCTTTGGCGCCGAGCTCATCCTCACGCCCAAGAGCGGCGGCATGGAATACGCACGCGACCTGGCCGACCAGATGGTGGTGCAGGGCAAGGGGGTGGTGCTGGATCAGTTTGCCAACGCCGACAACCCACGCATCCACTACGAAACCACCGGCCCCGAGCTGTGGGAGCAGACCGAGGGGCGCATCACGCATTTCGTGAGCGCCATGGGCACCACCGGCACCATCACCGGCGTGGCGCGCTTCCTGCGCGAGAAGAATCCCGGCGTGCGCATCATTGGTGCCCAGCCGCAGGAGGGCTCGCGCATTCCCGGCATACGCAAGTGGCCGGAGGAATACCTGCCCAAGATCTACCAGCCCAACCTGGTGGATGAACTGGTGCTGGTGAGCCAGGACGATGCCGAGGACATGGCGCGGCGCCTGGCGCGCGAGGAGGGCATCTTTGGCGGTATCTCCGCCGCCGGCGCCTGCTGGGTGGCGCAGCAGATCGCGGCGCAGGAGCAGAACGCCACCATTGTCTTCGTGGTTTGCGACCGGGGCGATCGTTACCTGTCCACCGGCGTCTTTCCCGCCTGAGCGAGCGCCGCACCATGCAATACCAGACCCGCTTTTGCAGCCATTGCGCGACCGCGCTGGCGCCCATTGTCACCATGGAGGACAGCGGCGAGAAGGAGCGCCTGCGCTGCCCGGCCTGTGGCTGGACGCACTGGAACAATCCCACGCCCGTGCTGGCGGCCATCGTCGAAGTGGATGGCAGGATATTGCTGGCGCGCAATGCGCTGTGGCCGGCCAAGATGTTTGCCTTGATCACCGGCTTCATGGAGGCCGGTGAGTCGCCCGAGGAAGGCATTGCGCGCGAGGTGAAGGAGGAAACCAACCTGGACACGCGCGCTGTGCGCCTGGTGGGCGCATACGAGTTTCTGCGCATGAACCAGGTCATCATCGCCTACCATGTGCAGGCCCAGGGGCAGGTGCGGCTGTCGCCGGAGCTGGTGGACTACCGCTTCTACGAGCTGGACGAACTCAAGTGCTGGCCCGCCGGCACCGGCTACGCGCTGGCCGACTGGCTGCGCTCACGCGGGCATGAGCCGGTGTTCTTCACGGCCGAGGAAAATGCAGAGCGCCGCCGCGGACTGGACGAGGCGCCAAAGGACTGACAGGAATGGACATCCACAAAGAAATCGACACCCGGGGCCTGAATTGCCCCCTGCCCATACTCAAGGCCAAGAAGGCCCTGGCCGACATGGAGAGCGGCCAGCTGCTGCGCGTGGTGGCCACCGACAGCGGTTCGGTGCGCGACTTTCAGGCCTTTGCCCGGCAGACGGGCAACGAGCTGGTGGAGCAGCAGACCGTGGGCACAGAGTTCATCCACGTGCTGCGCCGGCGCTGAGGGCAGAAGTCGGGGCTGCTTCGGCTCACGACATCGTGGGCGCGATTGCAGCCACTTTCACGCACAGGTGGAGCCGGCGGTCAGTTGGGCGGCCTCGGCCCTACATCAGCAGCGTCTGCACCACGATCACCACGCCGATCACCAGGTTCACGCCGACCCAGCTGCGTATGCGGGCCAGGGCCAGGCCGCCGGCGCTCCAGTCGGACGCGGTGACGGCCTGCTCCAGCCTATCGAGCAGGGCGAAGTAGATATAGGCGAAGATGGCCATCATCACCAGGCCCAGCGTGGCCATGATGGTCCACTTGAGGGGCATGGAGAATGCACCGCCCGAACCCATGCTCACGGCCCCAATCATGCCCAGGCCACTGGTCAGCACCACGACGATGGCGATGGCCACGGCGCCCAGGAAGCGTTGCAGCACGCCGTGCATCAGTGTTACGCGCTGGGCCGGCTCCAGCGCCTGCGCGGCGGGGCGCAGGAAAAAATGGGCGAAGACCATGCCGCCTATCCAGACGATGATGGACAGCACATGGGCGAGCTTGAGGGCGTTGTAGATCATGGGTGAGGCCGGGCGGGAAAGCCGCCCATTGTGCAGCGCCGTGGGGGTGGGCCGCGCCATGCTCTGCGCACGGCACCGCATCAATCGTCGAGCGACGCGCTCCAGCGTTCGCCCCAGCCGTGGCGCAGATCGTCCATGTCGCGCCGATCGCGTTTGGTCGGGCGGCCTTCGCGCAGGGCGGTGGCGGGTTCGGGCGCCAGGCGCCGGGCCTCGGCGGCCTGGGCGCGCGCGGCGATGCTCTCGGGTGTTTCTTCGTACAGCTGCTGGGCTACGGGTGCGGGGCCGCGGAAGCTGCTCAGGGCGCGCACGATCACGGTGCGTGCCACGGGGCCCTGGCGCAGGGCCACGTTGTCGCCCACGCGCAGCTCGCGCGCTGCCTTGGCCGCCTGGCCGTTGACGGTGACGCGGCCCTTGCCTATCTCTTCGACGGCCAGGCTGCGGGTCTTGTAGAAGCGCGCGCACCACAGCCATTTGTCCAGGCGCATGGAATCGGGTGGAGTCGTCATGGCCGTGATTTTTTCACAGGCGCGGCCTCTCGGGGCTGGGCCAGCGGCAGGCGCACCACCGCATCCAGCCCCAGGATGGCGCCGCCCTGGCGGCGGTTGCCCAGGGCGATGTTGCCGCCCAGGGCCTGCACGATCTCCTGGCAGATGGCCAGGCCCAGGCCCGAGCTATGGCGCATGTCGCCGGCCGAAAAGGGCTCGAACAGGCGCGCGGCCAGTTCATCGTCTACGCCGGGGCCCGCGTCGGCAATGGTCAGCAGCGCCTGGGCGCCCTGCGTGTGCAGCGCGACTGTCAGCTCGGTCGTGGGCGGCGCATGGCGGATGGCGTTGTGCAGCAGGTTGCGGCACAGCTCGCGCAGCATCCAGGCGTGGGCCTGGATGGGTGCGGTGTCGGTGCTGATACCGAAGTCCAGGTTGGCCTGCGCGATCAGCGGCGACAGATCCAGAGCCACCTCGCGCAGCACCTCGTCCAGGCGCGTCACGGGCGGCTCTCCCTGCTGGCGCAGCTGCTCCACCTTGGCCAGGGCCAGCATCTGGTTGGCCAGCTGCGTGGCGCGCTCCACGGTGTCGCCGATTTCCTGCAGCGCCTGTGTCGGCGGCAGGTCGCCGCGCAGGGCCGACTGCACCTGGGTCTTGAGCACCGCCAGCGGCGTGCGCAGCTGGTGCGAGGCGTCACGCACAAAGCGCTTCTGATGCGCCAGCAGGCGCGACAGGCGCTGCATCACCGCGTTCGTGGCGTCTATCAGCGGCTGCAGCTCGCGTGGGGCCGCGGGGGCGGCAATGGGCGACAGGTCGTCCGCGCCGCGGCCCTGCAGTTCGCTGCTCAGGCGGCGCACCGGCAGCGTGGCGCGCTGCACCACCAGCACCACGATGGCAGCGATCATGGCCAGCAGCAGGGCCTGGCGCACCAGCGTGTTCCACAGGATTTGCAGCGCCGCGGCATGGCGCAGCTCCAGCGTCTCGGCCACCTGGATCACGGCCATGGTGCGCCCCTGGGGGCCGGCCACGGGCTGCAAGAGCGCCGCCACGCGCACCGGTCGGTCGCGGAAGCGGGCGTTGTAGAAGTCCACCAGCGCCGCGTAGGGAGGGCGCTGGGCAATGCTGCCCTGCCAGAAGGGCAGCTCGGCGAAGCCCGAGACCAGCCCGCCCTGCAAGGTGGACACGCGGTAGAACATGCGGCTTTGGTTGTCGGCCTCGAAGGCCTCCAGGGCCGAGTAGGGCACGGTGGCGCGCAGCTCGGCCGCGTCGTCGTAGCCGCGCACGTCCAGCTGCTCGCTGATGCTCTTGGCCGAGGCCAGCAGCGTGCGGTCGTAGGCCGTGTTCAGCGCCGCCAGCGCCTGGTGATAAAGGCTGTGGGTGTTCACGCCGATAAGCAGCAGCGTGGGCAGCAGGATGCCCAGCAGCAGCTGGCGGCGCAGCGATCTTTGCCGGGTCACGTTTCGGTTTTCAGCAGATAGCCCAGGCCGCGCAGCGTCATCAGCGTGGCCCCGGTGCCGGTGAGCTTCTTGCGCAGGCGATAGACCACGACCTCGATGGCCTCGTACTGCACCTCGCTCTGGCCGGGAAAGACCAGCTCGTACAGCCGTTCCTTCGGCAAGGCCCGCCCCGGTTGGGCCAGCAGGGCACGCAGCAGTGCCTGCTCGCGCGGCGTGAGGTCCATGGGCGCATCCTGCAGGTAAATCACGCCACTATCCTTGTCATAGCGCAGCGCGCCCACCACCGGGCCTTCGGCGGGCGTTGGGGTCTGGGAGCCGTCGGCGCTGCGGCGCAGCAGGGCGCGCAGGCGCGCCTCCAGCTCGTCCAGGTCGAAGGGCTTGGGCAGGTAGTCGTCAGCGCCGGCGTTCAGGCCCAGCACGCGGTCGCCCACGGTGCCGCGCGCGGTCAGCAGCAGCACCGGCGTGCGCAGGCCGGCGGCGCGGGCCTGGGCAAGCACCTGCAGGCCATCCAGGCCGGGCAGGGTCAAGTCCAGCACCACGGCGTCGGGCGGGTGGGCGCGCCATTCGGCCAGCGCCGCGCGGCCGTCGGCGAGGGCGGTCACGGCCATGCCACGGCGCGACAGCGAGCGCTGCAGCGTGGCTTGCATGGTGGCGTCGTCTTCGACCAAAAGCAGTTGCATGGCCCGATTAGAACCGTTTGGCGTGGCCTGCAGGGCAGCGGGTGTACGCGTAATCCCTAGTGCCGAGGACAGCCGTTTGACAGCTTGCCCACGCATCATCGGCTGCGTTCATTGTTGCAACCGATAAACAAGGAGACAGGCATGCGTCGTGACACCTTTCTGAAATCCCTCGCGGCGCTGGCGGCGGTGGGCAGCCTGCCGCTGCCCGCGCGCGCGGCCGTGGCCATGAAGATGATGTTGCCGGCCAATCCCGGCGGCGGCTGGGACACCACCGGCCGCGCCCTGGGCAAGGCGCTGCAGGACGCGGGCGTGGCCTCCAGCGTCACCTATGAGAACAAGGGCGGGGCGGCCGGCGCCATCGGCCTGGCGCAGTTCATCAACGGCAGCAAGGGCGATCCGCATGCCTTGATGGTCATGGGCGCGGTGATGGTCGGCGGCATCATCACCGGCAAGCCGCCGGTGAACCTGGGTCAGGCCACGCCGATCGCGCGCCTGACGAGCGAATACAACGTCTTCGTGCTGCCCGCCAACTCGCCGTTCAAGACCATGGCCGAGGTGGTGGCCCAGCTCAAGAAGGACCCGGGCAGCGTGAAATGGGGTGGCGGATCGCGCGGCGCCACCGAGCATATTGCCGCGGCCATGATCGCGCGCGAGGTGGGCGTGGACCCGGCCAAGATCAACTACGTGGCTTTTCGCGGGGGTGGCGAGGCCACGGCCGCCATCCTGGGCGGCAACGTCACCATAGGCGGCAGCGGCTACAGCGAGTTTGCTGAGTACATCAACGCAGGCAAGATGCGCGCCATTGGCGTCACATCCCCGAAGCGCCTGAAGGATCTGCCCAATGTTCCCACGCTGAAAGAGCAGGGCATCAACGTGGAAATTGGCAACTGGCGCGGCGTGTATGGCGCGCCGGGCATCAACGCCGAGCAGCGCAAGGCCCTGATTGCCATGGTGGACAAGGCCGTCAAGTCCAAGGCCTGGGCCGAGGCGCTGGAGAAGAACGGCTGGACGCCCGCTTGGCTGGCCGGCGAAGAATTCGGCAACTTTGTCGACAGCGAGTTCGCCAGCCTGCGCGCCACCATGGTCAAGTCCGGCATGGTTTGAGCATGGCCTGAACCTGGGTGCGCAACGCCGGCCGGCAGAACCTTGTCGTCCGGTTGTTACTATCTTATTGATAGCTCTTGGCGCCCTGCGGGAGGGCGCTAGAGGCTGTTTTTTCATTATTTTTGCGGAGGCCGCCGCCATGGTTGAGCCAGTTTCTTCTGACCTTCTCGCCCCGCCCACCGAGGCGGGCAGCATCCCGTCCCCGCGCTGGCAGGCCGCCGTCGGCGCGGCCGTGGTGCTGGTGGCCGCGGGCATGGCCCTGGGCGCGTTGCAGATCCCGGGCGATGCCGGCTATGGCGGCGTGGGGCCCAACTTTCTTCCCTGGCTGTGCGCCGCGGTGCTGGCCCTGTGCGGCGTGCTGCTGGTGCGCGAGGCGCTCACCGGCGGCTACCGCCAGGCCGCCGATGGGGGTGGCGAGCCGCGCGCGGCGCTGGCGCCCTTTGCCTGGGTTACCGCCGGGCTGCTCTTGAATGCCGCGCTCATCGAAACCCTGGGGTTCATCCTGGGCTGCACGCTGTGCTATGCGCTGGCCGTGCAGGGCCTGCGCCGCGCCAATGGGCAGCAGGGCCTGCTTGCGCCACGCGCGCTGGCGGTAGATGTGTTCACCGGCCTGGCGATCGCCGCGCCGGTGTTCTGGCTGTTCACGCAATTCCTGGCCATCAACCTGCCGGGGCTTACCAATACAGGGTGGCTGTAATGGAGATTTTTGACGCATTGATGGCGGGCTTCGCCACGGCGATCACGCCGGCCAACCTGCTGTGGGCCCTGGTGGGCTGCGCCCTGGGTACGGCCGTGGGCGTGCTGCCGGGCATAGGCCCGGCTGTGGCCGTGGCCATGCTGCTGCCCATCACCGCCAAGGTGGAGATGACGGCATCGATGATTTTCTTCGCCGGCATCTACTACGGCGCGATGTATGGCGGCTCCACCACCTCCATATTGCTGAACACTCCGGGCGAGACGGCCAGCATGGTCACGGCCATGGAGGGCAACAAGATGGCCAAGAGCGGCCGCGCCGGCGCGGCGCTGGCGACGGCGGCCATAGGCTCGTTTTTTGCCGGCACCGTGGCCACGGTGGTGGTGACGCTGTTCGCGCCCTCGGTGGCGGAATTCGCCGTCAAACTCGGCCCGCCGGAATACTTCATGCTGATGGTGCTGGCCTTCACCACGGTCAGCGCCGTGCTCGGCCAGAGCAGCCTGCGCGGCATGACGGCGCTGTTCATCGGCCTGGCGCTGGGCTGCGTGGGCATGGACCAGATCTCGGGCGCGGCGCGCTACACCGGCGGCAAGATGGAGCTGCTCGACGGCATCGACATCGTGCTCGTCGCAGTGGGCCTGTTTGCCGTGGCCGAGGTGCTGTACGCCGCGCTCTTCGAGGGCAAGGTGGAGGAGTCGCAGAACAAGCTGACGCGCGTGCACATGACCGCGCGCGACTGGAAGCGTTCCTGGCCCGCCTGGCTGCGCGGCACCGTGATTGGCACACCGTTTGGCTGCATACCGGCTGGCGGCACCGAGATCCCGACCTTTCTGAGCTACGCCACCGAGAAGAAGCTCGCCAGGGGTGCTGACAAGGCGGAGTTCGGCACCCAGGGCGCCATCGAGGGCGTGGCCGGCCCCGAGGCGGCGAACAACGCCACGGTCACGGCGGCGCTGATCCCGCTCCTGACGCTGGGCATACCGACGAGCAACACCACGGCCGTGCTGCTGGGTGCCTTCCAGAACTACGGGCTGAACCCGGGGCCGCAGCTGTTTTCCTCGTCGGCGGCGCTGGTGTGGGCGCTGATTGCGTCGCTGTACATCGGCAACCTCATGCTGCTGGTGCTGAACCTGCCCATGGTGGGCCTGTGGGTGAAGCTCTTGAAGATCCCGCGCCCGCAGCTGTATGCCGGCATCCTGATCTTCGCCACCGTGGGCGCCTACGGCATGCGCCAGAGCACCTTCGACCTGTTTCTGCTCTACGCCATCGGCCTGCTGGGCGTGCTCATGCGGCGCTTTGACTTCCCTACCGCGCCGGTGGTGGTGGGCATGATCCTGGGGCCGCTGGCCGAGGCGCAGATGCGCAACGCCGTCTCCATCGGCGAGGGCAGCTGGTGGATCTTCCTGCAGCGCCCCATGTCGCTGACCCTGGTCATCATCGTGCTGGCCGTGCTCATCCTGCCGCGCCTGCTGCGCCGCTGGGCCGAGCGCAACCTGGCGCGTGCGCGCCAAAACGTGGACGATGTGAGCTGAGCGCGCGCATCGGGCCGTGGCCCGACGGCCCGCTCCTCGGGTTTTCTCGCGCCGGATGGCTGGTTGTTTCCCGGTATCGTGCGTTTTCTCGTGCATGCATCACCACAACCACAGGAGACAACATGTGAGGAAATGAGGGAACGACGATGCGCTGGGTCATGACGGCCCTGTCCGCCGCCACGCTGGCGGCCTGCGGTGGCTCGGGGCCATCCAATGAGCTGCCCAAGGGCATCAAGGAGATCAGCGCCACGGCCTACCCGGCCACCACGGTGGGCAAGGGCGACACGGCGGCCACGCAGGATCTGCTCACGGGCGGCATGGGCAGGACGGGCCTGGGCGCCGCCGCCGCGCCGGCCTATGCCGACCCGGCGAATCCCACGGCGGCCGAGCTGCGGCGCAATGCTCTGTATTCCAACTACCGCGGCATTCTCGACCCGTCGGCCGGGGGCGGTTATGGCCTGCTGTACGGCCCCAATGTCACGGTCGACGGCCAGGTGACCAGCAATGAGGGCCTGATCCCCGGCCGCGAATATGTCGCCGTGCTCGACGATGGCACGGGGCGCAAGCAGACCGTGATCGCGGTGCAGGTGCCCGACAGCTTCAGCGCCAGCAACCCCTGCATCGTGCTGGGCGCCTCGTCGGGCTCGCGAGGGGTGTATGGCGCCATTGGCACGGCGGGCGAATGGGGCCTGAAGAAAGGCTGTGCCGTGGCGCTGACCGACGCCGGCAAGGGAGTGGGCCTGCACAACCTGAGTGACGACACCGTCAACAGGATCGACGGCACGCGCGCCACGCGCACCGTGGCCGGGGCGCTGAGCTTCTTTGCCGCGAACCTGAGCGACGCCGCGCGCGCTGCCTACAACGCCGTTCTGCCCAATCGCATTGCCATCAAGCACGCGCATTCACAGCAGAACCCTGAGAAGGACTGGGGCCTGGACACGCTGGCCGCGGGCCGCTATGCGCTGTACGTGTTGAACGCGCGCTACGGCACGCCCGACAACCGCGTGCCGTTCACTGCGGGCAACACGCTGGTGATAGCAGGCTCGGCCTCCAATGGTGGCGCGGCCTCGCTGCGCGCGGCCGAGCAGGACGGCGATGGCCTGATCGACGGCGTGGTGGCCTCCGAGCCGGTGACCGAGATGCCCACCACGGCGGGCTACGGCATCCAGTTCGGCGGCGCGGCCGTGGCGGGCTACGGCAAGACCCTGGCCGACTACACCACCTACGGCAACATCTACCAGCCCTGCGCGGCGCTGGCGGCCGATGCGGCGATGGCCGAGACCTCGATCTACAACTACATCGCCCTGACCGCCATGACGGCCCGCGCCACGGCGCGCTGCGATGGCCTGGCGGCCAAGGGCCTGGTGACTGGCGCGACGACGGCCGAGCGTGCCGCCGACGCCCTGGCCAGGCTGCGCGCCTACGGCTGGAGCAGCGACAACGACAGCATGCACAACGCCCATTACGCGTTGGGCAACGGCCCCATCCTCTCGGCCATGTACACCATGGCCTATGGCCGCTTTGGTGTCGATGCCAATCTGTGCGGCGCCAGCTTCGCCGCGGCCAATGCCACGGGCGACGTGGTGGCGGCCGCCCCCGCGGCGCTGGCCAGCAGCTTTGCCACGGCCAACGGCACGGCCAATGGCACGCCGGCCACGGTGATCTACAACGACTCCAAGGGCGGGGCCAAGTCCTGGCCCTGGGCGGTGTCACCCTCCACGGGTGTGGCCGACTTTGGCCTGGACAACGCCCTGTGCCAGCACGCGCTGGTCAGTGGCAAGGACCTGGCCACGGGCGCCGCGCTCACGGCGAGCAGCCAGCCAAGCAAGGCGCAAAGCGACGCCGTGCGTGCCGGCATTGCCGAGGTGCTGCACAGCGCCAACCTGCGCGGCAAGCCGACCATCATCGTTGCCGGCCGCAGCGATGCGCTGGTGCCGGTGAACCACAACGCGCGCGCCTACACGGCGCTGAACCGCACGATCGAAGGCGCGGCCAGCAAGCTGCGCTACATCGAGGTCGTCAATGGCCAGCATTTCGATGCCTTCCTGCCCTTTAGCGGCTTTGACACGCGCTTCGTGCCGCTGCACCCTTACTTCAACCAGGCCATGGATGTGATGTGGGCGCATCTGAAGAGCGGTAGTGCGCTGCCCGCCAGCCAGGTGGTGCGCACCACGCCACGCGGTGGTACGGCGGGGGCGGCGGCGGCGCCGGCCATCACCGCAGCCAACGTACCGCCATTTGCCATGGCGCCGGGTGCGGCGGATCAGATAGGCTTCAGCGGCATGTCCATCACCGTGCCGCGCTGATCGGGAGTCAGGGCGGGCGTCACTGAACGCCCGCCGGCAACGCAGAAGGCCTCCGTACGGAGGCCTTCGTGCTGGCGCGGCAGGGGCGCGTCAATCCGGCATGGAGCAATGCCCGCCGCTGGCAGCCTGGCCCGAGCCGGCGGCGATCAGCGGTGGCTCCAGGCGCAGATCCACGGGCTTGGAGCCGGCCCAGTCCCAGGCCAGGAAGGCGACAAGAATGGCCCAGAAGACCAGGCGCAAGGTGGTGTGCTGTGTCATGGCGTGATGCGGGTACTTCAAAAGCCGAAATGGCGGCGGATGCGCAGGCCGAAGATGGTGCCGGCAAAGGCCAGCGGCACCCAGATCCAGCCGTGGATGCTGCCCGTGGAGATGCCCGAGAGCATGGCGCCCACGTTGCAGCCAAAGGCCAGGCGCGAGCTGTAGCCCAGCGCCAGGCCGGCCACCAGAGCCACGGCCCATTGCGTGCCGTTCAAGGGCTTGGCCGTGGTGGCCTTGCCCGCCGACACCCACAGCGCGCCGCCCAGGATGCCGATGTTGGTGATGCTGGTCACGTCCATCAGCACTGTCTCCTGCAGGCGTGCGGCGTTGCCGCCCTGGCTCCAGAACCAGTTGCCCGCCAGATCCGCCGCATCCGTGGCCTGGGCCAGTTTTGCCGCCCACAGGCCAAAGCCGTAGACCACGCCCCAGGGCTGGCCGGCAATCAGCAGGTTTGCCGTGGCCAGCAGCGCCAGCAGCACCGCGCCCAGCATCCACTTGCGCACCAGCAGCGGCTTGGGCGCCTGGCCCGCGGCCTGGCTGGCGCGGCCCACGTACCAGCGCACGGCCACGGCCGCCAGGGCCAGAGCGGCCAGGGTGATGAGCAGCGCCTGCACCCAGCCGAACTGGTTGACCAGGCCCACGGGCTGCACGCGCCCCAGATCCAGCCAGAAACCCAGGTGCAGCGAGCCCAGAAAGCTGCCCAGCGCAAACAGCGGCAGGATGGCAGCGTTCATGGGAATGCCCAACCCGGCCTTGTACAGCGTGCCGCTGCCGCAGCCGTCGGCAATCTGCATGCACAGGCCGAAGACAAACGCGCCCACCAGCAGGCTGACGCTGGGCGGGCCGAGTGCGGCCGTGAGCTCGGGGTAATGGCCCAGCAGCGGCATGGCCAGGGCCGCGGCCAGCGCCAACAGCAGCAGCTGGCCCATGACGCCGCTGGCGTCACGCTGCTCGATCAGCATGCGCCAGCCGGTGGTGAAGCCAAAGCGCTGGCCCGCCAGCACCGCGCCCAGCCCCAGCCCCACGGCAAACAGGGCCGCCTGGCGCGTCGACACGCTCCACAGCAGCCAGCCAGTGAAAACGGCCAGCACGGCCGCGAGGGGGAGTCGTTTCATGGGAAGCAAGAGTTCTATAAAAAAGTGAGCTGCCAGCGCTTTTCCATCAAGCGCTGGCAGCCGTTTTTACTATAAATCGGTGATTGGCCTGCGGCCTTATTCCGTTTCCAAATCATTCGTGTCTAGGCGCGAAGCCGCAGGCAGTGCTGTAGCACGACAAGGCGAAGTAACAACGACACGGGTGATTTAGAAACGGAATTACTTGGACTTGCGTTCCCACCACTGTTTGGCGTCATAGGCCAGGGCCTCGAAGCGGCTGGGCTGGTTGGCCATCAGCGGCGTGTCCTTGGACTGGGTCCAGTCCACCATGGAGCCGGCGTAGAGCTTGACGCCGGGCAGGCCGGCGACCTCGGACAGGCCAAACCAGTCGGTCGCGGCCCAGTGACCGGTGTTGCAGAAGGCCACCATGTCCTGGCCCTGTTCGCGCTTGACCTGGGCGGCAATCTTCTGCGCCGCGCTCTTGTCCACGAAGGTCGCAGTGCCGGGCAGGAACCACTGGTTGAAGTCGAGCTGCTGGGCGCCGGGCAGGGTGCCGGCCAGCTTGGCGGCGGGCGCGCGTGTCTTGCCCAAAAAGAATGCGTCAGGGCGCGAATCGACCAGCGCGGCGTTGCTCAGCTTGATGTGCTGGCCCACATCCTCGCGTGTGGCCAGCAGGCTGGTGTCGATCTGCGGCTGGTACTGGCTGCGCGCCACCTGGGGCACGGCCTGGTCTTGCGCCAGCTTGGCATCGGCCCAGGCCTTCATGCCGCCGTTGAGGATGGACAGCTCCTTGAGGCCCAGCAGCTTCAGCGTCCAGTACACGCGCGCGGCGGCGCCAAAGTCGGTGGCGTCGGCGCCGGTGGAGACGATGACGGCATGCGTGCTGGCCGTCAGGCCCAGGGACTGCGCCAGCTCGGTGAGCTTGGGTGCGTCCAGCAGCTCGCCGGGGTTGCTGGCAGGGCCGCGCCATTTGCCATAGGGGGCGTTGATGGCGCCGGGGATGTGCTGGGCGCTGTAGCTGGCCGGGTCGCGGATGTCGATCACGCGCGGGGCGCTCGCCTGCGCCTGCTGGGCGCTGAGCTCGGCGGGGGTGAGCAGGGGTTGCGCGGCCCAGGCGGTGTGAAAGGCCGTGGCGAGGGCGGCGAGGGCAAGCAGTTTCTTCATGGCCAGTCCTGGGGCAGGGTTCAACATTGGGCGTGATTGTGTGGGTTGTCCTTCTGCTTGCAAACTACAGAATTGACTTGTTCTTATGCCAATTATTCATAAGCGCTCCCTGCGCCGCATGTGCCATGGGTGGCTGCCCGGGTGCAGTAGACTGCGCCGGTCATTGCCCAGCCGCGTCCCATGCCCCACAGCCTCCGAAACCGTCCTGCTTCGCCGCTTGTCCTGCCCCAGGTGCGCACCATAGGCCTGCTGCGGCCGCTCGCGTGGCTGACGCTGGCGCTGCGCGACATTGCGCGCGCGCCGCTGTTGAGCCTGGCCCATGGGCTGGTGCTGGCCTTGCTGGGCGCCGCCATCCTGTCGCTGGGGTACAACCGTTTCTGGTTCGTGGCGGGCACCCTGTCGGGTTTTTTGATCGTCGGGCCTATGCTGGCCACCAGCCTGTACGCCATCAGCCGTGCCCTGGAGCGCGGCGAGCGCGTGGGCCTGGGCCTGGTGTGGCAGACCTGGGCGAGCTGGCAGCGCAGCCACGCGGGGCAGGCGCAGCACCAGGGCTATTGGAGCCTGGTGCGCTTTGGCCTGCTGCTGTCGCTGGCGGCGACGGGCTGGGTGGCGATCTCGGCATCGCTGATCTACACCCTGTCGCCGGTGCCGGTGGACACCCCCATGGACTTTGTGCGCCATGTGGTGCTGGCCCGCGAAGGGGCGTTGTTTGCCATCTGGCTGGCGCTGGGCAGTTTTCTGGCCGCGCCCATTTTTGCGTCCAGCGTGGTGGCCATGCCGTTGCTGCTGGACAGGCGCATCACCGTGCGCCAGGCCGTGCTGACCAGCTGGGCCGTGGTGCTGGCCAACCCGGTGCCCATGGCGCTGTGGGCGGCCTTGATCGTGGTGCTGACCCTGCTGGGCCTGGGCACGCTGCTGATCGGGCTGGTGGTCGTGATGCCGCTGCTGGGCCACGCCAGCTGGCATGCGTATCGCGAGCTGGTCGATGCCTCGGCGTTTGCGCCGCTCGACGCGCCTGCGCCTTGAGGCTTCTGGGATTGTTGGTAGGAAGTTATTGTGATTTTTGGGTACACAGAACAGCAAATAGCCCATTTCTTCCTCACCTACGGGGTGGGGGCCTTCATCCTGTTCATGGTGTTCATCATCCTGCAGCTGGCGCGCGAGTCCAAGGCCGGCAGGTTTGGCACCTTCGTCATCTTTCTCGGCCTGGGCGTGGGCTTCATCGGCTACCTGGCGAAGATCGTCATCCAGTGGTGGATGGAGCGCTGATCCGGCACCCCTGATCAACGCCCGCGTTGGGGCAAGCGGCGCCCCAGCGCCATCGCCTGCCAGGCGCGGCGGTAGGCCAGCAGCGTGGCCTCGGCGCGCGCATGCACGCTGCCCGGCAGGCATTCGCCGGGTGCCAGGCCCGCGTCGTGGCCGGTGAGCAGCGCCACGCCTTCGCTGACATGCTGAGCGGCATGCACATGGAACTGCCCGTCGGCCACGGCCTGCACCACCTGGGGCGAGAGCATCAGGTGGCGCTGGTTGCGCGCCGGGATCAGCACGCCCTGCGTGCCCGTCAGGCCGGCCTGCGCGCAGACGCGATACCAGCCCTCTATCTTTTCATTCAGCCCGCCCACGGGTAGCACCTCGCCATGCTGGTTGAGAGCGCCGGTGACGGCGATGTCCTGGCGCAGCGCCAGGCCCGACAGCGAGGACAGCAGCGCATACAGCTCGGCGCAGGAGGCCGAGTCGCCCTCGATGCCGCTGTACTCCTGCTCGAAGACGATGGATGCGTTCAGCGCCAGCGGCGCCAGGTGGCCGAACAGCGCGCTCAAATAGCTTTGCAGGATCAGCACGCCCTTGTCATGGATGGGGCCGGACATCTCCACCTCGCGCTCGATGTTCACCACGCCCTCGCGCCCGGCGTGCGTGCGTGCGGTGATGCGCACCGGAAAGCCGAAGCGGTAGTCGCCCATGTCGATCTGCGTGAGCGCGTTGAGCTGGCCCACGCGCATGCCCTCCAGCGTGATGAGCAGCTCGCCTTCGGCAATCGCTTCGTGCAGCGCCTCCTCGGGCGCGTTGTGGCGCGTACGCCGGGCGGCCAGGGCCGCATCCACGTCGCGCGCATCGGTCAGCTGCGCCGCGCGTGCGCGTGCCTGGGCGCAGCTCTCCACCAGCAGCGTCTCCAGGCTGGCAAAGCTGGCGCTCTGGCGCGCCTGGTCGTCGGCCTCGCGGTGCGTGAATTCCAACAGGCGCGCCGCCGCCGCGGCCGTGCAGTGCGGCAGGCCGCGGCGCGCGCAGGAGCGCGCGAGGAATACGCAGCTGGCATGGTGCGTCGCGTCGCTGGCGCGAAACTGCTCGGCAAAGTCCACCTTCACGCGAAAACGCCGCGCCAGATCGGCGTCGCCGTCCTGCAGCAGGTAGTACTCGGCGGCCGAGCCGACGAGCACGATCTTGACCTCCACGTCCACCCCTTCAGGCTGCAGCGCCACGGGGGCGCCGCTGCCGTGACCGGCGGCCTGGTCTTCTACGCTCACGCGGTTGCAGCGCAGAAAGCGCCGCAGCCGCTCCCACAGCGGCGCGTCGCCCGCCAGGTCGCGCAAAAACAGCATCAGAAAGCCGCCATGGGCACGCAGCAGGCCGCCGGCGTGGATGCCGGAAAAGTCCGCATACGGTGCGTCCTCGCCGGATTCGTACTGGATATGGCCGAACAGGTTGCGCACCTGCGGGTTGTCCTCGACCAGCACCGGCGCACCAGCCAGGCCGGTGTTGTCCACCGCCAGGTTCACCTGGCATAGCGCCAGCAGATCGGCCAGTTGCTCGCGGCGCTCGTCCTCCAGCGCGTCCTCGCCCTGGCCGCCCTCGTGGGGCACGAACAGATCCAGGTTGTCCAGCACCTGCTCTTCCACCTGATCGAGCCAGCGCCCGAGCTTGACCGTGTCCTTGATCTGCTTGCGCAGGCCTTGGCGCACATCGTCCAGCCCATGCGTGACCAGCGGGCCGGCGCTTTGGCGCAGCAGCTGCGCCAGCGCCTCGTCGCGTGCGCGCTCCAGCGGCCGGGTGCGGTCGAGAAAGCGCACGATCTCGGCGCGCAGCTCCTGCTCGGACTGCTCCAGGGAGCTGCGCTGCGGTGCGCTCAACGCAGCTGCCTCGGCCTCGGTCAGGGGTTCCTCGCCGCCGGGGCCGAGCAGCGTGAACAGCATCTGGCCCTCGTCGCGCACCAGGCGAAAGCGCCGCGCGCGCGCAAACTCGGCCAGCTCACCGAAGGCCTGCGCCTCATCGCTCTGGTAGCGCTTGACAATGCGTTCGCTCTCGCTCTTCACATCGGGTGCGGCCAGGCGCTTCGGGATCTCGGCCTCCAGCAGACGGCTCCAGGCCGCAATCTGATCGCGCAGCTGGCGCCCCTGGCCGGCGGGCAGGCGCAGTGCCCGTGGCCGCTCCGTGGCATCGAAGTCGTGCAGAAAGCACAGATCCGGCGGCACGGGCCGGCTGGCAGCCGCTTCTTTCATGGCCTGGCGCATCAGCGATGCGCGGCCGCTGCCGACCTCGCCGAGCACGAACAGGTGGTAGTCGGGCTGCTGCAGGCCCAGGCCAAAGCGCGCCGCCTCGAAGGCGCGCTGCTGGCCTATCCAGGGCAGGGGCTCGCCCACCAGCGCGCGCGTGTCGGCAAAGCCCAGACTCTGGGGGGCGATGTGCAGGCGCAGTTGCTCGGGGGCGAGCCGGGGGCAGGGTGGCGTCATGGCTGTACCTTGGCGGCGGGCGCTGTCCAGCCCGCCAGATGGGTCTGGGCGATGCTGGACAGCGCGGTGATCCACTCGCGGTTGTCGTTCAGGCAGGGGATGTAGGCAAAGCGCTTGCCACCGGCGTGCAGGAAGGCCTCGCGCACCTCCATGTTGATTTCTTCCAGCGTCTCCAGGCAGTCGGCGGCAAAGCCCGGGCAGAGCACGTCCACGCTGGCCAGGCCGGCGGCCGCCAGCCGCTCCAGCGTGGGCTGGGTGTAGGGCTCCAGCCACCTGGCGCGGCCAAAGCGCGACTGGAAGGTCAGCAGCCACTCGTCGTCGGCCAGGCCCAGGGCCTGCGCCAGCAAATGCGCGGTGCTGCGGCACTGGTCGGCGTAGGGGTCGCCCAGGCGCACGTTGCGCTCGGGTATGCCGTGAAAGCTCAGCACCAGCTTGTCGCCGCGCGCCCCTTCGCGGCGCCAGTGGGCGCGCACGCTGGCGGCCAGGGCGGCGATGTATCCGGGGTGGTCGTGGTAGTCGTTCACGAAGCGCAGCTCGGGGAAATGGCGCGCGTCGCGCGTCCAGGCATTCACGGCATCCACCACGCTGGCGGTGGTGGTGGCGGAGTACTGGGGGTACAGCGGCAGCACGAGGACGCGGCGCACGCCAGCATCCTGCAGGGCTTGCAGCTGCGCGGCAATCGCCGGCTGGCCGTAGCGCATGGCAGGCAGCACCTGGGCCTGTATGCCCGCCTCGCCCAGCCAGCCGCGCAACATCACGGCCTGCTTGTGCGTCCATACCGCCAGGGGCGAGCCCTCGTCGGTCCAGATGCTGGCGTACTTGGCGGCCGATTGCGCCGGCCGCGTGCGCAGGATGATGCCGTGCAGTATCGGCAGCCAGGCGGCGCGCGGTATCTCGACCACGCGCGGGTCGGAGAGGAATTGCGCCAGGTAGCGGCGCAGCGCCGGTGCGGTGGGGGCATCGGGCGTGCCCAGGTTGCAGAGCAAGACGGCAGTGTCATGCGCGGGGCCCGGGGCCGGTTCTTTTTGTAAGTCCATGGCCGATTTTCGCCCACGCGCGGGAGGAATGCGGCGATGCGTCAAAAGCCCGCCGCGCGCTTGCGCTGCGCCGCGGGCCATATGCCGTCAGAACTTCACCGTCGCCCCCAGGTAGAAGGATCGGCCCATGCCGGGCACCGATACCCCCCAAGGCACTGCCGTGCCCGCCATGGTGGCGCCCTGACCCAGGTAAGCGCCGCCTTGGGGATGCTGGTAGAAGCGGTTGAAGACGTTGTCCACGCCCAGATCCAGGCGCCAGGCCTGCCACTCGTAGCTGGTGCGCAGGTTCAACAGGGCATAGCCGGCGGTGGGAACCTCGTTGCGCAGGTCGGAAACATGCTTCTTGGCGCCCACCATCAGCAGCTCGGCCATGCTGCTCCAGCCACCCTGGTCGTGGGCGAGGGCCAGCCGGGCGTTCAGCGGCATGATGGCGTATAGGCGGTCGCCCGTGCGCCTATCCTTGCCGCGCACATAGCCCAGCATGCCGTGCAGCGTGAAGCGGCCCCAGGCGGCGCTGTCGCCCAACCGGCTAAAGCCCGACAGGTCCAGGCCGTGCAGGCGCACGTCCTGGTTGGCAAAGCGCAGGTAGACAAAGCCCTGCGTGGCGCCGGCGTTGGCCGCGGTGCAGGAGGTCATGGCGCCCAGGCCGCCCGTGCAGCGTTCGGCGCCTATGTAGTCGTTGACGCGCGTGACATAGGGCGTGAGCTTCACGCCCCAGCGCTCGCCCGTGGTGTCATGCCAATCGGCCGTGGCGCTCAAGGTGTTGGCCACCTCGGGGCGCAGGTCTGGGTTGCCCACGTAGCCATTGCCGTCGCCCACCAGGTTGATCATGCGCATGGCCATGCCGCCGGTGGACCAGGTGTAGCGCTCGTACAGGTTGGGCGAGCGCGTCTTGTGCGCAAAGCCGAACTCGTAGCTGGCCTGGTCGTTGTGCGTGTAGCGCGCCAGCGCGGTGAAGTCCAGGTTGTGATCCGTGCGCTGGCGGTCGCGGGCGTTGAAGGCGTTGGCCTCGGCCGCGTAGCCGCTGTTGTAGCCCTGCACGGCGCCGCTGTCCATGCGCACCTGGCCGGCGCGCAGGCCGATCTGGGTGAGCCATTGCGGGCTCCAGCGCGCCTCCCATTCGGCAAAGGCCTCCAGGCGGTCGCGCTGGCCGTCGCGGATGTTCCAGAAGGTGTTCGGCGCCATGCCGCCGCCCGAGGGCAGCCACCAGTCGTCCAGCCGATAGCGCTGCGCCAGCACGCCCACGCGCAGCGTGTCGCGCTCCGACAGCTCCACGTCGCCGCGCAGCTGCACGCCGCTGGTGCGGCCCTCGGTGTCCATGGGCATGCCGGGTACGTTGCCCGCGGGGCCGTACCAGAACTGCTTGTCGGCGCCAAAGTTCATGGCGTGGCGCGTGTTCTCGTGGTAGGCGCGGGCATGCAGCCGGCCCCAGCCGAACTGGCCCTGGTAGCGCAGGTTGAACTGCCGGCTGTCGTTGCGCGTCATGTCCATGCGCTGGTTGGGGTAGTTCTGGTAGGGAATGTCCTGGAGACCCAGGCGCAGCTCCACCAGGTCGGTGTTGCCGCGCCAGGCCATGGTCAATGCGTGGTTGCGCGTCTTGTAGCTGCTCGATCCCACCTCGTCGCCGCCCAGCCATTGCGTGGGCTTGTCGCTGGCGGCCGGGCCGGCGCTCTTGAAGCTGCGCGCGGCCTTGTAGTTGTCGGCCTGGGCGGTGGAGCCGTCGTAGCGCAGGCTGAATTGCTCGGCTGCATACGACGCCGCCAGATGCGCTCCCAGCGCGTCGCCGTTGCTGCGCCAGAAAGCGCCGGCCTCGCCGGAGATGCGTGCCGGCTCACCCGGCGCGGCGAAGGTCGGCGGCGCGGATTCCACCTGGATGGTGGCGCCGATGCTGTCGCCGCCCACACTCACCGGCGTGATGCCGGCAAACAGGCGCACGCTGCCCACGCGCGTGGGGTCTATGTAGGACAGCGGCGGGTTCATGTGGTTGCCGCAGGCAGAGATCAGATCCATGCCGTCCACCTGTATGCGCAGGCGGTCGTCGGCCAGGCCATGCACGCTGGGCAGGCTGGACACGCCGCCCGCGCCCGACAGGCTGACGCCGGGCAGGTTGCGTAACAGCTGGGCGCTGTCGCTGCTGGCGGGGCGCGCTGCCCGGATTTCGCGCTGCCGCGCTTCGCTTACGGCCACGGGGGTTTCGTTGACGGGTGTGGCGGTGACGGTGATGGTTTGCAGGGCAGTGTCCTGCTGTGCTGTGGCCGCCAGGGGCAGGCTTGCCAGCAGGGCGGCAAGAGGGAGCAGGGCGCAGCCGTGCAGCGGGCCGTCGCCGCGAAGAATGCGGGTCTTGGAAATCATGGGTTTGAAACTGGTGCGGAATGCGGGCGCGGGCCCGGGCACAGCCAGGCCCCGGCGGGGCTGGCTGCATCACGAAGACAGGAAGAGAACGGGTCTCAGGTCGTGGCCTGTGGCGGCCCCTGGGCCGGCGGGCGCAGCCGCTTGGACTCGCGCTGGGGCTGGCTGTCGTGATGGCTCGGGGGCGGGCCCTGTGGCGCGCGCGGCAGCGTGGCCGTGCTGCCGCCGCTGGCGATAAAGCTGGCGCCGGCAACGCTGCAGACCGGGCAATGCTGCATCCCGCCCATGGGCTGCTCGTCGCCTTGCGGGCCGGGGCTGCCAGCCTGTCCGTGTACCGAGCAAATGTCGGCACTGAACAGCGCCTGGGTGGCCATGTCGGCCCAGTGCCGGGCGCTGGCCTGCACCATCCACAGCTGCGCCAGCAGGGCCAGCATGGCGAGTACCATGCCCGGCTGGCGGAGGGTGGAGAAAATGTTGCGCTGCGTCACGGCGCGCCATTGTGCCCTGGCCGCCTCCCTGAGTTTTGCTGTGGATCAATTGTGGTAACAAGCCTTGACACCGCGCGCATACGCGCCATCACCATCGACCTGGACGACACGCTATGGCCCGTATGGCCCACCATTGCACGGGCCGAGGCGGCCCTGGCCGGCTGGCTGGCGACCCATGCCCCGGCCACGGCGGCGCTGTTTGGTGACGCCCCGGCGCTGCGCGCCATCCGCGTGCGCATGAACGAGCTGCGCCCCGACCTGCGGCTGGACTTGAGCGCGCTGCGGCGCGAGTCGATCCGCCTGGCACTGACCCAGGCGGGGGACGATCCCGCGCTGGCCGAGCCGGCCTTCGACCTCTTCTTTGCCGAGCGCCAGCGCGTGGAGCTGTTCGACGATGCGTTGGAGACGCTGGAATTCCTGTCCGCGCGCTACCCCGTGGTGGCCTTGTCCAACGGAAATGCCGACGTGCACCACATAGGCATTGGGCGCTACTTCAAGGACAGCCTGAGCGCTGCGCGCCTGGGGGTGGCCAAGCCCGATGCGCGCATCTTCCACGCCGCGGCGCAGGCAGCGGGCGTGACCAGCGGCGCGGTGCTGCATGTGGGCGACGATGCGCTGCTCGACGCCCGAGGTGCGCTGGATGCAGGCATGCAGGCCGCCTGGCTCAACCCGGCGCAGGCCGCCTGGCCGCAGGGCACGCCGCCCCAGGCGACGGTGACCAGCCTGCGCGAGCTGTGCCGGCTGTTGGCCTGATGCCTTAGGCCGGGGCGTTCAGGAAATCGCCGATGGCGCGCAGCGTCTCCTCCGGCGTCTCGGTCATCTGGTTGTGGCCCACCGGCAGGTGCGCCACCTGCACCATCTTGCCGGCGGCGCGCGCGGTCGCTATCAGGCCCTGGGCGGCCTTCGGGGGCGTCATCTGATCCTGCGCGCCCAGCGCAAACAACACCGGGCACTGAATGGCGGCGATCGCCTGCTCGCCACCGCAATAGCTGTCGCAGGCCACGAAGCCGCGGTGGAACACATTCACCCGCGGGTTGCTGCGCAGCACGCGCCGACCCAGGGCCAGGCCCGCGCCGTAGGCCCAGAAGCCCGCGCCCGAGGGCGAGGCCAGGCTGCTGCGCGAGAACATGTTGACCATCTTCAGCGCCTTCTCGGGCTCGTTCAGTGACGATTCGATCAGCGCTGGCGAAACCTTCATGGGAAAGGCCGTGCCCACCAGCACCAGGTGGCTCGCACGCGTGCCCAGCCGGGCCGTGGCCTCCAGCGCGATCAGCGAACCCCAGCTGTGACCCACCAGCGCGGCACGCTGCACGCCCAGGGTGTCGAGCAGCGCGATGATGAAGTCCGCTGCCTGTTCCACGCTGGCGGGCGCCTCGCCGCCGCTGCGACTGTGACCGGGCAGATCCACGGCCAGCACGTTCCAGCCGTGGTGCGCCAGATGGCGGCTTTGCAGGGCCCAGACGCTGTGGTCGCACAGCACGCCGTGGATGAAGACCACGCTGGGCTGGCCGGCATCAAACGGCTTGCCGCCGGTATGGCAAAAGGTCTGCGCGCCATTGATTTGCAGGTACATCAGCCGCCTGCCTTTTCTGCGGCCTTCAGTGCGCGCTTCAGGTCGTCGATCAGGTCGTCGGCGTCCTCCAGGCCTATGGACAGGCGTATCGTGCCCTGGCCTATGCCGGCGGCGGCCAGCGCCTCGTTGCTCAGGCGGTGGTGCGTGGTGCTGGCCGGGTGGATCACCAGCGAGCGGCAGTCGCCCACGTTGGCCAGGTGGCTGAAGAGCTTCAGCGCTTCAATGAAGGCCTTGCCCTGGGCGCGGCTGCCCTTGATGTCGAAGCTGAACACCGAGCCCGCGCCGCGCGGCAGCAGCTTTTGCGCCAGGGCGTGGCTGGGGTGCGATGGCAGCAGCGGATGGCCCACGCGCGCCACGAAGGGCTGGTCGGCCAGGAATTGCACCAGCTTCTCGGTGTTGCGCATGTGCTGTTGCATGCGCAGAGGCAGGGTCTCTATGCCCTGCAGGATGAGCCAGGCGGTGTGCGGGCTCATGCAGGCGCCAAAGTCGCGCAGGCCCTCGCGCCTGGCGCGCAGCAAGAAGGCGCCCACGGTGCTTTCCTCGGCAAACACCATGCCGTGAAAGCCGTCGTAGGGCTGGGTCATCTCGGGAAAGCGCCCCGATTTTTCCCAGTCAAAGCTGCCGCCATCGACCAGCACGCCGCCTATCACCGTGCCGTGGCCCGAGAGGAACTTGGTGGCCGAGTGGTAGACCAGGTCGGCGCCATGCTCGAAGGGCTTGATGAGCCAGGGCGAGGTGAGGGTGGAATCGACCAGCAGCGGCACGCCGGCGTCGTGGGCGATCTGCGCCACGGCGGGGATGTCCAGCACCTCCAGGCCGGGGTTGCCCACCGTCTCGCCAAACAGCAGCCGGGTGTTGGGGCGGATGGCGGCGCGCCAGCCGTCCAGGTCGCCGGGCTGCACAAACGTTGTCTCTATGCCGAAGCGGCGCAGTGTGTAGTTCAACAGGTTCTGCGAGCCGCCATACAGCGCCGTGCTGGCCACGATATGCCCGCCCGCGCCCATCAGCGTGGCGATGGCCAGGTGCAGCGCCGCCTGGCCGCTGGCCGTGGCGATGGCGCCGACGCCACCCTCCAGGGCCGCCACGCGCTGCTCGAGCACGGCGTTGGTGGGGTTGCTGATGCGGCTGTAGACATGGCCGGGGCGCTCCATGTTGAACAGTGCCGCGGCCTGGTCGCTGGATTCGAAGACGAAGGAGGCCGTCAGGTGTATGGGCACGGCACGCGCGCCGGTGGCGGGGTCGGGCTGGGCGCCGGCATGCAGCGCCAGGGTGTCGAAGCCAGGGTCGGAGTAACCGGGCATCCATGTCTCCCAAGTAGTGGATAGCGGTGAATCAGCTGGTGATTGTGGGCTATATTTCCTCGCAAGCAGTCGGCAAGCAGCGCCTGCCGCACCATTCGGAGATACCCCATGAAAGTCAGCGACATCCTGCGCCTCAAAGGCAACACCCTCTACACCGTCCATCCCGACGAACCGCTGGCGCGCGCTGTGGAGACCATGGCCGAGAAGGACATAGGCTCGCTGGTGGTCATGGAGCATGGCGACCTGGTGGGCATGCTGACCTTCCGCGAGGTGATACAGCGCCTGGTGAAGAACGGCGGCGGCGTGGGCACCACCCTGGTGCGTAGCAGCATGGACGACGCGCCGGTGACCTGCACGCTGGAGACCGACATGGACGAGGTGCGCCGCATGATGCTGGGCTGCCACGCGCGCTACATGCCGGTGATGGACAAGCGCATGCTGATGGGCGTGGTCAGCTTCTACGACGTGGCCAAGGCCGTGGTGGACAGCCAGAACTTCGAGAACAAGCTGCTCAAGGCCTATATCCGTGACTGGCCGCAGGAAGAATCCCCGCCGGCAGCTTGAGGTTTGAACAAAATCAGCCGTTTGCGCTTCTGTATAAAGCGCAAACAGCTATTGTTTTTATGGTTTCAACGGTTTCAAGAGCATCGCGTTCCCATGAGCGGCAACACCTTAGGCACCCTGTTTTGCGTCACCAACTTCGGTGAATCCCATGGCCCGGCCATTGGCTGCGTGATCGACGGCTGCCCGCCGGGCATGGAGCTGTCAGAGGCCGACATCCAGCAGGATCTGGATCGCCGCCGCCCCGGCACCAGCCGCCATGTCACGCAGCGCAATGAACCGGACGCGGTGGAGATCCTCTCTGGCGTGTACCAGGGCAAGACCACCGGCACGCCCATCGCGCTGCTGATCCGCAACCAGGATCAGCGCAGCAAGGACTATGGCGACATCGCGCAGAGCTTTCGCCCCGGTCATGCCGACTACGCCTATTGGCACAAGTACGGCCTGCGCGACCCGCGCGGCGGCGGCCGCTCGTCGGCGCGCCTGACGGCGCCCACCGTGGCCGCCGGCGCCGTGGCCAAAAAATGGCTGGCCGAGAAATACGGCACGGCGTTTCGCGCCTGCATGACGCAGCTGGGCGAGCTGGCCATCCCTTTCGAGAGCTGGGAGCATGTGCCGCGCAACCCCTTCTTTGCTCCGGTGGCCGATGTGCAGGCTTACGAGGACTACATGGATGGGCTACGCAAGTCTGGCGACTCTTGCGGCGCGCGCATTCGCGTGCAGGCCACCGGCGTGCCGGTCGGCCTGGGCGAGCCTTTGTATGACAAGCTCGACGCCGACATCGCCTACGTGATGATGGGCCTGAACGCCGTCAAGGGCGTGGAGATAGGCGCCGGTTTTGCCAGCGTGGCCCAGCGCGGTACCGTCCATGGCGACTCGCTCACGCCGCAGGGCTTTGCCAGCAACAACGCCGGCGGGGTGCTGGGCGGCATCAGCACCGGGCAGGACATCGAGGTGCAGCTGGCCATCAAGCCGACCAGCTCCATCATCAGTCCGCGCGAGTCCATAGACATCCACGGCCAGAGCACCGAGGTGATTACCAAGGGGCGCCACGACCCCTGTGTGGGCATACGTGCCGCGCCGATTGCCGAGGCGCTGCTGGCCCTGGTGCTGATGGACCACGCGCTGCGCCACCGTGCCCAGTGCGGCGACGTGCGGCAGGCCGTGCCGCCGATTGCGTCCGCGCGAGAGGTTTAAGTGAAAAATGGCTGTAGCGCCCAGGCTATGGGCGCTGACAGCTATCAATAGAGAAGCGATGAACTACTTGCGGACTTCATCGACGAGAGCGCGGAACTCATCAATGTCCTCGAAGCTGCGGTACACGCTGGCATAGCGGATGTAGGCCACCTTGTCGAGCTTCTTGAGCTCGCGCATCACCAGCTCGCCGATGCGGCTGGAGATCACCTCGCGCTGGCCCAGTTGCAGCAGTTTCTCTTCGATGCGCTCGATGGCCGAATCGATCTGCACCGTGCTCACCGGCCGCTTGCGCAGCGCCAGCTTGAAGGAGGCGAGCAGCTTGTCGCGCGAATACTCTACACGCCGGCCATCTTTCTTGACCACGGTGGGGAAGTGAACGTCCGGCCGCTCATAGGTGGTGAAGCGTTTTTCGCAGGCACCGCATTGGCGCCTGCGGCGGATGAAGTTCCCGTCCTCGGACACCCGTGTCTCGACGACCTGGGTGTCCTGATTGCTGCAGAACGGGCACTTCATGGCGCAGCTCAGCGATAGACCGGGAAGCGACTGGTCAACGCGTTGACCTTCTCGCGCACGGCGGCCAGGTGGGCCTCGTCATTGGGGTTCTCGAGCACGTCCGCCAGCAGGTTGGCGGTGATGCGCGTTTCCTCTTCCTTGAAACCGCGCGTGGTGATGGCCGGCGTGCCCACGCGAATGCCGCTGGTCACCATGGGCTTCTCGGGGTCGTTGGGGATGGCGTTCTTGTTGATGGTGATATGCGCCTTGCCCAGGGCCGCCTCGGCGGCCTTGCCGGTGATGCCCTTGGCGCGCAGGTCGACCAGCATGACGTGGCTCTCGGTGCGGCCGCTGACGATGCGCAGGCCGCGCTGTGTCAATGTTTCGGCAAACACCTTGGCGTTCTTGGCCACTTGCTGTTGGTAAGTTTTGAACTCGGGCGACAGCGCCTCCTTGAAGGCCACGGCCTTGGCTGCGATCACGTGCTCCAGCGGGCCGCCCTGCAGGCCGGGGAAGATGGCGCTGTTGATGGCCTTCTCGTGCTCGGCCTTCATCAAGATGATGCCGCCGCGCGGGCCGCGCAGGCTCTTGTGCGTGGTGCTGGTCACCACGTCGGCAAACGGCACCGGGTTGGGGTACTCGCCCGCCACCACCAGGCCGGCATAGTGGGCAATGTCCACCCAGAAGATGGCGCCGATTTCCTTGGCCACGCGGGCCATGCGCTCGAAATCAATGCGCAGGGCGTAGGCCGATGCGCCGCCGATGATCAGCTTGGGCTTGTTTTCGCGCGCCTTGGCTTCGAAGGCGTCGTAGTCGATCTCTTCCTTGTCGTTCAGGCCGTAGGAGACCACGTTGAACCACTTGCCCGACATGTTCAGCGCCATGCCGTGCGTCAGGTGCCCGCCTTCGGCCAGGCTCATGCCCAAAATGGTGTCGCCGGGTTTGAGGAAGGCCATCAGCACGGCCTGGTTGGCCTGCGAGCCCGAGTTGGGCTGCACGTTTGCGGCCTCGGCACCGAACAGCTGCTTGATGCGGTCAATCGCCAGCTGCTCGATCACGTCGACGTTTTCGCAGCCGCCGTAGTAGCGCTTGCCGGGGTAGCCCTCGGCATATTTGTTGGTCAGCTGCGAGCCTTGTGCCGCCATGACGGCGGGCGAGGCGTAGTTCTCGCTGGCGATCAGCTCGATGTGCTCTTCCTGGCGCAGGTTCTCGGCCTGGATGGCGGCCCACACCTCGGGATCGGTTTGTTCGACAAGAATATTGCGTTGGTACATGGCAGTCCGATGAACTAAGAGTCCCTTGGAAATCAAGGGCTGCCCAGGCGAACGACGGATCGCGGCGGGGCAAACGCTGCCTTGTTCCGCGCGGCACGCTCCCCAGTGGTTTGCAAAAAACGGCTTGTTTTTGCGGGTCTCCACGTCAGCAGCGCAGCCCGGTGGGCCTTGCGCGCCTATCGCCAGTTGCGTGCCCCGCTAGTGTAGCGGACGGTGCTTCGCGCCAGCGCCGGGAATTCAGGCGTCGCTGTCGAGCAGGGCCACTTTTTCTTCGGCAGACTTGGCTGTTGGGGCGACCTCGGTGGCCGCCGGGGCCTTGGTGGACAGCACTGGGGTGGCAGCCGCGGGCCGTCCGGCTACCTGGCGCAGGCGGAAATGCTCGGCCAACACCTTGGCAGCGTAGCCACCATCGTGGGGCAGGTTGGCGGCGCCCACGTAGTAGCGTAGACCGCCTTCCAGCGAGCCGGCGCGCGCAATGCACTCCTGCAGCACCTTCACGCCCACACGCAGGTTGGCCACGGGGTCGAAAGCGGCCAGCTGACCACCAAAACCTTCGTACTTGTCGGTGTGCACGCTGGTCATCACCTGCATCAGGCCTTGTGCGCCGACGGAGCTTTGCGCAAACGGATTGAAGCTGGACTCGATGGCGATGATGGCCAGGATCAGGGTGGGGTCGAGCTTGGTGCGCTTGCCGATCTCATAGGCCTCGGTCACCAGGGCAGCCAGCGGCTCCGGGGCCACGCGGTACTTCTTGCTCAGCCAAAAGGCCACGGCCGCCTGTTCGCGCGGCAACTTCTTGGGGTTGATGGCCACGGCGCGTTCGCTGGCGGTCGGCTCCAGTGGGAAGCCGACTTCTGCGACGCGGCGTTCATGCAGCCAGCCGCGCAACTCGTCCTCGCCAGCCTGACGCAGGTCCGGGCGTGCGCTCAGGGCGATGGCCACAAAGGCCACGGCCAGCCCGAGCAGGGCGAAGCCGTTGTGTGTGACTTCAAGAAAGCCGTTGATCACATCGGCGGCAAAGGTGCGCGCACTTGCAATCGCATTTCCTGACGCTGTCATCGTTTTTCCTTTCTCAGTCGAGCCCAGTGGAGCGCTGCGCCGGCAGGGGGTGCAGCAGGACTCGGTCTTGCCAGCTTGCTGGCTTGGATTGGTCTGCCATTCGGTCCGTGCCATGGCGCGCTGCGTCATGGAAGCTTGCGGACTCTCCTAGATGGTGTCGGGTGACGGCTAGGGTTTATACGGTCTGTTTTTCAAGAATGGCGGATTCTAGAGGGGGTCTAAATGCCAAGTCAATACTAAATATTGCATGTTTTATACAAAAAAATAATTAACACACTGTTAATAGATTCGGAAATGTGACTTTTCTAGCACCTTGGGGGCCATGTAGCGGGGTGCGGCTTAAGCGGCCAAATGAAAGTGGCAATCGCATTGGCGGGCTCATTGAAAGAAGCTGCTGGAAAGCGCCGGTGGTATTTGCTACCTTAGGGCTGCCTGAACGATTCAGGCGTACGCCGGAAGGGGCGAAACCGCTGGTTGGAAGGCAGTCAGTGCCACACCGAGCAACAGGTACCTCGCTTCCAAGGCAACCCCTGGAGGCAATACCTTGCCTCCTGCGTCGGGGACGCTCCTCTCCTCGACGCAAAAGATGGCAAAAGACCGTTGCGTCTGCCGTCAAGCCCGGTGTACGGAAGGACTCCGTTCACCGGGCTTTCTTTTTGCACTCTTTTACATTGGCGTCCAGGTGTTCGCTGATTCAATTGCGCCTGTTGTTCCAGGGATTGGGTGCCGCGTGTCACAAGCCATACAAACCATCAAAAGCAATCGCTGGGCCCGGCGTGCCAGCTGGCTTGTGACCGGACTGCTGGGGCTGTGGCTGCTGGCCTGGCTGGTGGTCCCGCCGATTGCGCGTGCGCAGATCGAAAAGCACGCGTCCGAGGCGCTGGGCCGCAGGGTCACGGTGGCGAAGGTGGAGTTTGCGCCCTGGTCGCTGGAGGCGACCGTGCGCGGGCTGTCCATCGCGTCGCAGGATGGCCAGTCGCCCCAGGTGCAGATCGCACGTATCTATATAGATGCAGAGTTGCAATCCCTATGGCGCCTGGCTCCGGTGTTGGACGCTCTGCAGGTCGATGACCCCGTGATCCATATCACCCAGACCGCCCCTGGCGAGTTTGACTTTGATGACGTACTGGCACACCTGGCGCAGCAGCGCAAGCCGGATGAAGAGCCTGCGTCACCACTGCGCTTTGCGCTGTACAACATTGCGTTGCAGGGGGGGGCCATCGATTTCAATGACCGCACGGTGGACAAAGTCCACCAACTGCGCCAGTTGAAGCTGGAACTGCCGTTCTTGAGCAACTTTGCTGCAGACCGCGAAATCCGGGTCATTCCGCGCCTGGCATTCGATCTCAATGGCAGCGCCTTCGATTCGGCCGCGCAGGCCACTCCGTTTGCGCAGAATCGCCAGACCGATCTGCACCTGCAGATCCACGGTTTTGATCTTGCCCCCTTCAGCGGCTACATCCCCGGCTCGGTGCCGGTGCGGCTCAGGGCCGGCACGCTGAATGCCGATTTGAAGCTGGACTTTGAACAGGTCGATGCCACGCCCCAGGTCAAGATCAGTGGCAGTGCACAGTTGCAGGGGATACAGACCCTGGATGTTGCGGGGCAACCATTGCTGAGCTTTGATTCCTTGCAGGTGGCTCTCAACGAGGTGCAACCTCTGCGGCGCATCGTGGACATTGCTGCCATCGATTGGAGTGGTGTCCATGTCCACATCGGCCGGGATGCCAAGGGTGCGTTGACCCTGCCCGGAGTGAATCAACCGGTGGATGACGCCAGCGTCAAAACCCTACCAACCGCAGGGGTACAGGAATCGCCCTGGCAGGTGCGGCTGGCGCGCCTGGGCGTACATGACGCTACCGTGGATTGGGTAGATGCCAGCCTGCCGGGCGGCACGGCCGTATGGAAGGCAGAAAATTTGCAACTACAAGCTTCGGCCATCGAACTGCCCTTCAAGCAGCCGCTGCAGTTTCGCGCCAGCGCGCGGTTGTCCGGCGGGGGGGCCAAGGGAGATCCGGCCTGGGTGGCGCTGCGCGGGCAGGCTACCGATGCAGAGGCGCAGGCGGCAGCCTCCATTCGCGGCTTGCCGCTGGCCATGGCCGCGCCATATCTTGCGGCCGTGCTCAAGCCTGCATTGGGTGGCATGCTCGATGCCGACATTGGCCTGGCCAGGAATGGTGCTGTCATGGTGGCCCAGGTGGCAACGCTGTCACTCGACAATCTGGTACTGACCTGCGCCGCCGAGGACAAATGCCCAAGCCTGCGCAGGGCAGGTATTGCGGATGCGGGCAAGACGTCCGTGGCCGAACTGGGGCGCCTTGAGGTGACGGATGCCCTGGTCATGCTGCCCGAACAGCGTGCCACGGTGGGGCGCCTGTTGTTGCACCAACCCAGGATGCTGCTGTCCCGTGGCCCCAAGGGCGATTGGATGTTTGAGCAGTGGCTGGCTCAGGCACCAGAGCAACAGCCCAACCATGCCGTACCGAAGAAGGTTGAGGCGCCCTGGGCACTGAAGCTTGCGGCGCTGGATGTGGACGGTGCCAGTATTGCCTTTCGTGATGAGGTGCCGGAGCGCCCGGTGGCACTCAATGCGTCCGGTTTGCAGTTGCATCTGCGGGATGTCGCCTTCGCCGATGGCCGCCTCGCGCCCGCCGCCGTGCGCCTGGATACCCGTGTGGCCGCAGGCCGGATCGAGCCGGGCCGCTTGAATTGGGAGGGCTCGGTCGCCATGAATCCGGCCCTGAGCGTGCAGGGAAAACTGCGCGCGCAGCACCTGCCCTTGCAGGCGTTCGAGCCCTATGTCACCGCGGACTTGAATGTGGACATCCTGCGCGCCGACGGCAGTTTTACCGGCAGTCTGCGCTACGTGCAGGACAAGGCCGGCCCGTTGGTGGCCGTGGCGGGCGACGCCTCGCTGGACGAGGTGCGCGTGCGCGCCAAGGACGAAGATGCCGGCGATGGACAGGACGAGGGTGGCATGCGGATCGCTCAGCGTGGCGAGGAGTTGCTGCGCTGGAAATCCCTGGCGCTGCGTGGCCTGGCCGTGAACCTGAAACCAGGCCAGCCCCTGGCGCTGGACGTGAAGGAAACGGCGCTGAGTGATTTCTTTGCCCGTGTCATCGTGCATGAGAACGGCCGTATCAACCTGCAGGACATCCAGAAGGGCGCGGCTGCCGAGTCGAGGGTGGCCGCGCCATCGGTGCAGGCAGCATCTACGCCAACAGCAGCACCAGGCGAGGCCGCGCAAACCCCAGCGGCGCAGCCGGCCGACCCCATGGCGCCGGTGATCCGGTTCGGGCCGGTGGCGCTGACCAATGGGTCGGTGCGTTTCTCCGACTTTTTCATCAAGCCCAACTATTCGGCCGACCTGAGCGAGCTGAGCGGCAGGTTGAGTGCGTTTTCGTCGGTGCCTGCACAAGCCGGCGGTGCATTGCAAATGGCCGATCTGGAGCTGCGCGGCCGCGCGCAGGGCACGGCCTCGCTGGAGGTCTCCGGCAAGCTGAACCCCTTGGCCAAGCCGCTGGCCCTCGATATTCAGGGCCGCATGCGTGACCTAGAGCTGCCGCCCCTGACGCCCTACAGCATCAAGTACTCAGGCCATGGCATTGAGCGCGGCAAGCTGAGCATGGACGTGTCGTATAAGGTGCAGCCCAATGGCCAGCTCACGGCGAATAACAAGCTGGTGCTCAACCAACTGGCTTTTGGCGACGCCGTGGAAGGCGCGCCGGCCAGCCTGCCGGTGCGTCTGGCCGTCGCCTTGCTGGCCGACCGCAATGGGGTCATTGACTTGGATCTGCCCATCAGCGGCTCGCTCAACGACCCGCAATTCAGCCTCGGCGGCGTTATCCTGAAGGTGATCGGCAACCTCGTGATGAAGGCGGTTACCGCGCCGTTTTCCTTGCTTGCCGGCATGTTCGGCGGTGCCGACGAGCAGGGCGTGGTGCATTTCGCCTCGGGCAGCAGTGTGCTCGACGACAAGGCGCGTGAACTGCTCGACAAGATGGCCGAGCAGTTGGTCAACCGGCCGGCCCTCAAGCTCACCGTGGTCGGCTGGGCCCAGCCGCAGGCGGAGCAGGAGGCCTGGAAGCGCCTTCGCCTGCGGGATTTGGCCCAGGCACAGAAGCGCCGTGCGGCCGTGCGCGCGGGCGAGTCGGCCGCCGACGTGGCGCCAGTGACCGATGCGGAATATCCGGCCCTGCTCAAGGAGGCCTATCAGCGCTCCGACATCAAGAAGCCGCGCAACCTGGTCGGCATGGCCAAGGATTTGCCGCTACCGGAGATGGAGGCGCTGCTGCTCAAGAGCATCACCGTGCCGGACAACGCCTTGCAGGATCTGGCCCTGGCGCGCGGCGTCGCCGTGCGCGACTACCTCGCCAGCCGGCAGGTGCCGCTGGATCGGTTGTTCGTGGGGGCCGCGAAGCTGCAGCCGGCGGGCGAGGGTGGGGCCAGCTGGGCGCCCAAGGCGGAGCTGGCGTTGGCGGCGCGTTGAGCGCAGGCAGTGCCGGCTTGTGTCGCCATGCCGAGTACGGCGGCGGCCAATTTTGGTGCTGCCATTGGCCTGACTTGCTCCAGATAAAGGCTGCGCTCTGAATTGAGGCGAAAATAGCAGCTTTGCCAAGCATGGGCCGTGGGCTCTTCGCCTGGCATGGTGCGGGCTGCAGCAGGCAGCCCGCCATTTTTCTCGATGAATCCATGTTCCCTTTTTCTTCTCGCAGCAAAATGTCCGACGCACCCGAAGCGACCCCGGTTCAAACCAAGACCACCGAGCCGCATCCCCTGGATGCTCTGACGGGCGGCGCTTTCTCGGCCGCCACGTCCGGCGAGCGCTCGGCGCGTATCCGTGAGTGGCTTGTCACGCAACCCGCCACCGATCAGTTGCAGGAGGTCTTCAAGGAGCTCAGCGCCCGCGACAAGGGCGCGGCCCGGGCGGTGCGCGAGCGGCTCGACGAAATCCGGCGTGCGCAGGGGCAGGCGGTCATTGCCGCCGAATGGCAGGCCAAGGCCGAGGCGTTGCTGGCCGCGGCCCAGCTGAACATTGCCGATGCCCTGGCCTGGCAGCGTGACGCGGCCAAGGCCGGCGCCGCACTGTCGCGCGAGCCGCTGTCTCTGCTCAAGGCGCAGCTGAGTGAGCGCGTGAAGACCATTGAAGACCTGCAGCACCGTGTGCAGGTGCAGCGTGAGGCGGCGGTGCTGTTGGCACAGCGCATCGAGGTGCTGTCCACCAAGCCCTGGCAGGACGCCCAGGCGGCACTGGAGGCCTTGAGCGCTGATGTGGGCCGTTGGCAAGAGCAGGCACAGGTGCTGACGGGCGATGCTGCCTGGCCCAGCGTGGAGGCGCGCTTTCCAACGCAACTGGAGTCTTCGCGCAGCCAGTTGCTGGTGGTCTGGGAGGCGTTTCAGTCGGCCCTGGCATTGACCGTGGCCGCTGCCCAGGACGCGGCGGCGCCCCTGCCGCCCGTGCCAGTGTGGGCCGATGAGCTGCGTCAGGCGCGCGGCTTGCCGGCCGAGGCCGCCGCCAGCGCGCCGGCCCGTACCGCAGCCAAACCCAAGGTCGATCCCGAGGTGCGCGACAAGGCCGTGCAGGCCGTGAGCGAAGCCTTGGCCAAGCTGGAGCAGGAGACTGCCCAAGGGCATGGCAAGGCCAGTGCCGGCGCGGCTGCGGCGCTGCGCGCGATACTCAAGCCGCATGGCCGTTTCATCGACGCAGAGCTGGAGCGCAAGGTGCATGCGGCCCTGGTAGCTGCCGGCGAACTCGAGGGCTGGCAGCGCTGGAGCGCCGACCAGGTGCGCGAAGACCTGGTGGCCCGAGCCGAGGCGTTGCTGCGTCGCCCCGATGGCCAGGCCCTGGGTGGCCGCAAGATGCAGGAAACCCTGCGCCAGCTGCGCGAGCAGTGGAAGCAGGCCGACCAGGGCGCACCGGCCAACCATGGACTGTGGAAAAAGTTTGACGATGCCTGCAACGCCGCCCACAAGGTGGTCGAATCCTGGCTGGAAAAGGTGCGCGCCGAAGGGGTTGAGCACCGCGCGCAGCGCATGGCCCTGATTGAAGAAGTGACCACCTGGGCGCAGGAGCAGGGGGCCGCGGCGGCGGCCGACTGGAAGGCCGTGAACCGTGCCCTGCACCAGTTTGGCGAGCGCTGGCGCGCAGGCGGCCATGTGAGTGAAAAGGTGTTTGCCGAGCTGCAGCCGCTTTGGAAGCAGGCGCTGGGCGCGGCTGCTGCGCCGCTGGAGACTGCGCAAAAGGCCAGCCTGCAGCTGCGCCAGGCCATGATTGCCGAGGCCGAGGCCCTGGGCGCGGCGGCTTCACTGCGCATTGACGCCATCAAGGCGCTGCAGCAGCGCTGGCAGGCAGAGGCCCAGTCCGTGCCACTGGATCGCAAGCATGAGCAAAGGCTGTGGGACGCTTTTCGCAAGCCCATTGATGATGCATTCAACCGCAAGACAGTCGAGCGTGAGCGCAGTGCCGAGCAGTTGAGTGCGCGCGACCGCGCCGTGCTGGACGCCTCCAAGGCGCTGGAGGCTGCCAGCGCTTCGGGCGATGCGCAACAGATTCGCGCTGCAATGGCGGCGCTGGAATTGGCCATCAAGGAACAGGCCAAGGCAGTCGAATCTGATGCAAATCAACCCCAAACGCAGGCGGATCAAGCGCAAACAGCTATAAATTCAGAAGTAAATCAGGAGAGTGCCAAGCCTGTTGCTGCCGCTCCCGTGCGACCGGTGGTGGCGGTGCGTGGCGACGACAGGCCGGGCATGCGCAAGGCCGAGTCGGCGCAACCGGCACGTGCCGGCCGCCCAGGCAGTGAGCGCCGTGATGCGCGCGACGGCCGTGGCCCGCGCGATGGCGCGGGGCGTGGCCGCGAGCGCGAAGCTTTTGAAGCACGCGGACCGCGCCTGGGCGATACCGCCTTCCGGGCCCAGCGCGATGCCATGGAGCATGCACAAACCGCGTTGCGCAAACTGGCCGCCCAGGCGCATGGCGAGGCGCTCACCCAACTGATGGCGGCCTGGAAGAGCCGCGATGCCGAGCAGCTGCCTACGTTGCAGGAGCTCGGTGGCAAGGTGTCCGCCGGCGTGCGCGCCGCTTGGGGGCAGGCCATTGCCGCAGCCCCGGCAGGTACGGGTACTGAACAGGCTCTATTGCGCCTGGAAATGGCCGCCGATGTACCCACGCCAGCCGATCAACTGGCTGCTCGCCGCGCCCTGCAGCTGCAAATGCTCACGCGCCGCAATGATCCGGCTCCGGCACAGACCTGGGCGCAGGATGCTGCCCAGGTGCTTGCCGGCGCCAGTGATGAGGCCAGCGCCCGTCGGCTGCAAAGCGTGCTCAAGGTTTTGCTGCGCAAGTAGCGGGCTTTGTGTGCGGCGGCACTGTGTTGCCGCCGCGATGCTTGTGCGCCAAGGGAGTGCAAACAAAAAGGCCGCTGATGTTCATCAGCGGCCTTTGTTCTATTTTGGTGCCCAGAAGAGGACTCGAACCTCCACGCCTCTCAGCGCTAGTACCTGAAACTAGTGCGTCTACCAATTCCGCCATCTGGGCATTTCAGGGAAGCTCGCATTGTAATGCGATTTTTAGGAGTCAAAGAAAATTTGTTGATATTTTTGCGAGCGACCCGCCTGAGTTGGTTTGCGTTGCGCCAGCTTTCCGGGTGTTGGCAAAAACAAAAAGGCCGCTTTCGAGGAAAGCGGCCTTTGAGCTCAAAACCCCTGCGGGTTCTCGTTAAACTTGGTGCCCAGGAGAGGACTCGAACCTCCACGCCTCTCAGCGCTAGTACCTGAAACTAGTGCGTCTACCAATTCCGCCACCTGGGCATTTCAGGAAAGAAATAGATTGTATAGCAAAAAAAAATACTCCGGCCCGTCCGCGGCGCAAATTTCTTCGGATGAGATCGAGGGCTCCGTGCAAGGTCACCGTGACGGGCATGGGTTCGTCATTCGCGATGATGGTGAGCCGGACATCTACATTCCCCCCAACGAAATGCGCGCCGTGTTGCACAAGGATAGGGTGCGTGTGCGCATCGTGCGCCAGGACAAGCGTGGTCGGCCCGAGGGGCGTGTGCTGGAGATCATTGAACGGCCACCGCAACCCATCATCGGCCGGCTGTTGCAGGAAAGTGGCGTTTGGCTGGTGGCCCCCGAGGACAAGCGCTACGGCCAGGACGTACTGATCCCCAAGGGCGCCACGGGATCCGCTGCCACCGGCCAGGTGGTGGTGGTGCAGTTGACCGAGCCGCCGGCCCTGTTTGGTCAGCCCGTGGGGCGCGTGGTCGAAGTGTTGGGCGAGGTGGACGATCCCGGCATGGAGGTGGAGATCGCGGTGCGCAAATATGGCGTGCCGCATGAGTTTTCTGAGGCCTGTCTGGCGCAGGCCAAGGCACTGCCCGACACGGTGCGCGCGCTCGATAAGCGCCGGCGCGTCGATCTCACGGATATTCCACTCGTCACCATCGACGGCGAGGATGCCCGCGACTTTGACGATGCCGTGTATTGCGAGCCCGTCAAGGTCGGGCGCGGCAAGGGCTGGCGCCTGTTGGTAGCCATTGCTGACGTGAGCCACTATGTGGAAACCGGCAGTGACATCGATATCGACGCCTACGACCGCGCCACCAGCGTGTATTTTCCGCGGCGCGTGATTCCGATGCTGCCGGAGAAACTCTCCAACGGCCTGTGCTCGCTGAACCCGCATGTCGAGCGCCTGTGCATGGTTTGCGACATGATGGTCAGTGCCAAGGGCAAGGTACAGGCCTATCAGTTCTATCCGGCCGTGATGCTCAGCCATGCCCGGCTGACCTACAACGAGGTTTCGGCCGTGCTGGGGAATACGCGTGGGCCGGAGGCAGCGAAATACCAGGATCGCGTGGGCAATCTGCTGAACCTGCACGACTGCTATCGCGCCTTGCTGACTGCACGCCAGGCGCGTGGCGCAGTGGACTTCGAGACCACAGAGACGCAGATCATTTGCGACGACAACGGCCGCATCGACAAGATCGTGCCGCGCGTGCGCACCGAGGCCCACAGGCTGATCGAGGAGGCCATGCTGGCGGCCAATGTCTGCAGTGCAGACTTTGTCGAGCAGGCGCATCGTCCGGCGCTGTACCGTGTGCACGAGGGGCCGACGCCGGAAAAGCAGGACATCCTGCGCGGCTATCTGAAGGCCATGGGCGTGGGCATGTCGATCAGTGACGACCCGCGTCCCGAGGAGTTCCAGGCCATTGCCGAGGCCACCAAGGACAGGCCCGATGCGCAGCAGATCCACACCATGCTGCTGCGCTCCATGCAGCAGGCGATCTACACGCCCATCAACAGTGGCCACTTTGGCCTGGCGTTCGAGGCCTACACGCATTTCACCAGCCCCATTCGCCGCTACCCTGACTTGCTGGTGCACCGTGTCATCAAGTCCATACTGGCCGGCACCAAGTACGCGCTTCCGGCCTTGCCCACGCCTGGCGAGGCGCAGTTCAAGCTGGCCAAGCGCCTGGCCTCCAAGGTGGCCGAACCGGCGATCAGGCCAGGCAAGGGCGCCATCAGCGTGCGCGACACCCAGGCCTGGGAGGCCGCGGGCCTGCATTGCAGCGCCAACGAGCGTCGGGCCGACGAGGCCAGCCGCGACGTGGAGGCATGGCTCAAGTGCCAGTACATGCGCGAGCACCTGGGCGAGGAGTACAGCGGCGTGGTCAGCGCCGTGACCAGTTTCGGCATCTTCGTGACGCTGGATGCCCTGTATGTCGAGGGCCTGGTGCACATCACCGAGCTGGGTGGCGAGTACTTCAAGTTCGACGAAGCGCGCCAGGAGCTGCGTGGCGAGCGCACGGGTATTCGCTACTCGATTGGTGCGCGCGTGCGCGTCCAGGTGAGCCGCGTGGATCTGGATGGCCGCAAGATCGACTTTCGCCTGGTGGATGAAACGGGCGAGACGGTGCAGGGCAAGCCAGCCAAGGCGCGCGATGGCGGCAAGCGCCCCCCCGAGCAGGATGCGCGCTTGAGGGATGCCTCGCAGCCCCAAGGCTTTGCCAGGAGCCATGACATGCTTGGCCACAAAGACAAGGATCACGGCCACGGCGGCTCCGGCAAGAAGCATGGCGCCGGCAAGGGTGAGTCCAGAAACGGCGGCAAGGCCGGTGGAAAACCAGGCGCAAAAGGGCGCAAGCCGCGCCCTTGAGTCGCAGCAATCGGAGATCAGACATGACGCAGACTGCAAGAATCGCCATCGTCACGGGTGCCGGCACGGGCATAGGCAAGGCCGCGGCATTGGCCTTGCTCAGGGATGGCTGGAGCGTGGCCCTGGCGGGTCGGCGCGAAGAGCCGCTGTTGCAGGTGGCGCTGGAGTCCGGCGCAGGTACGCGCGCCCTGGCCGTTCCCACGGATGTCGCTGACCCCGAGGCAGTGCGCCAGCTGTTCGACCGCACGGTGCAGCAGTTCGGCCGCGTGGACTTGCTATTCAACAACGCCGGCGTGGGCGCGCCCGCGATACCGCTGGAAGATCTGTCGGTGCAGCAGTGGAAAGATGTGGTGGACATCAACCTCAGCGGCATGTTTTATTGCATGCAGAACGCCTTTCGCGTGATGAAGTCGCAGTCGCCGCGCGGCGGGCGCATCATCAACAACGGCTCCATCTCGGCGCATACTCCGCGGCCCAACTCCGTCGCCTACACCGCGACCAAGCATGCCGTGATGGGCATGACCAAGACCGCATCCCTGGACGGGCGTAAGTACGATATTGCCGTGGGTCAGATCGATGTAGGCAACGCGGAGACCGAACTGGCCCAGCGCATGACGCAGGGGGTGCAGCAGGCCAACGGCCAGATTGCGGCCGAGCCCTTGATGGATGTGGCCATCGTCGGCCAAAGCGTGCTGTACATGGCCAACCTGCCGCTGGAGGCCAACGTCATGTTCCACACCGTGATGGCCACGAAGATGCCCTTTGCCGGACGTGGGTGAGCACACATGGTCAGCTTGGCACGCCTTGGTCTGGCTCTTTGCCTGGGACTCTTGGCGACAACGGTGCAGGCGGCATTTGATGATGACGGTATGGCGGCTCGGGTGCTGGCCTGCACGGCTTGCCATGGCAAGGAGGGCCGGGCCACGCCCAGCGGCTACTTTCCGCGCATCGCCGGCAAGCCGGCAGGCTACCTGTACCACCAGCTGATCAATTTTCGTGACGGGCGGCGGAGCTATCCGCAGATGTCCTATCTGCTAGAGCATCTGACGGATGACTACCTGCGCGAGATGGCTGCGTATTTCGCAGCATTGGACTTGCCATATGCACCACCTGCGGCCACATCGGCAGCGCGGGCCTTGCTTGAGCGTGGGCAGCAACTGGTGCGCCACGGTGATGCCAGCCAAAAAATCCCCGCCTGCGCGCAATGCCATGGCGACGCCCTGACCGGTGTGGCGCCCTTTGTTCCCGGTCTGCTGGGGCTGTCGCGTGACTATGTGAGCAGCCAGTTGGGGGCCTGGCAGGCGGGGCAGCGGCGCGCTCAATCGCCTGACTGCATGGCCCGCATTGCGCGCCAGATGGCCCCAGGGGATGTGCATGCCGTGGCTACCTGGCTTGCGGCCCAGGTTGTGCCGGAGCAGGGCAAGCCTGCAGCTGAATTCAAGGGAAAACTGCCCATCCCTTGTGGAGGGGTTGCCGCCCCAGCCGAGGCAGGGAGCGCGCGGTGAGCATGGGCCGCGCCTGGCTTGTATGGGGGGCTGGCGCCACCTTGCTGATTCTGTTGGCTGCGACTGCCCTGGTGGCGCTGAATCGGTTGGATGAACTGCCATTACCCGAGCGCGAGGCCGCCGCCGCACCGGCTAGCCCCGGGTTGATTGCCCAGGGTGAGTATCTGGTGCGCGTGGGCAACTGCATGTCATGCCATACCCAGCCGGGCGGTCCGGCATTTGCTGGCGGACGGGCCATCGCTACACCCTTTGGATCGGTCTATGCACCCAACCTCACGCCCGACGATGCGACGGGCCTGGGCCGTTGGTCGGCCGCCGAATTCTGGCGCGCCATGCACAACGGACGTTCGCGTGACGGGCGGCTGCTCTATCCTGCGTTTCCTTACCCCAGCTATACCTACATCACGCGCGCGGATTCGGATGCCATCTACGCCTTCTTGCGCAGCCTGTCGCCAGTGCCATTGCAAAGTCCACCGCATGTACTGCGCTTTCCGTTCAACACCCAATGGGCGTTGGCCGGATGGCGCGCCTTGTTCTTTCGCCCTGGTACGTTTGTGCAGCAGAGCACGCAGTCAGCAGAGTGGAACCGTGGTGCCTACCTGGTGCAGGGCCTGGGGCATTGCGCTGCCTGCCATACGCCACGCAATGCCCTGGGCGCATTGCGCACCGACGCGCAGTTCCATGGCGGCTTGATTCCCGCGCAGAACTGGTATGCGCCGGCACTCAACTCCGGGCGCGAGGCAGCTGTCACCGCCTGGCCCGTGGAGGATGTGGTGGCTTTGTTGAAGACGGGCGTTTCGCTCCAGGCCGGTGTGTCGGGCCCGATGGCGGAGGTGGTGTTTCGCAGCCTGCAATACCTGAGCGATGCCGATCTGCGCGCGATGGCGGTATATCTGCGCAGCCTGCCGCCGCAGGACAGGCCCGAGCCGCCTGTCGCCAAGCCTGCGGCCGACCTGATGGAGCGCGGGCAAGATATCTATCGGCAGCAGTGCGCCGAATGCCATGGCGAACAGGGGGAGGGGCGCCGCGGCGCTTTTCCGGCACTGGCTGGCAACCGTGCCGTGACGCTTGCCGATACCACCAACCTGGTGCGCGTATTGCTGCAGGGCGGGTACCAACCGGCGACCGCCGGCAATCCACGCCCTCATGGCATGCCACCCTTTGCGCAGAGTCTGCGTGACGAGGAAATGGCGGCCGTGCTGTCCTATATCCGCAATGCCTGGGGCAATGTGGCGCCCAGGGTCGATACGATAGATGTTTACCGCGCCCGTGAACGGCGTGGCTCTTGAATACGAGCGCTTGATTGCATGGTATGGAGGCCATTTTGCAAGACACTGAATCCGCTGCCGGCGTGTGCCAACCCTGGTGGGTGGTCTGTCTGTGCGCCCAATGGTGCGGCGTGTGCCGTGAGTATCGCAGCGCGTTCGACGCATTGGCGCGCGACTGGCCGCAGGTGCGCTTTGAGTGGGTGGACGTGGAGGACGAGGAAGACCTGATGGGCGATGTGGATGTGGAAACATTCCCCACGGTTTTGATCGCCGATGGTGGCGCTGCCCGTTTTCTGGGCACGGTGCTTCCTCAAACTCAGGTGCTGGGCCGCATGCTGCAAAGCCTGCAGGCAGATCCAGATGCGCCCGAAGCAAATGCGCAGGCGCAGGCGCTGTTCGAGCGCATCGCCGCGAGCAGGGTGCGCTGACGCAGCATTGCAAGATGCGTGCCGCTGGATTTTGCATAGTGCTGCATTAGCGGATACAATGCGAGCTTCACGACCAAAACGGGCGGGTACTTACCGCCCGTTTTTTTTGGGCGTTTGCTTTTTGGCTGGTGGCTGCTCCAGGGGTTTTGGATCGGCCAGGCTTTTCATTTGGAATTGGACAGAGCGCACACCTGTGGCATTGCAGCAAATCGTTGAACAAACCGTGGCCGGGTTAGGCTATGACCTGGTGGAGATCGAGCGCTCCGCAGGGGGATTGCTGCGCATCACCATCGATCTGGTGTGGGCTGCGCCTGCGGCCGAGGTCCAGGAGCCGGTGGTGGAGCAGTTCATCACCGTAGAGGACTGCGAGAAGGTGACGCGCCAGTTGCAGTACGCCCTGGAGGTCGAAGGGGTGGACTACAAGCGCCTGGAAGTGTCCTCGCCCGGAATAGACCGGCTGCTGCGCAACGAACAGGATTTCATGCGCTTCGAGGGCGAGATGGTCGACATCACCTTGAAGGAGCCCCTGGGCGCGGCGGCTGGTGGGCAGGTGGCGGCCAACCGCAAGAAATTTCGCGGCACGCTCGAGCGTGTGGACGGTGGCGGCTGGCAGATCGTCTGGAGCGACGCACCGCCGGTCAAGCCGGGCCAGCGCGTGAGCAAGAAGCGCGTGCCGGCCCCGCTGCAGGCGTTGGGCTTCACGCTGGATGAGTTGCGTGAGGCGCGGCTTGCGCCCATCGTGGACTTCAAGGGGCGTGGCGCCAAGCCAGATTCCGCGGACTAAAAATTTGAGTATTCGGGAATGCCGCCACGGCAGCCCCCGGCAGGGATTGAGAAACAGGAGAGTCGTCGCATGAATCGCGAACTGTTGATGTTGGTTGAGGCTATTTCACGCGAAAAGAACGTGGAGCACGATGTGGTCATGGGCGCCGTGGAGTCGGCCCTGGCGCAGGCCACGAAGAAGCTCTACCAGGGCGAGGTGGACATTCGTGTATCCATCGATCGCGATAGCGGCGAATACGAAACCTTCCGCCGCTGGCTGGTCGTGCCCGACGAGGCCGGCCTGCAGAATCCCGACGCTGAGGAACTGCTCATGGATGCGCGCGAGCGCATCGCCGATATCGAGGTTGGCGAGTACATCGAGGAGCAGGTCGAGTCCGTGCCCATAGGGCGCATCGGCGCCATGGCAGCCAAGCAGGTCATCCTGCAGAAGATCCGCGACGCCGAGCGTGAGATGCTGCTGAGCGACTTCATGAGCCGTGGCGAGAAGATCTTTACCGGTACGGTCAAGCGCATGGACAAGGGCGACCTCATCGTCGAGTCCGGCCGTGTCGAGGGCCGCCTGCGCCGTGGCGAGATGATCCCCAAGGAAAACCTGCGCAATGGCGACCGCGTGCGCGCCATGATCATGGATGTGGATCTGACGCTGCGCGGCGCGCCCATCATCCTCTCGCGCTCGGCGCCGGAGTTCATGATGGAGCTGTTTCGCAACGAGGTGCCGGAGATCGAACAGGGCCTGCTGGAGATCAAGAGCTGCGCACGTGATGCCGGCAGTCGGGCCAAAATAGCCGTGCTCTCGCACGACAAGCGTGTAGATCCCATCGGCACCTGCGTCGGCGTGCGTGGCACGCGCGTCAACGCCGTCACCAACGAGCTTGCCGGCGAGCGCGTGGACATCGTGCTGTGGTCGGACGACCCGGCGCAGTTCGTGATTGGCGCGCTGGCCCCGGCCAATGTCTCCTCCATCGTCGTCGATGAAGAAAAGCACGCCATGGATGTGGTTGTGGACGAGGAAAACCTGGCCATCGCCATCGGCCGTGGTGGCCAGAACGTGCGCCTGGCGGCCGACTTGACGGGCTGGAAGATCAACATCATGGACGCGGCCGAGAGCGCGCAGAAGCAGGCCGATGAAAGCGATGCCGCACGCCGCCTGTTCATGGAAAAGCTCGATGTGGACGAGGAAATCGCCGACATCCTGATCGCCGAGGGCTTCGAGAGCCTGGAAGAAGTGGCCTATGTGCCGCTGCAGGAAATGCTGGAGATCGAGAGCTTCGACGAGGACACGGTCAACGAGCTGCGCTCGCGCGCCAAGGATGCGCTCTTGACCATGGAAATCGCACGCGAAGAAAGCATGGGCGCCGTGTCTCAGGATTTGCGCGATCTCGAAGGCCTGACGCCCGAGCTGATCGCCAAGTTGGCAGCCGGCGGGGTGAATACACGTGATGACCTGGCCGATCTCGGCCTGGATGAACTGACCGAGCTGACCGGCCAGTCTGCCGAGGATGCCACGGCCTTGATCATGAAGGCGCGTGAGCACTGGTTCACGGGGCAAGAGTAAAGGTCAGGGAGGTACGAACAGAATATGTCGAGTAACACTGTTGCCGAGTTCGCTGCAGAACTCAAAAAGTCGCCTGAAACCCTGCTGGATCAACTCCAATCCGCTGGCGTGGCCAAGTCATCCTCTGCCGATGTGCTGAACGAGGCTGACAAGCAGAAACTGCTGGCTTACCTGCAGGCCAGCCACGGCACGGCAGGCGACCGCAAGAAGATCACCCTGGTGAAAAAGTCCACCAGCGAGATCAAGCAGGCCGATGCCACGGGCAAGGCACGCACGATCCAGGTGGAAGTGCGCAAGAAGCGCACCTTCGTCAAGCGCGAGGACGGTGTTGATGCCGCGCCCGATCCGGCCGCAGTGGCCCGGATTGCGCAGGAGCAGGAGCTGGCCCGACGCGAGGAGGAAGCCCGCCGTCAGGCCGAGCTGATCCGCCGCCAGGAGGAAGAGCTGGCACAGTCGCGCGCCGAACGCGAGGCGCGTGAACAACGCGAGCGCGAGGCCGAAGAGCGCGCTGCAGCCTATGTGGCCGAGCAGGAGCAGAAGAAGGCCGAGGAAAAGGCCGGGCGCCTGGAGGCCAAGGAGCAGGCCGTTGCCGAGGCACAAGCCCGAGCCGAGGCACAGGCCGAGGCCCGTGCCAAGGCCGAGGAAGAATCCAAGGCGCGTGCGGCCGAAGAGGCAGCGCGTGCCGTCGATCTGGACGAGCGCCGCCGCAAGGCCCTGGCCGAGGCCGAGGCCATTCGCGCCATGATGGCCGCGCCGAAGAAGGTGCTCGTGGCCAAGAAGCCCGAGGAGCCCAAGCCGGCGGCCAAGGCCGCCGATGCCAAGGACGCCAAGAAGGGCACGCTGCACAAGCCGGCCGCCGGGGCGGGTGCCCGTGCCGCTGCGCCGGCCGCGCCGGGCGCCGGCAAGGAAGTGAAGTCCGCCAAGCTGTCTTCCAGCTGGGCCAATGACGCGACCAAGAAGAAGGAAATCAAGACCCGCGGCGACAGCAGCGGCGGCGTGGGGCGCGGCAACTGGCGCTCCGGCCCCAAGGGCCGCCGCGGCAACGACCGCGACGAGCGCCTGCAGCAGCAGGCGCCGGCCGAGTTCCGCGCCATCGAGGTGCATGTGCCCGAGACCATCACCGTCGCCGAGTTGGCGCACAAGATGGCCATCAAGGCCTCCGAGGTGATCAAGGCGCTGATGAAGATGGGCCAGATGGTCACCATCAACCAGCCGCTGGACCAGGACACGGCCATGATCGTGGTCGAGGAAATGGGCCACAAGGCCGTGGTGGCGGCGCTGGACGACCCCGAAGCCTTCACCGCCGAGGAAGTCTCCGGCCAGCAGGCCGAGGCCCTGCCGCGCGCGCCGGTGGTCACCGTCATGGGCCACGTGGACCATGGCAAGACCTCGCTGCTGGACTACATCCGCCGCTCGCGTGTGGCGGTGGGCGAGGCCGGTGGCATCACGCAGCATATCGGCGCCTACCATGTCGAGACGCCGCGCGGCATCGTCACCTTCCTGGATACCCCCGGTCACGAGGCCTTCACGGCCATGCGTGCACGCGGTGCCCAGGCCACCGACATCGTCATCCTGGTCTGCGCGGCCGACGACGGCGTGATGCCGCAGACGCGCGAGGCCATCAAGCACGCCAAGGCGGCAGGGGTGCCCATCGTCGTCGCCATCACCAAGGCCGACAAGCACGAAGCCAACCCGGAGAAGGTCAAGCAGGAGCTGGTGGCCGAGGAAGTCGTGCCCGAAGAGTACGGCGGCGACTCTCCCTTCGTGGCCGTGTCCTCCAAGACCGGCATGGGCATCGACGACCTGTTGGAGCAGGTGCTGCTGCAGGCCGAGGTGCTGGAACTGAAGGCGCCGGTGGACGCCATGGCCAAGGGCCTGGTGATCGAAGGTCAGCTGGACAAGGGCCGCGGCCCCGTGGCCACGGTGCTGGTGCAGTCCGGCACGCTGAAGGTGGGCGATGTGGTGCTGGCGGGCCAGACCTTTGGCCGCGTGCGCGCCATGGTCGATGAAAACGGTCAGACCGCCAAGGAAGCCGGCCCCTCGATTCCGGTGGAAATCCAGGGCTTGTCCGAGGTGCCGCAGGCAGGCGACGAGTTCATGGTGATGGCCGACGAGCGCCGTGCGCGCGAGATCGCCACCTACCGCGCCGGCAAGTTCCGCCACACCAAGCTGGCCAAGCAACAGGCGGCGAAGATGGAAAACGTGTTCGCCGAGATGCAGGCGGGCGAGGTGCAGCACCTGCCCATCATCATCAAGGCCGATGCCCAGGGCTCGCAGGAGGCGCTGGCCGCCTCGCTGCTCAAGCTCTCCACCGACGAGGTGCGCGTGCAGCTGGTGTATGCCGGCGTGGGCGGCATCAGCGAGTCGGACGTGAACCTGGCGATCGCCTCCAAGGCGCTGATCATCGGCTTCAACGTGCGTGCCGACGCGAATGCGCGCAAGCACGCCGAGGCGAGCGATGTGACCTTGCATTACTACAACATCATCTACGACGCCGTGGATGAGTTGAAGGCGGCGATGTCCGGCATGCTGGCGCCCGAGCAGCGCGAGGAAGCGCTGGGTACGGCCGAGATCCGCACCGTGTTCGTGGCGACCAAGATCGGCACCATTGCCGGCTCCTACATCACCTCGGGCCAGGTCACGCGCGGCTGCAGGTTCCGCCTGCTGCGCGAGAACGTGGTCATCTATACCGGCGAGGTCGAGGCCGTGCGCCGCTTCAAGGACGATGTCAAGGAAGTCAAGGAAGGCTTCGAGTGCGGTATCAAACTGCGCAACTACACCGATATCAAAGAGGGCGACCAGCTCGAACTCTTTGAGATCAAGGAAATTGCGCGCACGCTTTGAAGCGGTTGAGCGTTGGGCGTTTGGCGTGGTTTTCACGCCCAACGCACAACGTTTAACGCACCACATGCCCTATGCCTAAACGAAGCACCAAACCCAACCGTGGCCACCAGGTCTCGGATCAGATCCAGCGCGACCTCGCGGAGCTGATCCGCGAGCTGAAGGACCCGCGCATCGGCATGGTCACGCTGCAGGCCGTCGAGGTCACGCCCGACTACGCTCATGCCAAGGTGTTCTTCAGCGTGCTGGTGGGCGATGCCGAGGCCACGCAGGAGGCGCTGAACCAGGCCGCGGGCTTTTTGCGCAACGGACTGTTCAAGCGCCTGCACATCCACACCGTGCCCACGCTGCACTTCCTGTTCGACCGCACGCCCGAGCGCGCGGCCGACATGAATGCGCTGATCGCGCGCGCCGTGGCCTCGCGTTCCAAGGACGACGACGGCAATGATTGAGCGCGCTCCCCGCATCCGGGTGCAGCGGCGCCCGGTGCACGGAGTGCTGCTGCTCGACAAACCCCTGGGCCTGTCCAGCAACAACGCCTTGCAAAAGGTGAAGTGGTTGCTGCGCGCCGAGAAGGCCGGCCACACCGGCACGCTCGACCCGCTGGCGACCGGCGTGCTGCCGCTGTGCTTTGGTGCGGCCACCAAGTTCAGCGCGCTGCAGCTGGATGCACCCAAGACCTACGAGGCAGTCGCCCTGTTGGGCATCACGACCAGCACCGGCGATGCCGAAGGCGAGGTGCTGCAGCGGCGCGATGTAGACCCTGGCCAGCTCACGCCCGAGCGCCTGGCGCAGGTGCAGGCGCAGTTCACCGGCGCCATACGCCAGGTGCCTCCCATGCACAGTGCGCTGAAGAAGGACGGCAAGGCGTTGTACGAATACGCACGTGCCGGCGTGGAGGTCGAGCGGGCGCCGCGCGATGTCACCATTCATGCATTAGAACTGGCTGTATCGCAGGTGGGTAAAGCGCAAACAGCTATAAAAATAATAGTAACCTGCAGCAAAGGCACCTACATCCGCACCCTGGGCGAGGACATAGGTCAGGCCCTGGGCTGCGGTGCGCACCTGACGTTTCTGCGCCGCATTGACACTGGCGGCCTGGGCGTGCAGCGCTGCGTGACGCTGGCCGCACTCGAGGCCATGACCGAGGACGAGCGCCTGGCCTGTGTGCAGAGCGTGGACACGCTGCTCGCGCAGCACGAAAGGGTCACGCTGGATGAGAGCGAGGCCGGGCGCTTTCTGTCCGGCCTGCGCCGGCGTGGCCCCTGGGCCGATGCGCCGGCCGTGGCCGTGTATGGCACGCGCCCCAGGGCGCTGCTGGGCGTGGCTCATGTCGCGCAGGGTGAGCTGATCCCGGACAGGCTGCTGAGCCCCCTGGAAATTCAACAGATATTGGAAAGCGCGCCGCGCGCATAGGACGCGGCATTTTGGAAAACAACGCTATGAGCAAACAAATCCGCAACATCGCCATCATCGCCCACGTCGACCATGGCAAGACCACCATGGTGGACCAGCTGCTGCGCCAGTCCGGCACCTTCGCCCAACACGAGAAAGTGGTGGACACGGTGATGGACAGCAACGCCATCGAGCGCGAGCGTGGCATCACCATCCTGGCCAAGAACTGCGCCGTGAGCTGGGAGGGCACGCACATCAACATCCTCGACACGCCCGGCCACGCCGACTTTGGCGGCGAGGTGGAGCGCGCGCTCTCAATGGTGGACGGCGTGGTACTGCTCATCGACGCGCAGGAAGGCCCCATGCCGCAGACGCGCTTCGTGACCAAGAAGGCGCTGGCGCTGGGCTTGAAGCCCATCGTCGTCGTGAACAAGGTGGACAAGCCCGGCGCGCGCCCCGACTACGTGGTGAACGCCGCCTTCGATCTGTTCGACAAGCTGGGCGCCACCGACGAGCAGCTCGACTTTCCCGTGGTCTATGCCTCGGGCATCAACGGCTGGAGCGCGCTGGAGCAGGGTAACCCCGGTGAACAGTGGGGCCCCGACATGTCGGCCCTGTTCAACACCGTGCTCAAGCATGTGCCCTCGATCAAGGGCGACCCGGCCGCACCGGTGCAGATGCAGGTCTCGGCGCTGGACTACTCCACCTTTGTCGGCCGTATCGGCGTGGGCCGCATCACCCAGGGCACGCTCAAGGCGGGCCAGGACGTGCTGGTCATGGCTGGCCCGGAGGGCAACAGCTACAAGGGCCGTATCAACCAGATCCATCAGTTCCAGGGCCTGGACCGCGTGCAGGTGACCGAGGCCGGTCCGTCCGAGATCGTGTTGATCAACGGCATCGAGAACGTCGGCATCGGCGAGACCATCACCGACGTGGCCGACCCGCAACCCCTGCCCATGCTCAAGATCGACGAGCCGACGCTGACCATGAACTTCTGCGTCAACACCAGCCCGCTTGCCGGCCGCGAAGGCAAGTTCGTCACCAGCCGCCAGATCTGGGACCGTCTGCAGAAAGAGTTGCGCTCCAACGTGGCGCTGCGCGTCAAGGAAACCGACGAGGACGGCATTTTTGAAGTCTCCGGCCGCGGCGAGCTGCACCTGACCATTCTCTTGGAAGAAATGCGCCGCGAGGGCTACGAGCTGGCTGTCTCCAAGCCGCGCGTGGTGTTCAAGGACATCGACGGCGAGCGCTGCGAGCCCATCGAGCTGGTGACCGCCGACATCGAAGAAGGCCACCAGGGCGGCGTGATGCAGGCGCTGGGCGAGCGCAAGGGCGAGCTGGTCAACATGGAGCCGGACGGCCGTGGCCGCGTGCGCCTGGAGTACCGCATCCCGGCGCGTGGCCTGATCGGCTTTACCAACGAATTCTTGAACCTGACGCGTGGCTCGGGCCTGATCAGCAATATTTTTGATAGCTACGAGCCGCACAAGGGCGAGATCGGCGGTCGCAAGAACGGCGTGCTGATCTCCATGGACGACGGTGAAATCTTCACCTACGCCCTGGGCAAGCTCGACGACCGCGGCCGCATGTTCGTCAAGGCCGGCGACCCGGTGTACGAGGGCATGCTGGTGGGCGTGCACAACCGCGACAACGACCTGGTGGTCAACGCCACCCGCACCAAGCAGCTGACCAACTTCCGCGTCAGCGGCAAGGAAGATGCGATCAAGATCACGCCGCCCATTGACCTGACGCTGGAGTACGGCGTGGAGTTCATTGAGGACGACGAGCTGGTGGAGATCACGCCCAAGAGCATCCGCCTGCGCAAGCGCCACCTCAAGGAACACGAGCGCAAGCGCGCCAGCCGTGAAGGCGCTTGAGGCACATCCCGCCAACGCGCGCCCTGGCCTGACGCATGGCCGGGCCGTATGGCTGATGGCGCTGGCGGCGCTGATGTGGTCTATCGCCGGCGTGGTCACGCGCCACCTGGAGCAGGCGCGCAGCTTCGAGGTGACCTTCTGGCGCAGCTTCTTCATGCTGCTCTCGTTGCTCGTCATCCTGCCCTGGCTGAGCGGGCGCGACGTGTTTGCCAAGGTATGGCGCGGGCCGCGCGCGCTGTGGTTGTCGGGCCTGTGCTGGAGCGTGATGTTTGCCGCCTTCATGGTGGCCATCACGCTGATGCCGGTGGCCAATGTGCTGGTCACCATGGCGGTCGGGCCCATGCTCACGGCCCTGGTGGCGCGCGTTTTCATAGGCCATCGCATAGCACCGCGCACGGCGGCGGCCATCGTGGTGGCGGGCCTGGGCATCGTCTGGATGTATGGCGCCGAGGTGCGCTCCCTGTCGCCCGTGGGGCTGGCCGTGGCGTTGTGCATTCCCGTGGCGGCGGCCATCAACTGGACCGTGGTGCAGCATTCGCAGCGCCATGGCCAGGCGGTCGATCTGGTGCCGGCGGTGCTGATCGGCGCGGCGCTGTCGGCCGCGGCCACGCTACCCTGGGCCCTGCCGTTTCAGGCATCGGCGCGTGATCTGTCCCTGCTTGGGCTGCTGGGCCTGGTGCAGCTGGCCATCCCCTGCGTGCTGGTGGTGTACTGCGGGCGTGTGCTCAAGGCGCCGGAGATCGCGCTGCTGGGCCTGCTGGAAGTGATTTTTGGCATCGTGCTGGTCTGGGTGGGCGCCGGCGAGCGCCCGGCCCCGGCCGTGCTGATGGGCGGCACGCTGGTGATCGGCGCGCTGGTTTTCAATGAACTGCTGGGATGGAAGGAACAACCATGACCGAGACAACACATGAAGTGATTGCCGAGCTGCGCGGCCAGGTGGGCTGCATTACGCTCAACCGCCCCCGGGCGCTGAATGCCCTGTCGCTGGGCATGGTGCGCGAGCTGATGGCCGTGCTGCTGGACTGGCAGAAGAACGACCAGGTGCTGGGCGTGGCCATTCGCGGCAGCAACAAGGAAGGTGCCTTCGGCGCCTTCTGCGCCGGTGGCGACATCCGCTTTCTGCACCAGGCCGGCACCGTGGGCAACCCGCAGATCGAGGACTTCTTCACCGAGGAATACGCCCTCAACCACCTGATCCACAACTTCGGCAAGCCCTACATCGCCTTCATGGATGGCATCGTCATGGGCGGCGGCATGGGCATCAGCCAGGGGGCCAGCCTGCGCGTCGTGACCGAGCGTACCAAGATGGCCATGCCCGAGACCATCATTGGCCTGTTCCCCGACGTGGGCGGCGGCTACTTCCTCTCGCGTTGCCCGGGCCGGGTGGGCGAGTGGCTGGCCTTGAGCGGCGAGACCATTGGCGCGGCCGACGCCATCGCCTTCAAGCTGGCCGACGGCTTCTTGCCCGCTGACCAGCAGGCCGGGCTGTGGGACGCCCTGGGCGCGCAAAGCTTTGCCAGCGGCGCGGCCGTGCAGCAGTGGGTTGAGTCAAAAATGATAGCTTCTGGCGCTTGCCAAGTAAGCGCTAGAGGCCAAATTGACCAATACTTCTCATTGCCTGATGTGCCCACCATCGTCGCCGCACTGGAGGGCGCCGGCGACGACTGGGCGCGCGCCACTGCAGCGTTGCTGCGCAAGCGCTCGCCGCTGATGCTGCATGTGGTGCTGGAGCAGATCCGGCGCGCGCGCACCATGGACCTGGCCGACGACCTGCGCATGGAGCGCGATATGGTGCGCCACTGCTTCTACCTGCGCCCGGGCCAGAGTGAAACCCTGGAGGGCATTCGCGCCCTGGCCGTGGACAAGGACCAGAGCCCGCGTTGGAACCCGGCGCGCATCGAGGACGTGGCGCCTGAGCTGGTGCAGCAGTTCTTCAAGAGCCCCTGGCCGGCGCACGCGCACCCGCTGGCGGCGCTGCGCTGAGCTGCTGGTACACGGCCGTGGCCAGCGCCTGCAGCGCCGGGCGCGGCAGCGCGCCGCTGAGCGCGTAGCCAAAGCCGCGATCGACCCAGTAAAAGCTCGATACCGCCCCGTCGCCGTAGAAGTGGAAGGCCTCGGCCTGGGCCTGCTCCAGCGCCCCCAGGTACAGGGTGATGCGCTGGCCGGCGGCGTTCTGGTACATGAACTGGGCGCGCGCGCCACTGCCGCCGGGCAGCAGGCGCCCGCCCACCAGCTCATAGCCCTGATCCTGTAGATGCGGCACCGTCAGCGGGCGCTCCAGGCGCCTGGACAGCCACTGCACCAGATGCTCCTGCTGCGCGGCCGTCACCTCGACGGGGTGGCGCTGCTCGGGCTGGTAGACGGCATGGGCCACGGTGGCCTGCTGGGCAAACAGCCGGGGCGCCGCCATGGCCTGCGTGGCGCCGCCGCCGCTTGCCCCATGCAGGCCCCAGCCCAGGCCGAAGGCCAGTACCCAGCCCGCGGCCACGCCGCCCCAGCGCCGGCGCTGGGCATGCTGGTTCTGCAGGCGCTCGGCCGCCTGGTGCAGCGCCTCGGGCAGGGGGCGCTGCAGCCAGTCGCCGTGCAGGGTCCGCAACAGCGCGCGCTGGCGCGCCCAGGCGTCGGCATCCTCGCCTGTAGCGGCATCCAGGCTGGCGCGCAGAAGCGCGGCCTGTTCGGGCGGCAGGCGGCCATCCACCAGGGCGTGCAGCCTGGATGCGTCCGGATCCTGGGGGCTGGAAGAGGTGTTCATGATCGGCATCGTCGCGATGGGGGTCACTTCATGCGGCGCAACGGGGCTGGCGGGGCTGCGCCGGCGGCCGGTGCCTGGGCAGGCGCGGTCTCCATCAGCTCGCGCATGCGGCTGCGGGCGCGCGACAGGCGCGACATCACAGTGCCCACAGGAATGTCCAGCACGCGCGCCACGTCGGCATAGGCCATGTCCTCCAGCGTCACCAGCAGCAGCACGGCACGTTGCTCGGCGGGCAGGCGCTGCAGGCAGCGATCCAGATCCATGGCCATGTCGGCGGCTGCATCATCCGTGCCCGCCAGTGTCGCCAGGGCCTGGTCGTCCAGCGCCTGCACCTCCAGCAGGCCGCGGCGCTGGTTCAAGTAGAGGTTGTGCATCAGCGTGAACAACCAGGCGCGCAGATCGCTGCCGCTGCGCCAGAGCAGCCATTTGCGGCAGGCGCGCTCCAGCGTGTCCTGCACCAGATCGTCGGCCGCCCAGGCGTTGCCGGTGAGCGCACGCGCGTAGCGGCGCAGTCCGGGCAGTTGCTCCACGACCTGGGCGCGGTTCATGGGCGCTTACGGTGTGGCGGTGCGCCAGAGGTTGTTCACGCCGTCGCCGGTCTTGTCGCCTGGCTTCATGTCCTTGCTCCAGTAGTACAGCGGCTTGCCCTTGTAGGCCACCTGCTTGGTGCCATCGTCGCGCGTGACCAGGCTGTAGCCCTCGCCGCCGGGCGCCGCCGTGGCGGTGAGCGGTGGCCAGTTGGTGGCACAGGCGCCGTTGCAGACCGACTTGCCGCTGTCGGCCATGTCCTTGTCGAAGGTGTAGAGCGTCATGCCGTTGGCGCCGACCAGGGCGCCGCCCTGGGTCATCACCTGGGCATGGGGCATGGAATAGCAGCCGGCCAGGGCCAGCACGGCGAGCAGGGAGTTGAGTTTGGTCATGAGGTTCTCCGTCGTGGTGCCGACCGGGTGAGATTGCGGCCGGACGCAGGGATGAACACCATGGCAGGGGCATTTATTCCACGCCCTGTCGAAAAAACCGGTCAGCGGTGGCGGCTCTTCATGGCGCGTTCGACCTCGCGCTTGCCTTCGCGATCCTTGATGGTGTCGCGCTTGTCGTGCTCGGCCTTGCCCTTGGCCAGGGCGATGTCGCACTTGGCGCGGCCGTCCTTCCAGTGCAGGTTCAGCGGCACCAGGGTGTAGCCCTTTTGCTCCACCTTGCCAATCAGGCGGCGGATCTCTTCCTTGTGCAGCAGCAGCTTCTTGATGCGCGTGGCGTCGGGGTTGACGTGGGTGGAGGCGGTTTTCAGGGGGTTGATCTGGCAGCCGATCAAAAACAGCTCGCCGTCCTTGATGACCACGTAGCCATCGGTCAGCTGCACCTTGCCCTCGCGCAGCGCCTTGACCTCCCAGCCATGCAGAACCATGCCGGCCTCGTGGCGTTCCTCGAAGAAGTAGTTGTATGCCGCCTTCTTGTTGTCGGCGATGCGTGACGATGTATCGGGTTTCTTGGCCATGTTATTCAGGTGCGGCGCAAACCGGGAGTTCCAAGGCCTCCCTACAATCGTTGTCGTCTCGCGCCCCCATTCTAGGCGCCCGCCTCCATGAAAACAGTCAACAAATCCGTCCTCATCTGGTACAGCCCCGAAGAAATGTTCGCCCTGGTGACGGACGTTGCCAGCTACCCGGAGTTCTTGCCCTGGTGCGACCACAGCACTGTCCTGGAGCAAGACGCCCATGGAATGAAGGCCGAGGTCGGCATCTCCCTGGGCGGCCTGCGCAAGTCCTTCGTCACGCGCAATACCCACGAGCAGGGCCGGCGCGTGAAGATGGAGCTGGTCGAAGGCCCGTTCTCCAAGCTTGATGGCGATTGGCATTTCCACCCCGTGGGCGACGGCACGCAGCGTGCCTGCAAGGTGGAGCTGCAATTGCATTACGGCTTTGACAGCCGCACGCTGGCAGCCCTGGTCGGCCCGGTTTTCGACCGCATTGCCGCCACCTTCGTGGACGCCTTCATCAAGCGCGCCGAGGATGTCTATGGCTGAGGGCGGCGCGGCAAGCCTGCGTATCACCGTGGCCGCATCGCTGCGGCCCGGCGAGGTGCAGGAGTGGCAGCTGCAATTGGCGCAGGGCGCCACCGTGGCTGACGCGCTGCGGGCCTGCGGGCTCATGCCGCAGGCCGATCGGCTGGCCTGCGGCATCTGGGGCAGGCCAGCCAAAGCGCACGAGGTGTTGCGTGATGGCGACCGGTTGGAATGCTGCCGTCCGCTGACGGTGGACCCGAAACTGGCAAGGCGCCAGCGCTTCAAGGCCCAGGGCGCGCGTGTTGCGGGCCTGTTTGCCAAGCGCCGGCCTGGCTCCAAGGCGGGTTATTGAGGTGCCGATGGCCGGCACCAGGCGGCGTTACTGGCAGTCCGCGGCGATGATGTCGTCGGCCCGGCGCAGCTCGGCCTCGCGCGTGGCATCGTCCATGTAGCTGCGCTCGCCCTTGGCATTGGTATGGGCCACCAATCGACCAGGGGCCAGCTGAACCTTGTTGAGCCTGGCGCGTGCGCAATTGTCGGCGCGGGCCTTGGCCACGCGCTCTTGTTCGGCCTTTTTCTTGGCGGCCTCGGCGGCCTCGGCCTTGGCCTTGTTTTCTTCCAGCTGCTTGTCCTTGCCTTGGCCGGGGGTGGCCTGGGCCGTGACGGGCGTATCCGCGTTGGCCTCTGCGCCTACGGGCGGGGCCGCAGGGCGAGGCCGGCTGCTGATGTGGGGCTGCTTGAGGATGTTCTTCTCCGGCACCTCGGACGGTGGTGGCCGGTCGCTGAACACCTTGCGCCCGTCCTTGTCCAGCCACTGCCATTGCGCGAACGCGCCCGTGGCCCAGGTGCATGCCAATGCCAGCAGAAGAAGCTTGTGCGGTTTCATGCAAGCGAGTGTAACGGCGAGACCTTTCTGGCGGCCAACAAGGCCACGGCATGTCGTTTTTTCGACAGCGGCAGTCACGGGTACAATCGTTTTTTTGGAGCTTTCACATGCGCCTTCTCGGAAAAGCGCTCACCTTCGACGATGTGTTGTTGGTGCCAGCGTACTCCCAGGTCCTGCCCAAGGACACCTCCCTCGCCACGCGCTTCACGCGCAACATCACCCTGAACCTGCCACTCGTGTCCGCCGCCATGGACACCGTGACCGAGGCGCGCCTGGCGATTGCCATCGCGCAAGAGGGCGGTATCGGCGTCATCCACAAGAACATGACGGCCGAGCAGCAGGCCGCCGAGGTCTCCAAGGTCAAGCGCCACGAGTCTGGCGTGGTGCATGACCCGGTGGTCATCACCCCCGAGCACACGGTGCTTCAGGTGCTGGAGCTGTCGGAAAACCTGGGCATCTCGGGTTTTCCGGTGTGCGACGGCGGCAAGGTGATTGGCATCGTCACCAGCCGCGACGTGCGCTTTGAGACGCGTTACGACGTCAAGGTCAGCCAGATCATGACGCCGCGCGAGAAGCTGATCACGGTCAACGAGCGTGACCACACCAGCCCGGCCCAGGCCAAGGCACTTTTAAACAAGCACAAGCTGGAGCGTCTCTTGGTGGTGAACGACGCCTTTGAATTGAAGGGCCTGATCACCGTCAAGGACATCAACAAGCAGACCACCTTCCCCAACGCCGCGCGCGACAGCGAGGGGCGCCTGCGCGTGGCCGCGGCCGTGGGTGTGGGTGCGGGCACCGAGGAACGCGTCGCCGCCCTGGTCAAGGCCGGGGTCGATGCCATCGTCGTGGACACCGCGCACGGCCACAGCAAGGGCGTGATCGATCGCGTGCGCTGGGTCAAGCAGAACTACCCGCAGGTGGACGTGATCGGCGGCAACATCGCCACCGGCGCGGCTGCGCTGGCGCTGGTCGAAGCCGGTGCCGACGCCGTCAAGGTCGGCATCGGCCCGGGCTCGATCTGCACCACGCGCATCGTCGCCGGTGTGGGCGTGCCGCAGATCATGGCCATCGACAGCGTGGCCCAGGCGCTCAAGGGCACGGGCGTGCCCTTGATTGCCGACGGCGGTATCCGCTTCTCGGGCGACATCGCCAAGGCCATCGCCGCAGGCGCGTCGACCATCATGATGGGCGGCATGTTTGCCGGCACCGAGGAAGCGCCGGGCGAGGTCATCCTCTACCAGGGCCGCAGCTACAAGAGCTACCGCGGCATGGGCTCCATCGGCGCCATGCAGCAGGGCAGCGCGGATCGCTACTTCCAGGAAGCGACCACCGGCAACCCCAACGCCGACAAGCTGGTGCCCGAGGGCATCGAAGGCCGCGTGCCCTACAAGGGCAGCATGGTCAGCATCGTCTTCCAGATGGCTGGTGGCGTGCGCGCCGCCATGGGCTACTGCGGCTGCGCCACGATCGCCGAGATGAACGACAAGGCCGAGTTCGTCGAGATCACCGCCGCCGGCATCCGTGAATCGCATGTGCACGACGTGCAAATCACCAAGGAAGCGCCCAACTACCGCGCCGACTAAGCCACCAATCACTATTATTTTGAGAGCCTCTAACGCTTGACTGGCAAGCGCTAGAGGCTGATTTCTTTATAAATCACCATGGCACACGACAAGATCCTCATCCTCGACTTCGGCTCCCAGGTCACCCAGCTCATCGCGCGCCGCGTGCGCGAGGCGCATGTGTACTGCGAGGTGCACCCCTGCGACGTGAGCAGCGACTGGGTGCGCGAATTTGCCGCCGACGGCAGGCTCAAGGGCGTGATCCTGTCGGGCAGTCACGCCAGCGTCTACGAAGTGGACGACAAGGCGCCGGACGCCGTGTTCGAGCTGGGCATCCCGGTGCTGGGCATCTGCTACGGCATGCAGACCATGGCCAACCAGCTGGGCGGCAAGGTTGAAGGCAGCAACAGCCGCGAGTTTGGCTACGCCGAGGTGCGCGCTCACGGCCACACCGCGCTGCTCAAAGGCATCGAGGACTTCGCCACCGCCGAAGGCCACGGCATGCTCAAGGTGTGGATGAGCCACGGCGACAAGGTCACGGCGCTGCCGCCGGGCTTCAAGCTCATGGCCAGCACGCCCAGCTGCCCCATCGCCGGCATGGCCGACGAGGCGCGGGGCTATTACGCCGTGCAGTTCCACCCCGAGGTCACGCACACCGTGCAGGGCATGGCGCTGCTCTCGCGCTTCGTGCGGGACATCTGCGGCGCGCAGGCCGACTGGGTGATGAAGGATCACATCGAAGAAGCGGTTGCCAAGATCCGCGAGCAGGTGGGCGACGAGGAAGTGATTCTTGGCCTGTCCGGCGGCGTCGATTCCAGCGTGGCCGCAGCGCTCATCCACCGCGCCATCGGCGACCAGCTGACCTGCGTGTTCGTTGACCACGGCCTGCTGCGCCTTCATGAAGGCGACATGGTCATGGACATGTTCCAGGGCAAGTTGCACGCCAAGGTGATCCGTGTGGACGCCAGCGACCTGTTCCTGGGCAAGCTCGCCGGCGTGAGCGAGCCCGAGCAAAAGCGCAAGATCATTGGCGGCCTGTTCGTGGACGTGTTCAAGGCCGAGGCGGCCAAGCTGAAAGCCGCCAATGCCGGCCACAAGGGCGCCACCTTCCTGGCCCAGGGCACCATCTACCCCGACGTGATCGAGTCGGGCGGCGCCAAGAGCAAAAAAGCCGTCACCATCAAGAGCCACCACAACGTCGGCGGCCTGCCCGAGCAGTTGGGCTTGAAGCTGCTGGAGCCGCTGCGCGACCTGTTCAAGGACGAGGTGCGCGAGCTGGGCGTGGCCCTGGGCCTGCCGCGCGAGATGGTCTATCGCCACCCCTTCCCCGGCCCGGGCCTGGGCGTGCGCATCCTGGGCGAGGTCAAGAAAGACTACGCGGATCTCTTGCGCCGCGCTGACGCCATCTTCATCGAAGAGCTGCGCGCGGCCATCGACCCGGCCACGGGCAAGACCTGGTACGACCTCACATCCCAAGCCTTCACCGTCTTCCTGCCCGTGAAAAGCGTGGGCGTGATGGGCGACGGCCGCACCTACGACTACGTGGTGGCGCTGCGCGCCGTGCAAACCAGCGACTTCATGACCGCCGACTGGGCCGAGCTGCCCTACAGCCTGCTGAAAAAGGTGTCCGGCCGCATCATCAACGAGGTGCGCGGAATCAATCGCGTGACCTACGACGTGAGCAGCAAGCCGCCGGCGACGATTGAGTGGGAGTGAACACCATGCCTCAGGACATTCAACGCATTGGCGTGGCGGCCCGTTATAGCGAGGCAGCGGTTTGCAACGGCATCGTCTATCTCGCGGGCATGGTGCCGGAGCGGGGCGATACCGACATTCGCGGCCAGACCGAGGACGTGCTGGCCCAGGTGGAGCAGCGCCTGAAGGAAGCCGGCAGCGACAAGTCGCGCATTCTGAGGGCGCAGATTTACCTGATCGATATCCGCGAGATCGGTCTCATGAACGAGGTATGGGATGCGTGGGTCGTCCCCGGTGCGGCGCCGCCCCGGGCCACGGTGCAGGCGGCGTTGGCCGACCCGGTCTACAGCATCGAGATCGTGGTCACGGCGGCGCAGGCCTGACGCATCCGGTGCACTGGCTCACACGCGTCGGCTGAATGCGGTCAGCGTGAAGGGCGCCCAGAAGAAGGCCTCTCGCGGGTGCGAGGCGTTGGCAAGGTAGGCGTGCAGGGCGTCGCGCAGCGCGACATCGGCTTCGGCGCCGCGTGCGTATGCGCGGTGAAACTCACTGACGATGGTGCGTGCCGCGTTGTCCTGCGCACTCCAAAGCGCCCCGAGCAGCTGATGCACACCTGCTTCGCAGAGGGTGGCCGGCAGACCAAACAGATCATCACCCGGCAGACTGTCCAGGCCACGGCCAGCGATGGCGCGCTGTGCGGAATGGCAGGTCGCCAGCACCACGAGCTCGGCGGGCAGGTGCAGGCCCGTCAGCTCCCAGCCGCTCACCGCAGCATCGCGCAGATGCAGCGCGCAATCGAGCGGGTCGTCGGCCGCAGCGCCAGTCAGCACGCTGCTGCCGTGCGTCGCCAGGTGCAGGCAGCGCAGCGATGGCAGTGCCTGTGCCAGGAACTGCGCCTTGGTGGCGCCTGTCAGCGCACGGCCATTGGGCCCGTGCAGCGCGGCCACCGTCAGTGCCTCTTGCTCGGCCTCGGGCAGTTCCGGCAGGGCCGGATCGTCGAACTGTCTTACGCCGACCAACAGCACCGCCTCTTGGCCGTCGCCGCGCCAGGGCACGAAGAGGCTTGAAAGACTGGGCGTGTAGCGAATGGCGTATGTGGCGCCAAGGGGGCTGCCGTCGTGCAACACCGCGTGGAAGGCAAACAGGTGCAACTGGCGATGCGGGCACAGGATCAACCGGGTCTTGCCATCGAGGAGGTCGCGCGCCGCCTGCGGCAGCAGTACCGGGCCGATCTCGGCGATCAGCGCGTCCATGGCTGGTATCAGCGTGCCGTAGCGTGGCTGCGCCTCGGCCAGTGCGTGGATGCAGGCCAGATAGTCCGCCAGGCGGGCCTGCTGGTTGGCATCGAGCTTGACGACCATGTGGCGCGTGCGATCGGCTGTGAGCGCAAGCACGATGAGCGTCGCCGTTCCCAGCCAGAACCAGGTGATGGCTGCCTCTTGCGGCGTCAACACCGCTTGCAGAGCTGCAACGCTGATTGGCGGCATGACCTGGCCATCACCCGCGCGCCTGATGGCGCGTGCGCTGAACAGCCAGCGCCGCCGCTCGCGCAGGCTGCGTTCCTGATCCGATTCGGGCGTGGCGGCCAGCAGTCCGGCATTGCAGGCGCGCAGCTCGGCATCCAGGTCGCCGTTTTCGCTGGGGGTGCTCGGCGCAAGGCGGCTGCGCAGTGCCGCGCGCGCCTTCAATAGCTCGCTGATCTCCAGCAGCAAATCCAGCCGCTGCGTGCGGTATGCGGCGGCGGCGACGGCCTCATACAGCTCGGTGCGCGTGGCGAGGAAGGCGCTTTGCTGGTAGGGGCTGCTGACCCGCAGGCGTTCGCCCTCCAGATCGCGGATCACCGGCTCGCACAGCGCGATGATGGCCGCGCTGTCCTGCGTGGCCATGAATGCGCGTGCCTGGTAGCTGATGGCGGTGAGGTAGAGCTCGCGCTCGAAGCCCGTGGCAAATGCCGAAAGTGCGGGCTTTGCGCCAGCCAGCAGGCAGTCCAGCGCCTGCTGCGACGCTTCTGCCGCCTCGGCCGGGCGTTGCAGCGCAAGCAGCACATAGGCTTCTTCCAGCCAGGCCCGCACCACATGGATGCGCGCCCCGGCCTGCTGGGCACTGGCGCGCAGCGCGCGCGCCTCGTCGACCTGCGCCGGGTCGGCACGTTCGTTGCAGGCGCTGCGCAGCTCGGCCAAGGAATCATCGAGCATGTCCAGCGTGACCATGCCCTGCGGCAATGGGGCGGCCGGGTGCCGTTCGGGCAAAGGCTGGGTTTGTGGTGGGCACCACAGGGCAAAGCGCTGCGCGGTGGCTTGTTCGGCCGCGTCGGCCTGGTTGAGCAGTTCGCCCGCCCAGGGGGATATGCGGCGCAGCACGAGTTCGGCATGTTCGCTGGCGGCGGGGTCGTCCTGCATGCGCTGGCTGGCCCGGGCCCCGAGGATGGCGGCCCAGTGCTGGGCGATCTCGCACAGCTGGGCGATGAGAGCGCTGCCGGTGCAGGTGGGGCAAGCGCTGTCCACCCATTGCTGCGCAGCCTTGTCGAAATCGCTTTCCGGATCCGGGTAACCCGCCTCGGCCAGCACCAGCGCGGCCTGCTCGGCCAGGCGAGCGGCCTCGAAGCGGTCGCCCGTGGCAAGCGTCTCGCGTACCAGCCGGCACAGCGCCCGGGCGCGCCCAAGTGGGTCGCGGCGCAGGAGCAGGGCGGACAGCTCGCGCCCGGCCGCCGTGTCGAAGTCGCCCGTGCGCCGCGCGGCCAGGTCGCGCAGGCGTTCTCGGCAGTCTTCGGCCGCCTGTGTGTCGGCGGCCTGGGTGTAATGCGCCACGGCGTGCTCGTAGGCCTGACGGCCTGCGCCCTGCTGGCCAAGCTCCAGCGCCGCGCGCCCGGCGGCCCACCAGGCGAGGCCCAGCCACCAGGCCTGTTCGCGCGCGATGTCGCCCTGCGCCTGGGAGCCTGCGGCGTCAAGGACGGCAATGGCTGCCTGCAGCCGCGCCAGCCCTTGCGGCGTGGCGCGGGCGACGTCACAGGCGTGCATGGCCTCGGTCAAGGCGGGTGTGCGGCCGAGCAGCGCCTCGCGCTGCCCGTCCGACGACGCGGGCGGCAGTACCGCATCAGGAAAGCGCTCGGTCACCAGCCGGTCGATGGCCAGCGTGGCATTCAGGTGGCGCGACAGTTCAAGCTCGGCAGCGCTGGCCTGCCCCGTTGCCACGGAGTCGGACAGGGCGGCACGCGGCGCGTTGTCGTTGGGGTGAATACCTGCCTCATGCATCAGCCGGTGCCGCACGAAGGGCAGGGCCTGCAGCTGCCAGCGGGCGGCAACATCGCTGTGGATGGTGTCTTCGATCCGGCGCGCGCAGTCTTCTGCAGGCAGCTCCAGCCAGGCCCACGCGCGTTCACAGGCCGAGAGGATCTCGCCCTGCATCGTGCCCGAGACCATGGCTCCGTGAAATCGGCTCCAGTCCGGCGCCGTTGCTTGCTGGTCTGTCATGCGTATCTCGTTTGGTGGAGGGCAGCTTCAGGCCAGCAGTGGCACGGTGATGCCGGCCGCGCCCGGCGCGGGATAGCGCGTGGCGTAGGCCGCGTTGGCAGCTTGCGAGCCGGCTTCCCAGCGCTCGTTGAAGGCGCTGCGGTAGTTGAACCACAGCGTGGGCTTGCGGCGCGCGCCGTGGATCACGGCCTGGACCGCCTGCGCGTCCGGGTGCTTGAACTTGTCGCCGTTGCTGCTGAACAGGAAATGCTCGGCGTCCACCAGCTGCATGAATTCCGGCGTCAGGTTGTTGCGGCTGCCGTGGTGGGCCAGCTTCACGGCGTCCACGCGCAGCGCATCCTGGCCCGGCGCAAGCAGACGGCGGATGGAGGCGCACACGGTCTTCATGTGCGCGTCGGCCAGGAACAGGCAGGACTTGCCCGCGTATTCGGCCAGGAAGGCAATGCTGCTGCCGTTGGCTGCTGATGCGTCCGCACCCTTGAGCTGGGCGCGCAACTGGGCCGTCAAATCCTCAGGCCCCAGGGTCAGCTCGGCGCCGGGGTGAAATTTGGCTTCATCGACCAATTGCGCCCAGGCGGCGTCCAGATCCCCCGGGTCCAGCTCCCACTGCGCCACATCCTTGCGCCAGCGCTTTCCCATGGCGGTCAGCTTGGCCTTGTCGGGCGACAGCAGCGTGAGCACCATGCCGTCCTTGTCCGGCAGGGCAATGCGTGGCAGTGGCCCCTTGCCCGGCACGACCACGGCATTGCGACCAAAGGCCCGGTTCCACTCGTCAAAGGCACGCCGGTGGATGAGGGCGCTGAGGAACTCACCCTCGCGCCCGCCCAAATCCTTTTGCGCCTCGATCTGCCGGTAGCCGTTGAACCAGATGTCCATGGGCTCCAGCGGCCACTTGGCACGCGGCAGTGCCAGCAGGCGGATGATGCCCTCGATATGGTCAGTGTCCACATGCGTGATCACCAGCAGCTCGATACGCTGGTCACCCGCGGGGAGCTTGCCGATGCGCGCCGCAAAGTCCGGCCAGGCGTGCAGCGGGCCGCCGTCGATCAGGATGCGGCGCGTGCGGCGCTCGTCGCCGTACTCGATCCACAGCGCGTCGCCGTGCCTGGCTGGCAGCATCTCTACCGTGAAGAATGGCTGGGTCATGGTCATCCTCCTGCAACTTCACGCACCAGCCGCCAGTCAGCATCGCCATAGGCGACCACGCACAGCGGCATGAGCAGGTCTTCAAGCAGTGCCCGGCGCTTGAGCGTGCGCATGGCCTCGCCCAGGCGTTGCGGCGGCGCGCCGTCGGGCAGCAGCTCCTGCGCCAACAGCACTCCCACGCGGGCCGCATGCTCGCCAAACACGGTGGCGATGGTGCCTATCACTACGGCGGCGCCGCGATCGCGGAACACCGCCACATGCTCGGCGTATTCGTTGGCGGTGCCGGCGGTGTCGCAGCCTAGCAGGGCGACCAGCGGGCGTGCGTCGTCCTTGGCCGGGTGCACATGCGCCGGCTTGACCTGGATGGTGCCTATGGTGGTGCCGCCTATCTCCAGCGTGACGTTGGCGCCGGTGCCGTCGGTGTGCGGCAGTGCCAGCAGGAAATGCGGCCTGGCCTGGCCGACCATGGTGGCCCAGTCGGACCAGTTGGTTGCCTGCATGGGCGCCAGGCCCAGCTTTTGTGTGAGTGCCGCCGTCACGGTGTTCTGCGCCGCATTGGGTACCTTCTGGCTGCTGGCAAACAAGGCCGTGCCGCCCAGGGGTAGGTCCGTCGTATCCCGCCCCGGCTCCGACTGCAGGAAAAGCTCCCGTCCCGGGGCCGCGAGTTCGGGGCTGACCTGGTGGCGTTCTATGACCTTGCGCAGGCCCCAGAACCCCAGGGGGCAGACCCGCCTGGGGTCGCCACCATTGCATCCTTGCGCACAGTTGCCGTGCTCCAGCGCATCGCGCCACTGCGGGCAGATGGCTGCATCGTCGTCCGGCACCTCATGGTCGTAGATGAACTCGAAGGGCACGATGGCATCGCTGCGCGTGCTGACGATCTGGATATATTCCTGCTCGGCCACATCGGGCCGGTTGCCGGGGCGCTGAATCTGGTTGCTTACCAGGTACAGCTGCAGCCAGGCGCCTTTCTTGGCCAGATCCACGAACAGTGCGCGCCCCTTCTCGCCAGAGAGCCCGTCGGTGTAGTCGGCCACCGACTTGGCCACCTTGGAGAGCGCGGTGTTGATGTCCTGCGTGACCGCCAGGCTCTTGGTGACATCGGAAATCCACGCGTGATTGGCCGAAAGGGCGACCGCACGCGGCTCGCCCGCACTCGTGTGGTTGGTGACAAACGCCAGGTCGAACTGGCGCCGGCCCTCCAGGTCGCCCAGGCGATGGCGCACCGGCACGATGTCAGCGAGCACCGGCATGGCCTTGGCATCCGCGGGTGCGCCGTCGGCGATGACGCCGCCACGCAGCGCGGCGGTCTGCAGCACGCGCCCGCGGTGCAGCACGCTGATCCGGCCGTCGAAGGGGCCGGCGCTGCGGGGTGTGAAGCGAAATTCACATTCGGTGCTGGCACCATCGATTGGCAGGGTGATGGTCTTGCGCAAGGGTTCATCCAGTTGCCTGGCTTCGGTCAGCCAGACGGTGAGCCGCCATTGCTGGTAGCCCGGCGGCAGCGCCTCTGCCGGAAACTCCGCCGGGGTGGACTGCCATTTGCCCTGGGGCGGGCCTATGCGCACGCGCACCAGCGCGGGTGCGCCGGCGACAAAGCCGCCGGCCGCCGCGGCATATCGGCCGCGCCGGCGCACAAAGGACTGCTGCTGCAGGTAGCGCGCGGCGCGGTGCGTCTCGGCCTTGGTCGTGGTGCGTGCATTCGCCAGCGCGTCGCCCAGGGTCGCAAGCTCGGAGGCGCCATGGGATTCGCCAAGGTAGTCCAGCTGACTGGTGTCTAGTTGCACCGTGTCCACGTCCTCATAGCCCTCCGGCATGGCCTTGGAGGCACCGGCAAAACCGCCCGCGCGCGTTGTGACAGGCGCAATGCGTTTTACCCAATGCGCGCTCAAATCCTTAACCTTGATGGCGGTGCCGGCGGGCAGCGCCTGCGCACGCGCCACCAGCGTGTCGGCCAGCGCATGCAGATGCAGGCCGGCAACAGCATCGGTGAGCCAGCCGCTCGCCTCGCCTACGGGTTCGCGCTGGGCGGCGGCATGCAGAGCCTGATCCAGCGGCAGGTCGTGCGAGAACTCATTGATGAAGGCATTCAGCGCCAACCCGCTGGCGCGGGCATCGGCGGGCTGCGTCCACAGCAGGACGCCGCTGGCATTGGTCTTCTGCGCAATGGCGCGGATTTGTTTTAGCACTGCTGCGCCACCCGCGTCGCTGGCGGAGGCGACCAGTACCAGGTTGGCCTTGCAATGAAACGGCTGCGCCGCAAGGGCGGAGAGCAGCGTAGCCAAGGTGCCGCTGTGTACCAGCACATCGCAGTTGGCGTTGTCGCGGTCTATGCCGACGCGCTGGGTCAGTCGATCGCTGGGCCATTGCTCCCGCGCGGCGGCGATTACGGCCTCGCCCTCGGCAGACACGGCGCCCAGGCGCAGCGGCCAGGCCAGCACCAGCTGGGGGTTGGGTGCCTGCCAGGCCATGGAGACGGCGGCAACCTTGGGGCGGGCCTCGGACAGCAGGCGCAGCCAGGGCAGGTATGGCTCGTCTTCCGGCGCGTTGGTCACGCGCAGGCGGGGTGCTGGCGCCTGGCCTGCTGCTGCACCCCAGGCCTGGGCCCAGGCCGCCGGGGCGATGCGGCTCAGGGGCAGGCGGCCATCGGCATCCACGCAGTCGTCAGGATCAGGGAAGCGCCAGTTCACACCTTGGTCCTGTTCGGCGGCAACCGATAGCGCACCGGTCAGCGCGTCGCGCGCAATCGCCAGCCCATCGTCCGGCGTGGCGGCGGCGGCCCGCGCCCGCGCCAAGTCACCCTTGGCGGCAGGCGGTTTGCGGGCGGCGCCAGCGGCAATGCCCAGTGCCAGCCAGGCCGCGGCAAAGTCGGCGTCGGACAGGTTCATGCCCCAGCGGATCCAGAAATCGAACTTCATGGTCGGTCTCCAGTGGTGGATCGGGTGCCCCGCGTGCCGGGGGAGTCATGCGCCTATCAGCTCGGGCGCGTAGCGGCGGATGCGTGCCTCCACCAGCGCGCCGCCATGGCGCGTCAGTACGTCCATCTCCTCGCGGCCCAGCCGCGTCAGGTTGGTCTTGATGGAGGAGGCGAATGCCGCATCGCCGGCCTGCGCCTCGCCCTCGCGGCTGTCTATCGAAAACCATAGCGGCTGCGGGCCTTTCAGCGCCGCGTGCCGGTGTTGCAGCCGGTCAAACTCCAGGCCACGGATCTGCTCCATCATGATGTCCAGCGCCGCCTTCAAGACGATGGCGCCGGACTCGGTGGGGCGCTCGTCCAGGGCAAAGGGCTTGCCGCCGTCGCTGACGATGACGTAGTCGAGCGCATTGCGTGCGCGCACCAGGGGGTTGATGCCCATGTTGTCGTACACGCCGCCGTCGGTGAGCGTGACGTACTCCACGCTGCTGGCGTGCGCATAGCTGCTGGCATCCAGGCGCAGCGGCGGAAACACCGGCGGAAACGCCGACGACGCCGCCACCGCCCGGCACACCGGAAAGCCGGGCGCGGCCACCACGCCCAGTTCATGCTCGCCCATCTCGGCCGGTTTGCCGCCGCCGGTGACAAAGAAGAACAGGTTGCCGGTGGCCAGGTTGGTGGCGTTGACGTACAGGCGCGGCCCGCCGCCCAGTCCATCCAGGGTTGCGCCGTCAAAGAGGTCGCGGTCGTAGCTTGCGGCCAGCTTGTCCAGGCGATCCTCGAATGGGTCGAGCACGCCGCCGATCACCGACGACACGGCGATAGATCGGGTGCGCAGGTAGCGATCGAGGATGTCCAGCCGGGCCGGGTCGGCCCAGTGCTTGACCACGGTGGCGCCGGCAATGCTGCCGCCGGAGACGCAGGTGAACAGGTCGACATGCTCCAGAATGCCCAGCGCCGCCAGCCTGCGCATGACCCCCAAGTGAAACGCCGCGGCGCGAAAACCGCCGCCCGACAATGCCAGGCCAATGCGCCTGGCGGTACCGCCAATCGTCAAAGCCATGCCAGCCTCCTTGGCCGCGCCGGGCAGCCGGTTGGTTGCGCCGCGACGCTTGAATCATCATAGTTCTGTCGCCTGCGTGACGCCAGACGCACGACCGCGCGCGATGGGCTGGGCCATGCCTTTATTGGGTATCGTCGAGTACCAACGATAAGGAGTCTCGAACATGAAATTTTTCTGGCCTACAGGGGTGGTTTGCGTGGTTCTCCTGGCCGGTTGTGCCGGCCAGCAAACCCTGGTGCCCCAGGTACGGCAAGCCGTGGCCGATGGCGGCGCCAAGACCGTGACCGTGGCGCCCGAACCCCTGGCTTGCACACGCACGCAATGCCCGGTGCTGGCCGGCGCCTGGAGCAGTGCCAAGACTGGCCTGGCGGTGCTCACGATCGGCCTGCCGCACCAGTCGGCCGAGGTCACGGGGGCGGACTTCCACTTTGGCAGCAGCCAGGTGGTGCGCGTGCGTTCGCGCTCGCAGGCGCCAGCGCCGACGCAGGGCTTTCCGGCCACGGCTTTTGACGTGCCCATGACCCTGGTGGGCCAGATCGCCTACGCGCCACGCAGCTGGATGCGGGTGTACACGGCCGATGGCCGCAGCGTGGACGAGACCATCAACAGCGGCGAGCAGCGCAGCCGCGTGGTGGACGCCATGCACCATTTCTTCACCACCATCGAGGCCGCCGGCGGCAACACGGGCACGGAGCCGGCCAACCGGGGCGGGTTGTTTGATCGACTTGGGTTTGAGAAGAAATAGGCTACAAGCGCCATTAATAAAGCGCAAACAGCTATTAATTTAATAGTTATTTGCTGGCCTGCCGCGCCGTCCCAGAGGCGGTGATGCGCCCCAGATGCTGCGCCAGCGTGGCGGCCGACAGCTCGCCCGCGCGCACGGCCTGCAGCCGGCCCTGGGCGTCGTAGAACAGCGTGGTCGGCAGGGCCTTGCTGTCCAGATCGCGGCCCAGCTGCGATGCCGTGTCCAGCAGCACATCGGCCGCGGGCAGGCCCTGCTGGCTGGCGTAGCGCAGCGCCGTCTCGGGCGGCTCGCCCTGGTTGATCCAGAGAAAGCGCACCTCGGGGTGCGCACGGCTGGCCTGCAGCAGCACCGGCATCTCGCGCCGGCAGGGTGGGCACCAGCTGGCCCACAGGTTGATCACCACGCTCTGGCCGCGCAGCTCGGGCAGGGCCACGCTGCGTGCGTCCAGCGCCACGCCGCGCCAGTCGGGCAGCTCGGTCGGGCGCTGGGGTGCCATGGCCTGCAGCAGGGCCAGGCCCGCCAGCCAGATGGTGGCAAACACCGCCACGCCGGCCAGTGCCGGCTGGCGCCAGGGGCTGCGCCGCAGCCACAGCAGGCCCACGTAGAGCAGGGCGGCCGCCAGGCCGGCCCAGGGCTGCCAGCCGCCGTCGCGTATGTCCAGCACCGACCAGGGCGCGGCGCCATATTCAGCCCGGTACTGCAGCACAAAGCCCAGGCGCGCGGCCAGCAGGGCTGCCAGCGTCAGGCGCCAGGCATGCGGGCCGGGCGTCAGACCGCTGCGCCTGGCCAACCGTTCGTGTACCCAGTGGCCCAACTGCCAGCCAACCAGCAGGATGATCAGCGCCCAGGGCAGCACCAGGGGGCCGAGCTGCAACACGCTATCCATGGCCCACCTCGGTGGCGGGCGCCAGCGTGGGCAGCTGCAGCCGGGCCAGCAGGCCGGGCTGGGCCGGCGCCAGGTGCAGGCTGCCGCCGGCGCTTTCGGCAATGCGGCGTGCAATGGTCAGGCCCAGGCCGCTGCCCGGGCCGCTGCCGCCCTTGCGCCAAAAGCGTTGCAGCGCCTGCGTGCATTCCTGCTCGGTCAGGCCCGGGCCATGGTCGCGTACGCTGATGTCCACACTGGCGCCCTCGCACAGCCGCAGCGCGATGGTTATCGCCGTGCTGCCCCGGTGGTGGCGCAGGGCGTTGTCCAGCAGGTTGGTGACGGCGCAGGTCAGCAGCGCCGGGGGCAGGGCGATGGCCGCGCCCTGGGTCTCCGGCGTCTCGGCGCTGCTGGCGCTCTCCACGCGCGCCAACTGCAGCAGCTGCATGCCGTCGCCGTCCGGCAGGCCCAGGTCAAGCACGCAGGCGTCGTAGCTGCGCGCCGCCAGATGGGCCTCGGCCTGGGCCACGCTGGCCGCCGTGTCGCTGGCAAAACCATGCAGCTCCAGCCCGGCCCGGATACCGCTGGCCACCAGGGTGTTGTCTTCGACGATCAGGATGTGCATGCGCGATGGCTTGGGCAAAGCCGGTATTCTAGAAACGGCACGTCATACTGTATTGTGCTGCGGCGGGTGGGCAGGAAGTGCCGGCAGCTGGAAGAAGGGGGCGGGCATTGACGGGCGGTATGCACCAGATACCAGCCGTCGGCCTTCAGGCCCTGGGTGATTTCTGCGTCAGGCGCGGCGGTCTCAACTCCGAAGTGCAACACCCCTGGCTGCGCTGATTCAGGCAGATTGAGACCACATGAGCTACCTTGATGGCTCTGGCGCAGCCGGCATTGTGGCCGATTGAAATGAGCGGCTGCGCCTGCAACGACTTGTTGGCCCCCACTCTGGAACCCCGATGAATCACGCTGCCAATCAGTCCCGCATCGCCAGCCGCGCTGCATCGGCCAGAAAGCCGCTGCGCGTTGCACCGTGGCTCTTGGCGTAGGAGTCGATCTTGGCCAGCAGGTTGCGCGGCACGGTGATATTGATTTTCTCGGCCCGCCCATCGAAGCGCGACACATCTACATCCACCGCCGCCCACACGCCATCGGCATAGTCGGGATTGGTGCGGTGTTCGCCAATGGCGCGCGGCACGGGAATATCGCCGCCGTCTTCGGTGACACCCTCCAGATGCAGGTCGATGGCTTCCACCACCGAGGCTAACGCATCATCGAACGTATCGCCTGCCGAAAAGCAACCGGGCAAATCGGGCACGGTGACGCCGTAGCGGACGCCATCGTCGGAATGAAGAACAACCGGAAAGCGCATGGCGTATTACCTCCAACCCGCCTGTTTCTCGATGCTCCTAAGCGTACCGGCGGGAATGTCGCTGTCGGGGTGCTTGACCGTCACCAAGCCGGGCTTGGACGGATGCTTGAACTGGTGATGCGAGCCCTTCACGCGCGCCAGAAACCAGCCTTCTGCTTCCAATCGCTTGATGACTTGCTTGTTGTTTATGGTGGTTACTATACCCACCATTATAAAGCTGTCAACACCATAACCACCAGCTATCTACGCTTGACCCCATCGAGCAACCGGTAATTACGGCTAACGCCGGAAATCAGCGGCCATGGTGACGGGATTTTTCATCTTGGAGGCATATGGGTTTTTGCGAGATTTCAACTTGGCGAGGTCGTATTCAGTCTTCATGTCTAGCCACCTTGTAAAACGTGCTTTCCAGGGCTAAGCGGAATTTCTGCTAGTGCAGCTGCGAACTCCGAAATGGGTTTTATGACGGTGTGAACCATGTCATTAGCTTGAGAGATCTAACTTGCATCTGCGGTCTAAATTGCCGCGCAAAAAAGGCTGCAAGGGGCTTGCAGCCTGACTTGGCAGTCGGAATACTGCACAAAAATACAGCACTCAATTCAGCCATGAAACCCGCTACTCCTTCCCCGGTGTTACGCACTACACGGTTGCTGGATCAAGTCCGTGAGCGAATTCGTTACAAACACGATAGCCTGGGTACCGAGGAAGCCTATGTGCAATGGGTGCGCAAGGTTGTGAAGTGGCATGGTTTGCGGCATCCGCGTGACATGGGGTGGGAGGATGTCGAGGGTTTTCTGGCCATGCTGGCCAATGAGCGGCGGGTGGCGGCGTCCACGCACAACCAGGCGCTGAGTGCATTGCTGGGTGACTCAACACAATTCAAGGCCGGACCGCAGCCCCGGCACCATTTGTTTTTCGCCGTGCTGCCCGATGCCGCGGTGGTGCAGGCGGCCAACGCCCTGGGCCAGTCGCTGATTGCGCGCCACGGCCTCCAGGCCCAGGTGCGCGCCGAGCGTTTGCATGTAACGCTGATGTCGCTGGGCTGGGCGCATGCGCTGTCAGCCGAGCAACTGGCATGGGCGCGCGGCACGGCGGCGCGTGTCTCGGTGGCGCCGTTCACGTTGCGCCTGGATCGCGCCTTGAGCTTTGACCGTCCGGCGCGCGCCAAGCGCCCCTGCGTGCTGTGCGGGCCGGGTGACGCGCATGCCGGGTTTCATGCGCTGCATGTAGCCTTGCACGCGGCGCTGTGGCCCGCCAGGCCGGTACCAGCCGTCATGCCGCACATGACGTTGTGCTACAGCCACCAGGCCGTACCCGCGCAAGCCGTGGCGCCACTGGAATGGACGGTGCGCAGCTTTGCGTTGCTGCACAACCTGCGCGGCTCAAGCGGCCCCTATGAGGTGCTGGGCGAGTGGCCGCTGGATGCCGCAGGCACTGGGCAATAATCGCCCCTGAACAGACTACGGGAAGGTAGCCAACCATGACAGCCATTCGCCTGGCCGCGACCGCCGCGGCAGCCCTGGTGGCCGGCCTGTTTGCCCAGGGCAGCTGGGCCGCCTGCTACATCGTCTATGGGGCAGACAAGCAGATCATCTACCGCTCGCAGCTGCCGCCGGTGGACATGTCGCGCCCGCTGCACGAGACCGTGCCGCGCATTGCGCCCGGGGGCACGCTGGTGTTTTCGCTGGACTCCAACGGCTGCGAGCTGGAGATCCACAACCTGCCCCGCGCGGCCAGCAAGCCAGCACGGCGCGACGCTGGTGAGCGCCGCTGAAAATCACGGCCCCACGCCCGTAGGGAAGGGGCGAGCCTGAGACAATTGCGGGCATGAGTGAGCCCACAGACAACTTTCCCGCACCCCAAGAACCCTCCCGCGACCTGCCGCCCGGCTGGCTCGAAGTCACCTCCATGGACATGGACGCCCAGGGCGTGGCGCGCCGTCCGGACGGCAAGGTGGTGTTCATCGACGGCGCCCTGCCCACCGAGCTGGTCAGCGCCAACACCCACCGCAAGAAGAACAACTGGGAGCAGGCCAGCCTGACCGCCATCCACCGCGAGTCGAGCCAGCGCGTGCGCCCCGGCTGCCCGCATTTCGGCCTGCACGCGGGCGCCTGCGGCGGCTGCAAGATGCAGCACCTCGATGCCAGTGCCCAGGTGGCCATGAAGCAGCGCGTGCTGGAGGACAACCTCTGGCACCTGGCCAAGGTCAAGGCCGAGACGATATTGCGCCCCATCCAGGGCCCGACCTGGGGCTACCGCTACCGCGCGCGCCTGTCGGTGCGCTACGTGGCCAAGAAGGGCGTGGTGCTGGTCGGCTTTCACGAGCGCAAGAGCCGCTATATCGCCGACATGCAGACCTGCAAGATTTTGCCGCCGCATGTGGATGCCATGCTGATGCCGCTGCGCGCCCTGATCGGCAGCATGGCGGCGCGCGACACCTGCCCGCAGATCGAGCTGGCCTGCGGCGACAGTGTCACGGCCCTGGTGCTGCGCCACCTGGAGCCCCTGTGCGACGCCGACAAGGATCAGCTGCGCGCCTTCGCCGCCCAGCACGGCGTGCAATGGTGGCTGCAGCCCAAGGGGCCGGACACCGTGCACCTGCTGGACGAGGGGGGCGAGCAACTGGCCTATGGCCTGCCGGACTTCGGCATCAACATGCCGTTCAGGCCCACGGACTTCACTCAGGTCAATCCGCACATCAACCGCGTGCTGGTGACGCGCGCGCTGCGCCTGCTGGACGCGCAAAAGCATGAGCGCGTGATCGACTGGTTCTGCGGCCTGGGCAATTTCACGCTGCCCATTGCCACGCAGGCGCGCGAGGTGCTGGGCGTGGAGGGCAGTGAGGCACTGGTCGCACGATCGCGTGAAAATTACAAGCTGAATCAGGCGCAAAGGCCGCAGGGGCAAGCTCTGGCAACTACTGATTTTGTAGCGCGCAATCTGTTCGAGATGACGCCGGAGACGCTGATCGCCGACGGCGTGGCCGACAAATGGCTGGTCGATCCGCCGCGCGAGGGTGCCTTTGCCCTGTCCAAGGCCCTGGCCGACATCCACCAGGCGCGCCTGGGCGCCGAGGACGCGCCCGCGCTGCCCGCCGGCCACGAGGGCTGGCAGCCGCCCGGGCGCATCGTCTACGTGAGCTGCAAGCCGGCCACCCTGGCGCGCGACGCCGGCCTGCTGGTGCACCAGGCGGGCTACCGCTGCACGGCGGCGGGGGTGGTCAACATGTTCCCGCACACGGCCCATGTGGAGAGCATGGCGGTGTTCGAGCGGGCCGTTTGACGCGTTTGACGGTGGGCGTTTGTTTGCCTGAGGGTGGCATGCTCAGCACATGCCGCTGCTCAGGCATTTTTTCCTGACTATGTACATGTCGCAGATGCCCCTCACCCCTCCCTCTCCCCAAAGGGGCGAGGGCGACCGGTTGCGCCGGCTTTACTCCCTCTCCGTCTGGGAGAGGGTGGGGGTGAGGGTTCGCGGCCCAGTCTGAGGTATGTGCCTAGTCAGGCATTATTTGGCCTTGGCGCTTTACAGGTAAGCGCGGATAGCTATTTTTACAATAGCATCAACCACGCTTGCGCGAGCTGCGCGGTGGGTCTTCTTCATCACCCTCGGGGCTGCGGGCAGGGGCGGCGGCCGGCTTTTGCTCCAGCTGCGTGAGCACTGAGGGTGCGCCCTCGAGCTTGTTCTCGCGCATGTACTGGTCCATCTCCTTCCAGCCCGCAAACACCTGGGCCTTGGCCGCCTTGGGGTTCAGGGTGAAGCAGTCCTCCAGCCCGCGCAGCGCATGGCGGCAGGCGCCGCCAACGGCCTTGGCCTCGGCCTCGCGCTGAACCACGCGCGGATCCTGGGGCAGGCTGGGGATCTCGCAGCCCGCCAGTGGCAGCAGCGCCAGGGCGAGCAGGGCGATGCGGGCAAGACGGTGGGTGGGGTTAAGGGGTGGCATGTATGCCTGATATCGGCAGCCTGGGCCATAAGTTGAGGGCGCGAAGAAAAAAGCCCCGGTGCGCAGCCGGGGTCTTTCTTGGCTGGAAGAGCGCTGTCGGTCAGTCGCGCTCGCCGCCCATGATGCCCAGCAGGGCCAGCAGGCTCTGGAACACGTTGAACAAGTCCAGGTACAGGGCCAGCGTGGCGCTGATGTAGTTGGTCTCGCCGCCGTCCAGGATCTGCTTCAGGTCATACAGCATGTAGGCACTGAAGATGCCGATGGCGGCCACCGAGATGGCCATCATGCCTGCCGACGAGCCGACGAACACGTTGACGATGGCGCCCACCATCAGCACCAGCGCGCCCACGAACAGCCACTTGCCCATGCCCGAGAGGTCGCGCTTGATCACCGTGGCCAGGCTGGCCATGACGAAGAACACGCCGGCCGTGCCGGCAAAGGCGGTCATGATCAGGTCGGTGCCGTTCTTGAAGCCCAGCACCATGCCGATCATGCGCGAGAGCATCAGGCCCATGAAGAAGGTGAAGCCCAGCAGCACGGCCACGCCGGCGGCCGAGTTCTTGGTCTTCTCGATGGCGAACATGAAGCCGAAGGCGCCGCCAACGAAGACGATCAGCCCCAGCCCGCCGCGCAGCGACTCGGTGATGCCCGTGGCCACGCCCAGCCATGCGCCGAGCACGGTGGGCAGCAGGCTCAGCGCCAGCAGCCAGTAGGTGTTGCGCAGCACGCGGTTGCGCTCTTCTTGCGATATGCCATAGCCGCCGGTGCGGATCTGGGTGACTTGTGTGTTCATAGCTTGGTGTTCTCCTGCAATGGCCTGCGACGGTGGCGGCACGGCACATTCTAGTGGCGCGCCGCGGCATGCGGGTGTCATCCCACCAGATACCCGGCACGGCGCCTTTTCTGCGCCGGGCAGTCTGGTACTAAAAGGTCGGATTCATTTGCCTTGCATTGGTTCATTGTGCTGGGCTTGCGGCGCTATGCTCCCCACACGCTGCGCGCCTGCCGTGGGCTGGCGCGTGTCCCTCATTGATCTCTACAGGATTTTTCTCATGAAAACCAAGCCCGAGCTTGAACTCGCCGACCTGAAGCTCATCGCCGCTGCCGCAGAGGCCGAGGCGCTGAAGAACCACTGGGCCGTGACCATTGCCATCGTGGACGATGGCGGCCACCTGCTGTGGCTGCAGCGCCTGGATGGTGCGCCCGCCATTTCCGCCCACATCGCGCCGGCCAAGGCGCACACGGCCGCCCTGGGCCGCCGCGAGAGCAAGGGCTACGAGGATGTGATCAATGGTGGCCGTACCTCGTTTCTGAGCGCGCCCACGGTGCAGGGCATGCTCGAGGGCGGCGTGCCCATCATGAAGGACGGTCAGTGCCTGGGCGCCGTGGGCGTGAGCGGCGTCAAGTCCAGCGAGGACGCGCAGATTGCACGCGCCGGCATCGCGGCCATCGGTCTGTAAACAACTTCGCCCCATGAAAAAGCCGGCTGGATGCCGGCTTTTTTGTCTGTCTCAGCGTGTGAAAAAAGGCTTGGCTATGCGGGCATGCCCCTTGGCTCGCCAAAAACGACCCTTGAACCGAAGTCCCCGAGTCGCCCCACGATGAAAACTATTTGGTCAGTATCAGCTTGCCCAGCTTGGTGGCCTGCAGACGGTAGCTGGCGCCGTTGTGCACTATGGTCACCGCCTTGCGGCCGCGCAGCAGGTTGTTGCTGTCCAGTGCTGTGACAGCTGCCGGCAGATGTTCCGAGGCTTCGGATCGACCCACGTCACCATGGGCAAAGAGGCGTGAGCGCGGTGCTGTGGTGTGTGCGGTCAGGCTGAGCTGCATGGACTGTCTCGTTGTGTTGCGATTATTGAATGATAATGATTCGTAATTACATGTCAAGCATTGTTTGTACCGAATTTCGTATCTTCTTGCTTCAAACGGATGCCTGCTGCCGCGCTTATTGCGCCGGGTCGGTCACGAAGCCGATCTTGCGCACGCCGGCGCGCTGCGCGGCCGACATGGCCTGGGCCACGCGTTCATAGCGCACGTCCTTGTCGCCGCGGATGTGCAGGTCCGGCTGTGGGTCTTTCTGCGCCTCGGCCTGCAGGCGTGGCTCCAGCTCCTCGTCGCTGATGGTGGTTTCGTTCCAGTGGTACTTGCCGTCCGCCGTCACCGACAGGCGTATGGTCTCGGGCTTGATCACCTCGCGCTCGTTGCTGGCGCGTGGCAGATCGACCGGCACGGCGTGTTTCATGACGGGCACGGTGATGATGAAGATGATGAGCAGCACCAGCATGACGTCCACCAGCGGCGTCATGTTGATCTCGTTCATCACCTCATCGGCGTCGTCCTGGGTACCGAAGGCCATGCGCGTCAGCCTTTCTTGATGGGCAGCACGCGGGCCGGGGCATCGCCCTGCACCGTGACGCGCGCGCCGGTCACGAAATAGGCGTGCAGGTCGTGCGCAAAACTGTTCAGGCTGCCCAGAATGGTCTTGTTGCCGCGCACCAGGGCGTTGTAGCCCAGCACCGCCGGGATGGCCACGGCCAGGCCCAGGGCGGTCATGATCAGCGCCTCGCCAATCGGGCCGGCTACCTTGTCAATGGTGGACTGGCCCGAGGCGCCAATGGCCACCAGCGCGTGGTAGATGCCCCAGACGGTGCCGAACAGGCCGATGAAGGGCGCCGTGGAGCCCACCGACGCCAGGATGGCCAGGCCCGATTGCAGACGGGCGGTGAACTCGTCGATGCAGTTGCGCAGGCAGCGCGTCACCCAGTCGCTCACGTCCAGGCTGTCGTGCAGATGCGCCTGGGTGTTGCGGTGGTGTGCCGTGGCCTCGCGCCCCTCCAGTGCCAGGTGGCGAAACGGGTTGCTCGGGTCGGCGCCCAGCTTGGTCAGGCCGGCGGCAAAGTCCTCGCTGTGCCAGAAGTCGCGCGCCAGGCGGGCGTGCTTCTGGTATTTGATGATGTCCAGCGCCTTAATGAGGATGACGATCCACGAGGCCAGCGACATGCCCAGCAGCAGCAGGGCGACGGCGCGGGTGACCAAATCCCCCTGTATCCAGACGTTGGCGATGCCAAATTGCGATTCCATGAAAACTCCCGGGGGCTATTGTTGGAGAACGAAGTTGATGGGTTGCAGGTACCACATGGCCTCGGGCACGCCGTTGCGCGTGCCGGGCACGAAGCGCCAGCGCGTGACCGTGTCCACGGCCTGGCGGTCCAGGCGCTCGAAGCCGCTGGACTGCTTGATCTCGACCTTTTGCGGAATGCCGTCGGCACCGATCAGCACGCGCAGCACGATCTTGCCCTGTTCGCCCAGGCGCTTGCTCACGGCGGGGTAGACCGGCTTGGGGTTGTTCAGGTGGCTGGCGTCGCTGCTGGGCTGAACGATGGCCGGAGCGGGCGGGGCCGCGGGCGCCGGGGCGGCGGCCACGGGCGCCTCGACGGGCTTTGCCGCAGGTTGTGGCTCGACCACGCCCACGGGGGCGGCGGGTGCCGGCGTGGGGTCGGCAATGGCCACCGGCATGGGCTCGGGCGCGGGTGTCGGCTTGGCCACGCGCGGCTTGGGCGGCGTCGGTGACGGCTTCGGGGGCGCGGGCTTGGGCGGGGGCGGCGCAGGTGGTGTCGGTGGCGCGGGCGGGGCTGGCGGCTGGGGCGTGAGGAATTCGCTCAAGACCTCGGCCGGGATGATGATCTCCGCCGCCTTGCGCATCAGGCCGGACTGCAAGGCCCATAGCGCCGCCACATGCAGGGTCACGACGGACAGCGCAATCACGGCGTTGCGGCTCAGTCCGGTGGACGGGGCATAGCGATCTGAAAGCGACATAAATGGATAGCTGCAGGCGCTTGCCCAGCAAGGGCTACAGGCCTAAAAGACGTGAAATTCTGCGCCGGCTTGTGCAGGGCGCACCGGGCCGAGCATATAACGACAGCCCGCTGGCAAACGGACTCAGGCGCAGCCGCATGCCGCGCCTTGCTGGCCGCAGCAGCCCGCGCCAGTGGCGCCCGGCAGGCCTTCCTTGTACAAGGCCGCCACCGGTTGCGAGGAGCAGCACTGCGCCACGACGTCGCGTGCGCAGTCTTCGCAGCGCCCGCATTGCGTGGCCACGCCGAGCTCGAACTGGATCTCATCGAAGCTCATGCCCGCGCGCGCATGGCGTGCAATCTCACGGTCAGATACGCGGCGGCAAACACAGACGATCATGGTGCGGGCTGTTCTGGCAGGCTATGAAAGCGATGGGCGGATTATAAATACGAATCCATCGCATTCTCGATCTGTATCCCTGCTGTGATGTCGGACAACACGCTGGCCGTGCGGGGACGAAAAAAAACCGACCCATTGCGAGGTCGGTTTTTATGCAGCTCGGTCGCCTTGGCACCGCTGCGGCCTGGTGCCCGGGCCTTACTTGACGTGCTTGCCGATCAGGCCGGCCATCTCGAACATCGAGACCTGGGGCTTGCCGAACACTTCCTTGAGCTTGGCGTCGGCGTTGATCATGCGCTTGTTGGCCGCGTCCTGCAGGTTGTGGGCCTTGATGTAAACCCACAGCTTGCTGATGATTTCCGTGCGCGGCAGGGGCGTGGCGCCGACCACGGCAGCCAGGGCGGGGCTGGGGGTCAGGGGCTTCATGAAAGCGGCGTTGGGGGTGCGCTTCTTTGCCGGGGCTGCGGGGGCGGTCTTAGCAGTTGCCATGTCGTACGGTCCTCTTGGAAATGAATAAGTATTGCCAGCGAAAGTCTGCTGCTTTACTGGTTCGCGCGATGCTACTGGGAAAAAAACGCCGCTCCAAGGGAAATCGTTTCTTTTTTGCCTCGATTTGTTGCGTGTCACCGCCGGCGGCCACGCCCGATAATGCGCGCGCGGCCCGCCGCAGCCCCTTCATCATCAGAGAGACCTTGCCCCATGACGACCTCAGCAGCCTTCAGTACCTGTGACATGTGCGACGCCCACAAGGGCGACGACAGCGGCAGCTTCTGGGTGCTGCCGCCCGTATTCCAATGTTTTGGTGGCGTGGCGGCCTTCAGCGGGCCGGTCAGCACCGTGAAATGCTTCGAGGACAACACCCTGGTGAAGGCCGCGGTGGACAGCCCGGGCCGGGGCCGCGTGCTGGTGGTGGACGGCGGCGGCTCCCTGCGCCGCGCCCTGGTGGGCGGCAACCTGGCGGCCAGCGCGGCGCGCAACGGCTGGGCCGGCATCGTGGTCAACGGCTGCGTGCGCGACGTGGCCGAGCTCAATGCCGAGCAGGTGGGCATACGCGCGCTGGCGCTGATGCCCCTGCCCACCGAAAAGCGCGGCGAGGGCCTGGCCGAGGTGGCGGTGCAGATCCAGGGTGTGTGGGTGCGCCCGGGCGACTGGCTGTATGCCGACGCCGACGGCATCGTGGTCAGCTCGCAGGCGTTGTGAAACCCGTTGGCAGTCCGCCGGCCAGAGCAGGGTTCAGGCCTCTTTCTTCGGGTAGCTCACGCCCATGCCGGCCCTGGCGTCCTGCTGGATGCCATAACTGGCAAACGGGTAGCGCAGGCCGTTCCTGGCCAGCGCCTGCATGCCGGCGAGCGATCTGGCGATATCGGCAGGCTTGAGCGCCATCAGCATCTCGTCGTCCAGCACGCCGCCATAGCGGCGCTCGGCAAAGCAGGGGATGGACAGGCTGGGTTTGCCGGTCTTCAGGGCGCGGCCCCAGGAGTCGGCACAGGAGGATTCGCCGACGACGCTCCAGTCAAAGCGCTCATAGCCCGACCACTGCAGGCCGTTGATGAAGTAGATCATGGCGCCTGGCGTAGCGTAGAACAGCGCGATGTCGGGTTCGTCGGCGCCCGCGCCAAAGTCCGGCCAGCGCTGCAGCGGCGCCACCACCAGCGCCTGGTAGCGGCCCACGGGCACCACGTCCATCGCGGCCTGGTGGCGCGCGGAGTCCTCCACGGTGGCAAACCAGACGCCGGTCATGGCCTGGCCCGAATACCAGTCGGCATCCTGTCCGCCCAGGCCGACGACGGCGCGGCATTGCTCACCCACCAGGTCAGCGGCCTGCACGCCCATGGTCCAGCCCAGGCGCGCGGCCTGGCCGACGATCTGGTCCATGGTGTGGATGGCCTGCGGGCGCCGCAGCTTGGGGATCTGCCGCAGCGTCTCGGCGGACTCCAGCAGTTTCATGCCGATGGGCGGAGTGCGCAGCTTGAGCATGCGCTCCAGATCGGCGGCCAGCGTGACGAGTTCATGTGCGTTGCTCATGGGGTCTCCTGGTGTTGTGATGGGGCAAGGAACAGTCAGTCATCCGGCCGGGCCGCGCCGCGCCCCACGCGCAGCGCCAGCCGCGAGGGCAGGGTGGCCAGCACCACGCTGGCCAGGGCCAGGCCAAAGGCCAGCAGCTGCAGCGGCGTGAAGCGCTCGCCCAGCACCAGCACGCCGACCAGCGCGGCGCTGACCGGCAGCAGCACCGTGAACACGCCGCCCTGCGCTGCGGGCACGGCGCGCAGGCCGGTCATCCACAGCCACACCGTCCACATGCAGGCGGCCAGGGCGTAGAACAGCAGCAGCAGCCAGATGCTCCAGGGCACGGCCGCAAAGTCAAAACCCCACGCAAGGTACAGGCCGAACGGCATGGACAGCAAGAACCCCCACAGGTTGATCAGCGAGGTGATGCGCTTCGGCCCCATGGCGCCCGTGAGCTTCTTGCCAATCACCGAATAGGCCCCCTCGCACACCGAGGCGCACAGCAGCAGGGCGTAGCCCAGCCACTGCAGATATATGGCGTTGTCGTGCTCCAGCGCCGATCCAGATTGCGCAGGGTGCTCTGGTTTGGATAGTGAAAACAGCGCAATGCCAATGACCGCACAGGCCACGGCCACCCAGGTGCGCCGCGCCACGCGCTCGCGCAGGAACAGCCAGCTCATCACCGCCACGCAGGCGGGGATGCAGGCCATGATCACCCCGGCCGAGGTGGCGCTGGTCAGGCTGACCCCGTAGATCATGCACACGGTGAACAAAAAATTGCCCAGCAGCGATTGCAGAAACAGCAGGCCGCGTGTCTGCGGCGTCAGGGGCGGCTCGTCGGCAGGTTTTTTCAGCCAGGTCAGCATCGCCAGGGCGCCAATGCCAAAGCGCATCCAGGCCAGCAGCAGTACCGGGAACGCGGCCGCCAGGGGTTTGGACAATGCCACATAACTGCCCACCAGCGACATGCTGAGAGCGAGACACAGATAGGCGATGGGGCGGCTGGGGGCGTTCACTTCGGGTCACTGATGCACAAAGACGCGCATCATGCACAAGCCAGGGCGTGCCGCGATGGAGTGGGGCTGCAAGGATTGCGACGGCTTGCCAGCCTTATTTTGCAATGCGGAAGTTTGATTTTGCATTGTGAAGTTTCGCGCTTGCTGCAGCGCAGAATTTTTTCTCAATATGAGAAATAAAATTTTACATTGAGATATTTGTGATCTATATGGTTGATTTATAAAGAAAAAATTTATCTCTTATATAAGACATAAGAGCAAATTTTGGTCTTATAGAAGACATAGAATTGCGTCCAAGGGCCGCGCATAGCAGCCCGCCGATTCCTCAAGCTTTTTTTGGAGAGCAACCATGTCGAACTCGCTGAACTCGCAACTGAGCCGTGAACAACAAATCGCCGCCCTGGAGAAGGACTGGGCCACCAACCCGCGCTGGAAGGGTGTCAAGCGCGGCTACAGCGCCGCTGACGTGGTGCGCCTGCGTGGCAGCCTGCAGCCCGAGTACACGCTGGCCAAGCGCGGCGCCGAGAAGCTGTGGGAGAAGGTCAACGGCGGCGCCAAGAAGGGCTATGTGAACGCCTTCGGCGCCATCACCGCCGGCCAGGCCATGCAGCAGGCCAAGGCAGGTCTGGAGGCCGTCTACCTGTCGGGCTGGCAGGTCGCAGCCGACGGCAACACGTCGGAAACCATGTACCCCGACCAGTCCCTGTACGCCTATGACTCGGTGCCGACCATGGTGCGCCGCATCAACAACACCTTCAAGCGCGCCGACGAGATCCAGTGGGGCCGCGGCATCAACCCCGGCGACAAGGAATTCATCGACTACTTCCTGCCCATCGTGGCCGACGCCGAAGCCGGTTTCGGTGGCGTGCTCAACGCCTTCGAGCTGATGAAGAACATGATTGCCGCAGGCGCTGCCGGCGTGCACTTCGAAGACCAGCTGGCCGCCGTGAAGAAGTGCGGCCACATGGGCGGCAAGGTGCTGGTGCCCACGCAAGAAGCCTGCGAAAAGCTGATCGCCGCGCGCTTTGCCGCTGACGTGATGGGCGTACCCACCATCGTGCTGGCACGCACCGACGCCGAGGCCGCCAACCTGATCACCAGCGACCATGACGCCAACGACAAGCCCTTCCTGACCGGCGAGCGCACGCAAGAAGGCTTCTACCGCGTGCGTAACGGCCTGGAGCAGTCCATCAGCCGCGGCGTGGCCTACGCCCCCTACGCCGACCTGGTGTGGTGCGAGACCGGCGTGCCGGACATCGGCTTCGCCCGCGAGTTCGCCCAGGCCGTGCACGCCGCCTGCCCCGGCAAGCTGCTGTCGTACAACTGCTCGCCGTCGTTCAACTGGAAGAAGAACCTCAACGACAAGCAGATCGCTTCCTTCCAGGAAGACCTGGCGGCGCTGGGCTACAAGTACCAGTTCATCACCCTGGCCGGCATCCACAGCAACTGGTACAACACCTTCAAGTTCGCCCACGCCTACGCCCGTGGCGAAGGCATGCGTCACTACGTGGAAATGATCCAGGAACCCGAATTCGCCGCACGCGACCTGGGCTACACCTTCGTGTCGCACCAGCAGGAAGTGGGCGCGGGTTACTTCGACGACGTGACCACCGTGATCCAGGGTGGCTCGTCCAGCGTCAAGGCGCTGACCGGCTCCACCGAAGAAGAGCAGTTCCACTGATCTGTCGGCCGACGGCCGGACTGAAACAACAAAGCGCCCGCGAGGGCGCTTTGTTGTTTATGGATAAAAAATGGCTTTAGCGCTTATGTATCAAGCGCATAAAGCTATTGTTTTGATAGTAATTAGCGCAACACCACCACCGGCACCGAGCACAGCCGCAGCAGCGCCGTGGTGGTGCTGCCCACGATCAGCTGGCGGATGCGCGAATGCCCGTAGGCGCCCAGCACCAGCAGCATGTTGCCCAGCGATTGCAGCAGGGCCGGCAGGGCCTCTTCGGGCAGGCCGGGCACGACCCGGGTGTCGATGGCAAAGCCTGCCTGCTGCAGCTGCGCCTGGGCGCCGTGCAGCTGCTCCAGCATCTCCGGCGTGGGCTCGCCGGCCATGGCCAGCAGGCCGGGCATGCCGCGCAGCAGCGGACTGCGCGCCACGGCCTCCACGGCGCGGCGGGCGGTGGTGCTGCCGTCGAAGGCGACGACGAAGCCCTCGGGCGGCGTGAACTCGGGCGTGGTCATCACCATCACCGGCTGGCGCACGTTGCGGATCACGCTTTCCACGCGGTGATCCAGGCGCAGCTTGCGCGCCGCCGTGGCGCGGTGCTGGCGCCCGAGCACGAACAGGCGCGCGCCATCCTCGTGCTCCAGCAGCACATCCGTCAGCTCGCCATGGCGCAGCAGCACCTGCAGCGACGGTATGCGCGTCTGATCCACGCGCGCCTGGGCCTCGTCCAGCATGCGCCGCGCGGCCTCCTGCGCGACATGGGTGCGCTCTTCGTCCAGGGTGTTCAGGCGCTCGAGCAGCATGTCCTGCGCGCCCATGCCGATGACGCCGCTGTAGTCGCCCACCGGCGGCATGGGCTCGGGCCGCTCCAGCGCGTGCAGCAGGGCCATCGGGGCCTGCAGGCGCTCCGCCGCCCAGAAGGCGCCATCCACCACGGCACGGGTGGTGGCCAGCCCGTCGATGCAGGCGAAAACGGTGTCTTGGTGGTTCATGGGGCTCCTTCCTGGCGACCTGACCATGGGTTGAGTGTGGCACCGTGGCGCAGGCTGTGCCAATCCACTCTCCAATGTGGGGTTGGTTTTAGGTGAAATATGCCATCAACGCAATACAGGCGTGCGCTATAAGCTATAGTTTTTGTAGTTCATGCTGCATCTTGTGGCCGTTGCAGCAGCATCAGCTGGTACAGCGCCTGCGCCGCCACCGACAGGCTGCGGTCGCGCCGGCGCACCAGGTAGATCTGCCGCCTCAGGCCGGGCAGGGCCAGCGGCCGCGTGAGCAGATCGGGCTGCTGGAAGTGAAACAGCGTCAGGCTGGGCACGACGCTGATGCCCAGTCCGGCGCGTACCATGCCCATCACGGTGGCCAGCTGCTCCACCTCCATCAAGGTGTTCATGGCCTGGGGGTGGAAGGCCGCCTCCAGGTACTGACGCACGCTGCTGTGGCGTGCCAGGTGAATGAAGGGCCATTCGGCCAGCACGCGCAGCTGCGCCGGGCCGGCGGGCAGGGTGCGGGTGGCAAGCGGGTGATCCGCGCGGCAGACCAGGTGAAAACCGTCCTGGCAGAAGGGTTCGGCCTGCAGTTCGGGCGTGTCGGCGCGAATGGCCGCCAGGGCAAAGTCGGCCCGGCCGCTGGCCACGCGCTCCATGCAGGGCTCGGACAGCACATCCGCAATGTCCAGCTCCACGCCCGGGTGGCGCGCGTGGAAATCGGCCAGCACCCCCGGCAGCCAGCCCGCGGCCAGCGAGGGCAGCAGCGCGATGGCCACGCGCCCGCGCCGCAGCTGGGCCGCATCGCGCATGCTGGCCAGGGCCGCGTCCACCTCGGCGCGTATGCGCAGTGCGCTGGCGTGGAAATTCTCGCCCTCGGCCGTCAGAGCTACATGGCGCGTGCTGCGGTCAAACAGGCGCAGGCCCAGGGCGTCCTCCAGCGCACGGATGAGCGCGCTGAAGGCCGGCTGCGACAAATGGCACTGCGCCGCCGCGCGCGTGAAGTTGCGCTGCGCGGCCAGGGCCAGGAAGGCGTCGATCTGGCGGCTGGAGATATTCATTTGAATTACCGATGAATTGATATTGATAATCTATTTCACAGAATAACCCGGGCCGCCTACAGTGCACGCCAGAGACAACGCGAAGGACAGGCCATGGCGAATCACTCCCCCCTGCTGGTAGGCTGCGCGGCCGGTTTTTCCGGCGACCGCACCGACGCCGCCGCGCCCGTGGTGCAGGCCCTGGTGGACAGCGGCCGGCCCGCGGTGCTGATCTTCGAGACCCTGGCCGAGCGCACGCTGGCGCTGGCCCAGCTCGCCCGCCGCGGCAACCCCGAAGCCGGCTACGAACCGCTGCTGGACGACCTGCTGCGCCCCGTGCTGGCGCAATGTCTGCGCCATGGCGTGCGCATCGTGAGCAACTTTGGCGCGGCCAACCCGCATGGCGCGGCGCTGCGCATTCAGCAGCTGGCGCGGGAGCTGGGCGCGCGCCGCCCGCGCGTGGCCGTGGTGCATGGCGACGAGCTGAGCGGCCCCGAGCACCGCGCCCTGCTGGCGCAGGCCCTGGGCGCCGACATGCCCACCCAGCCCATCGTCAGCGCCAACGCCTACATAGGCGCGCAGCCCATTGCCGACGCGCTGCGCGCGGGCGCCGACATCGTGGTCTGCGGCCGCGTGGCCGACCCGTCCCTGGTGGTCGGCCCGGCGCTGGCGCACTACGGCTGGCAGCTGGACGACTGGGACCGCCTGGCGCGCGCCACCATGGCCGGCCATCTGCTCGAATGCGGCGCCCAGGTCACGGGCGGCTACTTTGCCGACCCCGGCTACAAGGACGTGGCAGGCCTGGCGCGCCTGGGCTACCCCATTGCCGAGATCGACGCCGACGGCCACTGCAGCATCACCAAGCCGGCCGGCACGGGCGGGCGCGTGGACGAGCGCACCGTCAAGGAGCAGCTGCTGTATGAGCTGCACGACCCGGCCGCCTACCTGACGCCCGACGTGGTGGCCGACATCACCGGCGCCCATGTGGCGCAGGCCGGCACCGACCGCGTGCGCCTGGACGGCGTGCGCGGCCATGCGCGCACGCCCACGCTCAAGGTCAACGTGTGCTTCGAGTCCGGCTGGTTCGCCGAGGGCGAAATCTCCTACGCCGGGGCCCGCGCCGAGGCCCGCGCCCGCCTGGCCGGCGAGGTGCTGCGCGAGCGCCTGGCGGGCGTAGCGCCGCTGCGCATCGACCTGATAGGCGTGGCCAGCGTGTTCGGCGACGACGCCGGGCGCTGGCTGGCTGCCCAGGCGCCCGGCGATGCGCGCGACGTGCGCCTGCGCGTGGCGCTGCAACACACCGAGCACGCCAGCGCCCAGCGCCTGGTGCGCGAGGTGACGGCGCTGTACTGCTGCGGTCCGGCCGGCGGCGGCGGCGTGCGCACCGCCATGCGGCCGCGCCTGGGCACGGTGTCCTGCCTGGTGCCGCGCGCGGCCGTCACCACCGGTTTCACGCTGCTGGATTGAAAGGTGCAATAACCATGACCGATACCGTTCTCACCGTTCCCCTGCACCGCCTGGCCCACGGCCGTACGGGCGACAAGGGCAATCGCTCCAACATCAGCGTCATCGCCTGGCACCCCGCGCTCTGGGATGTGCTGGTCGATCTAGTCACCGAAGAGGCCGTGGCGCGCCAGTTTGCAGAGCGACGGCCCAGCCAGGTCACGCGCCATGTGTTGCCCAAGCTGCAGGCCATGAACTTCGTGCTCGACGGCGTGCTCGACGGCGGCGTCAACGACGCGCTGAACCTCGACAGCCATGGCAAGGCCCTGTCCTTCTTGCTGCTCGATCTGCCGGTGCAGGTGCCAGCGGCGCTGGCGCAGCACCTGGCTGGCCCCCGGTAAGCCATTTTTCGATTTTCAACACAGCAAACCCAGGAGACAAACATGAACCCATCCATGCACCGCCGCCGCGCACTGGCTATCGTTGCCGCCACGCTGGCATGCGCCGCAGCAGGCACCGCCAGTGCCCAGGCGCCGGCCTATCCGGCCAAGGCCATCACCTTCATCGTGCCGTTTGCCGCCGGCAGTGCCACCGACCAGCTGGCGCGCGCCCTGGGCCAGTCGGTCACCACCGACACCAAGCAGCCCGTGGTGGTGGACAACAAGGCCGGCGCCAGCGGCATGATCGCCGCCCAGGCCGCGGCCAAGGCCGCGCCCGACGGCTACACCGTGCTCATCACCACCAACACCACGCACGCCGCCAACGAGCATCTGTACAAAAAGCTGTCCTACGACCCGGTGAAGGACTTCGCGCCCGTCACCGGCCTGGGCAAGGGTGGGCAGGTGCTGGTGGTGAATGCTGGCGCGCCCTACAAAAGCGTGGCCGAGCTGCTGGCCTTTGCCAAGAAGAACCCCGGCAAGCTCAGCTTTGGCAGCGGCAGCTCATCGAGCCGCATGGCCGGCGAGATGCTCAAGCAGCTGGCCGATGTGGACATCCTGCATGTGCCCTACAAGAGCAACCCGCTGGCGATTACCGACCTGCTGGGCGGGCAGATCGACATGATGATTACCGACACCTCTACCGGCGTGCCGCAGATCAAGGCCGGCAAGCTGCGCGCCCTGGGCTACTCCACGCAAAAGCGCGGCGCCCAGCTGCCCGACGTACCCACCATCGCCGAGGCTGGCGTGAAGGGCTACGACATGGGCTACTGGTTCGCCGCCTACGTGCCCGCCGGCACGCCCGCGCCGGTGGTGGCGCGCCTGAACGAGCTGCTGGCCCACGCCACGAAAAGCGAGGCCGCTAGGTCGTTCTTCACCAACGCCGGCTCCGAAGCCTGGACCACCACGCCCGAGGAGCTCGCCAAATTCCAGGCCGCCGAGACCCAGAAATGGGGCAAGGTCATCAAGGCCGCGGGCATAGAGCCCGAATGAGTGGGCGATGAATTTTGAATATTTTTGGCTTCAAGCGCTTTATGGATAAGCGCGAGTAGCTCTACTTTTGGGAGCTATGTGAGTCCCCGGCGGGGGCAAACAAGCCCCAGGTGGCCATGAACAGGGCGGCAATCACGGGGCCGATGACGAAGCCGGTCAGGCCAAACAGCGCCATGCCGCCCAGCGTGGAGATCAGTACCACGTAGTCCGGCATCTTGGTGTCCTTGCCCACCAGCAGCGGGCGCAGCAGGTTGTCCACCAGGCCGATGACGCCGATGCCGTAGGCCGTGAGGATGGCGGCCTGGCCGGTGGCGCCGGTGGCCAGGAAGTAGATGGCGACCGGGCCCCAGATCAGGCTGGCGCCCACGGCCGGCAGCAGCGACAGAAAGGCCATCAGCACGCCCCACATCACCGGCCCCTGTATGTCCAGCAGCCAGAAGATCAGTCCGCCCAGCGCGCCCTGCGACGCGGCGACGACGATGTTGCCCTTGACGGTGGCGCGGATCACGGTGGTGAACTTCTGCGCCAGCTGATCCTTGTGCTCGGCGTCCAGCGGAATCGCCTCGCGGATGCGCGCCGCCAGTGCCCGCCCGTCGCGCAGCAAGAAGAACAGCAGGTACAGCATGACGCCAAAGCTGACGACGAACTGCAGCGTGTTCTGCCCCAGGTCCAGCGCCTTGGTGGCCAGGAACTGGCTGGCCTGGGCGCCAAAGGCCGTCAGGCGCGCCTGCAGCTCGGCCATGGAGGTGAGGTGGAAGCGGTCCAGCAGCTCCAGCACCCAGGCGGGCAGGGCGGCCAGCATCTGCTGCAGGTAGGCGCCGTAATTCAGCTGCCCGGAGCGCACCCGCTCATAGGCCACGCTGGCCTCCTGCACCAGCGACAGTCCTATGAGCGCCATGGGCAGGATGACGATCACCAGGCAGATGCACAGCGTGACGAAGGCCGCCAGGTTGCGCCGCCGTGGCATGCGCCGCTGCAAGCGGCGGTGCAACGGGCTGAACAGAATGGCCAGCACCACTCCCCAGAAAATGGCGCCATTGAGCGGCCAGAGGATGGTGCCAAAGGCCAGCGTGACGATGGTGAGCAACAGCAGCAGGGTGCGGTTCTGGAGCAATGGCGGGTGCATGTGGGGCGGCGGGGGTCGCAAACACGCTCCAAAGTGAGCGGGCTCACAATGTAATTCCATTTCTAAATCACCCGTGTCGTTGTTGCTTCGCCTTGCCGTGCTGCAGCACTGTCTGCGGCTTCGCGCCCAGACACGAATGATTTGGAAATGGAATAAGCCAAGCCGGCCCGGCGATTGCAAGGCAGCTGCAAGGCGTTCAATGGCACAATAGCGCCCGCATTCAGGCCCTTCCAAGCCACAGTCGCATCCGCCAACCGGTTCAGCCGTGACGCGGAAGGTTTCTCAACCAGCTAAAGCCTCCTGCAGGGAGTCGAAGGTCAGCGCCAACATGAGTGAGACAACGTCCGTTTACCAAGCCTACCAAGGCAACACCTATCTCTTCGGCGGCAACGCGCCCTATGTCGAGGAGATGTACGAAAACTACCTGGCCAATCCGGGTAGCGTGCCAGATTCCTGGCGCGAATACTTTGACGCACTGCAACATGTGCCCGCTGCCGACGGCAGCGACGCGCGCGATGTACCGCACCTGCCCGTCATCAACGCCTTTGCCGAGCGTGCCAAGCAAGGTGGCACCCAGGTCGTGGTGGCCACCGGCGCCGACACCGAAATGGGCCGCAAGCGCGTAGCCGTGCAGCAGCTCATTGCCGCCTACCGCAACGTGGGCCAGCGCTGGGCCGATCTCGACCCCCTGAAGCGTACCGAGCGTCCGAACATCCCCGAGCTGGAGCCCTCGTTCTACGGTTTCACGGATGCTGACCAGGAAACCGTTTTCAACGTTGGCAACACCTTCTTCGGCAAGGAAAGCCTGTCGCTGCGCGAGCTGATCAACGCGCTGCGCGAAACCTATTGCGGCACGATTGGCTCGGAGTACATGTACGCTTCCGACCAGAACCAGAAACGCTGGTGGCAGCAAAAGCTGGAGTCGATCCGCAGCAAGCCGGCCTTCAATGCCGAGAAGAAGAAGCGCATCCTGGACCGCCTCACCGCTGCCGAAGGCCTGGAGCGTTTCCTGCACACCAAATACGTCGGCCAGAAACGGTTTTCGCTCGAGGGCGGGGAGTCCTTCATCGCCGCCATGGACGAGCTGATCAACGCTGCCGGTGCCAAGGGCGTGCAGGAAGTGGTGATCGGCATGGCCCACCGCGGCCGCCTGAACGTGCTGGTCAACACCTTGGGCAAGATGCCCGCCGATCTGTTCGCCGAGTTCGAGCACACCGCGCCCGAGGACCTGCCCGCCGGTGACGTGAAGTACCACCAGGGCTTCAGCTCTGACGTCTCCACCGCTGGCGGCCCGGTGCATCTGTCGCTGGCCTTCAACCCTTCGCATCTGGAGATCGTCAACCCGGTGGTCGAGGGCTCGGTGCGCTCGCGCATGGATCGCCGCGATGACCCCAAGGGCAAGCAGGTGCTGCCGGTGCTGGTGCACGGCGATGCCGCCTTCGCCGGCCAGGGCGTGAACCAGGAAACCCTGGCCCTGTCCGAGACACGTGGCTACACCACGGGCGGCACGGTGCACATCATCATCAACAACCAGATCGGTTTCACCACCAGCGACCCACGCGACCTGCGCTCCACGCTGTACTGCACCGACATCGTGAAGATGATCGAGTCGCCCGTGCTGCACGTGAATGGCGACGACCCTGAGGCCGTGTGCCTGGCCGTGCAGCTGGCCCTGGAATTCCGCATGGAGTTCTCCAAGGACGTGGTGATTGACATCATCTGCTACCGCAAGCTGGGCCACAACGAGCAGGACACGCCCATGCTCACGCAGCCGCTGATGTACAAGAAGATTGCCCAGCACCCCGGCACGCGCAAGCTCTACGCCGACAAGCTGGCCGCGCAGGGCTTCGGTGAGAGCCTGGGCGACGACATGGTGAAGGCCTATCGCGCCGCTATGGACGCGGGCAAGCACACGGTCGATCCGGTGCTGACCAATTTCAAGAGCAAGTACGCCGTCGACTGGAGCCCCTTCCTGGGCAAGGCCTGGACCGACGCGGGCGACACCGCCATTCCGCTGACCGAGTGGAAGCGTCTGGCCGAGCGCATCACCACCATCCCCGACAGCGTCACGCCGCACATGCTGGTGAAGAAGGTCTACGACGATCGCGCCGCCATGGGCCGGGGCGAGATGAATGTGGACTGGGGCATGGGCGAGCACATGGCCTTCGCCTCGCTGGTCGCCTCGGGCTACCCCGTGCGCCTGTCGGGCGAGGACTGCGGCCGCGGCACCTTCACGCACCGCCACGCCGTGATCCACGACCAGAAGCGCGAGAAGTGGGACGAGGGCACCTATATCCCACTGCAAAATGTGGCCGAGAACCAGGCGCCTTTCGTCGTCATCGACTCCATCCTGTCGGAAGAGGCGGTGCTGGCGTTCGAGTATGGCTACGCTTCCAACGACCCCAACACGCTGGTGATCTGGGAGGCGCAGTTCGGCGACTTCGCCAACGGTGCGCAGGTGGTGATCGACCAGTTCATCGCCTCCGGCGAGGTGAAATGGGGTCGCATCAACGGCCTGACGCTGATGCTGCCGCATGGCTACGAGGGCCAGGGCCCCGAGCATTCCTCGGCACGCCTGGAGCGCTTCATGCAGCTGGCAGCCGACGCCAACATGCAGATCGTGCAGCCGACCACGGCCAGCCAGATCTTCCATGTGCTGCGCCGCCAGATGGTGCGCAACCTGCGCAAGCCCCTGGTCATCATGACGCCTAAGAGCCTGCTGCGTAACAAGGACGCGACCTCGCCGCTGTCGGAGTTCACCAAGGGCGGTTTCCAGACCGTGCTGGTTGAGCAGGATGCGAACATTGCCAAGAAGGCCGACAAGGTCAAGCGCGTCATTGCCTGCTCTGGCAAGGTGTACTACGACCTGGTGAAGAAGCGCACAGAGGCTGAGCGCAGTGATGTGGCCATCATCCGCGTCGAGCAGCTCTACCCCTTCCCGCACAAGGCCTTTGCCGCCGAGCTCAAGAAGTACCCCAACGCCACTGACATCGTGTGGTGCCAGGACGAGCCGCAGAACCAGGGCGCCTGGTTCTTCATCCAGCACAACATCCACGAGAACATGCAAGACGGCCAGAAGCTCGGCTACGCCGGCCGCGCCGCTTCGGCCTCGCCGGCCGTGGGTTACGCGCACCTGCACCAGGATCAGCAAAAGAGCCTGATCGAGGCGGCCTTCGCCAAGCTCAAGGGGTTCGTTCTGACCAAGTAAGGCTCACAGGTTGAGCGTTGTGCGATGGGCGTTGTGCGCAACGCCGGCACAACGCCCATCCACCGTACAACGCACAACACATAACGGAATTCAAAATGGCAATCGTAGAAGTGAAGGTTCCCCAGCTGTCCGAATCCGTGGCCGAGGCCACGCTGCTGCAGTGGAAGAAAAAGCCCGGCGAGGCCGTCGCCCAGGATGAGATCCTGATCGAGATCGAGACCGACAAGGTGGTGCTCGAAGTGCCCGCCCCGGCCGCCGGCGTGATGGCCGAGCATGTGGTCGGCGATGGTGGCACGGTGGTCTCCGAGCAGGTCATCGCCAAGATCGATACCGAAGGCAAGGCCGGCGCAGCCGCTGCGGCCCCTGCTGCCGCTCCTGCCGCAGCCGCAGCACCCGCGGCCGCCGCAGCGCCGGCTGCCGCTGGCGGCAACAAGGGCGACGTGGCCATGCCCGCCGCCGCCAAGATCCTGGCCGAGGCCAATCTGTCTGCCGCCCAGGTGGCAGGCTCCGGCAAGGATGGCCGCGTGACCAAGGGCGACGCCCTGGCCGCCGTCGCCGGTGGCGTCAAGTCCACCGCCGCCGTCATCCCCACCGGCGTGCCCACCAAGGCACTGCCGCAGGTGGCAGCGCCTGCTGGCGGCCTGAACCTGGGCGATCGCCCCGAGCAGCGCGTGCCCATGAGCCGCCTGCGCGCCCGCGTGGCCGAGCGCCTGCTGCAGTCGCAGTCCACCAACGCCATCCTGACCACCTTCAACGAAGTGAACATGGCCCCGGTGATGGAGATGCGCAAGAAGTTCCAGGACGCCTTCACCAAGGAACACGGCGTGAAGATCGGCTTCATGTCCTTCTTCGTCAAGGCCGCCGTGCACGCCCTGAAGAAATTCCCGGTGCTGAACGCTTCCGTTGACGGCAACGACATCGTCTATCACGGCTACTTCGACATCGGCATCGCCGTGGGCAGCCCGCGCGGCCTGGTGGTGCCGATTCTGCGCAATGCTGACCAGATGAGCTTTGCCGACATTGAGAAGAAGATTGCCGAATTCGGCAAGAAGGCCGCCGAGGGCAAGCTGGGCATCGAGGAGATGACCGGCGGCACCTTCTCGATTTCCAACGGCGGCACCTTCGGCTCGATGATGTCCACGCCCATCATCAACCCGCCGCAGTCGGCCATCCTGGGCGTGCATGCCACCAAGGATCGCGCCGTGGTCGAAAACGGCCAGGTCGTGGTGCGCCCGATGAACTACCTGGCCATGTCGTATGACCACCGCATCATCGACGGCCGCGAGGCCGTGCTGGGCCTGGTGGCGATGAAGGACGCGCTGGAAGACCCCTCGCGTCTCTTGTTCGACCTGTAATTCAAGGCCTCCTGAAACCCACCCTCGGCCCAGCCCAGCGGTGGGTTTTTTCAACTCTTTTTCAAGAATTCACACCATGAGCAAACAATTTGACGTTGTCGTCATCGGCGCCGGTCCCGGCGGCTATATCGCCGCCATCCGCGCCGCCCAGCTGGGCATGAACGTCGCCTGTATCGACGCCTGGACCAACGACAAGGGCGGTCCCGCGCCCGGTGGCACCTGCACCAACGTGGGCTGCATCCCGTCCAAGGCGCTGCTGCAGTCGAGCGAGCATTTCGAGCACGCCAACAAGCATTTTGCCGAGCACGGTATCAGCACCGGCAAGGTGACGATGGACGTGGCCACCATGATCGGCCGCAAGGACACCGTGGTGAAGCAGAACAACGACGGCATCCTCTACCTGTTCAAGAAGAACAAGGTCAGCTTCTTCCACGGCCGCGGCTCGTTCGTCAAGGCCGTTGAAGGCGGCTACGAGATCAAGGTGGCCGGCAAGACCGAAGATCTGCTGACCGCCAAGCAGATCATCGTCGCCACCGGCTCCAACGCCCGTGCGCTGCCCGGCGTGGAGTTCGACGAGGTCAACGTGCTGTCCAACGACGGCGCGCTGGCTATTGGCGCCGTGCCCAAGAAGCTCGGCGTGGTGGGTTCGGGCGTCATCGGCCTGGAGATGGGCAGCGTCTGGCGCCGCCTGGGCGCCGACGTGACGGTGCTCGAAGGCCTGCCGACCTTCCTGGGCGCGGTCGACGAGCAGGTCGCCAAGGAGGCCAAGAAGGCCTTTGACAAGCAGGGCCTGAAGATCGAGCTGGGTGTGAAGATTGGCGAGGTGAAGAACGGCAAGAAGGGTGTGTCCGTCGCCTACACCAATGCCAAGGGCGAAGCGCAAAAGCTCGACGTGGACAAGCTCATCGTCTCCATTGGCCGCGCACCCAACACGATCGGCCTGAATGCCGAGGTCGTGGGCCTGCAGCTGGACGAGCGCGGCGCGATCGTGGTCGATGGCGATTGCCGGACGAATCTGCCCGGCGTCTGGGCCGTGGGCGACGTGGTGCGTGGCCCCATGCTGGCGCACAAGGCCGAGGAAGAAGGCGTGGCCGTGGCCGAACGCATGGCGGGCCAGCACGGCCATGTCAACTTCAACACCATCCCCTGGGTCATCTACACCAGCCCTGAGATCGCCTGGGTCGGCCGCACCGAGCAGCAACTCAAAGCCGACGGCGTCAAGTACAAGGCCGGCAGCTTTCCCTTCCTGGCCAACGGCCGCGCGCGCGCCCTGGGCGACACCACCGGTTTCGTCAAGTTCCTGGCCGATGCGGCGACCGACGAAATCCTCGGCGTGCACATCGTCGGCCCCATGGCGTCCGAGCTGATCGCCGAGGCCGTGGTGGCGATGGAGTTCAAGGCCAGCGCCGAGGACATCGCCCGCATTTGCCACGCCCACCCCTCTTTGAGCGAGGCCACCAAGGAAGCCGCCCTGGCGGTGGACAAGCGCACCCTGAATTTCTAAGTAAAATTTAGGTGAAAATAGCTGCTAGCGCTTAACCATCAAGCGCTAGCAGCTATTATTTTTGCAGTATACGGAGAATGCGGTGACAGTCAGGCAGGCGTACGAGGCGGAGCTGGCCGCCAAGGGATTTGCAAGCGACCCGGCGCAGCTGCGCGCCATCGATGCGCTGGAGCGCTGCGCCGACGAATGGAGCCGCTACAAGGCCAAGCGCTCCAACAGTTTGAAGAAGCTCATCAACCACCCCGACATTCCCAAGGGCGTCTACATGTACGGCGGCGTCGGGCGGGGCAAGAGCTTTCTCATGGATTGCTTCTTCAACGCGGTGCCCCTGAAACGCAAGGTCCGCCTGCACTTTCACGAGTTCATGCGCGAGGTGCACCGCGAGCTCGCCAGCCTGCAGGGCACGCAAAACCCGCTGGACGCCCTGGGCGCCAACATCGCCAAGCGCTACAAGCTGATTTGCTTCGATGAATTTCACGTAGCGGACGTGACCGACGCCATGATCCTGCATCGCCTGCTGGTGGCGTTGTTCGAAAACGGCGTGGGCTTTGTCACCACCTCCAACTTCAAGCCGGACGAGCTCTACCCCGACGGCCTGCACCGCGACCGCATCCTGCCGGCGATTGCGCTCTTGAACGAGCGCATGGAGGTGGTGAATGTCGACAACGGTACCGACTACCGCCGCCGCACGCTGGAGAACGCTAGGCTCTACCACTGCCCGCTGGGGCCGCAGGCCGACGCCGAGATGGCGCAAACCTTCGACCAGCTGGCGGAGGTGCATGACGAAGATCCGGTGCTGCGCATAGAGGCGCGCGAGATCCACGCCCTGCGCAAGGCCGGCGGCGTGGTGTGGTTCGACTTTCGCGAACTGTGCATGGGCCCGCGCTCGCAGAACGACTATCTGGAGCTGGCCAGCCAGTTCCACACCGTGCTGCTGTCGAACGTGCCGCATATGCCGGTCAACATGGCCTCGCCGGCAAGGCGCTTCACCTGGCTGGTGGACGTGTTGTACGACAGACGCGTCAAGCTCATCATTTCGGCGGCGGTGCCGCCCGAGGACTTGTATACCGACGGCCCGCTGGCGCACGAGTTTCCGCGCACGGTCTCGCGCCTCAACGAGATGCAGTCCAAGGAATACCTGCAGCTTGAGCGGCGTGTCGTCGATACCGGATTGACCTGATGCCCATCCATGCCCGTCATTCCCTGAGGGTGCTTCTGTGCCTGGCCGCGCTGCTGGCATTGCCCGGCCTCACTCTGGCGCAGGATGCGGCTTCCGGCACTGCCGCCGGGCCACAGCAGCAGCGCGAATTGCGGCGCGCGCAGATACAGGCCGAGCGCCAGGCCCTGCAGGCCGGGCGCAGCAGCGATGAGGCGGCCTGCTACCAGCAGTTTGCCGTGCATGACTGCCTGAACCAGGTCCGCGCCAGGGTGCGCGAGGCCGAGAATCGGCTGCGCCGCCAGGAGCTGCAAATCAACGACGAAGAGCGCCGGGAAAAGGCCGCCGAGCGGCGCCGCTCCATCGAGGAGCGGCAGCAGGAGCAGCGGCAGAACCTGCAGTCGGGAGAAAAACCGCCGCCGATGCGCGCCACGGAGCGCGGCAATGCGCAAACGCGCGCGCAGCAGGCCCAGCAGCGCGCCGCCGAGCAGCAGCACCGCGCCGCGCAGCAGGCGCAAGAGCAGCAGGAGCGCCAGCAGGCCGAGGCGCAGCGCGCATCGGAATCACGCGCACGCTACGACGCGAAGCAGCAAAAGGCGCGTGAGCGGCGCGAGCAGCATGAGCGCGACAAGGCCCAGGCACAGGCATCGGGGCGCAAGCCACCGGCCCCGCTGCCTGCCCCCTGATCAGGCCGAGAGCGTCAGCGGCGCCACCAGGGGGGGAAGCTTCTTCTCGTCTGCCAGGGCCTCGATCCTCACCACCACCAGCGACAGGTTGTCGCCACCGCCACGCGCGCGGGAGCGGGCCTTGTCGATCAGGAACTCGGTGGCCTCGCGCGGTGTCAGCGACTCCAGCACCGAGGCCAGTTCGGCCGGCGAAAAGTAATGCCACACGCCATCGCTGCATGCCAGCAGCACATCGCCCGGCTGCAGCTGGGAGATCAGATGCATGGTCACGGGCGGGTCGCTTTCCGAGCCCAGGCAGCCTATGAGGATGTTGGAGTGCGGGTGGTTGCTGGCCTCGGCCTCGGTCAGCTCGCCGCGATCGACCAGGGCTTGCACATAGGAGTGATCCGCCGTGCGGTAGAGCAGCCGCCCGCCCTGGAAGTGGTAAATGCGTGAATCCCCGGCATGCGCCCAATGGCAGTCTCCGCGCGGGTTGATCAAAAAGGCGGCCACCGTGCTGTGCGGCTCCTGCTCGGCCGATATGGCCGTGAGGCGAATGACGATATGCGACTCGTGCACGATGTGCTCAAGCAGGCTGCTGGCGTCGTCGGTGTCGGGGCAATAGCGCTCGAACAGCTGGCGCGCGGTCATCATCACCTGATCCGAGGCCTTGCGCCCGCCGCTGCGTCCACCCATGCCATCGGCCACCACCGCCAGCACACAGCCGTTGTAGCGCGGATGCGAGAGCAGGGCGACCTGATCCTGCTGGTAGTCGCGGTCACCCTTGTGGATGCCGGTCGAAGCAATGAGGCGGAACGCTTTGGTCATGGGCTGCGGTTGGGCGCTGGGGCGCCCGCGGGGGGCGGTGGCGGCTGGGAGCCCATTATTATCAACGCCATGCCGTCCGGGTTCCGTTTCTCGCATGTCCTTGAGTGATCTCGTCGCCGGCGCGTTCGCGGCCGATGGGCCGCTGGCGCGCGCGCAGCCGCATTTTCGGCCGCGCGCCGAGCAGACGGCCATGGCGCAGGCGGTGGCAGAGGCCATCGAAGACCACGCCCCGCTGGTGGTGGAGGCCGGCACCGGCGTCGGCAAGACCTTTGCCTACCTGGTGCCTGCCCTGCTCAGCGGTGAGCGGGTGGTGGTCTCCACGGCCACCAAGGCGCTGCAGGATCAGCTGTATGGCCGTGACCTGCCGCTGTTGCTGCGCGCCCTGGCACTGCCGCTGTGTACGGCCTTGCTCAAGGGGCGGGCCAGCTACCTGTGCCACCAACGCCTGCAGCAGGCACGATACAACCCGGTGCTGGCCCCGGCCCAGGCGCAAGAATTGGCGCGCATCGAGCTGTGGGCCCAGGGCACGCAGAGCGGCGACCTCGCGGAGTTGCCCGGGCTGGATGAGCGCTCGCCGCTCCTGGGGCTGGTTACGTCAACGCGCGACAACTGTCTGGGCCAGGACTGCCCACGCTTTGCCGACTGCCATGTGTACCAGGCGCGACGCACGGCCCTGGCGGCCGATGTGCTGGTGATCAACCACCACCTGTTCTTTGCCGACCAGGCCGTGCGCGAATCGGGCGTGGCGCAACTGTTGCCCAACTCGGGTGTGGTGGTTTTTGACGAGGCCCATCAACTGGCCGAGACCGCCAGCCAGTTCCTGGGCGCACAGTTGGGCACCGGCCAGCTGCACGATCTGGCGCAGGACCTGCTCGTCAGCGGCCTGCGCCATGCGCGGGGATTGGCCGACTGGCAGGGGCTCGGCGCCTTGCTGCGCCAGGCGACGCGAGAGTTGCACCTGCTTGTGGCCGATAGTGCTGCGGGTGTCGTGCCCGGGCGGGTGGCCTGGGTGGGTGCGGCGCCCGATGGCGTGGATGCCACGGCGTGGGATGGCGCAATGGCGCGTGCAGTGGGCGTCCTGCGCGGCATCCTGGCGGGGCTGGATGGCGTGACGGCGCTGGCTCCCGACCTGGCACATCTGCATGAACGCACGGTGGACTTGCTGGCGCGGCTGGCACGGTTTTCCGCTCCGGGTAGTGCCGATGGCGTGCGCTGGCTCGATTGGACCGGCCAGCTGCGGCTGAGCGAGGTGCCGCTGGCTCTGGCCCCGGCCCTGCGCACGCTATGGCAAGGCCCGCCGGCCGAGGCTGGAGCCTGGGACGAGCCCGTGGCGCCATTGGCGGGGTGCAAGCGCACCTGGGTGTTCACCTCGGCCACGCTGGGTGATGACGCACAACTGAGCTGGTTCACCGAGGCCTGCGGCATGGATGGCGCACGCACGCTGCGTCTGGACAGCCCGTTCGACTATGCGCGCCAGGCCGCGCTCTATGTGCCGCCCCAGCTGCCCGCCGCCACGGATCCCGCGCACAGCGAGCAGCTGGCCCATTGGGTGGCGGATGCGGCGACGCGCCTGGGCGGGCGCACGCTGGTGCTGACCACCAGCCTGCGTGCGCTGCAGGTCATGGCCGGCGTGCTGCAGCAGCGCCTGGCGGTCGGTGGTGGCATCGAGGTGCTGGTGCAGGGCCAGGCGCCCAAGCGGCAGATCATGGAATGCTTTCGTGCGCCGGCGGATGCTGTGGGCCATGTGCTGGTTGGCTCGGCCAGCTTCTGGGAGGGGTTTGACGTGCCGGGCCAGGCGCTGCAGCTTCTGGTGATCGACAAGTTGCCGTTCCCGTCCCCCGGTGATCCGCTGGTGCAGGCGCGGGGGCGGCGCCTCAAACAGCAGGGGCGCAGCCCATTTCGTGACGATGCCTTGCCTGCGGCGGCGCTTGCCCTCAAGCAGGGCGCCGGCCGCCTGATACGCAGCGAAAGCGATACCGGTGTGCTGGTTGTGGCCGACCAGCGGCTGCTGCGCATGGGTTATGGCAAGCGCCTGCTGCGGGCCCTGCCCGCCATGCGCAGGCTGCGGTCGCAAGAAGAGTTTGATGCGGCGCTGGCGGCGTTTACCAGAACTTCCACCACGGGTTGTCCGTGCCCTTGAAGCCTGCCTTGGGCAGGCTGCTGTTCGGGTACGAGGCTTCCAGCACACGGCGCGCGTCGTCGCGCAACTGCGTCATGCCCAGGGCGTCGTAGGAACGCACCAGGATGTACAGCGCCTCCTCGGTCGCGGGCACGTCCTTGTAGTCCGCAATCGCGCTTTGCGCCCGGCCCACGGCCGCCACATAGGCGCCGCGCTCGTAGTAGTAGCGGGCGACATGCACCTCGTACTGCGCCAGCGAGTTGATGATGTAGGTCATGCGCAGGCGCGCATCCGGCGTGTAGCGCGACTCGGGAAAGCGCGTCGCCAGCTCGCGGAAGGATTCGAACGAATCCTTGGCAGCCTTCTGGTCGCGCTCGGACAGGTCCTGGCGTGACAGCCAGGAGAACAGACCCAGGTTTTCATTGAAGTTGACCAGACCCTTCAGGTACAGCGCGTAGTCGAAGGCGGGGCTTGCCGGGTGCAGCTTCATGAAGCGATCCAGCGTGGCCACGGCCTGGGCCTTTTCGCCACCCTTGTACTGGGCGTAGGCTTTTTCCAGCTGCGCCTGCTGGGCCAGTGGCGTTCCGGCGGCGCGGCCTTCGAGCTTTTCCAGCAGCGGCACGGCCTTGTCATAGGCGCCGCCGTTGAGTTCATCGCGCGCCTCGGCGTAGATTTTGTCCGTGCTCCAGCCGGCGGTTTTGTCTTCGTTGGGGCTGGCGCAGGCGGCCAAAAGGCCGGCGGCCAGCAGGGCAGACAACAAAGATAGAGGAAAACGCGGCATGACGGCAGCTCTCGGGATGAATGAATGGCATGGGTGGCAACCCTGTCGGGAGACAAGACCGCGCGGTACCCGCAACCCGGCATTGTAAGTAAGCCGCCCGACCTGCCGGAGCACGAGGCCAAGCCCGCATTCCTACAATGCCGGCATGTTTGTTCACCTGCGCCTGCATACCGAATTTTCCGTCGTGGACGGAACCACCCGCATCGACGAGGTCGTCAAGGCCGCTGCCAAGGATGGGCAGCCCGCCCTGGCGATTACCGACCTGAACAACCTCTTTGGCGCCATCAAGTTCTACAAGGAAGGGCGTGGCAAGGGGGTCAAGCCCATTCTGGGCGCCGAGGTCTACTTGGAAGGCGAGGCCGGCGCGCCGCCCGCGCGCCTGCTGCTGCTGGTGCAGAACCGCCAGGGCTACCTGAACCTGTCCGAGCTGCTGGCACGCGCCTGGACGCGGGGTGTCGTGAAGAACCTGCCGCTGTGTACCTGGGACTGGCTGCAGGAGCTCCATGCCGGCCTGATCGCGCTGGCCGGCGCCCAGGCCGGCCCCGTGGGCCAGGCGCTGATGCGTGGCGACGAAGCCGGCGCGGCGGCGCTGGCCCTGCGCCTGGCGGGTGTTTTTCCACATCGTTTTTACATCGAGTTGCAGCGCGCCGGCCGTGCCGATGACGAGGCCCATGTCACCGCCGCCGTGCAGCTGGCGGCGCGGCTGCAGCTGCCGGTGGTGGCCACGCACCCAGTGCAGTTTGGCCAGGCCGATGGTTACGAGGCGCATGAGGCGCGCGTGTGCATCGCCGAGGGCGAGATCCTGGCCAGCCAGCGGCGCGTGCGCCGTTTCACGCGCGAGCAGTACTTCAAGAGCAGCGCCGAGATGCAGGCGCTGTTTGCCGACCTGCCCTCGGCCATTGCCAACACGCTGGAGATCGCCAAGCGCTGCAACCTGACGCTGGTGCTGGGCAAGCCGCAGCTGCCCGACTTTCCCACTCCCAATGGCATGCCGATCGATGAGTATTTCCGCTACGCCTCGTTCGAGGGCCTCAAGGAGCGCCTGCTGCACCTTTTCCCCCAGGAGGCCGAGCGCGAAAAGCAGCGTCCGCGCTACGAGGAACGGCTGGAGTTCGAGCTGGGCACCATTCTGAAGATGGGCTTTCCGGGCTACTTCCTCATCGTGGGCGACTTCATCCAGTGGGCCAAGGCCAACGGTTGCCCGGTGGGCCCCGGCCGTGGCTCGGGCGCGGGCTCGCTGGTGGCCTATGCGCTGAAGATCACGGATCTGGACCCGCTGCAGTACAACCTGCTGTTCGAGCGGTTTTTGAACCCCGAGCGGGTGTCCATGCCCGACTTCGACATCGACTTCTGCCAGTCCAACCGCGACCGGGTGATCGACTATGTGAAGGACAAGTACGGCAAGAATGCCGTGAGCCAGATCGCCACCTTCGGCACCATGGCCGCCAAGGCGGCCATCCGCGACGTGGGCCGCGTCATGGACATGAGCTACACCTTCTGCGACGGCATTTCAAAATTGGTGCCCGGCAAGCCCGGTCAGACCTACACCCTGGCCTACCCGCCCGAGCCCAAGAAGGAAGGCGACAAGAACAACTACGCGCTGGAGCTCGAACCCCAGCTGTATGAGCGCGTGCGCAACGAGGAGGATGTGCGCACCATCATCGAGATGGCGCAGCAGCTCGAGGGCATGACGCGCAACATCGGCATGCACGCCGGCGGCGTGCTGATTGCACCGGGCAAGCTGACCGATTTTTGCCCGCTCTACCAGCAGCCAGGCAGCGAGTCGGCCGTGAGCCAGTACGACAAGGACGATGTCGAGGCCATAGGCCTGGTCAAGTTCGACTTTCTGGGCCTGGCGACGCTCACCATCCTGGAGATTGCACGCGAATTCATACAGCAGCGCCACAAAGGCCAGGAGAACTTTGCCTTCGAGGACATCCCGCTGGATGACGGGCCCACCTACCGGCTGTTCTCCGACGGCAAGACCGAGGCGGTGTTCCAGTTTGAAAGCCGCGGCATGCAGGGCATGCTGAAAGAGGCCCGCCCCAGCCGCCTGGAAGACCTGATTGCCCTCAACGCCCTGTACCGCCCGGGCCCCATGGACCTGATTCCCAGCTTCGTGAACCGCAAGCACGGCAAGGAGGTGGTGGAGTACCCGCACCCGCTGGTCGAGCCCGTGCTGGCCGAGACCTACGGCATCATGGTCTACCAGGAGCAGGTGATGCAGACCGCCCAGGTCCTGGGCGGCTACAGCCTGGGCGGCGCCGACATGTTGCGCCGCGCCATGGGCAAGAAAAAGCCCGAGGAAATGGCCGAGCACCGCATCATCTTCCGCAAGGGCGCGGCAGAGAAGGGCATCAGCCAGGACAAGGCCGACGAGGTCTTCGACCTGATGGAGAAGTTTGCCGGCTACGGCTTCAACAAGTCGCATGCCGCCGCCTATTCGCTGCTGGCCTACCACACGGGCTGGCTCAAGGTGCACTTCACGGCCGAGTTCTTCTGCGCCAACATGACGGTGGAAATGGACGACACCGACAAGCTCAAGGTGCTGTACGAGGATGCGGTCAAGCATTTCGGCATCAGCTTCGAGCCGCCGGACATCAACCGCGGCAGGTACCGCTTCGAGCCCGTGACCGACAAGGTCATCCGCTACGGCCTGGGCGCCGTCAAGGGCACGGGCCAGCAGGCCATAGAGGCCATCATTGCCGCGCGTGAGGGCCGTGGCGAGGGGCCGCGCGGCGGCGACCACGGGCCGTTCAAGAGCCTGTTCGACTTCTGCGTGCGCGTGGACAGGGCGCGCATCAACAAGCGCACGGTGGAGGCGCTGATCAAGGCCGGCGCCTTCGACGCGCTGCAGCTCAACCGCGCGGCGCTCGTGGCGTCCATAGACCGCGCATTTGACTTTGCCGCGGCGCAACTGGCCAACGCCAACCAGGGCGGGCTGTTCGACATGATGGGCGAGGATGCCGTGGGCTCCAGCACCCAGGAGCCCGATCTGGCCGACGCCACGCCCTGGGGCATCAAGGAGCGCCTGATGCAGGAAAAGACGGCGGTCGGCTTCTACCTCTCGGGCCATCTGTTCGACGAGGTGCAGCAGGAGGTGCGGCGCTTTGTGCGCACGCCGATTGCCGAGCTGGGCGACAGCCGCGAGACCCAGGTGCTGGCCGGCATCATCAGCGACTCGCGCCAGATCAATGGCCAGCGCGGCAAGCTGGCGCTGTTCAAGATTGATGACAAATCGGCGGTGATCGAGGCCTCGGCGGACGAGGCAGTGATCGCCGCCAGCGGCGCCATGCTCAAGGACGACGAGTTTGTGGTCTTGAGCGGGCGGCTGCAGCTCGATCACTTCAGCGGCGGGCTGCGCCTGAAGGTGCAGCAGGTCTGGGACCTGGGCGCGGCGCGCGCACGCTTTGGCCGCTACCTGCTGGTGGGCGCCAATGGCGGCACCAGGCCCGACGTGGCGGCCCTGGTGCGTGAATTTCCCCCGCGACGCGAGGAAACCGACCAAGGCGAGATGCTGGTGCACGGCCTGCGCGTGCGCATGGGCGTGCATTGCCAGGGGGTGGGTGGCGCCGCGGACGCCGAGTTGCAACTGGGCGAGGCCAGCCGCTTCTTTCCCAGCGACGCGGCTCTGGCCGCCTGGGGCGCGCAGGCCGGTAGCAGCAATATCAGCGTGGTGTACGAGAGCGCTTGAAAAGGCCGGCTTTGGTACCAGTTACTGGGACTGCTGCGCGAACACATGGCGCACTAGAATGAAACACATGGCAACCAAACCCCCTAAGTCCGCGCCCGCGCCACGTCTGCCCGCCAGGGACCACGGCGGCTCGGTCGTGCTCGAGCGGCGTACCCAGAAGACCAAGCCGCCACAGATGTACCAGGTGGTCATGCTCAACGACGACTACACGCCGATGGAGTTCGTGGTCGTCGTGCTGCAGGAGTTTTTCAACAAGGATCGCGAGGCCGCCACGCAGATCATGCTCAAGATCCACCTGGACGGCAAAGGCATCTGCGGCGTGTATACGCGCGACGTGGCCGCCACCAAGGTGGAGCAGGTGCTGGACGCGGCGCACAAGGCTGGCCACCCGCTGCAATGCCTGAGCGAGCCGATTGAATAGCCTGTTGAATAAATGGCCTTTGCCCCCGATCTAAAGTCACCCTTACCACGCAAGCACATAGGAGTTCTCACATGATTGCCCAAGAACTGGAAGTCAGCTTGCACATGGCCTTCGTCGAGGCCCGCCAGCAGCGCCACGAGTTCATTACCGTGGAGCACCTGCTGCTGGCGCTGCTGGACAACCCCAGCGCCGCCGAGGTGCTGCGCGCCTGCGCGGCCAACATCGATGACCTGCGTGCATCGCTGACGAATTTCATCAAGGACAACACCCCCCAGGTGGCCGGCACCGACGAGGTGGACACCCAGCCCACGCTGGGTTTCCAGCGCGTCATCCAGCGCGCCATCATGCACGTGCAGTCCACCGGCAACGGCAAGAAGGAAGTCACGGGCGCCAACGTGCTCGTGGCCATCTTTGGCGAGAAGGATTCGCACGCCGTGTACTACCTGCACCAGCAGGGTGTGACGCGCCTGGATGTAGTGAACTACATCGCCCACGGCATCAAGAAGGGCGAGCCGCCCGAGCCGCCCAAGCCCGAGGGACAGGCCGAGAGCGAAGAGGCGGCCCAGGGCGAGCGCGGCGAGAAGGCCTCGCCGCTGGAGCAGTACACGCAAAACCTCAACCAGGCCGCGAAAGACGGCAGGATCGACCCGCTGATCGGGCGCGACTACGAGGTCGAGCGCACCATCCAGATCCTGTGCCGCCGGCGCAAGAACAACCCGCTGCTGGTAGGTGAAGCCGGCGTGGGCAAGACGGCCATTGCGGAAGGCCTGGCCTGGCGAATCACCGAAGGCACGGTGCCCGAGATCCTGGCCGAGGCCATCGTGTATTCGCTGGACATGGGCGCGCTGCTGGCCGGCACCAAGTACCGTGGCGACTTCGAGCAGCGCCTGAAAGGCGTGCTCAAGAGCCTCAAGGACAAGCCCAACGCCATCTTGTTCATCGACGAGATCCACACGCTGATCGGCGCGGGCGCCGCGTCGGGCGGAACGCTGGACGCGAGCAACCTGCTCAAGCCGGCACTCAGCTCGGGCACGCTCAAGTGCATTGGCGCAACCACCTTCACCGAATACCGAGGCATCTTCGAAAAAGACGCAGCGTTGTCGCGGCGTTTCCAGAAGATCGACGTGGTCGAACCCACGGTGGCCGAGACCATCGACATCCTCAAGGGCCTGAAAACCCGCTTTGAGGAGCACCACAGCGTGAAGTACGCCGCTGCCGCGCTGCAGGCCGCGGCCGAGCTGTCGGCCAAGTACATCAACGACCGGCACCTACCCGACAAGGCCATCGACGTCATCGACGAGGCTGGCGCGGCGCAGCGCATTCTTGCGCCATCCAAGCGCAAGAAAACCATCGGCAAGAGCGAGATCGAGGAAATCGTTGCAAAAATAGCCCGCATCCCGCCCGCCAACGTCAGCAACGACGACCGCGGCAAGCTGCAGACGCTGGAGCGCGACCTGAAGAGCGTGGTGTTTGGCCAGGACAAGGCACTGGAGGTGCTGGCCGCCAGCGTGAAGATGGCGCGCTCGGGCCTGGGTAAGGGCGACAAGCCGATCGGCTCGTTCCTGTTCAGCGGCCCCACCGGCGTCGGCAAGACCGAGGCCGCGCGCCAGCTGGCCTACATCATGGGCGTGGATCTGATCCGCTTCGACATGTCGGAGTACATGGAGCGCCATGCCGTGAGCCGCCTGATCGGGGCGCCTCCGGGCTACGTGGGCTTCGACCAGGGTGGCCTCCTGACCGAGGCCATCACCAAGAAGCCGCATTCCGTGCTGCTGCTCGACGAGATCGAGAAGGCCCACCCGGACATCTTCAACGTGCTGCTGCAGGTCATGGACCACGGCACGCTGACGGACAACAACGGGCGCAAGGCGGATTTTCGCAACGTCATCGTCATCATGACGACGAATGCCGGCGCCGAGACCATGAACAAGGCCACCATCGGTTTCACCAACCCGCGCCAGGCGGGCGATGAGATGGGTGACATCAAGCGATTGTTCACGCCCGAGTTCCGCAACCGCCTGGACGCCATCGTCAGCTTCAAGCCGCTGGACGAGCAGGTCATCCTGCGCGTGGTGGACAAGTTCTTGCTGCAGCTGGAGACGCAGCTGGCCGAGAAGAAGGTCGAGGTCGCCTTCAACGACCAACTGCGCAAGCACCTGGCCAAGAAGGGCTTCGATCCCCTCATGGGCGCACGCCCCATGCAGCGCCTTATCCAGGACATGATACGCAAGGCCCTGGCCGACGAACTGCTGTTCGGCCGCCTGACCGAGGGCGGGCGCCTGACGGTCGACATAGAGCACAAGACGGACGAGCAGGGCGTGCAGACCGACGAGGTGCTGCTGGACATCCAGCCGCTGCCCAAGCGCGATCGCGGCGCGAAGTCCGAACCGGCCGAGCCCGAAGAAGCGACGGCGGATTGACCCTCCGCCCCGGCCTTGCCCCAAAAAACCCGCAGCCAGGCCCTGCGGGTTTTTTCATGGCTGCATCTCGGATTTTGATCAAATATGGCTCAAGCGCCCGTAGTATATGCGCCAATAGCTATTAAAAATATAGTAATCAAGACAGCCTGCTGGCCAGTTCTTGCGCCCACACCCTGGCCAGTTTCCTCCAGCCCGACTTGTTCGGGTGTATCTCGTTGGCCCAGTCGCCCCTGCTGCCCGAAGTGGCGGGTGGCGCGGCCGTCAGCACGCCGTTGGTCGGCACGGCGTAGACCTGGGAGCGGCCCGTGCACCAGCCGCCTATGGTCTGCTCTATGTCCCGGAATATGCCCTCGGTCAGCGCCGGCCACAGGCGCTCGTCGATGTGGTTCTTCGTGTAGGCCGCATACAGCCAGGGGCCTGTGCCAGGCGCGGCCGGCGCGTTGCGCGCCGTCGGCGTGTCGTAGCTGTTGAGGAAAATCGGCGTGGCCGCATTCAGCGGGTGGCTGCGGATGGCGCCGTAGACGGTGGCAAAGTTCGGCTTCAGGTAGCGACCGATCAGCTTGGCCAGCGCCTGCTGGTTCACGCAGTCATAGCCATCGCCGGGCAGAGCCTGGCCCGCCATGTCGCGCAGGATGCCCCGGCCCGGGTCGGGGTCGCGCGCCGCGTCGATGAAATCGTTGCCGCCAGCACTCAACAGAATGCCGTCGTAGCGGAACTGATCCAGCCACCAGCCGAACTCGCCTTGCATCACATGCGTGATGCGGCGCAGGGTGTCGCCCGCCGTGGAGATGTTGATGATGAGCACGGACTGCCTTTGCCGGTTCATCTCCTCGGCCAAAAACTGGGGCAGGGCGCCCAGGGCCGGCCCGCTCTTGTCCATCCATGAATCGCCCTCGGCCAGCAGCCGGTAGCGAAACGGCCCCTGGCCCTCGACATCGGGCGGGTTCTGCCGGTACTGGAGGGCTGTGACGGCAAGGGAGGTCATGGCAAGCCTCTTTGGTGATGTGCGCGAATCTGCATCATGGTTGCATCGCACGGTTTTGTCGATAAGATAGTAGTAAATTACTTTCTTTCGCTGAGCGATCATGAACGAACAAGCCAAATACCTGCCGGCCGATGAGCGGCGCAGCGCCACGGTGGAGGCGGTGGTCGATCTGGCCGCGCAGCAAAACCCCAGCGACATCACGACCACGGCCATCGCCCAGCACATGGGGTTGACGCAGGGCGCGCTGTTCCGGCATTTCCCGAGCAAGGACGCCATCCTGCAGGCGGTGATGACCTGGGTGGCCGAGCGCCTGCTGCTGCGCCTGGACAAGGCGGCGGGGCAGGCGGCGTCGCCCACGGCGGCCTTGCAGGCGGTGTTCATGGCGCATATCGGCTTCGTCAGCGAGCGCCCGGGCGTGCCGCGCCTGATCTTTGGCGAACTGCAGCGGCCGGGCCAGACGGTAGCCAAGCAGATGGTGCAGACGCTGATTCAGCAGTACGGCGAGCGCCTGCGCCGGCTGCTGGAGGCCGGCAAGGCCCAGGGCGAGCTGGACGCGGCGCTGGACGTGCCGGCCGCCGCCGTGCTTTTCATAGGCACGGTGCAGGGGCTGGTGATGCAGTCGCTGCTGGCCGGCGACGTGGCGCGCATGCGCCAGGACGCGCCGGGGGTCTTCGCCATCTACCTGCGCGGCATCAGGAGGCAGCCATGAAGCTGCCCAGCCTGCAGCGCCGCACGCTGGCGTTGATTGCCGTCATCGTGCCTTTGCTGCTGCTGTTTGTGTATGTGGCGCTGCGCTCCGGGCCGCTGGCGCCCGTGGCCGTGACGCTGACCACGGTGCAGTCGCGCGCCGTGGCGCCGGCGCTGGCGGGCATAGGCACGGTGCAGGTGCGCTACCTCTACAAGATAGGCCCGACGGTGGCCGGGCGCCTGCAGCGCCTGGACGTGCATGTGGGCGACCGGGTGCGCGCCGGCCAGCTGCTGGGAGAGATGGACGCGGTGGACTTGGACGAGCGCATGCGCGCCGCCCAGGCCGCCATCCTGAGCGCCGAGGCCGGCCTGCGCCAGGCCCAGGCCCGGCAAATCTTTGCGCAGAGCCAGGCGCGGCGCTACGAGCAGCTGGTGTCGGTGCGTGTGTCCAGCGAGGAAAGCTACGCCACGCGCCAGCAGGAGCTGGCCGTGGCCGATGCCGCCCTGGCCGGCGCGCGCGAGGACGCCAGCCGCCTGCGCGCCGAGTTGCAGGCGCTGCGCGCCCAGCGCGGCAACCTGCGCCTGCTGGCCCCCGTGGCCGGCCTGGTGGCCGCGCGCGACGCCGACCCCGGCACCACGGTGGTGGCGGGCCAGGCGGTGGTCAGGCTCATCGACCCGGCCAGCCTGTGGGTGGACGCGCGCTTTGACCAGATCAGCGCCCAGGGCCTGGCGGCGGGCCTGCCGGCCGAGGTGGCGCTGCGCTCGCGCCCCGGCCAGCCGCTGGCCGCGCGCGTGCTGCGCACCGAACCGTTGGCCGATGCCGTGACCGAGGAGCTGTTGGCAAAAATCGTCTTTGATGCGCTGCCCGAGCCGCTGCCGCCGATTGGCGAGCTGGCCGAGCTCACCGTGCGCCTGCCAGCCCTGCCCGAATCGCCCACCATCCCCAATGCCGCCCTGCGCACCGTGGCCGGCCAGCGCGGCGTGTGGAAGATCACTGATGGCGCGCTGGCCTTTGCCCCCGTGCGCCTGGGCCGCGCCGACCTGGACGGCCAGGTGCAGGTGCTGGACGGCCTGGCCGTGGGCGATTCCATCGTGCTCTACAGCGAAAAGGCCCTCACCACCAAGAGCCGCGTGCATGTGGTCGAGCGCATTGCCGGGGTGGCGCCATGATCAGCCTGGCCGGGCGCGACATCCTGCACACCTGGGGCAAGTTCGTCTTCACCGGCATAGGCCTGGGCCTCTTGATCGGCGTGACGCTGACCATGGCCGGCGTCTACCGCGGCATGGTGGAAGACGGCCGGGTACTGCTGGACAACAGCGGCGCCGACCTGTGGGTGGTGCAAAGGGATACCCTGGGCCCGTATGCCGAATCGTCCAGCGTGCCCGACGACCTGTGGCGTGGCATACGCGCCATGCCCGGCGTGGTGCAGGCGGCCAACATCACCTACCTGACCATGCAGGTGGGCCTGGGCGAGCAGGACGTGCGCGCCATGGTGGTGGGCATCAGTGCCGGCGGCTCCGGCGAGCCCGGCTGGCCGCCGCAGCTGGTGGCCGGGCGGCAGATCACGCGCGGCCATTACGAGGCCGTGGCCGACCTGGCCAGCGGCGCGCGCCTGGGCGACGTGCTGAGGATCCGCCGCAACCATTACCGGGTGGTGGGGCTCACGCGGCGCATGGTGTCCTCCAGCGGCGACCCGATGGTGTTCATACCGCTGAAGGACGCACAGGAGGCGCAGTTTCTGAAGGACAACGACGCCATCCTGATGCAGCGCCGCCGCACCGAGGCCAACCCGGCCTTCAACCGCCCGGCCGTGCCGGACTTGCTGGACGCGGTGATTGCCTCGCAGACCAGCAACAGCTATGTCAACGCCGTGCTGGTGCGCATAGCGCCCGAATTCACGGCGCAGCAGGTGGCCGAGCCTATCCGTCGCTGGAAGCGCCTCACCGTGTACGACCGCGCGCAGATGGAGGGCATTCTGGTGGGCAAGCTGATCGCCACCTCGGCCCGGCAGATCGGCATGTTTCTGGTGATATTGGCGCTGGTCAGCGCGGCCATCGTGGCGTTTCTGATCTACACGCTGACCATGGACAAGATCCGCGAGATCGCCGTGCTCAAGCTGATCGGCACGAAGAACCGCACCATTGCCGCGATGATCGTGCAGCAGGCGCTGGTGCTGGGCCTGATCGGTTTTGTCGTGGGCAAGATCACGGCCACCTTTGCTGCGCCGCTGTTCCCCAAATATGTGCTGCTGGTGCCGTTCGACACGGCCGCGGGCTTTGCCGCTGTGCTGGCGATCTGCGTGCTGGCCAGCGTGGTGGCGATACGCGTGGCGCTGCGGGTTGACCCTGCCGAGGCCATAGGGTGAGGCCATGAACCGGCAGGGCATACGCATAGAGCGCCTGAGCAAGCGCTATGGCTCGGGCGACACGGCATTTTGGGCGCTCAAGGACGTGAACATGCAGGTCGCGCCCGGCGAGGTGGTGGGGCTGATCGGCCCCTCGGGCTCGGGCAAGAGCACGCTGCTCAAATGCCTGGGCGCGGTCATAGACCCCACATCGGGGCGCATGACGCTGGACGACCAGGTGATCTACGACGAGGGCTGGCGGGTACGCGACCTGGGCGCGTTGCGCCGCGACCAGATCGGCTTCGTGTTCCAGGCGCCCTACCTGATCCCGTTCCTGGACGCCACCGACAACGTGGCCCTGCTGCCCATGCTGGCCGGCGTGCCCAACGACGAGGCGCGCCGGCGCGCGCTGGAGCTGCTCACCGCGTTGGACGTGCAGCACCGCGCGCGCGCCATGCCGTCGCAGCTGTCGGGCGGCGAGCAGCAGCGCGTGGCCATCGCGCGCGGCCTGGTCAATCGCCCCCCGGTCATCCTGGCCGATGAGCCCACGGCGCCGCTGGATTCACAGCGCGCCATGGCGGTGATCCGCATCCTGAACGACATGGCACAGCAGCTGCAGACGGCCGTGATCGTGGTCACGCACGATGAAAAAATCATCCCCACCTTCAAGCGCATTTACCACATACGCGACGGCGTCACCCATGAGGAGGCGGGCGAGGGACGCGGCCTTGGATGATGTTTTCTTGAAAGAAATATGCCTCTGGCGATTTATGGACAAGCGCAAGCAGCTATCAAAAAAATAGTATTTTCAGTTGCTGCTCACGGCGCCTGCAGGCGTTCGAGCAGCTGCGGCGTGGCAAAGCCATCGGCCGGCAGGCCCAGGCTTTGCTGCAGGCGGCGCACGCCCGCGCGCGTGGCCGGGCCCAGCACGCCGTCGACCGCGCCGGCGCCAAAACCGCGGTCGTTCAATGCCTGCTGCAGCACCTTGATCTCGCCGCGCGAGAGCGCGGGCAGGTCGCGCGGCCAGGGCGTGAGCAGGCCGTCCCCGCCGTCGATTTGGCGCGCCAGCAGGCCCACGGCCAGCGCGTAGTTGACCGAGTTGTTGTAGCGCAGCAGGGCGCCAAAGTTGGGCCCCACCAGGATGGCCGGGCCGCTGGCGCCGGCGGGCGTGACGATGGCGGCATTGGGCAGCGCGGGCAGCGGCTGGCCGTCCACGGCGCGCACGCCATCAAGAGCCCAGGCCTGGCTGTCCTGGCGCACGTTCAGCTCGGTGCGCGCGTAGTCAAAGCCCGGTGGCAGGCGCACCTCCACACCCCAGGGCTGGCCTGCCTGCCAGCCCGAGTGCGCCAGAAAGTTGGCCGTGGAGGCCAGCACATCCGGCACGCTGCCCCAGATGTCGCGCCGCCCGTCGCCGTCGGCATCCACCGCATGGGCCAGGTACACCGAGGGCAGGAACTGCGTGTGGCCCATGGCGCCGGCCCAGGAGCCGACGAGCGCATCGGCCGCGATGTCGCCCCGGTCCACGATGCGCAGGGCGGCCAGCAGTTCGCCGCGTGCCCAGTCGCGGCGCCGGCCGTCATAGGCCAGCGTGGCCAGCGCATCCACGGCCGAGAAGCTGCCGAAGTTGCCGCCGTAGTTGCTCTCCATGCCCCAGATGGCCGTGATGATGCCGGCCGGCACGCCGTGGCGCTGCTCGGCCGCGTCCAGCGCCGCGGCATGCAGGCGGCGCTGCTCGCGCCCCTGGGCCACGCGCTGGGGCGATACCGCGCTGTCGAGGTAGGCCCAGGGCGTGCGCGTGAATTCGGGCTGGGCGCGGTCGAGCTCCACCACGCGCGGCTGCCACCGGGCCTGGGCCAGCGTGGCGTCCACGGTCTGCTGGCTGATGCCGGCGGCCCGGGCCTCCTGGGCGAAGCTGCGCAGCCAGGCATGAAAGCCGGCGATGGTGCGCGCCAGGTCGCTGGTGCCGGCGGTGGCGGGCGTGGCATCAGGCGCCGGCACGACGGGTGGCGTCGGGGGCGCGGGGACGGCGGCGGGGGCGGAAGCGGAGGGCTGATTGGGGGCCGTGGTGCTGGCACAGCCAGTGATCAACGCCAGGCTGATGGCGGCAGGAAGAAACAGAAAACGCATACGGCGATTGTGCCGCCGCGGGCCATGCATACTCCGGGCATTGTTTCCGCCTGCAACCCCCAAGCCTCATGCACACCTTCGTCTGGCACGACTACGAAACCTTTGGCACCGACACGCGCCGCGACCGCCCGGCGCAGTTTGCCGCCATTCGCACCGATGCCGACCTGAACGAGATCGGCGCTCCGCTGATGATTTACTGCCGGCCGGCGAACGACTACCTGCCCGACCCGCAGTCGTGCCTGATCACCGGCATCACGCCCCAGCTGTGCCTGCAAAAAGGCCTGCCCGAGCATGAGTTTGCCGAGCGCATCGAGGCCGAGCTGGCTCTGCCCGGCACCATAGGCGTGGGCTACAACACCATCCGTTTTGACGACGAGATCACGCGCCACATGTTCTGGCGCAACCTCATCGACCCCTATGCGCGCGAATGGCAGAACCAGTGCGGACGCTGGGATCTGCTCGATGTCGTGCGCATGACCTACGCGCTGCGCCCGGACGGCATCCACTGGCCCATGGTCGATGGCAAACCCAGCTTCAGGCTGGAGCATCTGACGAAGGCCAACGGCCTGGCGCATGAGGCCGCGCACGATGCGCTGTCCGACGTGCGGGCAACGATTGCTCTGGCGCGGCTCGTGCGCCAGCACAACCCCAAGTTGTTCGACTTTGCCCTGTCGCTGCACAAGAAGGAGCGCGTGGCCGCCGAGTTGCGCCTGCCTGCCACGGCGCAGACGGCGCGGCCGTTTTTGCATGTCTCGGGCATGTTCCCGGCCGAGCGCGGCTGCCTGGCCGTGATGTGGCCGCTTGCCAGCCACCCGACGAACAAGAACGAGCTGCTGGCCTGGGACCTGGCGAATGATCCCACCGAGCTGGCGACCTTGCAGCCCGACGAGATCCGCCAACGCCTGTTCACGCGCCAGGCCGATCTGCCCGAGGGCGTGACGCGACTGCCTTTGAAAAGCGTGCACCTGAACAAGTCGCCCATGGTGGTGGGCAATTTGAACACGCTGTCCCCGGCCATGGCCGAGCGCTGGCGCATGGATCTGGCGCAGGCCGCGCGCCACGCCCAGGCCGCGCGCGAGCTGCCCGACATGAGCGCCATCTGGGCCGAGGTCTTCCAGCGGCCGCGCGAGGCCACGCCCGACGTGGAGCAGGATCTGTACGGTGGCTTCGTGGGCAACGAGGACAGACGCCGCCTGAATCGCCTGCGCGCGCTGCCGCCCGAGGAGCTGGCGCGCGATGGCACCGGCTTTGACGATGGCCGCCTGGCCGAGCTGGTCTGGCGCTACCGGGCGCGCAACTTTCCGCAGACCCTGACGCCCGAAGACCAGGAGCGCTGGGAGGCGCACCGCCAGGCCCGGCTGGTGGAGGGCGAGGGCGGCGGCCTGAGCTTTGATGCGCTGTTCGAGCGCCTGGACCAACTCGGTGCCGAGGCCGATGAGCGCGGCCAGCAGATCCTGGAAGCCGTGTACGACTATGCCGAAAGCATTGCCCCCTGCATGGAGTGAGATCGGCACGCCGCTGCAGGCGCTGCACGCCTTCGTGCGCCGCCACCCGCGTCTGTTCGTGATCACCGGCGCGGGCTGCAGCACGGCGGCCGGCATTCCCGACTACCGCGACGAGAGTGGCGCCTGGAAGCGCCCGCAGCCCGTCAACTACCAGGCCTTCATGGGCGACGCGGCCACGCGCCGGCGCTACTGGGCGCGCAGCCTGCTGGGCTGGCCGGTGATGGCTGGCGCGCGGCCCGGTGCGGCGCACCAGGCGCTGGCGGCCCTTGAGGGCGCGGGCCGCGTCGAGCTGCTGCTGACCCAGAACGTGGATGGCCTGCACCATGCAGCGGGCAGCCAGCGCACGCTGGATCTGCATGGCCGCATCGACACCGTGCGCTGCATGCATTGCCATGCGCGCAGTCCACGCGCTGCCCTGCAGGCCGAGCTGCTGCGGCGCAACCCCGCCTGGGCGGCGCTGCGCGCGGGGGCCGCGCCCGATGGCGACGCCGATCTGGAGGGGCGCGACTTTTCCGGCTTCGACGTGCCAGATTGCGCGCAATGCGGCACCGGTTTGCTCAAGCCCGACGTGGTGTTCTTTGGCGAGAACGTGCCGCGCGAGCGTGTCGAAGCGGCCCATGCGGCGCTGGCGCGAGCCGACGCCGTGCTCGTCGCCGGGTCGTCGCTGATGGTGTATTCGGGCTTTCGCTTCGTGCAGGCGGCAGTCGATCGCGGCCTGCCGGTGGTGGCCATCAACCAGGGCCGCACACGCGCTGATGGCCTGCTGGCGCTGAAGCTGCAGCAGGATGTCGGCCAGACCCTGGTGGACTTGGCGCATCAACTGGGGGTGGCGGTGAGCCGTTGGCAGTCGCCGGTGATTTCGGGCTCTTGATACTTTCTTGATGCCCACCCCACGAATCTTTGCCACGCCTTGAGGCGCCCATTTCTACGATGCCTTCATTGACTTGAAGGAGGTGGAAATGACGAATGCAATGCCCTGCCAACGGGGCCGCGGGGAGGGCGCATGACCGGCCTGACCCTGATCCATGCCCTGGCCGGCGCCTTGGCGCTGGGGCTCTTCGTGTACCTGGGCTACGCCTTGCTGCGGCCCGAGAACTTTTGAACCGGAGGCGCCCTGTGCAAGACCTTCTGTTCATCGGCCTGTCGGCCCTGTTCTTCTGCGCCACGGCGGCACTGGTGCTCGCCCTGCGGCGGCTGTGAGGGGGTGCCATGGAACTCATCACCCTCGAATTCACCCTGGTGCTGGCCCTCATGACCGGGCTGGCGCTGCTCATGGGCCACTGGCTGGCGCGCTGCTTTGAGGGCAGCGGGCATTGGGCCGTGGAGCGCCTGTCCTACCGCGCCCTGGGCGTGGACCTGGCCGAGCGCATGGGCTGGGCGCGCTACGGCCTGGCGCTGCTGCTGTCCAACGCCGCCATGATGCTGCTGGGTTATCTGCTGCTGCGCCTGCAGGGCTGGCTGCCGCTGAACGATCTGGGCAACGCGGCGCAGGCGCCCGATCTGGCCTTCAACACCGCGGCCTCCTTCATCACCAACACCAACTGGCAGTCCTATGGCGGCGAGGGCAGCCTGTCCAACGCCACGCAGATGCTGGCCATCACGTTTCTGATGTTCTGCGGCGCCACGGCGTGCGTGGCGGCAGCGGGCGGCTTCATCCGGGCGCTGGCGCGCGCCAGCAGCCAGGACATGGGCAACTACTGGGTGGACTTCATGCGCGTGCTGTGGCGCGTGATGCTGCCGCTGTGCTTTGTCATGGCGCTGGTCTATGTCTGGCAGGGCATGCCGCAGACCCTGGCCAGCGATGTGGTGGCGACCACGCTCGAAGGCGCGCAGCAGCAAATCATTCTGGGCCCGGTGGCCAGCTTCGAGACCATCAAGCACATCGGCACCAACGGCGGCGGTTTCTTCAGCATGAACGCCGCGCACCCGTTCGAGAACCCGACGCCTTTGAGCAATGTGCTGCACATCCTGTCCATGCTGCTGATTCCGTCGGCGCTGACGGTGACCTTTGGGCTGATGCTGGCGCGCAGGAAGCAGGGTTGGGTGTTCTTCGGCGCCCTCCTGGTGATGTTCATCGGCTTTCTGGCGCTGGTCTTTGGCGCCGAGCAGGCGGGCAACCCGCTGCTGGCGCGCGCCGGGGCCGATCAGGTCATGAGCAGCGCCCAGCCCGGCGGCAACCTGGAGGGCAAGGAGCTGCGCTTTGGCATTGCCGACACGGCGCTGTTCGTGGCGACGACCACGGCGGCCACCACCGGCTCGGTCAACGCCATGCACGACTCGCGCACGCCCATGGGCGGCTTCGTGCCGCTGGCGCAGATGATGCTCAACTGCGTCTTCGGCGGCGACGGCGTGGGCTTCATCAACCTGATCCAGTACGCCATCCTCACCGTGTTTTTGGCCGGCATGATGATCGGCCGCACGCCCGAATTTTTGGGCAAGAAGATCGAGGCGCGCGAGATCAAGCTGGTGATGCTGTCGGTGCTGGCGCACCCGGCCTCCATCTTGGGCTTTACCGCCCTGGCCAGCCTGTGGCCGGATACGGCGGCGAGCCTGGCCAACCCCGGCGCGCACGGCTTTTCGGAGGTGCTCTACGCCTACACCTCGGGCACGGCGAACAACGGCTCGGCCTTTGCCGGGTTGAATGCCAACACGCCGTTCTTCAACACCACCATAGGCCTGGCCATGCTGGTGGGCCGCTACCTGACGCTGCTGCCCATGCTGGCCGTGGCCGGGTCGCTGGCGGCCAAGAAGACCGTGGCTGATGGCCCGGGCACCTTCCCTACGGCCACGCTGCTGTTCATGGGCCTCTTGGTGTTCGTGGTGCTGGTGGTGGGTGGCCTGACCTTTTTGCCGGCCCTGGCCTTGGGTCCGGTGGTGGAGCAGCTGCAGATGCTGCAACCCTGAACAGGGATTGAGGATGCATTCGTTTTTTATAGCGTGTTCGGCGGCATCAGCATGGCTTTTCGGCTGTTTCTCCCTCTCCCGCTGGCGGGAGAGGGCAGGGGTGAGGGGGGTAGCGGTGGGCACGGCTCCCAATTACCCCCTCACCCCCACCCTCTCCCCCAAGGGGGCGAGGGAGTTAAGACCGGCGCCACACAAGCGTGGCGTGCTATCGAAAACGTTAGCTTGTCCGCAAGGCGATCAGGGAGAAGCTTCATGAATACCGTACCTCTTTCCGTCCCAGCGCTGCCGGCCACGGCCTCGCCGCTGCGGGGCTTGCTGGGGCCTTGCCTGCGCGGCGCCTTGTTCGTGCTGCTCATCACCGGCGTGGCCTATCCGCTGGCCACCACCGGCGTGGCGCAGCTGGTGCTGCCGCAGCAGGCCAATGGCAGCCTGGTCGAGCGCGGCGGCGCGGTGGTCGGCTCCGCCCTCATCGGCCAATGGTTTGAGGGCGCGGCCTACTTTCACCCGCGCCCCAGCGCCACCACCGCGCCCGATGCGCAGGACGCCAGCAAGAGCGTGGCCGCGCCCTACAACGCCGCCGCGTCGCTGGGCAGCAACCAGGGGCCGACGAATCCGGCGCTGATCGCCAACGTGCAGCAGCGCGTGGCCGCTTATCGCCAGGCCAATGGCTTGGCTCAGGACGCCAGCGTGCCGGTGGATGCGGTGACGGCCTCGGCCTCGGGGCTTGACCCCCATATCTCGCTGGCCAACGCGCAGCTGCAAGCCGCGCGCGTGGCTCAGGCGCGTGGCCTGGCTGTGGCACGGGCGCAGCAGCTGGTGCAGCAGCACACCGAAGGGCGTGTGCTCGGCCTGTTGGGCGAGCCGCGCGTGAACGTGCTGCGCCTGAACCTGGCGCTCGATGCCCTCAAGGCCGGCAAGGAGTGAACATGAACGACAAGAAAACGCTGCCGCTGTTCGATCGCGACCTGGCCGGCCAGGCGCTGCGCGATGCGCTGCGCAAGCTCAGCCCCCGGGCGCAGTGGCGCAACCCGGTGATGTTCGTGGTCTATCTGGGCTCCATCCTCACCAGCGTGCTGTTCATCCAGGCGCTGGGCGGCGCGGGCGAGGCGCCGGCCGGCTTCATCCTGGCGATTGCGCTGTGGCTGTGGTTCACCGTGCTGTTCGCCAACTTTGCCTAGGCGCTGGCCGAGGGTCGCAGCAAGGCGCAGGCCGCGTCCTTGCGTGGGCTGAAAAAACAGACCTGGGCGAAGAAGCTCAAGGCCGGCCCCTACGAAGCCGCGCACGCACGCAGCGAGCTGAGTTGGACGCCCCTGGAGGCCGACAGCCTGCGCAAGGGCGACATCGTGCTGGTCGAGGCCGGCGACGTGATCCCGGCCGACGGCGAGGTGATCGACGGCGTGGCATCGGTGGACGAGTCGGCCATCACCGGCGAATCGGCGCCGGTGATCCGCGAGTCGGGCGGGGACTTTTCGGCGGTGACCGGCGGCACGCACGTGCTGTCGGACTGGATCGTGCTGCGCGTGGCGGCGAACCCGGGCGAGACCTTCGTCGATCGCATGATCGCCATGGTGGAGAACGCCAGCCGCAAAAAGACGCCCAACGAGATCGCGCTCACCATCCTGCTGGTGGGCCTGACCTTGGTCTTCCTGCTGGTCATCGTCACGCTGTGGCCGTACTCCAGCTTTGCCGTGGACCAGGCCGGTACGGGCAGCGTGGTCAGCATGACGGTGCTGGTGGCGCTCTTGGTGTGCCTGATACCGACGACCATCGGCGGCCTGCTGTCGGCCATCGGCGTGGCCGGCATGAGCCGCATGATGCAGGCCAATGTGATCGCCACCTCGGGCCGCGCGGTCGAGGCCGCCGGCGACGTGGATGTGCTGCTGCTGGACAAGACCGGCACCATCACCCTGGGCAACCGCCAGGCCAGCCACTTCATCCCGGCGCGCGGCGTGAGCGAGCAGCAGCTGGCGGATGCGGCGCAACTCGCCTCGCTGGCCGACGAAACGCCCGAGGGCTGCAGCATCGTCGTGCTGGCCAAGTAAAAGTTCAACCTGCGCGAGCGCGACGTGGAAAAGCTGGGCGCGCAGTTTGTGCACTTCACGGCGCAGACGCGCATGAGCGGTGTCGATCTGGCGGGCGGGCGCGTGATCCGCAAGGGCGCGTTTGATGCCGTGCGCCGCCATGTCGAGTCGCTGGGCGGCAGTTTTCCGGCCGAGCTGCAACAGGCCGTCGAGGAGGTCTCGCGCCGGGGCGCCACGCCGCTGGTGGTGGCCGAAGGCGCGCGTGCGCTGGGCGTGGTGGAGCTCAAGGACATCGTCAAGGGCGGCATCAAGGAGCGCTTTGCCGAGCTGCGCCGCATGGGCATCAAGACGGTGATGATCACCGGCGACAACCGCCTCACCGCCGCGGCCATCGCCGCCGAGGCCGGTGTCGATGATTTCCTGGCCGAGGCCACGCCTGAAGCAAAACTCGCGCTGATCCGCGACTACCAGGCGCGCGGCCAGCTGGTGGCCATGACGGGCGACGGCACCAACGACGCCCCGGCGCTGGCCCAGGCCGACGTGGCCGTGGCCATGAACACCGGCACCCAGGCGGCAAAAGAGGCCGGCAACATGGTGGACCTGGACAGCAACCCCACCAAGCTGATCGAGATCGTCGAGACCGGCAAGCTGATGCTGATGACGCGCGGCTCGCTCACCACCTTCAGCATCGCCAACGACGTCGCCAAGTACTTCGCCATCATCCCGGCGGCCTTCATCGGCACCTACCCGCAGCTGGCCGCGCTCAACGTCATGGGGCTGGCCAGCCCGTCCTCGGCGATTCTGTCGGCGGTGATCTTCAACGCGCTGATCATCGTCTTTCTGATCCCGCTGGCGCTCAAGGGCGTGAAGTACCACGCCGTGGGCGCGGCGGCGCTGTTGCGGCGCAACCTGTTGCTCTATGGCCTGGGCGGGCTGGCCGTGCCCTTTGTCGGCATCAAGCTGATTGATGTGCTTTTTTTGGCTCTAGGCCTTGTGTAGCAAGCGCAAGCAGCTATTAAACAAATAGTGAAAAGGAGCGTGCCATGGATATGCAGAGCTGGCGTGACATGCTGGCCGCCGCATTGGCGCTGGCGGTGGTCGTGCTGCCGCTGGCGCTGGCGCGTTGGCTGGTGCGCAGGCGCAGCGATGCCCGCGCAGGCAATGAAGTCGCGCATACCATAGACCATGACCAGCACCCACCCCGTTGACGCCGACGACCTGCGCCCCGACCCCGACGCACTGCTGGCGCGCGTGCAGCAGCAGGAGGCGCAGGCGCGGCGCGGGCGTTTGAAGATTTTCTTTGGCGCATCGGCCGGTGTGGGCAAGACCTACGCCATGCTCAGCGCCGCCCACGCGGCGCGGGCGCAGGGGAGCAGCCTGGTCGTCGGCCTGGTGGAAACCCATGGTCGCGCCGAGACCGAGGCGCTGCTGGCCGGTCTGCCGCTGTTGGCGCTCAAGGAGGTGCCCTACCGCGATCGCGTGCTCAAGGAGTTCGACCTGGACGCGGCGCTGGCCTTTGGCGCTGCCCACGCGGGTGGGGCGAGTGGGGTCCAGGCCGAGCCGCCGCTGGTGCTGCTCGACGAACTGGCGCACAGCAATGCCCCGGGCTCGCGCCACCCCAAGCGCTGGCAGGACGTGCAGGATCTGCTCGCCGCCGGCATCGACGTCTGGAGCACGATGAACGTGCAGCACCTGGAGGGCCTGAACGACGTGGTTGGCGGCATCACCGGCGTGCGCGTCTGGGAGACGGTGCCCGACACCCTGTTCGACGCCGCCGAGGAGGAGGTGGTGGTGGATCTGCCGCCCGATGAGCTGCTGGCGCGGCTGGCCGCGGGCAAGGTCTATGTGCCGGAGCAGGCGCAGCAGGCGGCGGCCAATTTCTTTCGCAAGGGCAACCTGATCGCGCTGCGCGAGCTGGCGCTGCGCCGCACCGCCGACCGGGTGGACACGCAGATGCAGGACTGGCGCCGCGCGGCCCAGGGCGGCGCGCTGGGCCAGCCGGTATGGGCCACGCGCGATGCGCTGCTGGCCTGCATCGGCCCGGGTGAAGGCGGCGAGGCGGTGGTGCGCAGCACGGCGCGCCTGGCCACGCAGTCCGATCTGCCCTGGCATGCGGTGTTCGTCGATGCGCCGGCGCAGCAGCGGGTCGATCCGGCGGCGCGCCAGCAGGCGCTGCGCGCGCTGAAACTGGCGCAAGACCTGGGCGCGCGTACGGCCACGCCCACGGGCATAGGCGTGGCGCAGGCGCTGGTGCGCTATGCGCGCGAACACAACCTCTCGCGCCTGGTGCTGGGCCGGCGCCAGGGGCGCAGGCGCTGGCGCCTGTCGATGACCGAGCGCCTGGCCGACCTGACCCCGGACATGGATGTGTTGCAGGTGCCGCTGCCCCCCAAAGCGCATGGGCGCCAGCGCCCTGCCGACGCGCGGGCCAAGAAGCCGTACTGGCCGGGTTACCTCGCCGCCACCGGTGCCTGCGCCCTGGCGGCGCTGCTGGCCGGGGCGCTGCACGGCGTGCTGGAGCTGACCAACATCGTCATGCTGTTCCTGCTGTCGGTGGTGGGCGTGGCGCTGCTCTTTGGACGCGGGCCGGCCACGCTGGCGGCGCTGCTGGGCGTGGCCATGTTCGACTTTTTCTTCGTGCCGCCGCGCATGTCCTTCAACGTCAGCGACGTGCAATACCTCATCACCTTTGCCGTGATGCTGGTGGTGGCGCTGGTGATTGGGCAGCTCACCGCCGGCCTGCGCGCCGAGTTTGCAGGGCCGCGACGTGGCGGTGCGCCTGGCCCCCGAGGTGCCGCTGCTGCACCTGGACGCGGCCCAGTTCGAGTGCGTGCTGGTGAACCTGCTGGAAAACGCCGTCAAGTACACGCCGGCGGCCACGCCGCTACAGATTGCCGCCGAACTGCAGGGCGAGGCCGTGCGCATCACCGTGGACGACGAGGGCCCCGGCCTGCCGCCCGGCAGGGAGGAGGCGGTGTTTGAAAAGTTTGAGCGCGGCAGCAAGGAGGCGGCCGCGCCCGGCGTGGGCCTGGCGATCTGCCGCGCCATCGTGCAGGCCCACGGCGGCCGCATGCATGGCGAGAACCGCATCGTCGATGGGCGCGTGGCGGGCGCGCGCTTCGTCATCACCTTGCCGCGCGGCGAGCCGCCGCAGGACGATGGCAGCCAGGCGGCAGTGCTGCCCGACAATGCGATGCCTTGAACGAACCACGCATCCTGATCGTCGAGGACGAGGCCAATATCCGCCGCTTCGTGCGCCTGACCCTGGCCGCCGAGGGCTACGAGGTGTTCGAGGCCGCCAGCCTTGAGCGCGGCCTGATCGAGGCCGGCACGCGCCGCCCCGACATGCTGGTGCTGGACCTGGGCCTGCCCGATGGCGACGGCATCGACCTGATCCGCGACCTGCGCGCCTGGTCACAGGCGCCGGTGATCGTGCTGTCGGCGCGCAGCAGCGAAGAGGACAAGATCGCTGCCCTGGACGCCGGGGCCGACGACTACCTGGTCAAGCCCTTTGGCGCCGGCGAGCTGCTGGCGCGCGTGCGCGCGCAGCTGCGCCGCTGGCAGGATCGCACCGCCGATGGCGCGCCGCAGATTGCGTTTGGCGACGTGGTGGTGGATCTGGTCAAGCGCAGCGTCACCCACGCCGGCGACGCACTGCACCTGACACCCATCGAATACCGCCTGCTGGTGCATCTGGCGCAGCATGGCGGCCGCGTGCTGACGCATTTGCAACTGCTGCAGGCCATCTGGGGCCCGGGCCACAGCGAGGACAGCCACTATGTGCGCGTGCACATGGCCAATCTGCGTAAGAAGATCGAGGCCGACCCGTCGCGCCCGCGCCACCTGCTGACCGAAGCCGGCGTGGGCTACCGCTTTGTCATGTCCGAGTAGCCCGGGTCAATTGGGCGCCAATGCCCGGGAGCGACGTCAGAAATCGGCCACCAGCGATACGCGCGCGTTGCGCCCTGGCTGGGTGTAGGCGTCGATGGTGGTGGACGCGGCCGGCTGGCCATAGACGTCGGGCCAGATCCAGTATTTGCGGTTGGTGAGGTTGTTCAGTGCCAGGTTGACGCGCACGGCCTTGGTGATGCGCCATTGCGCACCCAGGTCGAGCGTGGTGGCAGATGGCGTGGCAAATTGGGTGGTGCCGGCCTTGTTGTTGCCGATGGAGACCAGGTCGATGTCCTTGTCCTTCTTGGCCGCGTAGTGGCGCAGGTCGGCGTACACGCTCCAGGGCGCGGTGTCGTAGCGCAGGCCCAGGGCAATCTGCATCGGGGTGATGGAGTTCAGCGGCTGGTCGGTGGTCTTGTCGGTACCCCGTGCCTGGCCATAGGCGAAGGTGTTGTGCAGTCGCCCGGGGCCGACGCTGCCCCAGTCGTAGCCGCCCTTGAGCTCGAAACCGTGGATGCGCGCGCGCGCGATGTTCACGGCCTGGAAGGTCTGCTGCGTGGCGGTTTTCTGGATCAGGCGGGCGTCTTCGATGAGGTTGGAGTAGCGGTTGGCAAAGCCGACCAGATCCACGCTCAGGCGGTCGAAGCGCCCGCGCACGCCCAGCTCAACCCCGCGGCTGCGCTCGGGCTTGAGGTCGGGGTTGGCGATGATGATGTTGGTCACGCCCAGGGCCACGGCCTCGAAGCGGTCATTCACCTGGCCCGCGTCGGGCGCGCGGTAGCCCGTGGCGTACTGGCCAAAAACACTCCATGCGGGCGTGGCACGGTACAGCACGCCCAGCTTGGGCAGGGCTGCGGAGCCCGACAGCGACTTGCCGGGCTGGGGGGCAGGCGGGTAGTACAGGTTCTGGCTGGTCACGTCGATGGCGAAGTGGTCTATGCGCAACCCGGGCGTGATGGTCCAGTCGCCATACACCGTCTCATCCTGTACATACAGCCCGCTGCTGGTCTGGCGCGTGTCCGGAAAGCGCTTGAGCGGGAAGCTCTCGGGCGGCAGCGGCGCCTGGCCGTCGTACAGGTTGGTGATCTTGCTGCGCACATGGTCCAGGCCGTAGACGATGCGGTGTGACCAGTCGCCGTGGCGCAGCACCTTGTCGGCCTGAAGACCCAGTTGCCAGCTATGCTCTTTGTAGCTGTTGTCGCGCACCCGGTGTACGCCGTTGCGCAAAAAGCTGTTACCCACTCGGCGGGAGCTGGAGTCCTGCATGGCCACCACCGTGCGCAGGTGGTCGGCCCAGTCGGTGTTGACGCCAAAGCGCGCGTCCCAGGTCAGGCGGTCGCGCTCGATGCGTGTGTCGGCGTACTCATCGAGGACATCGGTGGGCCTGGCCGGCGCGCCGGCGGCGCGGCTGGAGAGCAGGTCGATGTCCGATGTCTTGCGCGTGTGCTCGAAGGTGAAGACATGGCGCTGCAGCTTGCTCGGGCGCAGCACCACCTTGCCGAGCACCGATGCGTCGCGGTTGTCCGTGGGGTCTGGGCGGGTGCGGGTGCTATTGGGCGCGTCGTTGCTGCCCATGTTGTCCAGTGCGTGGGACTGGCGGCCCGTGGCCGTCAGCATCCACTGCAGGCTGTCGCTGGCCTTGGCGGCAACGGTGCCGGCGGCGTAGTAGCCATGGTCGTCCTCGCTCCAGCCCGCGGCCACGCGCCCGCCCAGGGTCCTGGGCGCCTGGCCTTCCTCGGTCTTGAGAAAGTCCATCGGGTCGTGCGTGACGAAGTTCACCACGCCGGCCATGCCATCGCCACCGTACTGTGCCGAGGCCGGGCCGCGGATCACGTCCACGCGCTTGAACAGCTCCAGCGACAGGTATTCGCGGTCGAACATGGCGGCGCGCGACACATAGCTGCGCGGCATGCGTATGCCGTCCACCGTCATCAACACCCGGTTGCCGCCCAGGCCGCGGATGTTGATGCCCATGTTGCCGTCGCGCGCAAACGCCGCCGAGCCGGCGCTGACGGCCAGGCGCGTGGGCGAGCTGCGCACCGAGGTGTTGGGCAGATCCTGCAGCGCCTGGCGCAGGGTGCGGGTCTGCTGGTCGCTCAGGTTCTGGCCCTCGATGACGTCGGCGCTCAGCGGCAGGTCGTCGGCCAGCAGGTTGTTCTGGGTGCTGCTGACCACCACCGTCGGCAGCGTGGCATGGGCCTGCGGCCCTGGCTGCGCCTGCGCAGCGCCCAGCATGCCCAGGCAGGCGAGCGACACAAGAAGGGGCAGGGTGCGCGGGGCAGGGTGGTCGGGGCAGTGGGTGTTCATGGGCTGGTGACTATGGGGGGATGCGGGGTGGCTGGCGTTCCGTGGGCCGGGTTGAAAGACTTTGGTGTGCCGGGCTCAGGGGCGGTTCTTTTGTGCCTTGGTCAAGGCGCTCTGGGCGCGCGCGTCGTCCAGGTTCTCCTGGGTCATCTTCGCGTCCTCCGAGCCGGGTTCCAGCAGGGCCAGGAGCTTTTCCCAGTCCCGGACGGCGCCGTCGAAGTCGCTGCGCTGGTAGGCCACGACGCCGGACATCATCAGCGCGCTGGGATGCTCGGGGTCTATGGCCAGCGCCTGACGCACCAGCTCTTCGGGACGGCCGTCCATGCGGTGCTGGGCCTTCATGGCCAGCAGTTCGGCAAAGTCCACCAGCAGGTCGGGGTGGGTGCGAATGGCGTCGGTGGCCTTCTCGTAGGCCTGCTCGGCCTCATCCAGGCGGCCCATGACCTTGTACGAGCGCGCCAGCATGGCCCAGCCCTGCGGGTTGTTGGGCTCGGCCTTGAGCTTGGCTTCGAGCGACTCGACCATTTGCGTGATCTGCAGCCGCGCGGCCTCCTGCGTCGCGCCAGGGGTGAGTGCCGCCGGGTCACCGATCCAGCGGTACGTGCCCACGGAGAGCAGTGGCAGCAGGACGGCGATCAGGGCCGCCGTGCGGCGCCCGCTCCAGAAGCCTGTGCCAGGGTTGCCGGCGGGTGCGTCGGGCGCGGCGGTGTCGTCGAGCAAACGCAATTGCAGCTCGTCGCGCGTGGTCTCATGGTCGGCGGGGTTGATGGCGCCGCTGGCCAGGTCGCGGTCGAGCGCGGCGAGCTGATCCTTGTAGATGGTGGCGTTCAGGCGCTGGCTGGAAACACTTTCGTATGACCTGGGCCGCAGCAAGGGGCGTACCAGCGCCAGCACGGCCAGCAGGGTCAGGGCCGCAATGATGGCAATGAAGATGGTCATGGGAGCTTGTCGGTGTCCTGGAGAAGAGACTGCGCCTTGGCGCGCTGGGCCTCGTCGAGTGTGGGTGTTGCGGCGTTGCTGCGCTGGTTGCCGCGCACCATGCGTACCAGGCCGTATGCAGCGCCTGCCAGCAGCACGAAGGGGCCGAACCACAGCAGCCAGGTGACGGGGTTGACGGGCGGGCGGTAGCGCACGAAGTCGCCGTAGCGGCTGACCATGAAGTCCATGATCTCGGCATCGCTCTTGCCGGCCTTGATCAGGCCGCGGATCTCGCGCTTCAAGTCCAGCGCCAGGTCGGCGCGCGAGCCGGCCAGCGATTCGTTCTGGCACACCAGGCAGCGCAGCTCCGCGGAGATGGCGACCATGCGCTTTTCCACCACCGGGTCTTCGGCCAGGGGCTGGGCTTCGTTGGCCTGCGCGGCAAGGCCGGCAAGGGCGCATTGCAGCGCCAGCAGCAGGGCGAACCAGAGTCTCATTTCTGCAGCTCCCGGATCAGGGGCAGGATTTGCTTCTCCAGAGCCTCCACGGTCACCGGGCCGATCTGCTTGAAGCGGATCTTGCCGGCCTGGTCGATCAGAAAGGTCTCGGGCACGCCGTAGACCCCGAAGTCGATGCCGATGCGGCCGTCCTGGTCTACAACCGTGAAGTCGTAGGGGTCACCCTTGCGCTGCAGCCACTTGATGCTGTCGGCCGGCTTGTCCTTATAGGCCAGGCCGACGAGGGGGATGTCCTTGCGCCTGGCGTAGTCCACCAGCACCGGGTGCTCCTGCAAGCAGGCCGTGCACCAGGACGCCCAGACGTTGAGCAGCCAGACCTTGCCGCGCATGTCCTGCAGGGCAAAGGTTTTCTCGGGGCTGGCTAGGACGGGGGCCGTGAACTGGGGTGCGTCCTTGCCGATCAGTGGCGAGGGCACGACCCGGGGGTCGCGTGTCAGGCCAATCGCCAGAAACACCGCCAGCACCAGAAACAGGGCCAGCGGGATGAGAGCCTTTTTCTTCATGCCGTGGCTCCTCCGATGCCGGCGCCCGCGGTGGCGCGGACGCGCTTGCTGCGGTAACGGCGATCCAGCGCCGCCAGCGTGCCGCCCAGGGCCATCAGCAGACCGCCGCCCCAGATCCAGCTGACAAAGGGCTTGTAGTACACGCGCACGGCCCAGGCGGGGTGCTCGCCGCCCTCCAGGCGCTCGCCCAGCGATACATAGACGTCGCGCGTCAGGCCGGTGTCAATGGCCGCTTCGGTCATGGGCATGGCAGAGGAGAAATAGGTGCGCTTTTCGGGGTGCAGCGTGCGCAGCAGCTGGCCGTCACGCATCAGCTGTACATCGCCGACATCGGCGCGGTAGTTCGGGCCCTCGGCCTCGCGGATGCCCGTGAGCCTGAAGGTGTAGCCGCCCACGGCGACGGTGTCGCCCAGGCCCATGCGCACGTCTTTCTCGGTTTCGTAGCTCGTGACCATGGTCACGCCAATCACGCTGACGGCGATACCGATATGCGCCATGTGCATGCCCCAGAAGGACCAGGGCGTGGCGCGCCAGTTGGCCGTGCCGCGCAACTGCCGGTAGATCTGCTGCAGCGAGGACAGAACGATCCACAGCGCCAGGCTCAGGCCCAGCGCCGCCGGGGCCGACCAGGGGCCGGCCAGCAGCGGCAGGCTGCAGCCCAGCACCAGAGCCGCCAGGGCGCTGATGCCAAGTTTGCGCGCCAGATCCATGAGGTCGTCGCTTTTCCAGCGCGCAGCGGTGCCCACCACCATGAACAGCAGCACCGGCACCATGATGGGCACGAAGACAGCATTGAAGTAGGGCGGGCCCACGGAAAGCTTGCCCAGGTTGAGCGCATCCACGATCAGCGGATACAGCGTGCCCAGCAAAACCGAGGCCGCGGCGGTGGTCAGCAGCACGTTGTTGAACAGCAAAAAGGTCTCGCGCGACATCAGCGTGAACGTGCCTCCCGAGCGCACCTTGCCCGCGCGCATGGCAAACAGCGTGAGCGAGCCGCCCACCACGACGCACAGGAAGATCAGGATGAACACGCCGCGTCGCGGATCCGTGGCGAAGGCATGCACCGAGGTCAGCACCCCCGAACGCACCAGGAAGGTGCCCAGCAGGCTCAACGAGAAGGCCGTGATCGCCAGCACGATGGTCCAGTTGCGAAACAGGCCGCGCTTTTCCGTCACCGCCAGGGAGTGGATCAGCGCCGCACTCACCAGCCAGGGCAGGAAGGAGGCGTTCTCCACCGGATCCCAGAACCACCAGCCGCCCCAGCCCAGCTCGTAGTAGGCCCACCAGGAACCCAGGGCTATGCCCAGCGTGAGGAAAATCCAGGCCGCCGTGGCCCAGGGGCGCGACCAGCGCGCCCAGGCGGCGTCCAGACGGCCATTGAGCAGCGCGGCGATGGCAAAGGCGAAGGGAATGGCCAGGCCGACGTAACCCATGTAGAGCATGGGCGGGTGGAACACCAGGCCCGGGTCTTGCAGCAGCGGGTTCAGGTCACGCCCGTCGGCGGGCGCGTCGGCCAGCCGCAGGAAGGGGTTGGAGGTGAACAGCATGAACACCAGGAAACCCACCGCCACCAGGCCGAGCACACCCAGCACCCGCGCCACCATGGCATCGGGCAACTGGCGCGAGAACAGCGACACCGCCAGCATCCAGCTGGTCAGCATGAAATGCCACAGCAGCAGCGAACCCTCATGCCCGCCCCAGACGCCGGCGATGCGGTAGATGTCCGGCAGTTGGGAGTTGGAATGCTGCACCACATACACGACCGAGAAGTCGTTGCTGTAGAAGGCGTAGGTCAGGCAGCCATAGGCAAGGGCCGTGAGCAGCCACAGCGCCTGCGTTGCGGGCCGTGCCAGCACAACCCAGTCACGGCGCCCCTGGTGAGCGCCGATGAGGCTCAACAGCCCCAGCACCAGTGCCACGAAAAGGGAAAGGATGAGCGAGAAATGCCCTAGTTCTGGAATCATGGTTACTGCAGCGTCTTGATGGTCTTCTGGGCCTCGTCAACCGCGTGCTGTGCCTCGGGCGGCATGTAGTTCTCA